>CAZVYT010000135.1:0-1544 GCA_964631495.1 uncultured Melioribacter sp. | reverse complement strand
CGGGTAGTTTGCTATCAGCACGTCGGCGAGTGTTAACGATTTGAAGAAGGTAGATTTTCCGCAATTTGCTTTTCCTACAATTCCAATTATCATGGTGTTTTGTAATGGCGGGTGTTATAAAAAGGTTTCTCTGTGAATGGTTATTGGCCAGTATTTTCATAGAAAGCCTGAGGCAAATAACTTATTTAACTGGGTATTTCAATAGAGTTTGGGACAGAATTAGCGGGTTATAATCGGAGTATGTTATGCCATATTGCTCGGCAGAATAGAGCTGTGTTGATTCGGTCTTCTCTTTTTTGTCGGATGTTCCATCCGAACATTTTTTTGTCTCCGGCCCAGCTACTTTCTGAGTTTTCTCTTTGGAAATATTCCTCGAGATATTTCATGGTTTCTTCAACAAAGGATTTCATTGTGTTATACCAATGAATTCCATGTCCTAGTTTAGTGTCTTTTCTTGGGATTATGTACATTTTTGTGTCTGGAAATAAATCAACATAGCATGGAAAACTGTAATACCGGTCTAATCGGATTGATTTTAGTTTGATATTTGTTTCTTTAAGCATTTGAATTGCTTTTTCAAATGCTTGTTTTTCGCTGAATAAACTTGTTCCAAAACAGACGTGCATTTTGGTTTTTAGGTCGATTATTGTGAATTCGTAAACGAATGCTTTTCTTGTGTTCTCGGATTCTTTGGCTTTATCTTTTAGTTTCTTGACATAGGAATAATAATGTTTGCTGATGAATAATCCATAACCTGTTGCGTCTCCTGTGCCGTCGATTTCATTCACGTTTTTGTGTTTAAGCACTAAAATCCAGAGATTGAATAGGGCAATTTCAATTTCTTTATTAGAATATAATCGTTCAATAGTTTTATAGCTTCGATCAATTCCGGTAATAACCGCGAATAATCGAGTCATGTAAGCAATCATTCGATTGCTTTTGCCTGCTAACTGGCTTATTAAAAGTAATCGCAGTCGTTCCTCAATTGTCAAAGAAGGCTTGTTTCCTTTCCCTCGATAAAACATTAAGTTTTCAGTTGCTTTTTTAATCAAGGTGGGCAGTTCATTCATGGCATTTCTGAATCTTTGCCTGAATTCTTGTTCGTACTCCGCATAGTTCATTTTTTTTGGAGGATGATTTCTTTTGTATTCATCCAACAAGTATGTTTCGAGCTCTTTTAGTCGGTCATGAATATGTTTTTCCCATAATTCTGCCATTCATTATATTGTGCCTAACTACTACAAAGATTTTATTAACAATAAAATCATAAAGTTTATATACCTATTGTGCCTATGAAAAGAATGATGGCTTACATAAGAGCAAAAAAAGTAAAAGGCAACACATACTACTACATCGTAGAAGGAAAACTGAACAAAAAAGGCAAAGTACAACAAAAAGTCATTCTCTACCTAGGAAGCATCAAACGAATAATAGACATCTTCAACTTCTATACCAAAAACCACGAGAACTAATCAATTCTGTCCCAAACTCAATTTTCCAGAAACATTTAAATATACTATATTTAAATCACTATGTATAACATT
>CAZVYT010000134.1:0-1559 GCA_964631495.1 uncultured Melioribacter sp. | reverse complement strand
GTGGAACCAAACCAGAAGTAATTATTAGAGGAGATAAACCATCATGGTGGCAACGGCTTAAAAGCTGGATTAAAAGTGGGAGTTCACAAAGCGATGGGATGTATTTATATGGAGGCGGTGGAACCTCCCCTACAAATACAACAACAGAATACGAACCTGAAATGCTTGATGTATCCGATTTGTTGCTTGTTTTAGGGGCACAAAAGAGTAGCACTAAAGTTACTCCAAGTCCTTTAAATTGGGCCAAATCGATAAAGAAAGCTATGGGTGCTATGAAAGAGATAAAGGAAATGAAATCTGATAAAGATATAGTTGAAGAAAGCACTGGCACCGCTGAAAAAACCGATGCTCATGGCAAAACAATTGATGAAAAGAAATCAGGAAATACTGGCTCAAATGCGCCTAATCAAGATACAACTATTTCCATTTTAACTACTGATTATTATGGCGGAGGGAGTATGACATGGTCAAAAGATACTACAGTTAGTAAAAAGGATTTACCTGGCATAAAAGAAAGAAGATATGTTAAACATTATTAACGAATTCATATGAGAGTAACTTTTATAATTATAATATTGAGTTTAGTAGTTTCTTGTTCTTTTGACAAAAACCAAAAAGGTGATTCGAATAGGAAAATTCACAGAGAGTATTATGATAATAATAACTTAAAAAGTGAATGTGAACAAGTTGAAGTAATTAATGATTCTGTAAAAAAAACATATTGCAAAAAGTATTATGAGAACGGAAAATTATATTCAGCAGGAAATTATATTAATGATAATCCCATTAACTGGCATAAATTTTATAGAGATGATTCGACTATGTATAAACTAATCGAATACGTTATAGTTGGTGATAAGAATAATCAAGATAGTGCTTTTATTAATCAGGTAATAAATTTTAAAGAGAATGGCGATACAAATTATTTAACAAGTAATTTTTATAGAATTCTTTCAAATTATGACACTATTTTGCTCGGCGATGAATATAAAGCTAATATTGAATTAACTGTTCCTTACTTTAAAAACAGTAAAATATATTTTTTAATTGAAATACCTGACGATTCAACTAAACTGAGAAGATTATTTTCAGGTTCTAATATTGTCAAATATGATTATCTTCCAAAAGATACAGGCATATTTGATTACAATGGAGTAATTAGAGAAATTGATGACAGTGTTATTCCAACAAATCAAAAAACCATAACCAAATGTAGAGAAATGCAATTTAATTTAAAATATTATGTACAGCCCCGATAGTTTGGATGTAAATAGGAACGCTGACGCGGATTTGCAACCTGTGCATAAAGCAATGCAAAACTAAAAAAGAGATTGAACAGCAAAGCCCCGGAATGAACTGCACCCCAAAAGTTGGACACAACATTTGGGGTGTTTTTTATGAGTGGAAAAAGAAAGTATTCAGATCAGCAGCGTTTGGACGCAGTATTAGATGTCTTGGAGAAAGGTTTGTCACTATGCGAAGTAGCTCGTCGCTTAGGTACAGACCAGTGCTGCATTCGCCAAAAGATCATAAAAAGTATCCCCGATATTGGGAAAATA
>CAZVYT010000133.1:0-1577 GCA_964631495.1 uncultured Melioribacter sp. | reverse complement strand
GTGCGTTACGGCTTCTCGCTAACTCCGCTGCTTGAATGACTAAGTTCATTAGCAGACGCTGGTTATACCGCGTTTTTATTTATTAAAAACAGATAATATTCTATACAATGTTTCTCTTTTAGTATTCTCTAATAATTGAGATGAATACAAAAACACATTCGATACAAATATTAATACAAAAGATATAGTCCCAATTATATTCCGAGATGAAATTATAGGATTCGACTCATAGAACATTGACATTATTGCGAAGATTAAAGCTAATGTTATAAAAACAACTGAATAGAAATTTATCTTTTTTCTTTTCTTAATTGCTCTGAGTTCCTTCTCAATAAAGGTCTGATCATGATCATCTCTAATATTTTTCTTTTCCATATAACTTAAATACCCAAGTTCACTTAATATTTGTTTTTTGATTTGAAGTAATTTATCGTCCATATAAATATCCCTATTGTTTTGTTATCAATTTTATATTAACTAATGCTTAAAACCATTTTCAAATAATTAATATTTCTTGCGGTATAACGGCGTTGCGTTTAGCCCGCCGCCACGAACTACTATGCCGCTACTTTAACGCAACTTTTATTAAATAATCTGTTTTGTTAATAAATCACACTTTATAGAGCAACCAACTTTGAAAAGCCAAACCCGATGATCTTTCACTACGACCGATTCGGAGAAGCGGTCGGGCTGAGACGCGGGTTATGTTGCATTAACCTCTTAATAATCCATCTTCTCCGACACTTACTTCAAAATCAGATTTAGAATTATAGCCCAAATCATATTTCATAAATTCATCTATTGTTATTTTTATAACTTCTTGCAATGAATTGAGTAAGGAAAGCAAACAATGTTCCATTCTATCCTTATCTAGCTTAGGGATACGTTTGGTGGTTATTTCAAACTTTTTTGATGAACGAATGATATCCATTTCAAATCTATCAAATCCAATATGTTTATCAGCATTTCGAAAGTCTCTAATTGTTTTATAATCTTCAGAAGAGTAAAGATTATTGAGATGTTTCTTTAAAGTGGGAGAATGCTTTTCTAGCTTATCAATAAATTTTTCGTAACCGAATCCAACATTCTTTTTATTTGATAAATCATAAAACCACGAAACAAATTTAGCGTATATATCAAGCGATGATCTAATTGAATCGGCTGCAATTTTCAGAAACAATTGATCTTTAAAAGACTTCTCTAATTGTATGCCATCTTTTCTATCCACATTAATATTATTTTGGAAATATTCAATTGATATAAAAAATGGATCTAAGTGGTTGATAAGAGACTCTAGTTTTTCTAAAGCTTCAATATTCCGGAAATACTTTGATATCATAATTTTTTCTTGACCAGCTGACTTATAAGAATAATTATTAAAACTCAACGGCAATTTATGCTTAGGGTGTTTCAAATGTTCATCTAACCTTCTGTATTCATAACAAAGCTTATCTACGTTTTCTTGTATTTTTACTTCACCAAAATTCATCTCTAATATCCTAGCAACATAACGGCGTTGCAACTAAACCGCCGCCCAGAACAGCAATGACGGTTTTGTCAGCGCAACATTTTGTTTT
>CAZVYT010000132.1:0-1598 GCA_964631495.1 uncultured Melioribacter sp. | reverse complement strand
TTTGTATGTTCCCTTTTTCTTCGGCAAAGTAATACTTTTTACTTATCGGCTAACCTTCAGCTATGAACTACAATGCCGTACTTTTTGCAACTTACCTGTCCGGTTCTGCCGGCTTAAAAATTACGATTACACATTTATAATAGAAACTTGACGATACCAATGTATTGCGCCGGGATATCAATTCGTCTTTCAAGAAAGAATTTTTCAAGTCCTACATTTATCCATTCTCTCGAAGTTGTAATATTTTGGAACTGAATGAAATTATCATCTTTTGATTTAACAACTTCATATCCCGACATCTTGATATCAATACTTTCTCTCTCCCCTTTTAGACTCACCGACAAATAAATATCTTTATTTGCCGAATCAATTTTTAGGTGATTAAGATTACCAAAATCAGAGATAAATCTATCAGCATACTTCGCAAAAAGAATCGAAGTTCCTTTGTCCTTTATTTTAGAGAATAGACCCATAAGCTTTTTTAGCAATACTAACCTTAAAAAATTTCTATTAATTGTACACTTGATTTAATTATAATTTTATTGAAACCACTCTTTTAATTTTCCTTTTGCTTTATCAACGTGCTCTCTCTTAATATGCGCTGCAACCGCAGCCGTTGCGCCGATTAATGCCCCTAAATCATCGGCAAATCCTACCAGCGGTGTAATATCCGGAATCGCGTCAGCCGGTGAAATAAAATATCCAAGCGCGCAGAGAATTACTCCTTTTGCCCAAACGGGTGTATCTCCATCGATAAAACAGTAATAGAGTACCAATGCTTTTTCAATTACTTCTTTACCGGCTTTTACAGCAAATTTTTTAATTTTCTTCCAAAACGATTCCTCTGAAAAATCGTTAGAAAAATCGTGAATATCTGTGTTCATCTTTTTCCCTTTCAATTAAATTGTCTTGCAAAGTAGAAAAGCAATTCCGTATAACCTAACCTGAACAAGCCCGCCCAAAAGCTGTCGGGTAAACCAGAACCAAATTGTTCTCAGTCAGCAGTAGGCAGTCAGGGTGATTTTTATGAATCAATTTTCATTTTTGTTCATAACCCCATCGGGGTTAAATCTTTGTAGAAAAATTTGAATATGCAATCAAGAACTCCGTAGGAGTTCAATGTTTTTTTGAATCAATGCAACAATTCAATAAAACAACATCAATCACCGTTTGTATAATATTCTGCCAATTCGCCGCGGCGAATTACACGAACTTCAGTGTTAAAGTACTAACGGATTTTTCCCTACTGCTTTTTAATAAAATAAATTTTGTTAATGTTTTATCTTTTTTTGATTCGAAGTTTGAAGAAAATAAGAAGCAGGGGAACGTATAAATTATCCCGTTTTGTAATTCTTGCCGGTATATATTTAATAAAGAAATGAAGCAGCCTGCTTTCTTGATTATTAGCACAAACGAACTTAGAAATGTTCGCAGAGATTACCAAATGCAAAATAAACATTTTTATAATACTTGAGATAATGGATACAACTTGTTCTTCCTCTGCGTTTCTTTGCGTTCTTGGCGGTGTATTGTTTTTCTTTTTAACCGCCGAGTAGGTCGAAGGGAGTTTCACCCTTCAACCTCTCACAGAACCGTAC
>CAZVYT010000131.1:0-1652 GCA_964631495.1 uncultured Melioribacter sp. | reverse complement strand
CCAATAAAACGGTTTACGATGCAGATGCATTACTGCAATAATTTGAACTTTCTTTCCTGACTTGTCCAAATTAGTGCGACAGAAGATTCAGCTTTTGAAGAAGCGTTGAGACTTCAACCGAAAGAGGAACACGCATTATAATAAATTTATTATTCAGCTTGTTTAAGAGTTTTGCATCAGTGATTTTTTTACTTTCGGAAAGAAAAGCCTGTATTGAGAGATTCGTTTTTAATTCAACATACTTTGAAACAGCTAAAGCCATAAAGCAAATTAATAGGTGAAGTTTAATGGGGTCTTCCTTAAAATGAAAAATGGGACGAGTTTTCAAATCGTGTTTAGATATTCTAAATGCTTGTTCGATTTTATAAAGTTGATGATAGCGTTCAATAACCAGTTGGTTGCTGATAGTTTTTTCATCGAGATTAGTATAGTACCCTTTAATACCAAGTAAGCGGTTTGTTTTGTCAATGAGTTCAGCGTTTAGTTGATTCTTTGCTTCGGTAGTTTTTATAAATTTTACTTTCTTTGTTTTCCCTGGCTGGTGAAGTATTTCCTTGGCTTTAGTAATCTGTTTGTCCATTTCAAATTTATCCTTAGTAAAACGCTTTTTAGAAAAATCACAAATCAAGTAACCAAGGTTCGTACTCAGTCTAATGTTCGCTAAATCAGTTCTCGGCAGTTGTTTGTTTAGAGAACTCAATATATCAGTTTGCAGATTACCTAAACGAGCGCCAACGATATAATCGATGTTAGCAGCTTTTAAGTTGTCAATATTATCAGCGCTAATCATCGCAGCATCTGCCACAACGATTAAACTCTTTATGTTGTGTTTTTTCTTAAAGTCCTTAATGATAGGAATGAGGGTATGCCCTTCAAAGGTGTTCCCGGGGAAAAGCTCATAAGCCACCGGAAATCCATCTTTATTGACAACCAGTCCAACAACGATCTGCGGTTGATTAGATTTATTGTCCTTAGAAAATCCGGTTTTACGAAAATCATCTGCTTTGAATGTTTCAAAATATAAGGTAGTCACATCATAAAAGACTATTGCAAAGTCAAAAGCAAATTCCTTGATGGCAAAGTTAATGGTTAACTCTTCTATTTTATTTTTCAGTTTTAGTAGTGCTGGAAGGATATCGTAAAGACTTTGTCTTCGGTGTTTTATGTTGAAATAGGTTTCTAAAAGTTTAAGAGAACGTAATTTTGAAGCTGGTTCAATAATGCGGATAGTGACTAAGTCGTTGAGTAACTTGATGCCAAAACAAGTGTACCCTAATCTTGCTTGAAGCTTGTGTAGTGTTTCGTATAAAAAGGTGTATTGAAATCCAAGATATTCATATTGTTCAAGTGAAATGAAATGTTCTTCTTGTGTTGGGAACAAAGAAAGTTGTTCGGTTTGTTCAGAAATCCAGTCGGATGCATTATTCCAAAGGATAGTTATTTCCTCTTTGGTCTGAGCAGAGCCGATGTGTTTAACTACAATACGTTTACGGTTTTCATATTTGATTACTTGTACCGCAATATTACCTGAACCGGTTTTTATTTTACGAATATGATACTTCATAATTGGGGGGGGTGAGCCCTTTAGTGCGACAAATTACTGTTTCTACCTCCGTAACTTATTGAAAAACAATAACTTAATTTTTAAATAT
>CAZVYT010000130.1:0-1938 GCA_964631495.1 uncultured Melioribacter sp. | reverse complement strand
AAATATAGCCTAATGCAAAGGTCATGATAACAATATCAAACAATTCTTGCAATGAGAGGAGCATAGGAAGATGAATTGAGAAGATGTATTTATAGTTTTGGGCAATACTTTTTCTAAAAACATTAAACACTTATAAATCCTGCTCAATTTTGTACGTGCATAGCTGATTTTTGACTAATTCTTGGATTTATATTCAGGAATAGCGAAAAATTTATTAATAAGTTAGCTACATTGTAGCTAAATATGAAAACAAAGATTCAATTAACTGGTTATGAAATGCTTGAGAAACTAGTAAATAAAAGTGGTAATAGTGGTCGTGTTTATGTTCCAATTGAATGGATTGGTAAGAAAGTAAAAATTATTCTCTTAGAAAAATGGTAATAACACAGAAGCGCCACCTACTTTATGCTCGCCTATCCGACGCCTAAAGGCATTGGTTTTACGGCTCGCAAATTAATGGTGGCGCTTCTGTGGAATTACTTCGAATTTGCGTACAAATTCGTAGTACTATGAATTCCAATGGAATTCAAAGTAAAAAGTGGACGCCTGAAGTTCGGTCGCTTCATCCACGGACTAAAGTCCGTGGTTTTCGCGTCCACTTTTTAATAACAAAAACTCTCTGCTTGGAGATACAACAAAATCAAAGATTTTGTGTACAGAAAATGCCTTGGTATTTCCTTGTATCCATTGGCTAAATTCAGTGGTTTTATGTTCTTCGCTTAATCGTAAGTTAAACGCAATTCAAAAAATATTTTTCTACTATGAACAATGAGATAGGCTTTCAAAAATGGATAAATTTGATTTTTTCTTTTATTATAGAGGGGGATATTATTGTGTTTTCTCCGCTACGCTCCGAAAACGATTTATTTATAAATTCCAACGGTTTTAATAAACATAGGTCAATATGAAAAAGATAAATGTCGCAATAATCGGGGTAGGAAGTTTTACCAAAGCTTTGGTGGAGGGAGTTTCTTTTTACACAAAAAATCCTGCTGAACAAACTGGATTATTACATCCAACTATAGGACAATACAAAGTAAAAGACATCAATTTTGTATGCGCTTTTGATGTTGATGAGCGAAAAGTCGGGAAAAAACTCCATAAGGCAATTTCAGCAGGCGCAAATATTACAAAAGAAATAACCGAACCGATTAAATATACTGCCTTAGTTTATAGAGGGCCTACACTTGACGGAGTTATTGACGAGATGAGGAGAGAAAATTTCGTCAACGAAAGTAATGCGTCTGTTGTTGATGTTATAAAGACTCTCAAAGGAAATAAAACCGATATTGTCGTTAATCTTGTTCCATCAGGAAGTGATCAAGCAACATTTTTCTACGCAGAAGCCGCGCTTAAAGCGGGATGTAGTTTTATTAACTGCATACCAACCCCTCTTGCGACCAATCCAAAATGGAGAAAGCAATTTGAGAAAAGAGGATTAGTTCTCTTGGGAGATGATACAAAGAGCCAACTCGGAGCAACAATGCTTAATCGCTTTTTATTGGAACTCCTCAAAATGCGAGGAATAAAAGTCACAAAATCCGAACAAATAAATCGCGGTGGCAATGCTGACCATTTCAATTTACTTTATAGATTTGCGCACAAAGAAAAATCAAAAAGCGAAGCCCTAAAAAAATTCTTAGGCAAAGAAGATGTAAAACCAACAGTAAAATTTTCATATACTGGTGAACCTTCGGGGCATAAACTTGTTAATCTTACCATTGAGGGAGAAATATTTGGCAGAACCCCAATAATTATAACTTCTGTAATTGAAGATGAGATTAGTATTAACGGAGCTGGCACGGTAGTAGATGCCATACGAATGGCAAAGTTATTGACCGACAGAAAAAAACAGAAAGAAGCAAAAAATGTCTGTGCGTTCTTGATGAAAACTCCGCCAAAACAGATGTCCGATCAAGAAGCATTTAAAGCATTCAA
>CAZVYT010000129.1:0-2014 GCA_964631495.1 uncultured Melioribacter sp. | reverse complement strand
CTCTTCTACCTTTAATTTTTCCGGATTTCATAAATCCGTCGTAATGTCTCATCAAAAGATGAGATTCAATTTGTTGTAACGTATCTAAAGCAACACCAACCACAATAAGTAAGCTTGTGCCGCCAAAAAATGATGCAAAACTTTGTGATACACCTAAATTATGAACAAACACCGGAAGTATTGCAACTATTGCTAAAAATACTGACCCTGGTAATGTGATCTTAGTTAGAATATTATCAATGAAATCGGCAGTTTGCTTCCCTGGGCGAATACCCGGGATAAATCCTCCTTGCTTCTTCATATTATCAGAAACATCCTGAGGATTAAATGCAATAGCAGTATAAAAATAAGTAAAAAATATGATCAACAAAGCTTCAGTAATTGTATAAAAAACAGAGCCATAAGCTACATATCTTGCAATACTTGAAAGGAATTCATTGTTAGGGAAAAAGCCAAGTAAGGTAGATGGAATAAACACTATAGATTGTGCAAAAATAATTGGCATTACACCAGCGGTATTAACTCTTAAAGGAATATATTGTGTTACTCCGCCATAAACTTTTCTTCCAACTACTCTCTTTGCATATTGTACAGGAATTCTTCTTGTACCTTGAGTTACAAAAATAACAGCAGCAATAATTAAAACCATCAAAGCAATTATTACTACTTCAATAACCAAGTTACGCTGACCGCTTGCAATTAATTGATATTCATCAAGTAAAGCAAATGGGAACCGATCAATAATACCAATGAAAATTATAAGGGAAATACCATTTCCTAAACCTTTTTCAGTGATCTGTTCACCCATCCACATTAAAAACATGGTTCCGGCTGTAAGAATAATTACTGTGGAAATAACCCATGAGAACCCATATACTGAATCTGGAACAGCATTTAAACTGTAACGGACTAAAGAGGTTATTCCCCATGCTTGAAAAGAACTAATTAATACAGTAAAGTAACGTGTAAGCTGGTTGATTTTCTTTCTACCATCTTCGCCTTCTTTTTGTAATTTCTGCAAATAAGGCACAACCGCACCAGCAATTTGCAAAACGATAGAAGCAGAAATGTAAGGCATTATTCCTAATGCAAAAATAGCTGCGTTCTTAAAAGCACCACCTACAAAGAAATCATAAAAACCAAACAAACTGTTTTGAGCTGAATTTGCCGTAGAGGCATTCAAAGCAACTGTATCTATTCCTGGTAAGGTAATGTGTGAGCCAATTCTCACTATAATGAGTAGGGCAACAGTATAAAGAATACGTTGTCTTAACTCATGAATCTTAAAAATATTACGGAATGTTTCTTGTAACTTTGCCATTAACCTTTAATCTCTTTAGTTGTTCCGCCAATAGATTCAATTTTTTCTTTTGCAGAAGCAGAAAACTTATGAGCTTCTACAGTTAATTTTGCTGTTAATTCGCCATTACCTAAAATCTTAAATGGCGCAGCGGCTTTTGAAATTGCACCGCTTTTGTAAAGACTTACTGCGTTAATAACACCGTCAGCAATTTTTTTATCATCAACTAATTTTTGTAACGTACTTAAGTTTACTGCTTGATATTCAACTCTAAAAGGTGAATGAAATCCACGTTTAGGAACGCGTCTTTGTAAAGGCATTTGTCCACCTTCAAACCAAGCACGAAACTTTGCTCCAGCACGAGAACGTTGTCCATTTTCACCACGTGTAGCTGTACCGCCGTGTCCACTTCCTTCACCGCGACCAATTCTCTTAACTTTTTTGTGCGAACCTTTTGCAGGTTTAAGATTACTTAAAATATCCATTTATTCCTCTACGCTTCAATTTCTTCTACTTTAACAAGATGCGATACTTTTCTTATCATTCCTCTAATTTGAGGAGTATCGTTTTTCACTACAAAGTGTTTTGGTCTAGCAAGACCTAAAGCTTCAATTGTTCTTTTTTGTGGAACCGGTCTATCAATAACACTTCCGGTTTGTGTAATTTTAATCTTCTTTGTCATCATTTCCTCAATTACGAATTAAATAACTCTGA
>CAZVYT010000128.1:0-2086 GCA_964631495.1 uncultured Melioribacter sp. | reverse complement strand
TTGAAATTTCCAGTTTCCTGGCTCCCAAATGGAATGGAACGCGGATGACGCGGATGCTCCGCAGCGCGGATTTATTTACCGCAAAGGGAATGGTACACTGGTTTACACTGATTATTATGGTTTTTTAGGTTTCTTTTTGTTTTTTGCCTGTTTTAATGCAAAAACCCGGCATGGCTGGCGGGTTTTATATATTAAAAGCGCTTACTATAAAAAATTAAAAAAGCTAACAACTGCTTAGCTTAGTTTACTTACCACACGAGAGGACTCGTGCGGCAGCGGGGGTAAAGGTATGGCGTTTGTTGCACCTCAAACCTGACAGGTTTATTGCGCTGTAGCGGGATTGGTACCAAAAAGCACGGGTTGTTATTCGGGGTAGGTATTAAAAGCCCCTTGAGGGGTTGGTGGTAAAATTCTTGTTTTTTTAGGCTACACTAGAGGACTTGTTTAGTAATGGTGTATATTACAACCTTGTTTTCATTAATCACTGATTCCCTCTCGTAGGGTGCTGCGTAATTGGATTATTCTATTAAAAATAAAATTTCCTTTGGGCAGTAAAATCCATTCTTCACATAAATCATTCTTATTCATCTCTCTTAATGTTTTTATTCTATGAAAATAGTTGTCTAATTCAATATTTTCTAACCTTGTAGTATCAATAAAATAACTTACTTCAAAAAATTGGCAGTAATGATAATTGTTTTCAACAGTTTTAATAAAAGAAATATCTTCCAAATAGCCACTCATATACCTCAAAATGATAAGTGGATTAATAGTCGAATCACAAATAAATATTGTAGTTGCTTGATTATTTAATGTGTCATGATAGTTAGCATTTATTATGAATAAAACCGACCCAGAGGCTTTACAAAAAATAAAGTTTATGGTATCTTCTTTTATACCGACATTCTCAATTTTCCCTATTAGATAATTTTTGCTTTCAAACAAGTAATTAACTCGTTCATTTCTAATGATAATATTTGGAAAGATATTGCTAACAATACTCTCATTATTATCAAGATTTCTTAATTTAAGAGCATCTGAAAGACTACATTGTGCTTGTATATTTCCAAGTAAAACTAATAAAAAATAAAGAACCAAATTATTTTTATGGCTCAACAAAAGAATGTGTGTCATCATTGTTTGAATTTATAATCAAATCTCTATTTTTTGGTTTTCTTTCACCTTTTGATTGAATAATCCATCCAAACAGAAAGTCAATTCCTGATAATGGAGTATCTAAAAATGGCTCACCATCTTTATTCACTTGTGTTGGGTCTTGGTTCTGGACAACATTAATCCTACCCAGAGATAGTTTAGAAAGAGATTCAGATAAAATACCATCAATAGTTGAATTATCTTTACCAGAAAAACATGATCCAATAATTAAAGTACCTCCATATTCAATATTATTCATGACGTTTTCTAAACTGGCAATAAATTCAAATTTTGAATCAATCCAAATATCCTCAGAATTATTTATAAAATCATTTCTTTCCTTAGGACTCATTTTCTTATAACTCATGTATAATTCAATAGATTTTGGATCAATTAACATTTTAGACGCTCTAAATTTTTTATCACTCATTCCCGGCTCAAGCATTATCCTATCACTAAGCCCATGATTCTGTATATAAACAGTTTTGATTAAAATATGCTCAGACCTAATTGCTTTAATTTTTGTTTCCACATCAAATATACTATTTGCGTAATAAGCATTCCAATTTGTATTCATTTTTATACTTGGATGATTATTAACAGCTTCAACAGTTGTATTATTTCCAAATACTATATTTTGATTAAAATTTGTTGAGACTATTAAGGGCTCTAAACCTTCTAATTCAACAGCATCTATCACTCTATTACCACTAAATGAATAAGTAGAATAGAATGGGTATTTGCTTGCTAATGGGTCAACACTCAAAAACCTTCCAATACGTGCATCGTGTATCCGGTATTTGTAGTTCAGGTGTGAGCCATTTTGCCCGCTAAACTCGTCATCCTTTTCCTGCCCCTGGAAGCCGAAGCGGTAGTCATTATCGAACACCCGGCCGGGCATGGGTGAGCCAAAGGGGTAATAGTCGGTGGC
>CAZVYT010000127.1:0-2424 GCA_964631495.1 uncultured Melioribacter sp. | reverse complement strand
TTCTTTTGCACAAATTAAAAAGCCGTCCCAAAATCACTTTTGAGACGGCTTCTTACTTGGAAAAAATTGTTTTTACATCAAACCGAGTATTTCCAAACTGTTTTTAGCCCAATTAACAATTGGTTGGAAATAAATACCAAAAAGTAAAGTTGGAACAAGTAGAACGGTAATTAAAACCTTATCATACAAGTTAGGTATAACAGCAACTTGCTCTTTTTCCGGTTTAACAAGATACATATGCTTAATAACTCTTACATAATAGTAAAGAGAAACAACTGAGTTAAGTAAAGCAATTATTGCAACTACAAACATTTTTGCATCTACAAGTGCAATAAACAAATAAAGTTTGCCTATAAACCCAGCAGTAGGTGGCAATCCGGTTAGAGAAACCAAAAAGATTACCATTGCAATACCTAAAAACGGAGAAGTGTGCCCAAGTCCGTTGTAATCATCAATGTCTTCAGAGCCGGTTTTGTTTGCAATTAGCATTACAACTAAGAAGGCTCCAAGATTCATAATTAGGTAGATGACAAAGTAAACTAAAATTGCCATAATTCCACCGTTTGAGAAAACTACAAGACCAAGCATTAAATATCCGGCATGTGCAATAGAAGAAAACGCTAACATTCTTTTAATATTATTCTGCCAAATAGCCGAGAAATTTCCTAAAGTCATTGTAAGAACTGAAATAGCTACAAGAGTAGCTTTCCAATCAAAAACTTGGATAAGCTGCCAATTGCCAACCGGATCAACAAAAGAAACATATGTTGTTTTTATGAAACGGATTAGTAAAGCAAAACCGGCTGCCTTACTTGCAACAGATAAATAGGTTGTAATTGTAATTGGTGCGCCTTCGTAAACATCCGGTGTCCAAAAATGGAAAGGTGCAGCTGAAATTTTATATCCTATTCCAGCAAATATTAAAATATTTGCCAATGCTAAAGTAAACAAGTTAGCGTTTGGAGATTGAAGCATCATATTGATTACATATAAGTTTGTGCTTCCAGTTAAACCATAAACAAGTGAAATACCAAATAACATTAATCCAGAGGATACAGCACCGTAAATCAAATATTTTAAGGCAGCTTCGCTGTTTCGATCGCGCAGTTTTGTAAATCCAGCAAGTACATAAGAGGAAAGTGACATCAATTCCATTGAGAGATAAATGAGAATTAAATCTGTTGCCGAAATAAGGAAAAACATTCCTAGTATCATACCAAAGATCAATGCATAATACTCACCAATGCGGTCAGTTATTTTTTGTATTTCATCAGATGAAAAGGAAAAAAAAACAATTAATATTGAAGTAATTATGACTAAAACTTTAAAAAATGTTCCAAAACTATCAACGGCAACTAAACCAATTTTTCCCTTTAAATCCGATTGAATAAAAGCAAAGCCAGATACTCCGGTATTAGCAATTAGAAAAATTCCGGTTAAGAGTAATCCGCCTAAAGCAATGTATGGGATTAGTTTTTTGTCCTTATGGAAAATCAAATCGCAAGCAACTAGTACAAGAAGCGCTATTGAAAGAACGATTTCCGGTTTAATTAGTTCTAATGACTGATATAAATTTGCCATCTAAAATAGTATCCACTAAAGATTAATAAGTAGTTCAAAGTCACTTCTGTTAATTCAGGGAAATGACACTTTCAATAAAACCGCACATCGCTTTAACTTAGTGCGACAAAAAGATTACAAACCGTTTACTACCAAATTTACCAATGTATTTACAGATGTATTCATTATGTTCAACATTCCTGATGGATAAACACCTAAGAAAATAATAATGATTGATAAAGGAATGAACATAGAAAGTTCTCTTTTATCTACATCGGTCATGGTTGCCCATTTTTCGTTAAGTGGTCCAAAGAATATTCTTTGAAGTGTCCACAACATATAGCCTGCACCAAGTAATATACCTAGAGTAGAAATTATTGCTAAAGTTCTTGTAGTTTCAACACCAAATGAGCCTACAAAAACCAATGCTTCTGAAACGAAACCGCTCATTCCCGGAAGCCCAATAGCAGCAAAAAATGCTACAGTAACAAATCCAGTGTATACGGGCATTTGAGAAGCAAGACCGCCGAAATCATATAATCCTCTTGTATGAGATCGGTCGTAAATTACTCCTACAATAAGGAAGAGCATTGCAGTAATTGTTCCATGGTTAAACATTTGGAAGATTGCGCCGTTTATACCTGTAGTAGTTAGCGAAGCCATGCCTAAGAGAACGTAACCCATATGCGAAACTGATGAATAAGCAATAAGTTTTTTGAAATCTTTTTGAGCTAGAGCTACTAAAGCACCATATATGATGTTAACCATACCGAACATTCCAATCCACCACATAAGATCTCTGGTGATTTCGGGGAAAATTGGATAGTTAATTCTTAGAATTCCATATGTACCCATTTTAAGAAG
>CAZVYT010000126.1:0-2479 GCA_964631495.1 uncultured Melioribacter sp. | reverse complement strand
ATTTATCACGGAGTAAGGCAATCTTGCGGGGGATGTATTTATAGATTGGGGCTAGCTCTTTTCGATTTAAACACACCAGAACTTTGCATTAAACGCGGCAGTGAATGGATATTTGCACCGGAACAATCTTACGAGCAGCGAGGAGATGTTGGGAATGTTGTCTTTCCTTGTGGATACACTATTGGAAAGGATGGCGATACTGTAAATATATATTATGGCGCGGCGGATACTTGCCTTGGATTAGCAACGGGGAGTATTAAAGAAATGCTTAACTGGCTTGAGCTACACAATTCATAGTATTAAAATGTGAAATATATTTTCGATGGCATAAATATAAAATATAAGAATAAGGAATAATTTATGATCAGCAAATCATTTGGACTGCTCCTTTTTGCTATAGGATTAGTTTTTACTCTTTACACGGGATTAGATTTTGTTACCAAAGAAAAGGTTGTTGATTTTGGCAGTATTGAAATCACAAGGGAGAAAAATAAAAGCGAAACTTGGTCTCCGCTTTATGGAATTGGGGCAATGATAATTGGTGGCGTACTGTTCATGACAGGCAACAAAAAACATTTTAGAGATTGATGCTCGATTCTTTTTTTCTTAATAATTGCAAACAACTAATAAACGAAATGGAAATCCAAATTTGTGTTTTTACAGTATTGGCTTAGCTACCGTAAAAAGATTTCATCTTACAATTTTGTTTAATCCATTTGAAGAAGAGTTCAATTTGCCAACATTGTCTATATAGATAGGTAATAGTGAATGCAAATAAATAAAAATTGTTAGTGATAAAAGTAAGCTTGCAATTATTCTCAGAATCTAAATACTTAATGTGTCTGAGTTTATCGGGATAATCTTGTACTGTATAAAGAACCGGTAAGAAAGATTGATTGGTCGCAAATTAGCCCTAAAGATTTATCTACTTCCTCAAAACCGATATGGCAATGAGTATAGATGTTAGTTGCATTCAGTTCACCGAAAAGTTTTTCATCTCTATTAAGTCCTTTGGATTCATCGATGAGAAGGTTGGCAAAGACAGCATGTATTCTAATCTCTTTTTTCATTAGCATCAGTCAAAGTTGATCTTGAGAAATTACTTCGTATGCCGTCTTTGTTTCGCATTGCTCGAAGACATATTTCTATATCTCTTAATCTTTTCCGATATGTTAACTGTACAAATGCCATACTAAAAATTATTCCCAACACGTAAATGTTCTTACTCTATAGTTGCCTTGATATTTATTTACAAATGAACCAAAACTATGTTGTGGTATATAACTCATTATTTGTGCAAGTACAGTTTGTCCTTGGTTCAATTTGCCGCTCCAATTTTTTATATTGACACAGCAATATTAATTTCAAATCCACAACAATGGGAAATCTTTATAAAACCATTTGTTTAAATACTTTACGGCTGTGCTCTTCTTCCTCAACCGGACAGTAGTGTCTTCAACTTAAAATGCAGTAGGAGAATAAATGAAAAAGATAATTCCAATAATTTTTTTGCTGTTGAGTGGGGCAGCAACTCTAAATGCCGGTGTACCGGGCAATAACCAAGTTAATTACCCGGATTCCACATTACGCCCATATTTAATTGCGTTTGTTGCTGAAGATGTTGAAAAAACTGCCGCGTGGTATAAAGAGAAACTCAACTTTGAAATTATCCGCAAATTGGATTTTCCCGCCTTCGATAGCCTTAAAATTATTCACATGAAATATGGCAATAGTGAAGTTGAACTGGAGTTAATTCAAAAAAAATCTTCTTTTAGCATTAAAAAATATGTGCCGGATTATGACGGATTTGATAAAGCCCCGCTGATAGGTTTTTCAAAGATTGCATTTGAAGTTAAAGATGCCGCGGCTATAGCAAATAAACTTAAAACGATGGGCGTAAAGTTTTTGGTTAATCTTTATGATGACAACAAATGGGGGCTTAGAAGTTTTATAGTTGAAGATATTGACGGCAATGTTCTTCAGTTTAACCAGAAACTGTAGCTGTAACAATGTAGTCTAATGCCTTGAATTGGATATTTAGCTATAGGATAACAATTGCGAGTCATTCAACTAATTATTAGAGATTTGTGATGAAGAAAATTTATTTAGTAATTGCGATTCTTTTTCTACCTGGACAATCTCATTTTCTAGCCCAAGAAAAAACCGAAAATAAATATTTAGCTGAAGCAATTCCCGATTCAACACCGGTTCTGTTCGCCAAAGGAATAGTTTCATCGCAATATTTTGAACATAGCTCGCCGGAATTTTCGAAAGATGGAAGCGAGATGTTCTGGACTGTAATTCCCGGAGAACCGGGAAGCGAAGCATTTGTTTATTCTTCAAAAAAAGAAAATGGTAAATGGTCTATTCCGGAAAGAGTAACTTTTCTTGGCGGTAACGACGATATGTATCCGTTCTTCGCATTCGATTATCAACGTATTTATTTCTCTTCCTCAAGACCTTCACCCAAAGATTCATC
>CAZVYT010000125.1:0-2762 GCA_964631495.1 uncultured Melioribacter sp. | reverse complement strand
TTGAAAAAGAATACAAAGTATTACACAAAGAAACACAGCTAACTCTTTTTTAACATGCTTTTGATACCCCGCTGCTCTGCGGCGGGGAGCTTCATTAATAGATTCTCGTTTGATATGCCGGAATAAAATTCTTCATGTAAACGACAGACGGAAAGTATAGAATGCTTCCCGTTAAGCTGGGCTTCGCCGAAAACAAATGTCAATGCCGGAACAAAAATATCTACATCGGTTAGCAAAATAATTTTCCCGTAAAATTTTTCAGTAAGCTTTATTGCCTCAGCAATTATTTGTGTGGAAAAATATTGTCTGCGGTCTATAGAAAAGAAATCATCAAGATTTAGCTTTATCTCAACGACATTTATATTGGAATAAAATCTTTTCGATAATTCCGTAACGAGATTTTGTAGCAGCCAATTGCTGTAAAATTTAAGCGGCGCAATAAAGATGTCCATTATTACTCGGCTTTGCGGAGGTCGTACTTGCTTATTTTATTGTAAAGTGTAACTCTATCTATCTCTAGTATCTGTGCGGTTTTAGAAATATTCCAGTTGTTCTCATTTAGAATTCTGAATATGTATTTCCTTTCCACTGAAGAAAGACTTTTCTCATCGCCTGCCAATTCAAAATTATTTCTCGAGACATGAAAGGGAAGGTCGTCAACAGTAATTGAGCTGAATTTGCCAACCACCATTGCTCTTTCTATCGCGTTTTCCAATTCGCGAACATTTCCCGGCCAATTATAACCCATTAGAAAATCCATCGCTTCTTTTGAAATGCTTTTTATCTTTTTATTTCCGTAACTGCCTTCGAATATCATTTCTCCATGATTTAACTTTGTACCTACTTCAGCACATTTTAATACTGATAAGTTCCCCAATGCTGTCGTGCCAAATGAATCAATACCGATAATGATTAATCCATCCTTGTTCTTCTTAAGCCACGTATGTCCTTTTGTAAAAACCGTATTCGAAGGTATAGTAAAACTATTTCCATCATATGATAAACTATATTGGGGGAATAAAGGCTCAAATGCCGGATGATTTTTCCCTTGTATTTTTAATACGATCAAATCGACTGAGAGTATGAATAAAAATGCTGTCAGAACAAAAATTGCAACCATAAAGCATCCTTTCTGTAAAAAATCATTTCATTTACTTTTCGTATTAATTATTTACTTTCATCTGCAGAAGTATTCTCATCTTTTGTAGCGTTGCTTATTCCTTCTTGACTATGAGGTTTTCCGCCGTCGTACATTGTTTCAGTTGCAAGTTTGAATGCCGGATCGAATTTTTTTGTGAAAGATTTTGATATTTTGTTTTTTTGGGATGAACCCACAATCAATGGTTCGATCACAAATCGAACTAGTAAATCAACACCGATAAAAACTAAGACGAGAATTAATAGAAACGTAATCATGATTATCTCCTTGAAAGTATGAATTGTGTTAAGGAAACAACAAGTAACATACCAGTTATGTCATCATTTCTTTTTTCCCTCTATTTCATTCAAAAACAAGGAGTTTAACTTTTGTTGTGGAATTATTAAACGATGCGGCGAAGAAAAGGTGTAAGCATTTTCAACATAGTGGTGTTGAAAACCGCATCACATTCATATAAAACTATAGTATAAAAAAGTCTGTAGTGCCATGTCCTAAAAACAGACTCAATTATTAAATTGCGATTCAAAGGGCTATTCTTTTCCGCCCTTGGGATTCAGAAAATGTTATTACAAGTAGGGGCAAATTCAAACCCTTCGCTTCACTATTTTCGTTCAATATAGGCAGTGATTGAGTAGATGACGTTATTCAATAAATTTCTGTTCTTTGGAAGTTTACCAAACACTGGTGCGATATGACAAGAGAAATGATTCACAGAAAAACAACTTGGTTGAAAAAAGAATAGAGGTCATTCTAAAAACTATCTTAAAGCTTTTAAAAAAGTAAAAAAAGCCCGGTATAGAAATCAATCTATACCGGGGTTAAATAATACTAATACTATTACTACTACAACTAAAAACTAAAACAAGTGATACTAATAATACTATTACTACTACCAGTAACAATCAAAACTACTAATTGTTACTAACCGTAATATATAAGAAATATAATAAGAGTCAAGCTATTTGTTAAAATGCATAAGAAGCGAAAAATTAAAAACCTTTCCGGGTTAAAGGTCCACTAAAAAGTGGGAATCATTTTTCTATTTTTTAGTAGTAATCGAAAACCCAAGTGCTTTGCACTTGGTAATGAATTGACTGCCGCGCCCGTTAAAACAGATTCAATTATTAAATCGCGATTCAAAGAATTTGTCGTGCACACAGATTCGGGTCCAAAATAAATGAGCATTTGGTTAGCAATGAGTGCGCGATTTCTATTACAGAACGGCGGTCTAATTACTTTTTAATTTTTCCCTCTGATCATAGTTTTAGTTAACCGAAGGAGAGCAATTTCTTTTTGATCAATTCGATAACATTCGCCAAATTTCGAGCAAGAATTACCTGTTAGCATTTTTATAATAATCAGATCAACATTGCAAATGGTAGAAGAGTCTCGGTTTCCAGTCAAATTTTATGAATGATTGAATTTTGAATTGAACATTAAAGCTAAAACACGTTTTATATAATTATAAGTAACCGGTTCTAAAACGAATATGAAGCAATGACCGAGAAAGCAATATTTTTTTCTTTGTAGTCATCTTCAATTGTCTGCGGAGCGATTAAGGTTCTATTCCATTTCAAAACAGAATAATCAATTGCAAAATCAA
>CAZVYT010000124.1:0-2793 GCA_964631495.1 uncultured Melioribacter sp. | reverse complement strand
TTACTGACATTTCTATTGTGTCCTATCTATGACATTTCTATTGTGCTATTACAGAGAATGACAAATATTTGAATTCATTTTTCTATTTTATATTTGTTTCTATAAATTAAATAACACGAATCATTAAACTTGGTTTTTTATGACAAAAGTAAGATTAAATTTTTGGCAAATATGGAATATGAGTTTTGGCTTTTTAGGAATTCAATTTGGGTTTGCTCTTCAGAATGCAAATGTTAGCAGAATTTTTGAAACGCTTGGAGCAAGTATTGATGAAATACCAATTCTTTGGATTGCCGCTCCAACTACCGGACTACTAATACAACCAATTATTGGCTACTTGAGTGATAGAACTTGGGGTAAACTTGGAAGAAGAAGACCATATTTTTTAATTGGCGCCATTCTTTCTTCGTTAGCACTTATTATAATGCCCAATTCACCGGTTCTATGGATTGCCGCCGGTATGCTTTGGATTTTAGACGCATCTATTAATGTTTCCATGGAACCTTTCAGAGCACTTGTTGCAGATTTACTTCCTTCAGAACAAAGGACAACCGGATTTGCGGTGCAAAGTTTTTTTATTGGAACCGGTGCAATTGTTGCTTCCGCTCTTCCTTATATTTTTACAAATTGGTTCGGAATTAGTAATTCAGCACCTCATGGAGAAATTCCGGACTCAGTTATTTATTCTTTCTATGTTGGTGCATTTGCTTTTATCAGCGCGATTGCTTGGACAGTAATCAAAACAAAAGAATATCCACCAGATAATCTTGAAGAATTTGAACGCAACAAGAAAGAAAACAAAGGTTTGATTAAAGGCTTTACAGAGATATTTACTTCAATTGCTACAATGCCTAAAACAATGATTCAACTTGCATTTGTTCAATTCTTTTCTTGGTTTGCATTATTTGCTATGTGGATTTATACAACACCAGCGGTTACTCATCATATTTATGGATCAACTGACACTTCCAGTGAACTTTATAACCAAGGCGCTAATTGGGTTGGAGTATTATTTGCTATGTATAATGGTTTTGCCGCTATTACAGCATTTTTGTTACCATGGCTTGCTAAAAGAACATCCAGAAAGACTGTGCATATAATATGTTTAATAGCCGGAGGATTAGGACTTGCCTCTTTTTATGTAATTAAAGATCCAAATTTATTATTGATCTCTGAGCTTGGAATAGGATTAGCATGGTCATCTATTTTAGCAATGCCTTACGCAATTTTAGCGGGTTCACTGCCTTCTAATAAGATGGGTGTCTACATGGGAATTTTTAATTTCTTTATTGTTATTCCACAAATTACTGCCGCCGCAATTTTAGGATTTTTTCTTAAGCATTTTTTTGGTAATGAAGCAATTTATGCTTTATTGATTGGTGGTGTTTCGATGTTTATTTCTGCAATTTTGGTAAATTTTGTTGATGATGTTGATGAAGTTAATGAACAATAATTCACAATTTCTAAATAGGTAGTGGATCTACTACTACCTATTTTTACTTGCATTATCTAAATACTTTCCTTTTTTACTTCCGTCATAACTATCAATTTGAAGAAGTACACCTTCCAATTTACCATTAACTAATGGAATTCTTCTTGTGGTTTTTAATCCAATGCTTTTTCTTAAACTTGGTTCACCAGTATAGATAAATGCGGTTGTCCCATTACAATTACGCTTAATGAAATCACCAAGTTCTTTGTATAAAGATTCCACTTCTTCTCTCTCTCCTAAACGAATTCCGTATGGCGGATTTGATATAAGTAAACCATTTTCGAAACTACTAACGTGATCAAATGGATGACATTTCAATTCTACATTTTCAGAAAATGGTAAACGAGATAAATTGTCTTTCGCAACATCAATCATTTTTTGTGATTTGTCGCTGCCTTTAATTAGCCCTTTTGGTAAAGGGCAAATGTTTTTATCAATTGATTCTTTTATTTCTATCCAAATATCCTTATTAAATTCCGGCATATTCATAAAGCCAATTTTTTTTCTTAAGTATTGCGTTGGAATTTTGCAGAAATGCATTAAAGCTTCACAAATTATTGTTCCGGATCCGCACATGCAGTCCCATAATGGTTGTTCTCCATTCCATTTACTTAAGCGAATAATTGCCGCAGCAAGCGTTTCTTGCATTGGCGCTTCTCCGGCAAGTAATCTATAACCTCTTTTGTGTAAGGATTCTCCCGATGTGTCTAAACTTATTACCGCAATATCCTCTTCTATATGTAGATTTATACGAACATCTGGATTAGAAACACTTACATCAGGTCGTCTTCCAAATCTCTCACGAAAGTAATCTGCAATTCCATCTTTCAAACATTGAGCGGCATAAAGAGAATTAGTTACCCTACTTTTAGCAACAGAAGAAGTTATGGCAAAAGTATTATTGAGAGAAATAACTTCTTCCCATCTTATCTTCTGTGCAATTCTAATTAAGTGCTTAGCATCATCACAACGCTCAGTTTTTAATGGTGCAAGAACACGCGATATCATTCTTGCTAAATAATTTATTCTATATATATTTTCTAGAGTTGCATCAAAATAAACACCTCGATAAGAAATTTTCGTATTCGTAGCACCTAATTCAATTAATTCAGCTTCGCATATTTCTTCCATCATTCCTGGTACTTGTGCAAAGTAACGGTTATTCTTTTGATATTCGAACATTTATACTCATTATTTGATATACAAAAGTAGTTAAAACAGAATGGTTATTCAGAGATTTCTTATTATGTAATAGCACAATAGAAATGTCATAGATAGGACACAATAGAAATGTCAGTAAA
>CAZVYT010000123.1:0-2990 GCA_964631495.1 uncultured Melioribacter sp. | reverse complement strand
TACTGTTTGTTTTTTGCTCGTTTTTTACTCCTCCTATGGTCATATGATACTATTTGACCAATAGCATTTTCTTAGTAGAAGTGAAATTATTCGACTGAAGTTTGTAGAAATATATTCCGGAAGACAACTCATTTGCGCTAAAACTAAACGTGTAGTTGCCAGCTTTAAGATCTTGATTTACTAAAACAGTAACTTCTTGTCCAATAGAATTAAATACTTTTAGACTTGTAAAACCATCTTGTGGTATTGAGAACTTAATTAAAGTAGTTGGGTTGAAAGGATTTGGATAATTCTGAGAAAGAGTGAATAAAGAAGGCAAGCCTTCTTGTTTTTCAATACTCGAACTTCCAACTAATGTATTTTCGGTTGTTCCACTCATTCTGGCTAAAGCAACATAAGCAACACTTGTTTCGCTAATAGAAAATGGAGTAGTTAGTTGATTAGCAACAATCATTGTAGGTGGTGAAGTTAATGCAGTGATGTGTGCTGTCGTTTGAGGTGCGCCAGTCCACAATGCGCGTTCATTTGAAGAGTAAGCAACTCTTAAATTCGAGTTATTTGCAGCAACACCATCACCCGTTGCATAACTTACACCAAGAGTATCTATGCTAACAGAAGATGCAGCTGTAGCTGCGCCAGATTTTGTATAACTCAATTTATAGTAGCGGGCTGCAGAAACTTTATCTATTCCACCAGCAAAAGTACTAGAGCCTGTATTTGCATTACCCGAAACTGTTTGTACAATAACCATATGACCAGTTGCTGTACCTGAAGATGATTTCAGCATCATAGGTCTATATCCATTTGCGTCACCAACAGGGTACGTTCTAACCGAAGCCGCAGAATTAGAAATTCCTCTTCCAAGTGCTCCTTTAAAATATGATGTAGCCGATCCACCAACCAAGTTTGTTGCACTTGTAGCTAAGAAGCCCCAGACTGATGTTCCTTCGGTTTCTACTAACCCAGAAGTAAGAGTTAGAATAGTTGGTGCTGTTGTAGAATTGTTACTCATATATAGATTGCCAGTTTTTAAAATAACTTTTCCTGGACTGGTTTTATTGATTGTAATTGAATTAAATTCTTCTATACTAGAGCCATAAACGGTTTGAGTTAAATAGACGTTTGATGTTGTAGCGCCAGCAAAAACAAGTGTTCCAACACCAACATTAGGATTTGAGCCTCTGCGAAAATCTATGTTACCACCGGAAACTACTTTTAGATCTCCCAATATTGTTATTGTTTGATTTCTAATGCCGGTTGTACTTCCTGTTACAAAAGTATAAAATTTACCTGTTGCATTGATTGTTACATTTCCGTTAATTGTAATTCCGAGAGCATCAACATCCGGGAAAGAAAGTGTCCCATCAATCGAAATATTTTTACAAGCCGCATTTACAATATCAATAGTAACAACATGACCTGCAGCAATAACTACATCATCTGTTGCTTTTGGTACAACACCACCTGTCCAAGTAGCACCAGCATTCCAGTTTCCAGTTGCAGCAGATGATATCTGAGCAAATGAAACTGTGCTTGTTAATAACAACATAATAATTAGAAAAAATGTTTTTCTCATAACGACCTCTCTTTATTGGTTTTAGTTTTCGACTCTTTATTTAGTGCAATACAATTCTTTTCTTAAATTTATTTCATTAATACAAACTTTCGCGTAGCTATAAATTCTTTTGCTATGATTCTATAAAAGTAAATTCCGCTAGATAAGCCGATAGAATTTAATTCAACAGAATGCTTTCCAGCAGAAACTTCTTTATCAATAAGAGTATCTACATTTTTACCTGTTAGATCATATACTTCCAATAAAACCTTACCAGATACCGGCATAGTAAAACTTATTGTTGTTGTTGGGTTAAAAGGGTTAGGATAGTTTTGGTGAAGTACAAAATTTGATGGAATAATTACATTTGATTCTCTCTCGATAGAAGTAATTTGTAAGTATTTAGGTCCAGTATCCTTTGGTCCAACTGGTTTAATAGTAATTGGTTCAGCAGAAAACTCATCAGCTCCAATATCACTAATACTCCTTTTTTGTCCATCAAAATCTTGTGTAGAGTAGATAAGAGACGGATTTGCTTTGTCAATTGCTGGACTATTTTTAGAAAGTCGGAACAAATTATCATTTCCCTTTACCAATAGAGGATTGAAATTATAATTTTCTGCTGGTAAGGTCATTCCAATAGAAGCACCAAAGAATAAATTTCCACTCCATAACATATTTATCGGAATATCTTCAAAAGAAACCAGCGGAGAGGTTGTAGAATAGAAAATATTGTTTGCTAAGATACAGTCAAGTGGTGGCAAAGAAAGTTCCGAATTTTTTCCGGCGCCTATTAATATGCTAAATCTTGAATTAACAACCGTATTGTTGGCTACAATGGCTCGCTTCACTTGAAAGTATCTATTAAGAGGTGAATTAGGTACACCATTCATTATTGTAATTCCGGACTTAAAACTAGATCCGTAAGAATCCTCAATGTAGTTGTTAATTACTTTATGATCTTCACCAATAATTCTAATTCCTCCAGAATTTTCTTTCTTACCGCAGAAAAAATAATTGCCTTCAACCGTGCAGCGATTTCCGTGTCTTAATGTTAGTGTTCCTTTGCAATCTTTAAATGTGTTATATCTATAAATATTACCACAAGATTTACTAGAGATAATTTCAGTTTCTCCATTGCATTCTTCAAAGTAATTGTACTCAACAGTAGTAAATGAATCATACAAAGACCAATCGCTAGTTCCAACACGAATTGTTTCTGCACCATTTTCCGGAAATTCAGGTCTGAATGCAAAATAATTTGAATCAATTAAATGATAATTTGGCTTGTTTGATAACCATACAACAAGTGTAGTGCCTAAATGATTTTTACCTCTTAAATAGCAATGATCGATTCTGTTATAAGTTCCGTAAAGAGATACTGTAAAGGTTCAGATGGAAAAGGAATTTCCTAAATTACAAATAGAGTAAAAAG
>CAZVYT010000122.1:0-3164 GCA_964631495.1 uncultured Melioribacter sp. | reverse complement strand
GAATCGCTGTGCGGTTTACTCCGGAATCAGTGTGCGGAATGGAGCGGATTTTGCAGATGGTAAGAAATAGTTGTAAATACTTAACCCCTAGAATTGAAGTCTAGGGGTTATTTTTTATATTACAAAAATGCTATTTGAATCCAGCTTGCGCTAATGTAATCCATTCATCATAAGTAATCGCAGAATTATAAACTTTTTCCAATGTCTGATAATCTGTAATTGAGTGATATTTATAATCATTATCTGTAGAATATGTTGTAATTTCAACACTGAATTTATCAGTTCCATTTGTAAATCTAGCTAAATCTGATTCACTAAACCCTTGAGATTGAAAGAATGATTCAGCAAACCCCTTTATTAACTCATATGATAATGGTGGTTGTCTATCTCTTGATGCCCACATGCATTTAACTTCAATTTGTAAAACCCCATTAACACCCCTAATAAGATTTATAGATTCAATATCTTCAAAACCAGCTAAAAATGTCTTTGTTATTTCATTAAATTGTTTTGAAAGCTCTTCACTTGAAAGTGGTGTTGAAGTTGGCTGAATTGTTGCAGTTGGTTCTGGTGTTTTTGTTGGTGGTGCTTGTGTTGGTATATTTGGTGTTTGAGTTGGTAAAGAATCTACTGTTGCTTTAACATAAACTTGAACTGTTTGTTGAAGTTCCGCCACTGATGGGGCACTGGAACAACCAACCAATAATGTTAAAACAATTAGAACCAAAAATATTTTTTGCATTTATCCCTCTTTCCTAATTTATTAAAGAATTCAATTATTTGAACATTTTAAAAAATCGTTTAAATATTGGTAATTTTTTTATCTCATTTACATGTCAAATCTTTTAATCTTTTATCAAGTCTAGTTGCATAAGAAATGGCGTCATCTTTGTTTAATGTACCCAAAAATTGCAATGCAACTACAGCATTACATCTTGTAAAAGATAATGAAACTGTATTCATAATCATAAAATTTACTGAAACTTGACCCTGTTCACCCACATCAATATATTCAGCTGTTCCCGGCATATTTGGAGTAATTTGATTAAAAGCTGATTGAACTTTTGTCGAATCTTCATAAAGTAATATATCAACTAAGCCACCAATTTTTCCATTGTTGGAAAGTGTTTGAGAGATTGAATTATCAGGAGTTGGTATTGTTCTTGTAAAATCTCCTAACTCACTTCTGATTTGTGCTGGTTCATATCCTGCTGGTAAATCTCCATCTTTAAAAATTACAGAAGACAAATCAATACTAGATAATGGTATTTTAGTTGGGGTTGGCATTGCTGTTTGTGTTTGCGAAATTGCTTTTTGGATAACTTCTGGTGATGGTTTGCAACTAACTAAGAATAAAGTTAATAATATCAATATTAGTTTTTTCAATCATCCCTCTTTTCTTATTTTTGATTATGATTATTAAGGGTTTACATGTTCAACTGTTACATCTGTTTTCCCTGATAATTTTTCCATAAGCTCTTTTTGATGTTTTGATGCTTGCGCAATTCTGGCAACAATTCCAAACAAGCATCCAATAGCAATAAGACCAACCCCTGTTGTTGCTTCCGATAAATTCAAGAATCCAATTACACCAAATATTAATGAAACGATTGTTAAAAATATTCCCATTTATCCCTCTCTTTTCCTATACTATCGGATTATATTTATCAATTACAGCTTTTATAGCTGCTTCAGCAAAAATCACACCGGTTTCGTGCAGTAACCCTTTTGCGGTATTCCATGCTTTACTTCTAATTAAGTTTAGATATTGGTAACCATTATTAGTTAAATGCTCAAATATGCAATCAAATAATTGACTACCAGCAGTTGTATCTATTGCATCAATATAATCATTTTCTACTAGTATTTTTGTATGAAAAACAATTTGAAATCTTGAAAATTTTGATATTTCCATTTCATCTAAATTAAATGACTTATTTTCGGCTGGTAAATTTTTTTCGCACCACAATAAAATTTCTTTTATTAATTCTGGTTCAAGTTTCATTTTTACCCCTTTCACTAATACCCACTAGCAATAATTATAGTGATTTATCCAAAAGAATCAAATGGGTTAGAACTGGTTGTCAACTGGACTCCCCTTTGAATGCGCAATTTTTGTATCATCATCATTTTGGGCTAAATAAGTTCTAAGGATTGTTAGGCTAGTATGACCAAGTATTTTTTGTAATGAAAATACATCAACATCATTTCTAAGCATTGCCAGTGCAAAAGCTCTTCTAAATCCATGTATAGCCGGGGGTTTGATATTTGCTAATTTTGCTCTTCTTGTAACAATTGCTCTCAAACCGTCATAACTCAATCTATCTTTTGTATCAGCTATCCATAAAGCCGGGTTATTATCGGTTCGGTATTTCAAATATTTCCTTATCGCTTTCCTGCTTTTCTTCCCGAGATATACTTTACGCTCTTTATCCCCTTTTCCGTGTTCAATAGTGACTGTTCCATATTCATCAATATTATCTAAATTGATATTCAGAAATTCACTAGCTCTAGCACCAGTATCAAGGAGCACTAAACAAATTGCAAAATCCCGGCAACCCAAATAAGTATCTAAATCGCAAGTAGAAAGCAGTGAGTCAATATCAATCATTGAAACGGGTTCAATGATTTCTTTAGATTGTTTTGGGGGTTTTACTTTCTTTATAGGATTCTTGAATTCATCCGGTTCATATTCTTGGATATACCAATAAAGGAAACAACGCAAACTTCTATAAAATGCATGAACATTTCCCTTATTATTGTGTCTTTTTTCTGACATATAAAGCATGTAAGAGCGGATTGTATTAGCGGTGATTTGAGTTACATATTGAATTTGTTGGGAATTGCAGTAAAGGATAAATTTATCAAGTTTTTCTTTGTAGAATTCCAATGTTCTTATTGATAAATTCCCTGCTTTTCTATCAATCAGGAATGCATTTATTGCTATTTCCAGATAATGTTCTTGGGAAAAAACTGAAATAGTCCGTTGCGTTTGGATTTCCATAACTTCTAAACTCCTCTTTTTGGAGTCTAAAAAGTATGGTCATATATGGTGTTATTAGAAACTTTTGGGGATTACTCTCTATATTTACTAGGCAGACTTCGATATCTGTGGGGCGAGAGGGGGTCGAACCCTCACGATGTCACCATCGACGGATTTTAAG
>CAZVYT010000121.1:426-3294 GCA_964631495.1 uncultured Melioribacter sp. | reverse complement strand
CGTTAGTTTACAGCGTAAAACAAAAAATGTGTAAGTGTTGTCAGTTAAGTTGGTTTGCTGTTTTGGTTTTGTTCTTTGTTTCTTGTAGGTAAAGTTGTTCTGGTTTATCTGCAAATGTTGGTTTGTTCTTTTCGGGTTTGGTTGCAAAAAGTCGGCTAACAAGTTTATTCAAAAATTAGGTGGTGGGTTTCTGGTTTTGTGTTGGTCACTAGTTTCATGTTTTTGCAAAGCCGGTATTATTTGCAAACCAAAACTGTTTCCAAAGTATTGTTAGTTACAATAAATAAATTGTTTTGTTATTCGGCGTGGAGTAGTTCGGTAAATGGTTTGCAAAGTTGGTTTGTAAAAGATTTTTATGTTCATCATCGCATCCATGAAATCAAAGCAAAAACTAACTAGCAACTCAAAACCGACCGCGCTCTTCGGAGTTGGCTTTAGACTTAGAAATTGAGTTTGTTATTTCAGAACTAATTGTTCTTGTAAAGTTGATTAGCAATGCAAAACAAGTCCGGCAAAAGTCGGGTAATTATAAATAAAAAGTGTGGTTGACAAAACTTAGCAGTCTGTTCTGGGCGGCGGTTTAGTTGCAACACTGTTAGGCATCTATGATTATAAAATATGCATTCATTTTAACTATCGTGTTAACGGTAGTAATTAATGGTCAAAACAATCCGATTGTTTCTTTAACAACTGGGAACCATTGGGTTTATGAAGTAGTAATTCGACAAGGCAATGGAGCTCATTATTCGCAATTGTATGTAAATAAAATTATTGGTGATACAGTAATTAATCAGAAATTTTGTAAAAAAGTTGAGGTGGTTTCATATTCGGGGAGTAAAAAAAGTATTTCTTATAAATATTGGTATTCAGATGCTATTGTTTTCGCAACATATAATGGCTCCGACTTTAATAATTACTATGATTCGAAAATTACAAGAGATACAACTATTTATTCTCAGTATATTCCGACAAGAGGATTCTATACATCTTCTATAAGTATAGGTTCAGAATATATTTTTGATGGGAATTACAAAACGCAAGCTTATGGTAGTTCAAGTTCTCGCTCTCAATCTTCCATTGTATATACATTGAAATATGGAATGCTAAGATCTTCTAGTTCGTATTGGGAGGGTACTTATTATAGTGAAAATACTACTCTGTTATCTGCAAAAATTGACAACATTTATTATGGTAAACTAGCACCATTTATTATTAGTGATTATAGAATTAGCGACAAAATATTAGAAATAAATTATGAATTAGTAAACAAGAGTCAGCAATTCAATAAGATAATCCTTTATAAATACAATTCTACTAAATATAATTACGAAAAATTTGATTCAGTTACTTCTTCAATCCCCCAACTAAGGAAAATGTTATTCGCAGGAGATTATGATTTAAGGTTTTCTTATAAAACAAGTACTGGATTAGAAAGTGCTCTATCAAATAACATCACTTTTTCGGTAGAACCAGATGCATTTAGACTTTATCAAAACTATCCAAATCCATTTAATGGTCATACAAAAATTTCTTATGAAACTATTTATGCTACTGAAATAGAATTAATAATTGTGAATATTCTTGGAGAAAAGATTTATAAAAAAACTATTTCAAATGACAAACAAGGTTACTATGAGTTTGATGTGGATTTAAGTGGTTTTTCTAGCGGAATATATTTATATCAGATTAGTACTAAATTTGGTCGTGTTATGACAAACAAAATGATACTATTAAAATGAGAATAATGCCTAACAAGCAACTCAAAGCCGACTGCTGTAGTCGGTCGTGACATTTGTAGTTTTGCATTGAAGTGAAAGAATTTTGTAAGAAGTGAATAAATAACATAATCATTAAAACAAAACGTTGGTAGCGTAAACCTTTTGGCAGCGGTTTAGTTGCCACGCCGTTATATTTGCAGAAAATTGATGAAATACAGCGTAGAATTAAATAGGCTTTTTGAACTAGATCGAGAACTTGATCTAAAACATCTTAGTATATTCTCGGAGGAATACGTTACCCTTACAGAAAAGATGAATGAGATTTACCATTTATTATATGAGGGCGATAACTTTTTTATAAAAGAAATATCTTACAAATATTTTCATAATCGGTTGCATTTTAAGATGCACGAGTTCTTTGAGGAAGAGAAAAGATTTACAGAAGCAGATGTAAATGAATTCCTTGTGGAGATTAAAAGTTTAGAATTGCAAGAGATTAAAATAGTGCGCAGCTTGAATGGAGCGAGACTCAAAAAATCAAATGATATTTATAAGTTAGGTGACTTTGAAATATATCATTTCCCGACTCACAAGGGATATTTACAGAATTTAACCAAAATTGATCCAACAATTTTATGGCAAGGGCAAAAAAATGATTATCTGATTGGGATTAATGTAATTGCACGGGAAGCAGATAAAGCTGCGGAAATTGCGGATGACCTATTCTTTAAATTCGAGATGTGTTATTATTTTATAAAAGCGATGAAAGACGAACATCATGAGATCGGAATTCTAAATTATTCTCCTTCGCACCCATCGGCATGCTTTGCTTTATCAAAGGAAACTGGATTCAGAAGTTCTACTTCAGTTGGATCATTTAGGTTAATTGATATTGACGATGAATATTTCATTGATAAAGAAGATGGATACGATTTAATGTGGCAGTTGATATCTAAAAAACATGTAACAGAACTTGAAGATAAAATTATACGTGCCATAATATGGAGTGGTAAATCAATAATTGAAAGCGATATTGCAGATTCCTTTGTTCAGATTGCGACAGCACTTGAAATATTACTTACTTATAAGCAAAAAGACCAATTAATATCTCCTTCGATTGTTAATCAATTATCTGAAACCGCAGCTATTA
>CAZVYT010000121.1:0-416 GCA_964631495.1 uncultured Melioribacter sp. | reverse complement strand
ATAGCAGATTCTTGTGATGATAGAATTAAAGTTGAGCGAGACATAAAAGAATTATATACAATACGTTCTAATGTAGTTCACTCGGGAGCTAGGAATATTGAAATACACGATTATTATAAATTCTTTTTCTATGTCAAAGATATCGTTGTATAGTTATTGCTCATAGATAAATACAAAGGAATAAAATCAAGTTCGGAATTGCATTCATTAATAAAAAGGATTAAATATTCGTAAAGCAAATATAACCAGCAACTCAAAGCGACCGCGTCTTTGACGCAGTCGTTTGATGTAATTATTGGGTTTAGCTTTTCAGAGTTGTTTTATTTTTCAAAGTTGATTTGTAAAACCAAGTTGATTATAGAACAAAAAAGGTTGTTGCCAAAAGCGTCATTGTAGTTATGGGCGGCGCTTTAGTT
>CAZVYT010000120.1:2254-3369 GCA_964631495.1 uncultured Melioribacter sp. | reverse complement strand
TTCACTTAGTCAAATCTTTCAGTTTCTTTTGTGATGCCGTGAAATTCGGATCTATTTCAAGTGCTTTTTTAAATTGCGCAATAGCTTCATTTTTATTCCCCGTCGCTAAATAACCGTCACCCAAACTATCGTATGAGTTAGGATTCTTTGGGTCAAGTTCAATTTGCTTTTTGAATTTCACGATCGCTTCTTCATTTCGGGAGATACTTACTAAAAAGTAACCGTAAGCATTATAAAAACCGCTAAAGTCCTTTTGATTACCATATTTATTTTCAAGAAATTTAAATTCTTCTTCGGCTTTTGCGTTGTTTTTATCTGCAACATATAAGGCAGCAAGCTGTGAATGTCCAACCTTTTCATCATACCCGATTAATATTTTAGCTTCACTATACGCTTTTTCCATACTGCCTCCCATAATGCCGGGAGCCATGCGATAAAAATTTATTAAGCCAACTCTGCCCTCGATATGTGATGGGTTAATCTTAACCGTTTTCATGTATTCATCTTTTATCTTTGGGGCGAGCTTTATTTTTGTGAAGATACTTGAGTTAACCGCATCCGCCCCCATAGCCTGCGCAAACCAAAAATGATAATCGGCGTTATTGTAATTAATTTTAATAGCTGTTTCAAATTCATCTGAAGCGTCCTCATATTCCTTCATGCGCAACAGCGTTTTCCCTAAATAAAAATGGGCTTCTGCATTGTTCTTATCGTTACTAATCAGTTTTTCAAGTATTGATTTAGCTTCGTTCAGCTTATTGTTTTGCAGAAGATTTTTAGCTGAATTAAGATCTTGCGCAAAATTCATCGAAATGATGGCTAAAACTAAAAGGGCAAATACTATTTTTTTCATTAACACACTCCTATAAATAACTAAGTTTAAGAATTCTTTCCAGCGTTGAACAAATTAATTATGCTGTCGAGATTATAAAAACCAACAACACTCTACAATCACCGAATATTTAAAATACAAAAACATTTTATCTATTTCTTTTGTGTCCGTTCAAAATTTTGTTTATAGATTTGAAGATTTGGGTGATTGATTTCTTTTGCCATCAAATAGGCTTTTTCATAATTCTGATTCGCCAATAATTGTTGTCCTGATTTTTCATACG
>CAZVYT010000120.1:0-2154 GCA_964631495.1 uncultured Melioribacter sp. | reverse complement strand
ATAGCCATGAAAACCTGAGAACCGTGATCCTCATCTTCCATTATTTTATACTCCCAGATTAGATCATCGGGGGCAAATTTTCTCAGAATAATTTTATACTCTTCGAGAGTCGTCAACAAGTTTTCCTGTTCTTTTGAACCCGCCGTAAAATAAACTGATTTGTTTAATGATTTATATTTGGGAAGTCCTGAGGTTGTGTAAGGCAGTAAAAAATTATCGGCGGCAATTACCCAAGGACTTATTGCTATGAAAGCATTAAATAATTCCGGCTGTTTTAACATAGAATAAAAACAAAACATACCGCAGAGTGAATGACCAACAAGAATACGGTGGGGTTGAGTTCTATACTTTTTGTCAATAGAAGGGATCAATTCTTCTTTTAGAAATCCTATAAAATTATCTGCTCCACCGGAGCCTGGGATGTTAAATACTTTTTCGGGAAGGAAATCTCGGTTACGGTATGTATTTGGAATTCCGATAATTATTGTTTCAGGCATTTTGTTATTGCGTGAAAGAAATTGTACTAATCCGGCTGTGTATTTAAAATGATCTTCGGCATCTAAAAGATATAACACGGGGTAACTGTTTTGAGTTGTATTGTAACTCTCCGGGAGATAAACAAAAAGATTTCTTTCCTCAAACAGAATGTTTGAGGTGATGGTTATTTTTTCACCTATGGTAATTCGGTTATCCGTAATTTGGCTTAACAAATTGCCGAACAAAACAATTAATAGGAAGGTTAAAGTTTGATAATATCTTAGTTTCATATCAAATTCTCCAATTAGATAATTAGTTTAAATGATTAAAAAATATAACCGAATGGCTGAATGCTTTTCATTTACTTATTCAATAGATGATGAGTGACCAATATTCCGGCTCTAATAGTTTGTAATTTACTTCATACTGATCAATTTAAGTATTATTGATTTTATTTTTTGAAAACTAAAGCGATCCATTCATCCAACTGCATTTTATCAGAAAGAGAAAGTCCCAACTGAGTGTAACAATCACAAATATCTGCCGCATCAGTATAGAGCAAACCGGAAAGAATAACTTTGCCGCTGGCTTTAACTTTTGAAACAATATCCTTTGCGATAATAAGTAGCACATCTTTTTGAATATTGGCTAATAAACAATCGAAATCATGTTCTGAGATATTTCCAACTTCGGCTAATCGGAACTCTACTTTTCCATAAACATGATTCTGATCAATATTCTCAAGCGCATTTTCATAGCACCATTCGTCGTTATCAATTCCTAAAGCGTAATCAGCTCCAAGCATAACCGAAGCGATCGCAAGCACTCCGGTACCGGTTCCAACATCAAGAACTTTTGTCTTCTTCTCAATATGCTTTTCACACATCGAAAGCATCAATTTTGTTGTTTGGTGTTCACCGGTTCCAAAGGACATTTTGGGATCGATCGTAATTACAATTTCTCCTTCAGAAGGGGAGTATTCTCTAAACGAAGGTTTTATAACGATCTTATCCGTCACTTTAATTACTCTAAGATTTTTTTCCCATTCTTCGTTCCAATTTTTCTCTTCTATTTCATTTATGGAATAAGAAAATGAATTTATGACTTCCTTTTCAACCAATTTTTGCAAGAAGTCTTTAACAGTTTGGTCAATTGATTCGTCGGCATCAAAACTAATTACGAGAGCATCGTCATTTTCAACAATACCTAAAGGATTTAATTCCCAAAGTAATCCGCTTAATTCTTCGGGATTAAAAGGATCGGTATCAATTATTACTTCAAAATAGTTTTTCATTGTATCTGTCGCTCCATTCTTTAGCTTGAAAAAGTTTTACACAAATCAAAAATGTTCGATCTCAAATTAAAATATTCTGACATGAAAAGCAGAACTTTTTCAATATCTCAATGAATGAGTTAACGGGAAGATTATAGAATAATTTATAAATAAACTTTTTATTTAGTTCCGTTTTTAATTAATTGCTTTTTGAGAACAGCAAACCAAAATGTATTTTGGGAACAATTTTTCAATCAATTGAAGGAATGGTTCGATGCAGACGTTTGAACAGTTGCTCACACAGATCAGTGATTTTATTTGGGGTTATCCATTACTCATTCTTCTTTTTGGTACACATATTTACTTAACTATTCGTCTGAAATTTATTCAACGTTTTATTGGCA
>CAZVYT010000119.1:0-3655 GCA_964631495.1 uncultured Melioribacter sp. | reverse complement strand
TCTTAAGCCTGGGGCTATAAATGAAGAATTAAAAATGGCTTTAGCCAAAAATCTCCTTAAGAGTTGTAGCATGTTTTAAAATAAGTTTGAAATTGAAAGATAATTTAAGCAAGTTACGATAGAAGATTAACCTCTTAATTGTGGGTACAAATATCTGAAGGGGTAGTAAGTTGAAACTACTTTTGAGTCTTTTCGAATAAAATATACACCACTAATAAACATGCTTAAACAAGCAGTCAATGAAAAACAAAATATAATCAGTGCGAGATGATACATGGATAACCTTACTAAAATAATTTTAGCAATAATTGCTCTAATTGCAGCTGTCGGCATAACAATAACAATCAAATCCAAAAAAAATAAAACCATCCAAAAGAATAACAATGTTAGTGGAGATATGGCTGGCAGAGATATTCGAAAATAAGAGCGCATTATGTCAACAAAACTGACACAAAATGGTAATGAAGTTGGCGGGGATATTGTAGGGCGCGATAAAATCGTCCATGTAACTATAAATCATCCTGAAAAGAAAGAAATGTTGAAGGAACTAGTCAGATTATATGAGTACGAAAAGGAAAATAATATAGAATTCAGAGGCATTATTGAAAAATTGGAGCGATTTAAAACTACTAAACAAAACGAATCTATTATTGGACTGAAAGCTAAACTAGAAAATGCTAAAAGAAGTAGCTCGTATTCATATGCAAATGAAACAAAAGAACTATTTTTTAAGAGGTTGATAAAACATGAGTTTTCAGAGTCAGCACAAAAAATTTATGCTTATTTGTTAGCAGAGCTTTATTCAAGATTTGGACAACACGTAGTCCCAAGAATAAAGGAAGAACTGGACCCTTTGATTATTGACGAGATAGTCCAAAAAAAAGTTATCGACGAAGTGTCTTTCATGACAAACAGTGGTGAGGTATTAGGTATCTATCCAGATGAGGTCTATGGAATGATGTATTTTCTCACCGGCAATTGTCATTTAGATTGGGTATAGTATGTTAGTTTATCAACCGGCTTTTGATATCTATCATACAATTTTCCGCTCGTTAAAAATCCTATTGTATGGAAAAAAAGAATACGAATTATTGAGATTAAGGATTTACGATTTCTACTATCTGTTCCCAGCAGAATTTGAGGGAATGACTTTTCCGAATGAATTACGTCTCTTTAAAAAATACTATAAGAATTTCGCGAACCCATATAATCAAATCCTGGATAAGAAAAGGATATTCGAAAGGCTTGAGCCAATACAAAATGTGGCTTACAATTGTCTTTTAGCTTATAATTTCATCGATAAAAAAAGTTATGAAATGAATTTATTAAAATTGATAAAAAATAACATTCCACCTCAATTGTTCGAAAGTGTTACAGAATCAAATGCTTTAGACAGTGAAATTCTTTCGCTCCTTTGTAATTTTGATTATTTGCCTTTATTTGGTCATCGAGGATTGAAAGAGAGAACTAATCTAATGGAAACTAAATATGATACCAATTGAACCTAGCTTGATTATTACTAGATTAATTGTTCAAGGCAAGACTAAAGTTTTTTATGATGAAAAATTTAAAGTTGGGATTAATATAATCAGAGGCGAGAATAGTTCGGGTAAGTCAACAATCTCCGATTTCATTTTTTATATACTTGGTGGCGATTTTAATTTATGGAAACCCGAAGCCAGAATGGCAAGCTTTGTAACTGCAGAGATTATGGTCAATAAGAATATACTCACGTTGCGTCGAAATATTACGGAAACAAAGCAACAACCCATGTATGTTTATTTTGGTCCTTACGAGGAATCGGTTAGTTCCCCATTTAGTGATTGGAAAGAATTCTCTTTCAGTAGGAGGCCATTGAAAGAAAGTTTTTCGCAGATATTATTTAGGGCTTTACAATTTCCAGAAGTAAAGGGAGATAATGAGAATAATATAACCATGCACCAAGTTCTTAGGCTTCTATATGTTGACCAACTAAGTTCAGTATATTCTCTAATTAGAAATGAAGACTTTGATTCGCCTCTCACAAGAGAGACGATAGCTGAATTATTATTTGGAGTATATGATGATTCTCTTTATTCAGCACAAAAAGAATTACGAGATAAACAGAAGAGTTTTAATGAAACGAAACAGAAATATGATAATATAATTGCCATTTTTAATAAAACAGACCAAGAATTCGATAGTGATAGTCTAATTACAAAATTAAAAAATGCGGAACAAGAACAAGAAAATATTCTAACTAAACTAAGCCAGGTTGAAGAAAAAAGGTATTCACTCAACGATATCAAAAGAAAATCTCAATTGGAATCTTTAAAAAATGAGATAACTCCAGTTAAACAAAGGTACTCAGAGTTAATGCAATTAGCAGATAAGCTAAAGCTTGAGATTGAAGACTCAAAATATTTTGTAGATAATCTAAACAAAAGACATCGAGCAATTCAAGAATCCATTAAAGCACGTGAGTTTATCCAAGAGTTTCCAATTGATTTTTGCCCACATTGTTTAGCAAGGCTTGAACCTATTAACGAAAAGAACAAGTGCAGCCTATGTAAGGCTGAAATATCAAATGAGAGTAGTGTTTCTGCTGCTTTCAAAATGGATATGGAAATTGAATTTCAATTAATAGAATCCCAAAATTTGTTGAAAGATAAAGAAGGTAGGTTAAACGGAATAATTCATGAAATCCCTATCGCACACAATACTCTTAACCAATTGCAGCAAAAATACAATCGCGAAAAAGACCAAGTTAAATCAAGTCGTGATGGCGAGTATGAGAGTTTACTTGAACGTAGAGGTGAAATCAAAGGATTAATTGAGCAATTGACGCACCAATTGAATTCTGCGAAAATAATTAAAGAGCTTGAAACTGAGTGGTTACGTTTGAAAAGAGAAATTGATGCTTTAGAAATTAGAATATCTTCAAAAAGGAAGCAGCAAAACTCGAACCTTTATAGTGCACTTAGTTTAATTAGCGAAAACACGATTTCGCTTTTGCGTTCAGATTTTGCAGTAGAAGATACCTTTCAAACTGGTAAGGAGTTAAAGTTAGATTTTAAGAAAAATATATTTACTCTAGATGAAAGAAATAATTTCTCTGCAAGCTCTATCATTTATCTTAAAAACAGCATTCATTTTGGAATACTGTTTGCGTCAGTTAATCTTGAATCGTTTAGATATCCGAGATTCATTCTCTGTGATAATATTGAAGACAAAGGAATGCAAGAGAAAAGAAGCCAGAATTTTCAAAAAGCGATTGTTAAATTATCTAAACAATCAAAATTTGAACACCAGATAATTTTCACAACTTCAATGATCGACCCAGAATTAAATAATAGTGAGTACTGTGTTGGAGATTTTTATACGAAAGACAACAAGTCACTTAAAATAGTGTAATAATCTTGAAAGAATTCTAAAAGTTGAATAACTGTAGAGTTAATTAATGGGGTTGGACGTTTAGCTCTGTTGTACTTCCATTCTTAATTGTTTTAGAGATTAATTCTTTCCCTTTAGTAATTATTACTTCCAGCTTTTCGTTTTTGCGTGCAACGGAAATATCAAAGTCCTCACCAAACAATTTTACATGTTTCAGTTTCATGTTATTCCAATCTTTGGGCAAGCGGGGAGTAAGAGTAAATGTTTTTAAGCCGGTCGGTCT
>CAZVYT010000118.1:0-3760 GCA_964631495.1 uncultured Melioribacter sp. | reverse complement strand
TTGTGAATTTAGATTCGAATCTAAACTCGGCGAGCTTATGGTAAACACTAATAAATACATCTTGAGAAATGTCATCCACATACTCCGCATCGCCTAAAGTTAAGAAAACAAGATTACGAACCTTTTCTTTATGCTTAATGACCAAAGTCCTAAACGTTGTTTCATCACCTTTGATGAAATTTCGGATTAATTCAAAATCCTCTTCACGTTCAGTTTTTGCTTCATTAAAATCAAACTGATCTTGTTCTTTTTGAAGATCCATGCCTTTAGACGATGTTAAGTTTTTATAGTTCCTTAATTCCAAAAAAACTAATTGCAAAATATATTTATATAGCTTTTAAAAGAACTTTATTTTTACTTATAGATTAAATAACTTTACTCGCCAATATAATTATTTGTACTCGATTATATCCATCATTTGAAACAAAAAGTTAAAATAGAAATTATTGTAGGTAGAATATAAAATTAACTTAAATTAGGAGTAAATATGAAAATGAAACAAGTTGAGAAGTATAATGCTGTTGTTATTGAACTAGTTGGTAATGTTATGGGCGGACCAGAAGCTCAAGAATTCAGTGATATACTCCACAAATGCATCGATGATAATAAGAAAAATGTTGTTATTGATCTTTCGGAAACAAAGTTTATGAACAGCTCTGGTTTGGGTATGTTAATTAGCGGTTATACTACCATGAAAAATGGAGGCGGTGCTTTGAAACTTGCTAACGCAACTGAAAAAATTGAAAGTCTTTTAGTTATTACTAAACTTATCACAATTTTTGAAAATTTTTCATCTGTTGATGATGCTATTAAAAGTTTTGGTAACTAATTAATACTGTAATTTGATTATTAACTCCGGTTATTCTTACCGGAGTTTTTTTTGTCTAACATAAATTGAGGAATAAATGGGTGTTGGAGTTATTGTAGGGAGCCAATGGGGCGATGAAGGTAAAGGAAAAATTGTAGATATCCTGAGTAAAGGTTATGATATAGTTGTCAGATTCCAAGGTGGAGCAAATGCCGGGCATACAGTTGAAATTGGAGATAAAAAATTTATTCTTCATCTAATTCCTTCTGGAATTTTACGTGATGGAGTTATTTGCGTTATTGGTAATGGAGTTGTAATTGACCCAAAAGCTCTTTTAGATGAAATTAAACAGCTTGAAGATTTAGGAATAAATATTAAAGGCAGATTATTTATAAGCCATAATGCACACTTAATTATGCCTTATCATAAACTCTTAGATTCAATTAATGAGAGCGGCGTTTCAAAAATTGGAACTACCGGCAGAGGAATAGGACCATCATACATAGACAAATATGCAAGAACCGGAATTAGAATTGTAGACTTGTTAGATAAAAAAATCTTAGAAGAAAAAATAAGATGCAACATTGCTGAAAAAAACAACTTACTTAAAAAAGTTTACAACCATACTGAATTAAATGTTGATGAAATCATTAATGAATATTTAGATTTTGATGATAAGATTGATGAATACATTACTGATACTACTTATTATTTACATAGCGCATTAGAAGCTGGCAAGTCAATACTTCTTGAAGGCGCACAAGGAACACTGCTTGATGTTGACCATGGAACTTATCCTTTCGTAACATCATCAAACCCAACATCCGGAGGAGCTTGCACAGGCACGGGAATACCGCCAACTAAAATTTCTACTGTAATTGGTATTGTTAAAGCATATACTACTCGGGTTGGATTAGGTCCGTTCCCAACTGAATTGCTGGATGAAACCGGTGAAAAACTTAGAAATATTGGAGCTGAGTTTGGCTCAACTACCGGAAGGCCAAGACGTTGCGGCTGGTATGATGCTTTTTTAGTTAATTATTCTAGAATGATTAATGGAATTGAAAAAGTTGCTATTACAAAACTAGATGTGCTGAGTGAATTTTCAAAAATAAAGGTTTGTGTTGGATACGAATTAAATGGTAAAGAGTTGAAATCTTTCCCTATTGATGTTAATCGTTTATCTAATATAAAACCAATTTATGAAACACTTCCTGGTTGGAATTGCGATATTACAAAAGCAAAAACTTATGATGAGCTTCCAGCAAATGCAAAAAGTTATTTGGATTTTATTGCTAAGAAAAGCGGATTTGAAATTGGGATTGTTTCGGTCGGTCCAAAACGCGATCAAACTATTGAGCTATAGATTTCTTTTTACACCGAGAAAAATTTCAATCGTAGAAAATGCTTAGTAAATTTAAATTGAGATTTCTCACGGAGAAAAAATGAAATACTCATCAGGACCAAGATCGCTAAATCTAAAGCTTACTTTAATTGTAATTGGCGCTTTTATTGCCGTTGCAACTCTTTATTACACGCAAAATCTTGTTTCTAAACTTCAGCAAAGAGAAAAAGAGATTGTACAGTTATATGCAAGTGGTTTAGAGTTTGCAACAAAACCGGAAACTGAAGGTGAAGAACTAAATTTTATTTTAGAAAATATTATTAATCGTATAGACTTCCCTCTTATATTAACAGATAACAAAGATCAAGTTTCGGCAACTGTTGGAATTGGTTATAAGAACATAGTTCATGATCAGAAAATAACTTCCGAACAACTTCAAATTCTTTTGCAAAACAAAGTTCAAGAACTTAATAATTCTCATCAGCCTATTGAAGTTAGAACTCCCGATGGGAAAATTCTTTCAAAAATTTATTTTGGTGATTCAGAAATAATTAAGCAATTACGATACTATCCTTATCTGCAAATTTTATTTGCTATTCTATTTATTGCAATTGCATATTCAAGTTTTAGCTACATAAAGAGAAGCGAGCAAAGTAATATTTGGGTTGGGATGAGCAAAGAAACAGCACATCAATTAGGTACGCCTATTTCTAGCCTAATGGGATGGAATGAAATATTAAAAATGAATTACAACAACCCAGACAAAGTTCTTGATACTTCGGATGAAATTGAAAGTGATTTGACTCGTTTAAATAAAATTACTAAAAGATTTTCGAAAATTGGTTCTAAACCAGAATTAAAACCAGAATCACCTTACATTGTTATAGAACGAGTATTAAATTATTTCCAGCGAAGACTTCCACATCTTGGAAAAAGTGTTGTGATTTCACTAGATGGCGAAAAAAATATAAATACAAATCTAAATTCTGAACTTTTTGAATGGGTGATAGAAAACTTAATTAAAAACGCTCTTGACGCAATTGAACATAAAGAAGGTAAAATCAATTTTTTAGTTCAAAAATCAAAGAACAAAATTGAAATCGAAATATCTGATAATGGTAAAGGGATTGAATCCGGAAAGCGTAAAGATATTTTTCGGCCTGGATTTAGCACCAAAAAACGAGGTTGGGGTCTTGGCTTAAGTTTATCAAAAAGAATAGTTGAAGATTATCATAAAGGGAAGATCTTTGTTAAAAGCTCTGCGCTAAATACAGGCACAACCTTTAAAATTCAGCTTCCTATATCAATGTAAAGAGCTGCAAAATGCAAATAATTAACTTTTTTTAGATACAAAAAAAGTGAAAAAAACTGTTCATATTTTAAAATCTCCTCTAAACTTTTATTTTCAATTTACGATAATCTAAGTGGTATAAAGTTTGATTACTCACAAGTAATGCTTAATACTTAATCAGTAACCCCTCCTAAAATTACTGATAGACAGCTTAGGTTCGCCCTCAACCTCAGCTGTCGCTTTTTTAAAGCTAATCACACTGTTGTATTGGTTCAGCGTGAAATGGAATTTCGGGTTAATAAAGTAAGGTAAAAAA
>CAZVYT010000117.1:0-4266 GCA_964631495.1 uncultured Melioribacter sp. | reverse complement strand
ATCTTTATTACAGCATGTTAAAGAGCATTTCTTTAACTTCACGGCACAAGCAGAGTAACGCAAAGGTTAGTGCTCTACATTTATAAATAAGCTTCATTTCAAAAGTCATATTTCAAACTTTTCATATTCTTCTTTTCTGATTAGCGGTTCTGTGTTCACTTTAAGTTAACCCTGAAGTCTCATAAATTATCTTTGCATTCGTGTTCATTCGTGAAATTGGTGGCAAAACTTTTCCCGCCACGAATAACACTAATCTTCACGAATTTATTTAGCCCTATATTTTTGTTTAGGTTCTTTAACTTGAAACCCAATTTGCCGTTTTGGTTTTTCAGGCGGAAGAAGAAGCTGGTTTATCGCTTCGATAATCTCCCTAATTTGTTCATCGTGCCCTTCATATTTATCTTCAAGTTCTGTTAGCTTTTGAACAATATCTTTTTGTGTAGCTAACACTTCACGTAAACGAACGAAAGCGCGAACGACATAAACACTTGCATCCACAGCTCTTTGAGAATTTAGTACTGAAGCAAGCATAATAGTGCCGTGTTCGGTAAAGGCAAAGGGTAAATTTGGGGAATACTTTAGGTTTCTAAGGTGGTCGCAATTTGCGACCACCTCAATTTTTTCTTCGATAGTAAGTTGAATCATAAAATCTAAAGGGAACCGTTCTTTATTTCTCTTTACTTGTTCATTCAGTCGTTTTGTTGTTACTCCATATAATTTTGCGAGATCGGAATCAATAATTACTTTTTGACCACGGATAAATAAAATTCTCGTTTCAATAAGTGCCGGTGGTAACAAAGATATTTTTCCCATAAGCGATCCTATATAATGTCAAATCAACTTGAAATCACAATTTGTGATTTCAAGTTATCTAATTCTGATTTCGTTAGTTGAAACATAAAATCATCGGGAAATCTATTTAGATTTTTCTTAACTGGCTTTTCTATACTTAGACATTTGGCTCCATGTTTTCCCTTGAAGAAATCTTCCTGCTTTCTTTTTTTGTTTACCACCCCCTTGTTTGAAAAAGAATGGAACATTCTGCTCAATACATTTGTCTTTTATATCTAATGTTTAAAAATTAGTGAAGAGTTTATTCTTGAATTGGTAAGAAATGCCCTGCGTTTTTTTGTTCAATATAATCTGCAACTTCGTTAGCATTTTCAGAACTAATTACTTCAAAAGATTGATTCTTTTTTATCGCTTCCCAAATATTAAAGTTCTCAGAATTTTTAACATCAGGTTCATCTGCTATGATGAACGCTTTGTTGCCACCGTTGCCATAAAAATCGGAAAGTTTGGAAAGAACAATTTCAAGGCGAACTAAATTACGTTCTATGGTTGGAGAAGTGGAATTAAAATCAAAAGCTTTAGCCGAAATTATTGCGCCGTTTCTACCAATACAATCAAGTTTGAAGGAAAAATTAAGAGAAGGGATAATTTTTTGTGTTATATCATAATTAGTATGAACTTTGTTCTCAACTTTACGTATTAATTTTTGTTCAACGTTTTTATAAAGCTTTTCTTCTCGGTTTCTTTCGTGAGAAATCGCAACGGTTGTTTTTTCTACAAATATTTCATAAAGCTTATTGAACTGATCTTCGGTAAAGTCACCGGTAATAAGTGAAGGTTCGGAAAACTGGATTAAATTATTTGATGATACTTTAAGATGAGAAAAGAAATCAGATGTTAAAAATGTTTCGGGAAGAAATAACTGAGAGGCATTTTTTATTAATTCAGAATTAAAATCTTCTATTCTATTTTCCAACTGGTTTTTAAAAAAGGTGAAAAATCTATCTTCTTCATCACGAAGACGTAAGGACGCAGCAATCCTACGATCTGAAAACTTTAAATAAAATCTGTTTTCGGTCTTTAACAACAAACCTACCGTTATTTGATCTCCGGCTGTAGGATTTGTAGATATTTTAATTAGTGTATAAAATGAATTCATAACTCAAATCTCCCTCTGAATTCGCTGAATACTTTTCTGTTCCGCGGTTCAGTAAATAAATAACTTTGCTGTTTTTATTAGCAGATCGGGTAGTTGTATAAATTGGTGGAAAATGAAGTTAATCTATTTCTAGCTACAGTAATAAAATTAGCTTTAAGTAAAGCTTTCTTCCGCTCATTCCACGCGTATATCCTTTTAATTAATTCTGGTTCTGAAAAACCATTATTCAGTTCATTTTTTATAACATAGTCAACTGTCGCTAACAATTCCATACCGAGGGGAGACTCAAAACCTTCTATAAGATCATAAACTTTTTGCAACCTATCTTTTTGCTCTTGAGTGCAATTATCATCAATAAAGCTATAAATTTGTTCAATTTCTTTTTGATTAATTTCAAGTTTATCAAATGGTTTGGCTGTTTTCTGTTTCATCCCAAATAAATAATGCCCGTCAAGATCCGCAAGTACATGAGTTAATTTATCAGCGTAGGGTACATACATTCCTTTTGTAAATTCCAGTCTTAAATTTTCACCAAATCGTTGAAGAAAGTAAACAAGCTTTTGCGCTTCTAAAACAGTAAGTTCATAACCGAGTATTGTATAACGGTCAAGTAAGGCGATAACCATTGCACGCACAGCAGTTAATTTAGGTTTCTTTGTTATTGTTTTGAGGGAAGGAATAGAATACGCCGCATCGGAAGGTTCAAATATGTACGTAGTTAACCCTTCAATGTTTGCAAGAGTTTTTTCGATTAAAGGTTTTACATCCATCCAATTTAATTTACCATTACCACAACCAAGTGGAGGAACAGCAATTGACTTAATATTACTTTTAATGATAAAGGCTCGTAAATCTATTAGTCCTTCTTTTATCCATTTTAACTCTGAAGGATAACGCCAATGTTTTTTGGTGGGGAAATTAATTATATACTTTGGGCCGGTAAACTTTCCTGTTTCTGTAACAAATACTTTACCTATTTGTACTTTACCGGCTTTGGCAGCATGTTCGTATTCATTAAAGTTATTTGGGAAAGCTTTCTTGAATTGAAGAGCTACACCTTTACCCATAACACCCACAGTATTAACAGTATTAACAAGCGCTTCCGCATTGTTTTCTATAAGATTTCCATTTTTTATGATCTCAATCATTCTAATAATACCAGTTTCTTTTTATAAATGTTTTGATTTGTGTCCCGCATTTGTTTTGGATAGAATCAACTTCTTGTTTTGTAATATCATCGTAAACGACTATTGCTAATATACTATTTGCGGGAACAAATTGGAAGACCAGGAATTCCGCCATTCTTCTTCTCATTCTGTCGTTATCTTCCGGTGTATTATTCCAGTAAGTCTCACCCATTATTTTCCAGTCAATTTTATCAAGATCATTTTCATCGTTGTAAAAATTGGATATTTCTTGATAGGCATGACCATCAGTAAATGCAAAAGGTCTATTGGCTTTTTTAATTTCCTCAACTGAACTAATAAGATAGATTATTTCTCCTTGTGTACCGTTATACCCTTGAACATTACCTTTATTAATGCTGTAAAGCATCGGTGAACGCGGCGCTAAATAAAAAGGCACATAATCGTTTAACACACCAAATGGTGATACTGGAACTGCTCTTTGCCCACGTTTGTCAATTAAATTACGGTGTCCAATATTGATATAATCCGGATCGCATAAAGAAGAATTTCTACAATATACACCATTTCTTAACGTGAAAGCCAAGTTGTTATAATGAGCGATTCTAAATATTAATGTTGGTCTGTTAAAAGTTACAGGCATAATTAAGTAATCAATTTTGTTTTTAAACTAAACAATACTATTTTTGAACCAATCCAGTTTATCTGGAGGTGGAAGGATGCATAAGCCTTTGCCCCGAGTAATCGGGGTTTTTTATTTTTAAGGCAACATTTTATTGCTAAAAACTTCGATACCTTTTTATCTTTGTTCTACTTTCTTAACTCATTAAACCACAGAGCAAAGCAACAAACGCAGGATAATCCAAAACTAAGAACAAACACTCTTAACTTTAATTTAGCTAGCTTTTCTATACTTAGGCATTTGGCTCCATGTTTTACCTTGCAGTAATCTTCCGGCTTTCTTTTTCTGTACGCCACCCCATTGTTTGAAGAAGAATGGGACATGCTGCTCAATACATTTGTCTTTTATATCTATTACCCATTCTTCTTTCAGTGGTCTTGCACCGGGACCCGATTCTCCGCCAACTATTACCCAATCAATATTAGTTAAATCCAATTTGTTAATTGGACCAATTAAAGGTTCGATTGAAAGGAATTTAGTTTTTGCAT
>CAZVYT010000116.1:0-4311 GCA_964631495.1 uncultured Melioribacter sp. | reverse complement strand
CTACTGCCGCAACACTCTGCGGGATAAATTCGCCGATCATGTTGTGGTAAAATAGTTTGTAGAGGAATAAATGTTTTGTTGTAAGTAAATAACATAATCAGCCACATAGTGATAGCTATGCCATAAAACAGAACATTGGCATCGTAAACTTTTTGGCAGCGGATAGTTGCCATTTCGTTAGACAAAATCACAAATAAAGGAAGAACATATGAAAACGAAGAAATATGTTGCAGAGTTTATTGGAACCTTTGTATTAGTTCTGGGTGGGTGCGGTAGTGCCGTATTAGCGGCTTCATTTCCCGGTCTAGGAATTGGTTTTGTTGGTGTTTCCTTAGCATTTGGACTTACGGTTTTAACTATGGCGTATGCAATTGGTCATATTTCCGGTTGTCATTTGAATCCTGCTGTATCAATTGGATTATGGGCTGGCGGACGCTTTCCAGCAAAAGAATTGTTGCCTTATATTATTTCACAAGTAATTGGTGCGATAGCTGCCGGGGGTGTGCTATTTATAATTGCTAGCGGAAAGATGGGATTTGATGTAAGTGCCGGCTTTGCATCAAATGGGTACGGTGACCATTCGCCTGATGGTTATTCTTTAATATCAGCATTTGTAACAGAAGTTGTTTTGACATTTATCTTTTTGTTAATAATTATGGGATCGACAGATAAACGAGCACCACAAGGTTTTGCCCCAATAGCAATTGGTCTTGGCTTAACATTAATTCATTTGATCAGCATCCCGGTAACTAACACATCGGTTAACCCAGCCAGAAGCACTGGTGTTGCAATATATGTTGGAGGTTGGGCATTATTACAATTATGGCTTTTCTGGTTAGCTCCAATCATTGGCGGCATATTAGGCGGCTATGTTTATAAAACAATAAGTGAAGGGGAATAAATTTGTCTAACTGCCGCTCAGCACGGTCAACTAAGCAGAGCGGCAGTTGTTTAATGCGTGAGATAGAAAATAAAATATTGTTCGTTGAAGAAACATTTTTTAATAAAAAGGAATGGGATAGTCATAATCCTTATCTCACGCTCTGAAGTTATCAAGGTGTGTTTGCAATCTGTTGTGGTGGATAAGTTGCTCTTTGAGCTAAGTCGTTTTACCTGTCCGCGTTCTTAACTTGAAGAAATATTTTTATCCCTCAAAAAAACTGCGGTACTAGTAAATAAAAATTGTTGCTTCTATTTGGTATAGTTGTCCCCCGCACAAAATCTGTGGGGCAGTCTGGGCTGCCGGTTAGCGGCAACAACGTTATGTGCTATAAATAGTGAGTCGGATATCATTCAATAATTCGAACTATAAGTAGGATTAATATGAAATCAAATTTGAAAGAAATTGTTCAAAGATATATTTCAGATATTGAAAACAGAAAGGATATTAGTGAACTGGTTCAGTTTTATCATCCGGAAATTGAACAAATAGAATTTCCGAATATATTGTTAAAAAATAAAACCATTAGGAAACTAAACGATATAAAAGAAGCATATGTAAAAGGTAAAGCTGTGCTGCAAAATGAAAAATATAGAATAATGAATTCTTTTATCAGTGAAAATACAGTCGTAATTGAAGTAGAATGGATAGGTGTTTTATCTATTCCCATTGGAAATAAGCAGATTGGGGATGAAATAAAAGCTCATTTTGCACAATTTTTTGAATTCGAAAGTGGACTGATTAAAAAACAAAGGAATTATGATTGTTTTGAACAATTTTAATTTATCGGATGACCATTTTGTAATAGAAAATCGCACATAACTCACTTATCCACCCCCGCATTTTATTGCGGCATTGTCAATTTTTCTGGATTGGTTAAAATAAGCTTAGCTTGTTACATAGATATATTAAATAAATTTGTTAATAATTATTGGCTGTAGTTTTCATTCCGCCATTGCTGTTTGTGGCGGACGGGTGAAAAGCAACGTCGTAATACTGTTGGAGAAATGTGAAAATTCCTGGAAAAATAGAAGTAAGACATCTCTTCCCTGAATTATATTCAGAACTAATTAAATTAATAGAAAATCTTTCTATCGATCAATGGAACTCTTCAACTTCGAGTTCGAACTGGACTGTAAAAGACATTGTCGCACATCTTGTAGATAGTGATTTACGCCGAATATCCCTTCAAAGAGATAGTTTTGTCCCGCCTATTTACGACAAAAAAATTGGAAATGATAAAGAACTACTAGAATATATTAACTACTTAAATAACTCTTGGATAGAGGTATCAAAGAGGTTAAGTCCAGCCATACTTATTGATTTGCTCAATTATATTAGTATTGAGATGCCCAAGTTGTTAAGCACATTAGATATGGACGGTAATGCATTGTTCGGAGTGAGTTGGGCTGGTGAAGAAAAATCGAAATGTTGGTTTGATATAGCAAGAGAATACACGGAAAAATGGTATCATCAGCAACAAATAAGAGAAGCTGTTGGTAATCCACTCTTGATTGAAACGAAATGGATACAACCGTTAATAGATACGTTTGTTAGAGGCTTGCCAAATATTTATCAAAAAGTATTTCCTAATTATGGTAATTCTACTATAGCTATATGTGTAGAAGATATTTTCGATGGCAAATGGATAATAAAGAAGAATAGTTCTTGGGAGTTGTTTGTTGGAGAAACTTTAGATTATTCGTCAAAAGTTGTGTTGAATGCAGATACAGCATGGAGGATGTTCTCGAAGAATATTTCTAAGGAAGAAGCAAAACAAAAAATTATTGTTGAAGGAGATAAAGATTTAGGATTAGCTGTTGTGGAATTAACTACATATATAAAATAAACGGTATAACACTCGTCTCAAGTGGTACGATGTATTCGGTCAATATATTTGTAGTTTATCATTATCGTGAAATTTGAGTTTAGTAAAAATGAAATAACATAAACAATAATTCGTTGTATTTGTCGTGGAAACCTTTTGGCGCCCGCTTAAACGCAACTATGTTATAAAAAATGAATGACTACTATTCAAAATCGCTAAATTCCAGTAAGCTACAAATGTGTTACGAAACAGCACCCAAGAGAGTGAAGCAATTTTTAGAGGCTGAAATTGAGTGCGTAGTTATTAAATGTTCGCACGATGATATGGTTTTAGATTTGGGGTGCGGATATGGTAGAGTATCAATTAGACTACAAGAAAGTGTAAAGAGTGTTGTCGGGATTGATATCTCACAAAAAAATATTGACTTAGCGAATAACATTACCGCAAAGAACAGCAAGTGTACCTTTTTAACTATGGACGCAGTTGATTTGAAATTTGAGAACACTTCTTTTGAAAAGGTAATATGTATTCAAAATGGAATATCTGCCTTCCATGTAGACCCGTTCAAATTAATGAGTGAATCAATTCGCGTTACAAAAAAGGGAGGGACTGTTCTTTTCTCCTCCTACTCAGAAAAATTTTGGGAGGATAGGTTGCAGTGGTTTGAAATACAATCGAGTCTGGGATTAATCGGAGAAATTGATTATCAACAAACTAAAGATGGTGTAATCGTTTGCAAAGATGGGTTTAAGGCAATTACATACTCCGGCGAAGAGTTTCTCAAGTTAGCATCTAATTTTAATGTTGCTACAAACATATATGAAGTTGACAACTCGAGTGTATTCTGCGAAATGACGGTTATATAGTAAATGTAAGTACCAAGCCTTAGACAAACAAAAGTACTCCACTGATTAAATCTAAAAATGGACTAAGAACGGAAAGCGAAAACTGATTTGTTACTTTGATGTTATGGCGGACGAGCTTTTCAAAAGTTACAATTCTAGGAACAACGCTTCCATACAATTTGTTGAAGTGAAGATTTTGGGTGGGCAGAATCGTTTAAGATGAGTTTTACATCTAATAAATCTATGAACTTGCATTTCTTTTAGGTTGTTATATAAGAATAATTATTTTTGGAATAGTGGTTTTACCTAATTTTATTGTCTAATAAGTACAAAAAATCTTTCCGAGGTAAGAATGAATTTGAAGAAATCTGTTTTGTTCACTATTGCTATGTTATTAATGGCTTTGCAAGCTGGGTTAGCTCAGGAGCAATTAGTTAAACTAAAACTTGATAAGAATAATCTAAAAGTGACTGCCGGGAATGAAATAAAAGTGCAGTTGATAGCTGCTATTGAAAGCGGCTGGCATATTAACTCGCACAAGCCCAACGATGAGTTTTTGATTCCAACTACGATTAAATCCGGCAATAAATCTTTTACAATCTCAAAAATTAATTTCCCAAAACCGGTTGAAAGAGAGCTCTCCGTTTCCGATAAACCGGTATCCGTTTTCGAGGAAGAAACTAAATTCGAGATTACGT
>CAZVYT010000115.1:0-4335 GCA_964631495.1 uncultured Melioribacter sp. | reverse complement strand
GGTTTGCTCTGAGTGTGACTTCATTGAGGTTTTTTAGAACGGGGATTGTTGAATCTACTAACTGCTTTATATCTTTTTGAATGTCACTTAATTGAATTACTAATTTCTTAAGAACCATTATTAAATAGATACAAAGTGTAGTTGCTGTTATTATTAACAGCACCAATAATATTTCTACTAAGACAGACATAATCAATTAAGCTTCCTTTTCAGCTTTATAAGCATCCATACCGGCTTTTAGTGCTGATTTTAGACGCTCGCTTTCTTTTTCAATTTTCTCTTTTCCGACAGATGCAACATTACCGGCTTTATCTTTAGCTTCTACTAATATTCTTTCAGCTTCATCAAGAAGAGAATCTACTTTTTCTTTTGTTTCAGCTACTAAACGTTCGGACTTTTTTTTTCCTTCGTTAATTAATTGAGTAGCCTTTTCTTTCGCGTTGGATAAGTAACCTTCCGCATCTTCCATAAATTCTTGTGATTTATTTTTGATATCCGAGCGAAGTTCTTTACCCGATTTAGGAGCGTAAAGAAGTGCAATGATTGAACCAACAGCTGCGCCTGTTAGAAATCCAATCAATAAGCCTTTTCCCATTCCATTATCATCGTTAGCCATTTTTATCTCCAATTTATGTGTTTAAAGTAGTGCCAAAATAGCGAGGTTAGCCTCTAAAATCAAGGATAATGATGTCTAAATCAACAGATCATTTATTCATAAACTTATCTAAGAAAAAGCTTTTTTCCCTTTCTAGTTGTTTTACTGCATCGCTTTCAATGTTTATTTCATATTTTGTTTGCAATTGTTTCGCAAAATCTTCACTCTTAATAATTGTGCAACTATTAACTTTTGCGTAGTTCATTAAGCTATGATCTGATGACACTAGAATTATCTGTTTACTGTTTTTTGAATTGTCTATTTCACTTCTTATAAAGTAATCTGAAGTATGTTTTTCCGAATAAATAATTTTCCCTTTTGAAAGATGAAGAGGAGTGTTAGCGTGACCATCTAAATGAAGTGTATGGTTGCATTTCTTTCCGGCAAAAAATCCATTTAGTAAATTAACCAATCCTTCACGACTTTGTTGTTTATCTTTTTTCTTAGCAGTGCTTAGAGATTTTATTTTACCAATTAAATTATTGCCGTCAATTATGTAATGATTCATAGTATTGAATATTAAACACCGTTTATAAATTAGAATTGATTTGAAAAGTTAAAAATATTAAACAAGTTTCTGAAGTACACCATAAAGTTTTTGAATTGGCAAGCCAACCACGTTATAGTAACACCCTTTAATTTTTTCTACAAACACAGCGCCAAAATCATCTTGAATGCCATATGCACCGGCTTTATCCATAGGACTGCCTGTTTTTATATAATCCAAAATTTCTTTTTTGCTCAGCTTGCGGAATGTAACGTAAGTTCTTTCGTGGGTAACAATTTTCTTTTTTGTTTTCTGATTTAGGATTGCGAATCCGGTGTAAACTTGGTGAGTTCTGCCACTTAATTTATTTAGAATTTTTGCAGCATCTTTTTCATCTTTGGGCTTGCCAATAATTTCTTTATCTAAAACAACAATTGTATCTGCGGTAATTATTATAGCATCTTTTACTTTCTTCTGAGCTTCTTCCAATTTATGCTGTGATAAACGCTTTACAGTTGTAATTGGATGTTCGCCGTCGAATATTTCTTCATGCAAGTCAACAGAGAATGATTTGAAATTGAGCCCAATTTGCTTTAGTAATTTTCTTCTTCTTGGTGATTTCGATGCAAGAAATATTTGCTGATTAGAAATAATCATTTTGAAGTGTAATTAATTGTTAAATCAAAAGAAAAGTTATTAACGGAATAAAGCTTTAATACTTCCCCATGTTCTCTTAACGCTGGAAACATTATGAGGGACAGAAACTTCCCAAGAGTGGCTAATTGAACCATCATTATCAACAATGCGTAATCTGTAAACGTATAATACATCGCTGCTTTTAAATGCTGACCGATCTACAAATTCATAAGTTTTATCAGCACGAGGTTCCATTGATCCAACATCAATAAAACTACCATTAACGGTTTTACGTTCAACAACATATTGTTTTAAGTTGGATTCGTTTGAGGCTTGCCAAAAAATAACAATATTACCACTTTGGCTTCTTGCAGAAAGTTTTAATATATCTGCACCGGCAAATGTTATAACCGATGTAAAAAGAAGTATCGCTATTAAAATTCTATTTTTCATTGTTTTCTGGTCAAAATATATTTTTCTACAGCCTAATTGTCAAGATAAATTTATCACACCTTTTTATATTTGTTCCAGTTACCATATTTAAACTTAATAAATATAGTAAAAGCATAAATTATCACATAGAAAGGCAAAGCAGACCAAGCACCAACAAGACCAAACTCTAAAAAAACACCAAAGAAATAAGCTATTGGGACAAAAATAAACCAGTTTACAACTACTTCAGCCATCATGACAAAAAAAGTAGCTCCGGATGCTTGTAAACCATTTGCCAAAACAACACCTATTCCATAAAAAATTTGACCAAGTCCGGCAATTCTTAATGCTGGGACAGCAGTTTCTATTACATTATTATCATTTGTTGTAATTGCAAGAACTAATCTAGGTGCTATGACAAAAACAAGTCCAACAGCAATAGTATAGATGGTTGCTAATTTACTTGTTTCAAACCCCAAGTGCTTTGCTTTAATAATATCTCCGCTGCCAATTGAATTACCAACCAATGTTTGCACGGCTATTCCAAACCCAAAACAAGGCATTAAAGAAATTAATAATGAAGAAAAAACAACATTGCTTGCTGCTTGTTCAACAGTTCCAATTAAGCCGGTAATGGAAATGAAACTTAGAAAACCTATTAGAATAAAAATGTTTTGAAGTGACACTGGCAATGAAATTTTAATTATTGAAGAAGCTACCTCTTTTACAAATTTCAAATTCTTGAAATAGTGAAATTTCTTTCTATAAGAAGGAAGCAACGAAACACCCAAATAAAATATTGCATCGCAAATAGTCGCAAGTGTTGAACCAAGCCCTGAACCAGCAAGACCCATTCCTTTAATTCCAAAGGCACCATAAACTAAAATTATGTTAAAAATAATATTTAATAGATTAACCAAAACTCCTGAAATCATAAAAATTTTAGTTTTACCAATTCCAAAGAAAAAACCTCTATAAGAAACAGTGACCAAAAAGAAAGGAATTCCCATAAATCTATAGTGTAAAAACTCGCCAGCGTAAAAACCAACTTTATCATCTGCTGCGAACAACGAAGCAATCCAATAAGAGGATGTTACAACTAGTAAGCTTACTACAACTCCGATCAAAAAAGTAAGTATTAAGGAAGTATTTAAAACTTTTCCGCAGTCTTCATATTTTTTTTCACCATATCTACGAGCAATTAAAACATGAGTACCCGTTGCTAATGAAGAGAATAAGCTTACAACAGCCCAAGTAGCAAGTACACCAATACCCATTGCAGCTAATACATATTTGGTTTCAGGTAGTCTTCCCACTAATGCAGTATCGACCAAAGAGACAATCATTTGTGTCGATAACCCGGCAATTGCAGGCAGTGCTATGTGAAGAATATATTTATAATCTTTCGAAAGAAAACTCATACGACCAAAGATATTGAAATAAAATCTTGTGTGAAAAAGTTTTATTAATTTTTACTATTTTGTAACACAGAACTGCTTAAACACAAAAGGTGGCTATGAAAAAGCAGGAAGAATTAAAATATTTGATACATACTCTTGGTATTAAGCATTCAATGATTGCTGAAAAGCTTAATATGAAAGTTCAAACTCTTACATATCTTATCAATGAAAGCCCTCAATTTGATGATGATCTTTATAAACAAATCAAAAAAATTATTGATGAATACCAGTTTGAGCTAAATCTATTTGAGGTTGAATCTACGGAAGTTTTAGATTTGTTTGCCGATGACAAACTGCAAATAGGGATTGGTGAACGGATTCGTCTATTTGCTAGAAAGAAATATGGTACGTTAAAAAAACTTGCTGAGGCAATGCAGATTTCACCACAACAACTTCAACAATATGTTAGTGGAAAAAGAGAACCCGGGACTAGAATTCTTGTTAAATTTTTGCGACTCGGTTGCGATGTAAATTGGTTACTGGGTGGGAAAGAATCAATTGAATCTTATAAAATTTATAAACTTGAAAGTGAGTTGCGCAGGTTTCAAACTGGGTTTACACAAATTCATAGTATAGTACAAAAAACAGAAGCCGGTCACTAATTGTTATGTGTACTAATCACTATTTAATCTGACAACTCCCGCTGTTAGTTAAGTTTAAGCTGC
>CAZVYT010000114.1:481-4469 GCA_964631495.1 uncultured Melioribacter sp. | reverse complement strand
AAAAAGATTTTATTCCCCAAAATAATATGAAGCTCCGAGAGATATTTTATTTGCAAATGTATACTCGTATGATTTCTTGTCCTGGTAAACATTAACAGGACCACTGCTGATGAGCACATTTTCCCTTGTATAAGAACTTCCAATATATTTGTAATCAACCTTTAGACTTATTCTTCTGGAAATAAATAATTCAGAACCTAATCCTATTAGATAAATAAAAGAGCTTCTAGAAAAATCACCTCCATTGCTGTAATCACCCAAATCATGAGACTCATAGCCTGCAGCCATTTTTACATTATAACCTTTCCTCTCCGCGTATGCTGTAGCTTCCGAATGAAATGATTGCCAGCCCACACCAAACCCTATAGAAACATAAAAACCAAGATTAAAATCAGTAAAAGGAAAAATTCCTAAGTTTGCATTTGCAGTGATAATAGAATTATTACGTTTTGATTGTGTAAAAACGTTAGTATAACTCTGTGTTTGATAATTACTCCAATTTGTTTCTTCCAACGTTTCTTTATCATCCGAATGTGTAATCATTGAAAATTCTATTTCTCCGGAAATTTTTAGCAGTTCTCCATCCATCAGGTATCCAAAATTTCCGCCGAATCCATAACTTCCGCCCGGATTCGCAAAATTACGAGGATAATAATAATTTGCGGGTGCTGATCCTGTTGCCTTATATCCATCAAAAACATTTGGATAAGAAGTTCCAGTAAACATTCCAGAGTGTACTGTTATATAATATCTGTTCTGTGGTTCATCGTCAAGATTTTGTCCTTCAATTAGATGGGGCGTCAAAAAAAAGAGAGCAAGAAATATTACTTTAAAAATTTTTTTGCTAAAAATTGCGTTTAAGCGTGTCATTGCTACCTCCTTAAATGCTAAAAAAAGAATTTTTATTAAGTGAAAATTATAAATAACCCCCTTCACTGTTGAACCTCGCTCTAACATCTCCCTCGTCCAATTTTAGCATTGTGCTTCCTTTTCTAATATATACCCAACTATTTTCGATTTTATATAAATAATAAGTTCCAGGAATTACTTTTGCCAATCAGAGTTCGTAGATTTCATTGGGTCTACATCCCAAGGTAAGTCTGTAAATCCTCTATTGGTGACATCAAGAGCTTCTCCAATTTTATCATCTAATGAATACATAATTCCTCATACAATTCAAGTATTTGTTAAACTATCTTATTTAGTCCTGTTTTCTTAAAAATAATCTTTTTACATAATCCTTTGAAAAATAAATTAATGATAAAGCAGTTTTATCAAATTATCAAGATCAAGCATACTTATTAGGAATTATTTCTTCCAGTTGTGATCTGCCCAATAAGTTGTATCAGTATTTTTCAATTATTGCATGGGTAAATCAAAAATATTTATTCGCCTTTAATCCGCCATCGCGTTCCGCTTTGGCGGACGAGAAGGCAGGGTAAATTCCCCGCCGCTTTGCGGCGTTTTGTTGTCATTGCGATCCCGCGCTCTTTGCGGGAGAAGCAATCTAAGTTTGAGATTACTTCGTCAAGCTAAAGCATGACTCGTAATGACTTGCTTTTGATACCCCGCTGCTCAGCGGCGGGGAGCTTCATTTTACTCTAATGCAGAACCATTCTCAATGGCTGCTTGATGAAAAATGCTCTTATCGATCTAAACGCTGCTAATTTTACTTAATTCAGCGTTTATTTTAACACCCAACGTTTTGATGGTTCTTTGTTTTATTGAATGGTAAATTTTACGAGAAATTTAAAACAAGATATATTAAATTACAGCTATCTAAAAAAACCTTAAAAATATGTAATGCAATTCGCTCAATCGCAAGACAAAGAAAATTTAAATAGCAAGTTGTCCTCGAAACAGCGTTTCGAGTTACAATACATTACATTGAATTAAAACATGAAAAAGAAAAAAGAGACAAATACTACCGGAGCTAAACTCCGGAAACTTGCTGAAGAAAAACTTAAACAGCCGCCAATCAAATTAAAAAAAATAATTACACAAGATTCGGAGAAAAAAATACACGAACTGCAAGTTCACCAGATTGAACTTGAATTGCAGAACGAAGAATTACACACTGCACAACTTGAACTTGATAAAGTGCGTGAAAAATATTTCGACCTTTACAATCTTGCGCCTGTTGGTTACTTAACTATTAGCGAAGAAGGGATAATAACAGAAGCCAATCTAATTGCCGCTAAATTATTCGGAATGGAGATAAATCAACTGATCGATAGACAGTTCATGCAATTTATTTTTAAGGAAGATCTGGACATTTATTATTTGCACCGGAATCAACTCTTTGAGACAAAGATTGATCAGGTTTGCGAATTAAGAATGCTAAGGAATAAGAGAACTCCGTTTTGGGCATTAATTGGAGCATCAATTGTAAGCAGAAATGATAAATCACCTTCTTGTTTGGTAGCAATAAATGATATTACAGAACGCAAACGTATAGACGAAGCTCTCCGCCAATCCGAAGAGAATTACAAACTGCTTATTGAAAATCAAAATGAACTTGTTGTAAAAATTGATACGAGCGGAAGATTTCTTTTTGTAAGCAAGACATACTGCGAAATGTTCGGTAAAAAGGAAGAAGAATTAATTGGACAAACTTTTATTCCGTTAGTTCATCCCGATGATAGAAATAAAACTTTAGAAGCAATGAAAGACCTTTACAAGCCGCCGTATACTTGCTATGTTGAACAGCGTGCAATGGCAAAAGACGGATGGCGCTGTCTTGCGTGGCAAGACAAATCTGTATTAGATAAGAATGGAACTGTTATTGCAATAATCGGTTCAGGGCGAGATATCACAAAGAGAAGGCGCCTTGAAGAGGAACTGTCTAAACTGAACAAAGAACTTGAAGAACGTGTAAAGGAACGAACTGCAGAAATTCAAAAATCCGAAATAAAGTATCGCAACCTTGTCGAAAATTCACTAGTGGGTGTATTCAAATCACAATTAGATGGAAAACTTCTTTATGCAAATAACGCCCTTACACGCATAATGGAAGCTGATTCTCCGGAAGAACTTATCTCTCTTTCAACTATAACAAATTATAAAAATCCGGAAGATCAAAACCGTCTTGTTCAACAACTTCTATCAACTTGTAAAACCGGCGGCGGTGAGTTAGAACTTATCACAAAAAAATTAAATATCATTAACGTTTTTGTTGTAGCTAATCTTGAAGATAATATTATCACCGGGATGGTTTTGGATATTACTGAAAGAAAGCAATTTCAAAAATATTTTCAAATTGAGCGGGATAAAGCTCTTGGCTATTTCGAAATTGCAGCTGTAATGATGATTATACTTGATAGCGATGGGGATATATCTCAAATAAATAAGAAAGGGTGCCAAGTTCTCGGTTATTCTAAAGAAGAACTTGTTGGCAAAAATTGGTTCAAAGCGTTTCTTCCAAATCAATCGAGCAATGAAGTCTATCTCTTTTTTAAGCAAATAATGAGAGGTGAAGCTGAAGCAATAGAATTTTATGAAAATATAATTGTGAACAAAGATGGAGAGGAAAGATTTATTGCATGGCATAATGCTCTGTTGAAAGATCCAGATGGAACTATTATTGGAATGTTAAGTTCCGGTGTTGATATTACTGAACAGAAAAAAGCACACGAGGAGCTTGAAAAAAACCAAAGCAAAATGCGACTGCTTGCAAAAAAATTAGAAGCAGTAAGAGAAGAAGAAAGAGCGCATATCTCAAGAGAAATTCATGATGACCTGGGGCATTTATTGACTGTTCTGAAAATTGATCTTCTCTTTATGGCTAAAAACAATATTATAATTACCGGTAACTTAGGGCCGGATTTCAATTCGATGGTAGAATTAGTTAATAAATTAATTGAATCAACCAGAAAACTTGCTTCGGAGCTTCGACCCGGAAGTTTGGATCAATTAGGTTTAACTGCTGCAATGGAATGGCAACTGCAGCAATATCGGAAAATGAATATTAACTTGAAGCTGAATTTTC
>CAZVYT010000114.1:0-471 GCA_964631495.1 uncultured Melioribacter sp. | reverse complement strand
CTTCGGAAAAAATTCCACTTGACTTCGGTAAGACAACAGCGACATTTCGGATCTTTCAAGAAGCGCTCACAAATATTGTTCGCCATTCCGGCGCAAGTGAAGTTAGAGTAGATCTAAGTGTAAATGAGAAAAACATTTTACTGGAAATTGAAGATAACGGCAGAGGGATTAGTGATGAAGAATTAAATAACACTTCATCTTTAGGGATACTGGGCATGAAAGAACGCGCTCTTATTAACGATGGAGAGCTAAACATTGTTGGGAATAATATCGGCACAATAATATCGTTAGTAATGCCACGTGATTAGACCTTTGTTTATCAAAAATATTACTAATCTTCTTGTATTAGAATCATTGTAACTGAGCCAATGAAATTATTATTTTAACTCGTTGTGTGAATTAGAATCTAAACCGTTCCGCCACAAAAACGGTTTTATAGTTGCACAGGGTTTTTCTAACCCCGCGATTAAT
>CAZVYT010000113.1:0-4665 GCA_964631495.1 uncultured Melioribacter sp. | reverse complement strand
TTTTTTGTGATCAAACCAGCAGGCTGGGGGTCATGGATGACAACCAGGTCTTCAGCAAAGGTCATGGTGGCGGCATTAGCCTGGTTGGTTTCTTCGAAAATTTTGAGTATTTCGTTCTCATCAGGCAGTAAATCGATTATTGGGATGGCCACCAACCCGGGAAATGCAATCTTATCCAAAAAGATAATCAGGCATTTTTCAAAACCCAATTCTTTGCAAGTTCAATATCATCTTTATAGCCTTCGTGAAACCCCAGCTTAGAAAGCCGAATCCAAAGAATTCCAAGAAAAGCAGTTGAAGAACCCGTTATTTCTCTATCACTAAATTTGCCATCTATGTAATTGTTATAGAAAAATGTTCCATCTTTCTGAATTAGTTTCTTGTGCATTTTTATAGTTTTAACAGCAGCATCCAAATATTTTTTATCCATTGTTAACTCAAAGCCATCCAACAATGATTCAGCGTACCACAAATTAAATCTTGGATGTATCTTCCCATCTCTTTTATCATTAGGAGTAAAATCCATCCATAAGCCATATTCATCTTGTTTTTCAACTAAACTATTACATAAATCAGTAAATACTTTTTTATACTTTTCGTTTTTTGTGTGCTTGTACATATCCAAAAATATGGAACCCTCATTATTTGGTCTAGCAACATCATTTAGTTGTTGAGTTTCTTTATCAGGCCAAAACGGACTCCTCTCTTTCAAAACTTCGCCAGTTTCCGGGTTTACTGCATCATAGAACAAACCTTTATCAGCTATGTACATATTGCTAAGCATCCATTCACCGGCACTACTTGCAACATCAGCATACTTTCTGTTTTTTGTAAGATTACTTAATCTAAATAAACCAGCGCTTCCATCAGTAACGGTTGCAAATATTATATTATCATTACCGCTCATGTGAATAGCTTTTAACATGCCTTTAAGTTTGGGATGATCGGTAATCAATAAACTTGCCCACCAATCACCCGCTTGTTTTGCTTTTTGCAATATCTTGAAATCATTAGTTATTTTGTAAGCCTCTGTTAATGCGTAGATAATCTGACCAGTATGCCAAGCTGGTTCATAATCTACCCACTTGTTAGTAACAATATTATAGTCACACTTGGATTTACCATTTACATCTAATATGTAATCTGTTAGTGCTTTAGAAGTTTCTTTTATTGCAATTAAGATTTCTTCTTTAGAAGTTTTTACTTGAGCGGTTAAGATTTCAAAGCTAATAAATACAAATAGTATAGCTGTAAATATTTTTAAAGTTAATTTCATTGTTTATCCAATATTTGCTACAAATAATCCGAACAAAAATATTCCTATTACAAAAAGCATTGCCCATAAAAACCCAGTTATATCAACTCTGTATCTCTTAAAAGAGAACTTTTTATGCAACGAAAGTAAGTCAACTAATAACAAGCTATGACCATTTTCTTCCAATGATTCTTTTGTTTTGTTTTCAGCACCAAGAGATTCACCTTCAAAAACCATATCGTAGCCTTTTTCTTTCAAACGGAATTCCTCTCCAACCGGTGTGTGTAATAAAGCGTAAAATTTATCAAGTTTTTCTTCGGGTTCGCTTTGAGTTAGTTTGCTAACAACAATCATTGCTATGAAACCAAGGGGAAGATAAAGTGCAATTTGCTCTGGTGTAGACCATCCAAGTCCAAAAGGCAAATACTTACCTGTTATTAATGTACTTAATATTGTAACTGTTAAGCTTGCCCAAAGTCCGTATCGATTAGCCTTTCTCCAAACAACAGCAGCCCAAAATGCAATGCCAAAGAAAGCGGTAAAGTGCCAAACAATTATTAATCCATCAATTACACTTGGTATTACTAAAGCAATTCCTACTCCACCTACAACTAATAGAATAGAAGATAGCCGTGCGGTTTTAAGTTCAGCTTTATTATCCATTCCTTTAGCAAAGAATTTTTTATAGATATTTCTTGTAATAATGGCAGAGCCGCCAACCATATAATTATGAAGTACTGCGAGAATTGCGGCAATCATTGCGGCAACCATCAAACCAAGCAATCCGGTTGGCAACAAGTTTGCAACCATTATACCAAAAGCGCTTTCTCTATTTTCATTTGCCAATCCTGGATAAAGTGAAGCAGCTAATACGCCAACAAAAGCCCAACCAAGAGTTGCAATTCTTTTAGTAAATGTTCCAAAAGTCCAACCGCTTCTGCAGCTTTTTTCTGATTTACCAGCACCGCCAATTGCCATGTGATGCGGCTGAACAACAATTCCAACTAACCCGTTTAACATCATCATAATTATAAAGAAAAGTGTAACTTCTACAGGTGCTACAAAGCTAAACATATGTTCCGGTAGGTTTGCTTTTATAGCACTCATTCCTCCGCCGGCATTTATAGCAAATGGAATTAGTAAGAACGACAACACAAGAATGAAAAATCCTTGCACTACATTTACCATAAGCGCAGAGACTAATCCACCTATAACACTATATCCAAGAAAAAATAAAGTGATGAGAATAATTATCACATAAGCAGGTATTGTATTATGTGTAACTGCTTCAATTGCAGTTCCAGTCCCTTTAAGAATTAAACCGATATCCATAATGTAGTAAAGCAATCCCATAATAGAATAAGCAACACCGCTTTTAACTCCATAACGTTCTTCAAAAAAATCACAAGTAGTTACATAACGAACACGCCTGTAAATTGGTCCTAGCAGCCAAAAGACTGGAGTAATAAACAAGTACAACCATTGATACCATATTCCCGCCAAGCCGATTGAGTAAGTAGCGCCAGCCACACCAATAGCTTGGTCCGTATGTGTAGCCCCGCCAAATCCATTTGCAATCATCATAAATCGACTGCCTTTTCTTCCACCCATAAAATAATCACCACTGCTTTTCACTTTGTTTTTAGCACGTAATCCTAAGTATACAATTCCTATAATGTAGAAAAGGATGATAGCTATATCTAAAAGGGCGAGACCGTAATACATATTTATTCCTTTATATTTTTTTCATTCCAAATTTCTTTTAGTCTAAACGCGGCTGCTTTTGGCAAGCGGTCTCTTGTAAAAACCCCTTTCATGTTATACATCACTCTTCTATGATGCTGCGGAGTTCTGAAGTCCGCAAAATTCCAAACATGCTCTCCAATTGTATATTCCTTTGAACGGAGAACCTTAATGTATGCTTCAAGCAACTTGCTTTGATACTCTTCGGTAAATATTTGGTCTGATGTTGAATGCAAACCCGGAATTGTATCTGCTCCAAATTCTGACATTAATACTGGTTTGCCATATCGCTTGAATATTTCTTCCAATTCTTTTTCAAAAGCTTTCATGCCATCTTCAATTCTTCCCGGGTATTCATACCAACCGTAATAACGATTAATGCAAACAACATCGCTCAATTCTAAAACTGGGTCGTTTATTCCAGCACGTAAACAATTTGGAACAGTCATTGGTCTTAATGAATCTATACTCCTGGCGAGATCAAAAATCTCTTTCCAATATTTCTTTCCACGACCATCATAGTAGCTTTCTTCACCTACTAAATTTGGTTCGTTTCCTAATGACCACATAATTACGGAAGGATGATTATAATCTCTATTAATAAGATCAGTAAGCGCTTTTTTATGATTAGCTAAAGTTTGTTCGCTTATTTTGCGAAAATCCAGACTGTTTGCCGGCACTTCATCTATAATTAAAAAACCTAATTTATCTGCAAGCTGCATAGTTTCTTCTGCATACGGATAATGAGAAGTTCTGAACGAATTAGCATTTATCCATTTCAACATTTGATAATCTTTAATTACTACAGGCAGCGATAGCCCTTTACCTAATACCGAAAAATCTTCATGCTTTCCAAAACCGGTTAGGTATATTTTTTCATTATTAATAAAAAGTTGGTTGTCTTTAATTTTTACTTCACGAATTCCAACTTTGAGTTCGTATGAATCAACAATCTTTTCGCCATCGCCAAGATTAACAATCAATGTGTATAAGTAAGGGTTTTTTGGCGACCAATAATGGCAATCGTTAATTTCGAATTGAGTATTACAAATTCCGTTTTTCATAAACTGCTCTGTAGAGAACAATGTTTTACCATTCTTTATGGTAGTACGAACCAATAAACCACGAGCATTTTCTGTAGATATTTTTACTGATAAGGAACCCTTGCCTTCAGGTAGTATTTTGGAATCTACTTTAATATCTGAAATGTAATTTGTTGGATATGTAATAATCTTGACCGGTCTATGAAGACCACCAAAAGGAGAAAAATCAAATCGAGCTGGCGGAAATGTTTCTTCTCTTAGTCTGTTTTCGTTTAAGTAATCTTCGGATTTAATTCCTTGAGGGATAGTCCAACTTTTCAGTTCATTATCTATCAGAAAAACGATAGTATTCTCAACTCCAAATAAAATTATTGAAGAAATGTCGTATTCATTTGGAAGGAACCCATCAATACTTTCACCAGCTAAAACACTGACCTGCCTCCTAAAAAGAGATCCAATTGTTAAATTAGGGTCCAAAGAGAAAAGTCATGAGCAAAAAGCGATTTACCTCGGAACAAATCATTGGCAAGTTGCGTGAAGCAGAGGAGCTTCATGCTGAAGCTATCTTTATTTTAACCCGGATTTGTCATTAGAAATTTTCGGTTGATACAACAAAAGGCCAGC
>CAZVYT010000112.1:0-4682 GCA_964631495.1 uncultured Melioribacter sp. | reverse complement strand
CTATTACAGACTTTGGCGTATTTGTTGATTTAGGCGGCGTTGATGGTCTTATTCACATTACAGACTTAAGCTGGGGAAGAATTAATCATCCTAGCGAAGTTGTTAAACTTGATGAAAAGATTAAAGTTGTTGTTACAGATTTCGAAAAAGAACGTAAGAGAATTTCACTAAGCTTGAAGCAATTATTGCCTCATCCTTGGGAAAATATTGAAGAAAGATTCCATATTAATAATAAAGTTAGTGGTAGAGTTGTATCTCTTACAGATTACGGCGCTTTTATCGAAATTCAAAAAGGTATCGAAGGTTTAATACATATTTCGGAAATGAGCTGGACACAGCATATAAGTCATCCTTCTCAATTTGTTTCTATGGGACAACTTGTTGAAGCTGTTATTTTAAGCTTGGATAAAGAAGACAAGAAAATATCTCTTGGTATGAAACAATTAACACCTGATCCATGGCAAGATATAGTTAAAAAATATCCAGTTGGTTCTTCACATAATGGTGTTGCACGTAACTTAACAAATTTTGGTGTGTTTGTTGAACTTGAGCCAGGCATTGATGGCTTAGTTCACATAAGCGATCTTTCATGGACAAAGAAAATCCGTCACCCCGGCGAAGTTGTTAAGAAAGGCGAAAAAATTGATGTCGTTGTTTTAGGTGTTGATACAGAATCAAGAAAAATTTCTCTTGGACATAAACAGATTAATATTAATCCTTGGGAAAACTTTGAAAAAGAATATGCCGTAGGAAAGAAATGCGAAGCTAAGATTGTTCGTATTATCGAAAAAGGTGTTATAGCAGAATTACATCTGGGAGTAGACGGTTTTGTTCCTGCAACACAATTATCAACTTCAAAAATAAAGAACTTGTCTTTTGCCTTTCCGTTAGGTGTTAAGATCGAATTGAAAGTTGTTGAATTCGATAAAGAGAATAAGAAAATTGTACTTAGCGCGTTAGCAGCTTTGAAAGAAAAGAACAACGAAGAAATAGCTCAGTACATTGCTGAACACAAATTAGAAAAAGTAACTGTGGAAGATATTCTTAAAGCAGATGCCGGAAAATTTGACTCATCAGATTTTAATTTATACGATGATAAAATTGTTCCTCCAATACCTTCAGCTCCGGAAGAAAAGAAAGAAGAAAACAACTAAATATTTTGTTGATTAAAAATATTGAGCTGTGTTTAATCATGTTTTAATAGATTAGATACAGCTCATTTTTTATTATTAGTTGAAAAATATTTTCAACTTTAATTCAATTAGATTTATTTGGAATAGAAAATAAAGTATGCCTAAAGTAGCATTCTATACACTTGGTTGTAAACTTAATTTTTCAGAGACTTCAACTATTGGTGAGCAGTTTCTTTATCGTGGATACAATGTTGTTGAATATAATGAAAAGGCTGATGTATATGTTATTAACACTTGTACTGTTACAGAAAATGCAGATAAAGAATGCAGACAAATAGTTCGGCGCGCATTAAAAAAGAATCCGGAAGCATACATTATAGTAACAGGATGCTATGCCCAACTTCGTCCGGATGAGATTATTAAAATTGAAGGAGTTGATGCTGTATTAGGAAGCAATGAAAAATTTAAGTTGTTTGGCTACATTGAAAAATTTGAAAAGCAAAAACTCTCTTGTATTCATGTCTCGCCAACAGAAAAATTGGATGAATTTAATTCCTCGTTTTCAACTGATGGAAATGACCGCACACGTGCATTTTTTAAAGTTCAAGATGGCTGCGATTATAAATGTTCTTTTTGCACAATTCCACTTGCTCGCGGTAAAAGCCGAAGTGCTAAACCCGATGAGGTAATTAAAGAATTTGAACAGCTTCTAAAAGCCGGTTTTAAAGAAGTTATTCTTACCGGTGTGAACGTTGGTGATTATTCTTATAATATTGATCATACTTTAGATCAAGAACAAAAGCATTCACATGATCTAGAAGTTGATTTATTCCAACTGTTAATGAAGATGTTATCAGTAGAAGGTGATTATAGAATTCGCATAAGCTCTATTGAGCCAAACTTACTTAATGATAAAATCTTGGAATTAACCGCTAATGATTTTCGAATGTGCAACCATTTTCATATTCCTTTACAAAGCGGAAGCTCTAAAGTGCTTAAACTAATGCAGCGCAGATACAAAGCTGATGATTACAAAATATTAATAAATAAAGCCGTTAAGCGAATTCCGAATCTTGGAATTGGTGTTGATATAATTGTTGGCTTCCCTGGTGAAACAGAAGAGGACTTTTTAGAGACTTACACATTTCTTCGCGATCTTCCTATTTCTTATTTGCATGTGTTTACTTACTCAGAAAGACCAAATACCAAAGCAATAGAATTAGATGGAAACGTAGATCATATCGAACGGAAAAAAAGAAACAATATGCTCAGAATTCTAAGTGAGAAGAAAAAAAATGAATTTTACCATAAAATGGTTGGAAAAGAGTTAGTTGCTTTGTTTGAACATGAAGAACGTAATGGTGAAATGCGCGGGTTTACTTCAAATTATGTACGAATAAAGGCACCATATAATTCAGAATTAATTAATAAATTTGTCAAAGTAAAAATTAAGGAGGTTGACGAGAATATTTGTACAGCGGAGATATTACTCCAAACAGAATTAAAGAATAACTCATTGGAATAGCCATGAAACAAATCATTTCTCTTGTTGTACTTTTTTCATCAATTATTTTTGCTCAATCAACAACTAGCCTTAAATACTCCCAATTACAAATCCAAAATTCAAAAATTTCATTTGAAAGTATCAATAATCCTTTAATAATCTCAGCAACACCCCAAAAGAAAAGTGTTGGACTTGCAATTCTTTACTCAATGATTTTACCGGGAATGGGTGAACTTTACTCTGGAGGCTATGAAAGCGGTAAATATTTTACAATTGCAGATGCCGCTTTGTGGGGTGTTTTTACTGGATATACTCTTTACGGAAATTGGAAAAAAGATATTTACATTACTTATGCAAAATCTAATGCCGGTATTAATCTGGATGGAATGGAATCTAACTTTATTGCTAATGTAAGCATTTATTTGAGCATTGACGATTATAATAGAGCGATGGAACTGAACCGCGAATTTGATAGAACATATAATAAAAACATTTTTAACTGGAAATGGACTGATAACGATAAAAGGAAAGAATTTAGAGATATTTGGTCATCAAGCGAAAATGCTTATAACAAAGTTAGATTTGTAGTAGGTGCAATAATTCTTAATAGAGTTGTTAGTGCTATAAATGCTGTGAGATTAGTTAATGCATATAATAAAAATCTAACAAATGAGGTTAGCTGGAATATTTATTTTGGAGTTGAAGATAAACACAACTTGCCGGAATCTTTTACTATAAACTTTATTAAAGCATTATAAAAAAAGGCTGCCTTTTGGCAACCTTTTTTTTAACTAACAAACCATTATCATAATGGCGGCAAGTTCGGATTTGCGTTTCTTTCATTGCGTGGAATTGGCATATAACGCCATACGTTACCGGTAATATGCCATGTATCAGTTCTATGCTGATCCATCAACCTATTTCCTTGTACGAATAATTCTTTATCGCGTTCAACCATTATTCCATCAATGTTAATTGTTGTTAGAGGGTCTAAACTTCTTGATGTTCTAACAGCGTTAACTAGTGTTAAAGCGTTTCCTGATCCAGAACCTCTTAAAGCACATTCAGCAATCATAAGATTGTTCTCTTGCCATGTCATAACCGGGAAGTGGTTGAATTTATCTGGATATTTCAATTGCCAGTAATAAGTAACGTTATCAGTTCCTTTTACCGTTCCAAGTTTAATTCTGTTTGCTTCCTTTGGATCTTTTACAATATAATCATTGAAACGTGAGTTTACAGCAATCTGAACACGACCAGCGCCTGCAAATCCCCAATGATAAATATTGAAAACATCATTATGCATTGCTTGGAAAGCAGCATCAGGAGAAACCATTCCTGCAGCAGCATGTGTAGCGGCATTTGCATAATCCTTTTTAGCTAAATAAGCTTTAGCAATCAAAGAATTTGTAACTTTTTTAAGATATGCATCTGTTTGAACTGCCAATGCTTCTTTCATTTTTGCAATTGCTTGATCTAATAAAGCAGATTGAGGAATGAAAGCGCCGGCATCAATAACTCCGCCAGGTTCATTTTGGTTCAAACCAAAAGCAAGTGCCATATAGAAGCGGGCAATTCCACCATATAAATTACCGTTAAATAATGCGCTAACTCTTCTGCTTTCATTAGTAAAAGTAACCTTGCCAACTCTTGCTACTAAATCATCGGCATATTTTCTTACTTGACCAACTGCTGTAAATACACCCTGTACAGTTGCGTTGTCAGGTAAAATTGCACCTTTATCAATTTCCTCAAAAGTTGGGAAACTGGCTGTTGCTATTCTTGATGTATAAATCATTGCGTCTGATTGTAAATCCATTAAACAAGCTAGTTGACTTGCAGTTGTTGCAAAACGCTGTTGAACTCCTTTTATAAGAAAGTCCATCTGAGCTTCTGTGTTCAATAAATTATCTTGTGCTAAGTCAATTACAGGATCTACATCTGAGATGTATTCTTCGCAAGCTGAAAAGGAGAAGAATACGATAGGTAATAAGACTAATAATATTTTATATTTTTTCATTTTATTTCTCCTCTCCTTATAATCC
>CAZVYT010000111.1:0-4699 GCA_964631495.1 uncultured Melioribacter sp. | reverse complement strand
GATAGTTCTGATATAACTCAAAATCATTTGGCATTCTTCTTTCAAATTCATCGGCAACCGACACAACACTTCCAGCCGGATAAAATGTGTAAGCCACTCCACCTTTGCTGAACCACGCTTGAGTTACAGTTGTTTTATCGTAAACATAAGATTGGCCGGCTGATTTTCCCGGATCGTGAACAATCGGGTTTCCTTCACTTGAAAAACCGGCAAGCATTAACAAATGACCGGCGGATGAAATTGGAAGTCCGACAGACATCGCGATTCTTCCACCCTTTTCCAAAACTTTTTTTGTTTCGCTCCAAGAACGGTAGCGAGTGACAGCGCCATCCAATCCATACTCGGATGCATTTTGTACAACACGCGGCCAGATGCCAAACAGTTTATGGTAGTTATCGTATGTTGCCCATGCAAATTTATAAGGATCAACCTCTAAACCGTAACTCTTCAAGATCATCGATACGGTTGTAGGCGAGCACATATCTTTGCCGTAAGTGGGATCAATGCTGTATTGAAAAATGTGAGTTGTTGGAATAAAAATTTGCGCCGGTTTATCATTCACCAACTGACTAATATTTACATTACTTGTAGTTTTAGAATCGCTAACAAAAAAACTAAGCTTATGAATTGATGGCGAAGCTGTAGCAATATCTTTTCTTGTTAAGATTACTTTAAACTGCCATTTGGATACGTAGGAATTGAGTACAGCCCAGTCAACATTTATTTTGCCGCCGCCAAAAGTAGTTGACCCGTAATCCGACCAAATATTATTTTTCCAGTAACCAACCGTAAGCCATGGAGACCAGCTTCCGGCGTAAGGAAACCGCATCTGAACTTTAAATCCGCAATTTTCGCTTGGAGCGCTTCCATTATAAGAAGGCAACCCTTGATTAAATTGATAAAATGAAGACTGCTCTTTTAGTATAAAATAGCCTTCCAAAAAATTATTCTGAAGAACAAAAGATTTTCCATCGTCGCTAAGCTTTACATTCTCACTCGTTTCAATTTTTGCTTTAATCGAATCAATACGTAAAACATAATTTTGGTCGGGATAAATCTGCGCAAACTGCTCTTTGTTAAACAACAAAAGTGCTGCTACAAATAATATAAATAGGAAAGTCTTCTTCATAGAACCTGTTCTTTCGTTAAGGATATTTTCTCTTTGGTTATTAAGATAGGTAATTCCCTTTGCAAGAAAAACAACCATTTAGGTAGTTAAACTTTGTGAAGCCAATAAAAGCAAAGAGGCCGTCTTTTAATTCTAGAGGAGAAGATAATTAACTAACTTTTACTTAAAAAAAATATTCAGCGTTTTTGGATTTTTATTTCAATAGTTACAAAGAATCTTAGTGATCCTCGTTAAGGGAAGTGAATCGTTCCAATTCTTGACAATATAATTCATTAAAGCTAATTTGAAGTGGGCGGGTTTCCATTCAAAGCAACTTCTGGGGAATCCTAATTAGAAGCAACAAGCATTGTTAAAATAAATGACTTTTGAAACTGCTGCTTAGTTCTAAAAACTTGAAATCAAATTTGTCAAAATAGAATTGCATATGATAATGCATGCTTTTATTTACCGAATCTAAATTCACTTGGTAATAGGAGAAGCCAATGGCGTTTCATTTAGCATATCTTGTTGACAGTATATAGATTTTTAGTTTTAGCGAATAAAATTCAATTTCTCAATACAAATTGTGATTCATGTGGCGGAGCTGTAACTAATTAGAAACTGAATTAATTAGGAATTGGGAATTATTGTAAAACTATTACAAAAATATAGGAGGTGAAATGAGATTACATTTTTTGTTAACACTGAATACTCAAATTGTTCCGTTTAGCTATCAGCATTTTCTTATAGGCGCTTTTCATAAGTGGATGGGGTGGAATGAGGTTCACGATGAAATTAGTCTTTACTCTTTAAGCTGGTTACAAGGCGGCAAAATGATTAAAGATGGATTCAATTTCCCCAATGGCGCAAAATGGTTTATCAGTTTTTGGGACGAAGAAATTGGCATGCAATTAATTATGAATGCAATGAAAAGTCCCGAAGTGTGCTGCGGCATGGTTGTTAAAGAAATTCAAATGCAAGACACACCGCAGTTCGGTTCTAAGGAAAGGTTTATTGCATCAAGTCCGGTGTTTATTAGAAAGTATGATGAGAATAGAAAAGCGAAGCATCTTACTTATGATAATGAAGAAGCGGATTTATATTTAACCGAAACACTGAAAAAGAAATTGAAGAATGCAAACATGAATTATGATGTAAAAGTGAGTTTCGATAAAGCTTATCAAAATCCTAAAACAAAACTCGTGAAGATAAACGGTATTGATAGCCGCGCGAATTTTTGTCCGGTGATTATTGAAGGTGACCCCGAAGCAGTTAGGTTTGCGTGGAATGTTGGCGTTGGGCATTCAACCGGATGCGGGTTTGGGGCGCTGTTATAGAATTAAATATCAGTGGGCATCTGTGTAAGCCTTGTCCTATAAAAACGCAATTGAACACGGATGACACGGATAAAACGGATTAACACGGAAAAGGAGAGAACATGCATGTAGTTAAATATTCGGGTCCATTTGGGTTTATTAAACCATGGACGGCGGTAAGAGATGGAGAGACTTTTAGCCAACAATTTTTAACGCCTTCTATTATCAAAGGAATAGAACTAAAACTCTTTCCCGAATTCTTAAGTGGAGAACTCTCAGACAATAACATTCATAAAATTATCAGGCATCGGCTTTCCTATAATGCCATTTCAGTTCAACAGGAACAGATTCATCCAAAAGCATTTATTGTGAAAAGAAATATTGCTTCCCGTCCTAAATCAATCTTAAAGAGAGGAATACTGATTAATCCCATTTTACATTTAGCTTTTGAAAATTTCAATGATGCCCAAAGAGCTTCTGAACAACACATCTGTCTTTGTCGTAACGAAGATGTTTTATTACCGGACAAGGTCATTCAAGAATTAACAGAAAATCAATTCGACACAATTGATGGATTTGAATTAATCTTTATTGAAGGGAATGATTCATTCATGGTTGGGTTCAATAGGTTTAATAATTTAGAACCGGAACCGATGTATGGGAAAATTGAAATCCATGGAAATCCAACTAGAAATGAAATCGTAGAATGAGCAGTTACAGTAAAACACTTTTTGCGAAAAGCATAAAAAACGGCGGGACAACTCTTATCGAACATACCGAACAAGTAGTTTGTGCTATTGAAACAATCTCCGCAAAACTAAATCTAAATACTGATATAGCACGCAAAGGGGCTGTGCTGCATGATGTTGGTAAAGCGCATCCTTCATTTCAGAAGAAACTATTGAATGATGAAACAGACTTGATTGAACAAAGAACAGAACTCCCTTTGCGACATGAAATATCTTCTTTGTTATTTCTTCCATTATTTCCCGAAAGCGAATGGAATTTTTTAATTGAAATGATAATTAGTCATCATAAGTCAATAAAATCTTTAACTCAATCAATAAACGGGAAAGGAATACTTGATTTAGTAGAAGGATATGGAGAATCGTCCGTTTTCGAACGACATTCCGAAAGATGGGACGAGTGGAGTATTGAATCAAATAGAATGATAGAACATTTCGGATATCCAACAAGAACATTGACCATTGAGGAAGCACGTAATGCCTTTAACTTTGTTTTGAAATATTGTGAACACGTGTGTTTTGGCTGGTCTGAGTGGAGAGGTTTGTTAAATGCTGCCGATCATTTTGCTTCAGCGTTAGTAGAAAACACTAAAGAAAGAACAAAGAAAATATTCACTACACCTAAGCTGGATTACTTCTTTGCAGAAAAACGCATAAATGAATTGTATCATTTGTCAATTCTTGATGTTAAAGATAAGCGACCACATACACTTGTTACAGCACCAACCGGCGCCGGTAAAACAGATTTACTTATTAAACGCTGTAAAGGAAGAATTTTTTACACTCTTCCCTTTCAAGCATCTATTAATGCAATGTATAAGAGAATCAAAGAAGCATGCCCGAATGACGACGTGAGGTTATTGCACGCATCAAGCAGATTGATTCTCACAAATAACGAAGTTCATGAGGAAAAAGTATTACAATCTCTAACTGGGGCTTCAATAAAAATATTAACTCCTTTTCAAATCGCCTCTGTTGTTTTGGGAACTAAAGGTTTTGAAGCTAATGCACTTGATTTAAAAGGTAATGATGTTATTCTGGACGAGATACATTCATACAGCAATACTTCAATGGCATTGGTTTATGAAATAATAAAAACACTTTTGCATTTACATTGCCGGATACATGTTGGCACTGCAACAATGCCATCTTCTCTGAGGAATTTAATTTATGATTTGTTGGGTGGAGAAAATAATGTGTATAAAGTTGAGCTGACCGAAAAACAATTGGAAAGCTACAATAGGCATGTCATTCATAAGGTAGAAAACGACGATGCTGCATTTGAGATGATTGATAAGGGAATCAGCCAAAATGAGAAGGTGTTAGTTGTTGTAAACAGGATAAATAGAGCACAAACGATTTTCGAAAAGTTAGAAATACTTTATCCAACCATTCCGAAAATGATGCTTCATAGCAGATATAAAAGAAGTGATAGAGCAAACCTTGAGGTGAAAATCAAAAGTGAATTTGATGAGAAAGAAAACCCGTGTATTGTAGTTGCTACTCAAGTTGTCGAAGTAAGTCTTGAT
>CAZVYT010000110.1:0-4716 GCA_964631495.1 uncultured Melioribacter sp. | reverse complement strand
TTATTTAAATCTTTTTCCTTTTACAATAAAAGGCTGCCCTTTTGAGACAGCCTCATTAATTTTCAACTCATTTATTTACAATTTGGTCAAATGAGTTTTATCAGATATTTTTAAGTAATTGATTTAAATACAAGCGCCCGTAGCTCAACCGGATAGAGCATCAGACTTCGGATCTGAGGGTTGAGGGTTCGAATCCTTCCGGGCGTACTTGATTTTATTCATAATACAATTATTTAACATTTTGTAAATTACTTCATCTTTAAACAAGCAGTTCTAAATCTCATATTTCATTTAGAAAGTTAATTCTATATTATAACATTAGTTGTTTTAATAATGTTTTTCTGTTTTAATCTTAAAAAGGAGTAATTATGTGCGGCATTGTTGGATACATTGGTTCAAAAAATTGCATACCTATTTTAATTGAAGGATTAAAACGTTTAGAATATCGTGGTTATGACTCAGCTGGAGTTGGCATTATTAATGACAAACATTGTAAAGTTGTTAAAAATAAAGGAAAAGTTGTTGAGCTTGAAAATCTTGTTTATAAAGAAAAACTAAATTCCAGTTTAGGTATTGGTCATACTCGATGGGCTACGCATGGCGAACCCAGCATTATAAATGCTCATCCACATATCAATAAAGATAAAACTTTATTCGTTATTCATAATGGAATTATAGAAAATTATCTTTCGCTAAAAAAAGGGTTAGAGGATGAAGGTTACGAATTTTTAAGCGAAACAGACACTGAAGTTCTTGCTCATCTTATTGATCATTATCTCAAATTAAAGAACTCATTGTTTCATGCTGTAAGATACGCTCTAAATGAAGTAGAAGGTACTTATGGAATTGCTGTTATATATAATGGAGAAAAAGATAAAATTGTAGTAGCTAAAAAAGGCTCTCCACTAGTAATTGGAATTGGTGAAAATGAAAATTTTGTTGCTTCAGATGTTAATGCTTTAATTGCTCATACTAAGCAAGTTGTTTACTTAGAGGATGGTGAAATTGCTGAAATTAAAGCTAATTCTTTTAAGACAAAGACAATTGAAGATGAAGATATAATCAAAGAGATCAATCAAGTTGAAGTTGGAATTGATGAAATAACTAAAAGTGGTTATCCTCATTTCATGCTAAAAGAAATTATGGATCAACCAAGTTCAATTTATAATTCTATGCGCGGAAGACTTGTATTTGACGAAGGAATTTCTAAGCTCGGTGGGTTACAAGGTTTTGAAGAAAGAATTTTAAACTCAAGAAGAATAATTATTTCTGCTTGCGGAACATCATGGCACGCTGGTTTAGTTGGTGAATATATGCTCGAACAATATACCGGAATTCCAACAGAAGTAGATTATGCTTCTGAGTTCCGCTATAGAAACCCAATTATTACTAAGGATGATACTGTTATTTTTATTTCTCAAAGCGGTGAAACTGCCGATACACTAGCTGCATTAAAAGAAGCAAAAAAGAAAGGAGCTCTTTGCCTTGGTGTTTGCAATGTTGTAGGAAGCTCTATCGCACGCGAAAGCCATGCTGGAGTTTATATACACGCTGGTCCGGAAATAGGTGTTGCATCTACAAAGGCATTTACAGCTCAATTAGTTGTGCTTTCATTAATCACCTTACTTATTGCTCGTTCTAAATATCTTAGCCTTCAAAAAGGGCAAGAGATTATTTCCGAAATGCAGACTTTGACTGGTAAAATAGAATCAATTCTAAAACAGAGTGATGAAATTGAAAAGATAGCTGAGCAATACGTTAATTCAAAAAACTTCTTGTATTTGGGGCGTGGATACAATTTCCCAGTCGCTTTAGAAGGCGCACTTAAGTTGAAAGAAATTTCATACATACATGCCGAAGGTTATCCGGCAGCAGAAATGAAGCACGGCCCTATTGCATTAATCGATGATAATATGCCTGTAGTCTTTATTGCAACAAAAGATTATGTATATGATAAAGTGGTTAGTAATATTCAAGAAGTGCGTGCTAGAAAGGGACGAATTCTCGCAATAGTAAGTGAAGATGATAACCAAATAGAAAAAATGGTAGATCATGTTATAAGAATTCCGCAAACACATAGTATGTTAATGCCAATACTTACCGTAATACCATTACAATTGCTTGCTTATTACATAGCTGTAAAAAAAGGATTAAATGTTGATCAGCCAAGAAATTTGGCGAAAAGTGTTACTGTAGAATAAATATTGGTAAATATTAGATTTTGCTATTAAATGGAAGATCTTAAATAATCTATCAATTTGTTTTTTTGAAGATGAAAATCAGTTAATTTTGTAACGCTTTAATAATTGACCGACTTTTTTTTATTTAAGGATTTATGAGTAAGTATATACTTGGCATTTCCGCATATTATCATGATTCAGCTGCATGTTTATTAAAAGATGGTGAAATTATCGCAGCAGCTCAAGAGGAGCGTTTCACTCGCATAAAGCACGATCATAACTTCCCAAATAATGCAATTAATTTTTGCCTTTCTTTTGCCGGAATTAAAGCAGACCAGTTAGATGCGGTTGCATTTTATGATAAACCTATAGTTAAATTTAACAGACTTCTTGAAACTTATTTAAGTTATCCAGGCAAAGGAATCAAATCGTTTTTGATGTCTATGCCACTTTGGTTAAGAGAAAAATTATGGATTCAAGATGGCATTTCTAAAGAACTAAACTATTCGGGAAAAATTCTATTCCCAGAACATCATGAGTCTCATGCAGCCTCTGCTTTTTTCCCTTCTCCTTTTGAAAATGCAGCTTTTTTAACAATCGATGGAGTAGGTGAGTGGGCAACTTCTTCTTTTGGTGTTGGGAATGGTAATAATTTGGAAATTCATTCCGAATTACATTATCCGCATTCTCTTGGTTTATTATACTCTGCATTAACTTATTTTACCGGGTTCAAAGTTAATTCCGGAGAATATAAAGTAATGGGCTTGGCTCCGTATGGCGAACCGAAATATGTAAAGACCATTTTCGAAAATTTAATTGATTTAAAAGAAGATGGATCATTCAGAATGAATATGGAGTATTTTAATTACAATACCGGTTTAACAATGACGAATTCAAATATTAAATTTTTGTTTGATGGTCCGGCTAGACAACCAGAATCATTGTTAACTCAAAGAGAAATGGATATTGCTCGTTCACTTCAAGATGTAACAGAAGAGATTATGATTCGAATGGCTAGATACATAAAAAAAACTACACAAGAAAAATATTTGTGCCTAGCTGGTGGTGTAGCTCTAAATTGTGTTGGTAATGGAAAATTGCTTAGAGAAAATATATTTGATGATATTTGGATTCAGCCAGCAGCCGGTGATGCCGGCGGCGCTTTAGGCTCTGCTCTTGCTGTTTATCACCAATACTTTAAGCAGCCTTTGTTAAAAAAGAATGGGAGAGACTTACAAAAAGGTTCATACTTTGGAACAGAATACACTAATGATGAAATAGAAGAGTTTTTAAAGATTTACAAGCTTCCAGCACACAAAGTATCCGAAGATGAATTAGTTGAACAGGTTGCAAATTTGTTAAACGATGGAAAAATTATTGGCGGGTTCGAAGGTAGAATGGAATTTGGACCGCGCGCTCTAGGCTCCAGATCTATAATAGGCGATGCAAGATCTTCCGAAATGCAAAAAAAAATGAATCTTAAAATAAAATATAGAGAAAGCTTTAGACCATTTGCTCCTACAGTTCTAGCGGAAAAGGTTTCCGATTGGTTCGAATTGGACAGAGAAAGCCCATATATGCTTTTAGTTGCAGAAGTAAAGAAAGAAAAACAACGCTTAATGACAGAAGAAGAAAAAAGACTCTGGGGAATCGAAAAGCTAAATATTGTCCGCTCCGAAATACCAGCAGTTACACATGTTGATTATTCTGCAAGAGTTCAAACGGTTCATGAAAAAGATAATCCTTTATATCACAAATTAATAAACAAGTTTTATGAAAAAACTAATTGTCCAGTCATTATAAATACTTCTTTTAACGTAAGAGGAGAACCAATTGTAGAATCTCCACTAGATGCCTATAAGTGCTTTATGCGTACTGAGATAGACGTTCTTACTCTAGCTAATTATATACTTTACAAAGAGGAGCAGCCTGAATTTCACGATTCAATAGATTGGAAGCAGAAATATGAACTTGATTAAAGATGTAGCAAGCGAATTAAAGCACTTAGATATATCAGAAAGGTCTATCAAGAAATTTGGTTTTACTGTTGGTGGTGTCTTAGTTTTCTTATTCGCTATTTTATTTTGGCTAAATTACTGGCAAAGTACTAGAATTCTTTTCTTAATTACTGGTCTACTTTTGATACTTGGCTCAGTTTTAAGATCTAAAAATGAAGAAATGAAAATTGTATATCGCGTGTGGATGGGAGTAGCCTTCTTCCTCGGTTGGATAATGTCTAGAATAATATTATCATTTTTGTTTTATTTCATACTTGCTCCCATTGGTATTCTTGCAAAAGCACTTGGTAAGAAATTTTTAGATTTAGGTTTTAAGAGTAATAAAGAAAGCTATTGGATATCAAAAGAAAACAAGAAAACTGATTTCGAAAAAATGTTTTAACATGGTTGGTAATAATTTTATTTTTTTTATGTAAAAATTTGCGGATAAGAATAAAATCTTTATTTTTGCTCTCACGATTTTCGGGCAGATAGCTCAGTCGGTAGAGCAAAGGACTGAAAATCCTTGTGTCGGCGGT
>CAZVYT010000109.1:0-4961 GCA_964631495.1 uncultured Melioribacter sp. | reverse complement strand
ATTTTTTACCTTACTTTATTAACCCGAAATTCCATTTCACGCTGAACCAATACAGAATCTTTACTTTATTATAAATAAATTGATTATTAAATGGAACCTAACTTAGATAAATCGCATTCAACTATTAAAAAACTTGAGGGATTAAAACATCTTATATCCATTCCAAAGATCATTCTAGAAGTATCACAAACAATAAAAAATAATCCTGGTAATATTAAAAAGCTTGCTTGGTTAATGGAAAAAGATCAAGGATTAACAACAAAAATTCTTGCGGTAGCAAATTCGCCTCTTTACGGACTGCAAAAGAAAGTATCTTCTTTAGAATTCGCTTTGATGATAATGGGAACAGATGAAGTAGTAAGAATTGTGACTGCAATTTCACTTTCTGAATCACTTAAAATAAAATCAACTAAAGATTTCGATTATATGGAATACTGGAAACATTCAATGCTGGTTGGAATGGCTGCAAGAGACATGTCAATTCGTTTAGGCTTCTCAGATTTCTTTGGAGAAGCTTTTCTGGCTGGAATGTTGCATGATGTAAGCATACAAGTTTTTGCCCAGCATTTTCCAAAAGAGTTTGAAGAAATTATTGAGTTTTCTAAAAACAACAAAAAGTTTTTTAATTGTGAAAAAGAAGTACTTGGAATTACTCACGATAAAATTGGAAAAATCTTAGTTGATAAATGGAAATTACCAGAAATTATTGCCGAGACAATTGAATATCACCATTTACCTTCAAGCGCTCCTAACAATAAACAACTAGCTAGTTTAGTTCACCTTGCGGACTCGATGACTCAAGAATTTAAGATCGGCAATTGTTTTTGGGATAAGACTCTTACATTTGATGGCAATATTATTGAGTTACTTAATTTTAAATCAGCAGAAGAAATGGCGGTATTTGTTCATGAATATGAAGAAGTATTTAAAGATACAGCCGAATCAATTGTTTTTTAAATTTCACTAAAAAGAAAAAGCTCAATTTCATTTAGAAATTGAGCTTTGCAGTACCGAAAGCCGGACTCGAACCGGCACGAGGTTTAAGCCCCACTGGATTTTGAGTCCAGCGCGTCTACCAATTCCGCCATTTCGGCGCCTATAAAAATTTGCGTCGCTAAATTAATTTTAATCGTTCACATACGCAAGATATTGTTCAGTAAAAAAGAACTTTACTTTGTAGATTTAGCTCTTTCAACTAAAGGACGTTTACTTTTATCCTTATTTAAACTAGTGAGTACAGTTTCTGCATCTTTATTAGAAACATTGAAAAAAGAAAATGCATCAGAAAGCCTAACACCAGAAAATTTTTCTTGATCTAACCCGGTTTTTTTCTTTAGCATCTTTAACAATCCTTTTTCATCTAGTTCATCTTTTCTGCCTAAAGCTAAAAACATTCTTGCTTTACCTTTTTCTTCAAATCCCGCACTTCTTGCACCACGTACTTTGCTTTCTCTTCGGTCACCATCCCTATCGCTTCTTTCTTTTCTATCTCTTCTTTCACCAAGACGTTCAGTTTTATCTTTCCTATCTCTTCTTTCAAATCGATCAGATTTATCAAAACTACCGGGTCGTTCTCCTCTTTCACGTTTTTCTTTTCGATCAATACTGGCAAATCTTTCGAATCGTTGACCTCTATCTGAACTATCGCTTCTACCATCACGCTTTCTATCTCTTCTATCACCTTTTCCTTTTCTATCATCAAACGAGTTTTCTTTGTTTCTATCAAAAAGATCATGAATTCTTGCGTAACTGCTTTCTTCAAGTTCATTTTGGAAATTATACTTAAGAAGTGCAGCTACAACTTCTTCTACTTTGTTATGAAGTAATAATTCTTCAGCAAGTTTTATATAATTTGTACCAGTGCCATATTCAATTAAACTATTAACTTCATTAAGAATTTTTGTCTTTTTGAAATCAATAACTTCTTTTATTTGAGGAACACGCTCTTTACGGATTTCTGTTTGAGTTATAGTTTTGATAAATCTTAGTTTTCTAAATTCTTCTGGAGTAACAAAAGTAATTGCTGTTCCTTCTTTTCCGGCACGTCCGGTTCTTCCTATTCTGTGTAAATAAGATTCCGGATCATGGGGTAAAGAATAATTAATAACGTGAGTTAATTCATCAATATCTAAACCACGAGCAGCAACATCTGTTGCAGCTAAAATATTAACTTGTTTTTTTCGAAATTTACCTAAGATTTTTTCTCTAATATTTTGAGAAATATCTCCGTGTAAACCTTCCGCATCATAACCTCTATCAAGTAATTTTGAAGTAACATTATCTACATCAGTTTTTGTTCTGCAAAAAACTAATCCGTAAAACTCTACAGTTGTATCAATAATTCTGCATAAAGAATCAAATTTATCTGATTCTTTCACTTCAAAATATTTTTGTTCAGTAAGTTCGGTGGTTTGCCCAGATTTTTTAGTGCGTACAACTTCATGTTTTCCCATGTAACGCTTAGCTAATTCCATAATACGCGGAGGCATAGTTGCAGAGAATAACAAAGTTCTTCTATCTTTATTTGTTCGGCTTAAAATATCTTCAATGTCATCAATAAAACCCATATTTAACATTTCATCGGCTTCATCTAATACAAGAAAAGAGGCGCTATCTACAATTAAACTTTTTCTGTTAAGATGATCTATAATTCTTCCGGGAGTTCCAACAATAATATCAACACCTTTATTTAATCTGCGGAATTGTGTTTCATACGATTGACCGCCATAAATTGGTGCAACATGTACATTTTTATTGCCGCGAAGTGAATTAATTTCATCAGAGACTTGTATAGCAAGTTCTCTTGTTGGTACAAGTATTAATGCTTGTAATTTTTTAGCATTTGATTGAAGCATGTCCAAAATTGGAAGAGCAAAGGCTGCCGTTTTTCCGGTTCCGGTTTGTGCTTGCCCTACTAGATCTGCTTTATTCTCAAGAATTAATGGTATAATCTTGCTTTGAATTTCAGTTGGTTCTTCAAAACCTTTCTGTTTGATAGAATTTAACATTTCATTTGAAAGACCTAAGCTTTCAAAATTGAGTTTGTTCATTTGAATCCTTTATTAACTTAAAAATATGCGTGGTACTCGGTGAAAGGTAAATAACTATGATTAGAAACCAACTTCAACAACTACGCAACTAAATTACAAAACAAAAATAGGCTAATTTGCGCTTAATTCATAATATTTATAATTATTTCTAAACTTTATAAAAAATGGCTTCTATTCTTAGAACTTACTCCATGTTGTATTTTAAGTATTTAACTTAACTTTCTTTGCTCTATTGACAGCTAAATTCACGGAATTATCAACAAACCATTCAAAAAGTCTTTCACCTACAGAGTTAATATCAATTTTCGGAACTGGATTAAACAAATTTGTTGCATAAATTGTATCGCTATTTACACCAAATTCAATAATATTAATATTTAAGCCAAGCGCTTCGTTAAATGAAAGAGCATACTTTTCCATTTTTGTAATTAGTTTTTTTTCAGTTTTTCCCGAATCTTGCACATAATTTACATTATTTGGTTCATTTGGATCAAATTGTAGAACGCTAACGTTTTTATCAATGCAATAAAATCTATAAAAATTCTGTAGTACTACTTTTGACTGAAGAATCATGACATTTTCTTTTGAATCTGCATAAGCACGGAAGAAATCTTCAATATTTTCTAGTTCATAAATGAAATTATGCACCGGATTATTTCTATTTAACTTTAATTGAGCTGGAAAACCGATGTAAGTGAAAATTCCTTCCCAGTCTAAAGGAAAATCAAGATTTGTGAATGAATTTTCGTTTGTACCTTCAGGGCGCACTTTTGATGGAAGAATAACTGTTTTGGGCACCGGAATTTGAAGTTTGCTGGCTAATGTTAAATTAGAAAACTGGTCTATAGTACTTAATAAAAAAGGGTTATTTATAACAGAAGTACCTTTCAAAACTTGGTGTTTCAAAAATGCTTGGTAGAATGGTATTAGATCAGAAACTCTATCAATAATTACCGAATAATTTGATTTATCCTCAGTAATTATTTTGTTAACATTTACATATTCTGCGCTAAGTTTTAATTGTTTTGTTTTATTTATTCTTTCAACAAATGCTTGAGGGAATTCGGTTTCTTCCCCAAACAAAATTCCAATTTTTTTCATTATTGATGCCCCATTTATTATTCTATTTTAGTTAAATATTGCGGAAACATTTCTCTCCACCAATTCCAGTCATGACCAGCATCAGGTCTAATATCCAACAAGTGATTAATATTCTTTTCTTTCAAAATATTACTTAGCCGCATATTTTCTTCTAAACATAAATCCTTTTCTCCAGCGCCTAATATAATCTTCATTTCTTTAATATTATTCAAATACCATTCATCATTTAAATTTGGGAGATAATCGGGAGGATTATTGAAATAACAATTATCATCATAATAACCATATATAAATTCTTTAATATCAAAAGCACCGCTCATAGAAAATAAGTACTTTATCTTATCCGGATGGCGGAATGCAAGGTTGGCTGCGTGATAGCCGCCAAAACTACAACCAGCCAAACCAACTTTTGCTAATCCGGTTTCAAACTTTGCAAATTCAATTACATCATTAATAATTGTTCTTTCGTAAGCAATATGTGTTTTCACTCGATCTGCCGGATGAATTATAAAATTATACCAACTCATTGCATCAATTCCATCGGGGCAATATATTTTTACTTTTCCTTCATCAATAAAAGAAGCCACAGATTCAATTAGTCCGTGATCTTTATTTTCGTAATACTTGCCTTTTGATGTAGGGAATAAAATTAATGGAAAGCCGGCATGCCCAAATACAAGCATCTCAAAATCGCGGCTAAGATGTTGCGTGTACCATTTATGATATTGTTCTTGCATAAATAATTTATGTAACCTTAAATAGTCGTCACTGAAAAAGGCAGTTATTTAATGAAACAGTGAAGGATTGCTC
>CAZVYT010000108.1:3296-5050 GCA_964631495.1 uncultured Melioribacter sp. | reverse complement strand
TGTCCAAAACATCCAGCTTCCTTCCCATCTTTGTAAGAACCAAAAAGTTTCTTCGGGTAGATTTGCATACCATATCAATAAATACTGGCTAAAAGCGATGTAAGCCCAAAAATTAATAAAAGCAAATAACAATGCTCCAAGACTGTAGTAATGATCTGTTGTAAGACCCTTAACTAAAAAACCATTTTCATTTAGTTTAACTACAATAAATGTTACAGTAGCTAATGCAGCTAGTACTGTGCCGGAGAAATAATAAATACCAAATATTGTTGAAAACCAATGCGGCTCTAAACTCATTAGCCAATCAATTCCGGTAAAGCTAATTGTTAAAGCAAAAAATGGAATAAAAACAGCAGAGAGCTTAATGTTACGGGTTGTTAAGTTTTGATCTTTAGATATATCTTGTTTTCTAGAGTTCTTCGTAATCAAAAATTGAAATAGCATCCAAATTGCAAGAAACGCTACTACTCTAATAATAAAAAAATTTACATTTAGATAAGGAGCTTTTGCACTTAATATTTTATCACTATTCACCACCTCTGGATGTGTCCAGTGAAAAACTGCATGAACATTTAACAGTAATGGTATTACTAAAATCGGGACGAGAACAATAAATGACGAAACGATTTCTGTTATTCTTCTAAATGGTGTACTCCATACCGCACCGGATAAATATTCTATGGCAACAAAGAATAATGCCCCAACAGCAATGCTTATAATAAAAGTTAAACCTATAATATTGTTAAATGCCATTCTATCCGGATTAACCAAATAACCGGCAATTACAATTATTAATCCTAAGACTGTAAGAAGCAATCCAATGGATTGTAATTTAGAAGGTAATTCTTTTTTCTGATATTCTACTTTTGAACCAGAACTCATTTTATATCAGACTCCTTAGCATTCTGCGATCTTTGCAATGCTCTTACATAATGAATTATAGCCCATCTTTCATCTTCCTCCAACTGAGTTGAATAAGATGGCATTACATTTTGACCATCCATAATAACAGCATACAACCTTCCATCTTTCCAATTTCTCATCTTCTCTGAATGTAGACTTGGAGGATTAGGAAATTGTCCGCGTAAACGGCTTAAACCAGTTCCTTGATAATCATGACAAGGACTGCAGTAGGTATCATACTTTTTCTGTCCGAGCGATAATATTTCTTTTGTAATAGGAAGTGGGTTAATTAATTTTTCTGCCGCTAAGTCTGGTTGGTTCTTATACTCATAAGGTAGATAGCCTCTGGCGATAGTACCTTCAACCGGTATTCTCATTCCATAACCATCTGCAAAAACAAGACTTTTCTGTTGAGGATTTTGTTTGACTTGTTCCATCATCCAATTAAATGGAACAATATTCATAAGCTTGTTCAAAGTAAAGTATGTTGCACCACTGGTAATAACAGCCGCAACAAGTAAAAAGCCAAGAAATTTTGGTTCTAAGATTTTATGCTTGAAGTTAATTTCTTCATCGTTCCAATAAACTGCTTCAATCTCAGAAGCATTAATACTAGCAAAGAAGTTTTTAATTGTAGCTTCTTCAAATTTCGGATCTTCTGCTTGAACAAATAATCCAAATTTATCTGATGCAACTTTTTTCATGTAATCTGTACCATGAAGCGGATGAGAGTTATTTGGAAGTTTGAAAAAAACAAATAACATTGCTAAAACGGTTCCAACAGAAGCAGTAAGAACAGTAACTTCAAAAATTACTGGTACAAAAGCCGGAAATGAGAAGAAAGGTTTTCC
>CAZVYT010000108.1:0-3286 GCA_964631495.1 uncultured Melioribacter sp. | reverse complement strand
TGTGTACTCTACTGCAGAAACCCACCATAAACTGAATATTGCTCCAAATAAAGCGGATAAACCAAGAACAAGTGCAACATAACCAAGTTTTGAAGGAGCTAAATTCATTGCTTTGTTCATGCCATGTAACGGATATGGAGTATGAACATCAAACTTAGTAAATCCGTTTTCTGTTGCTTTATTAGCTGCGTATGTTATTTCATCGGGTGTATTAAATATTCCCGTAAAACCATATAGAATTTTTTCTTTCATCATTCGTGCGCCTTATGAGAAGGTTGAGCACCATCTACCACAGCTTTTACTTCTGCTATAGAGACAACTGGCAATCCTTTTGTGAATAATAAAATCCATGTAAAGAAGAAACCAAAACTTCCAAGTAGTATCATTCCATCAACTAAAGTTGGTTTATAATAAGCCCAGCTTGCCGGCAAATAATCTCTTGAAAGTGAAGTAACAATAATTACAAATCTTTCGAACCACATGCCAACATTTACAAAAACAGCAACTACAAACATAATTGGTATTGAACGACGTATTTTCTTAAACCAGAATAATTGCGGAGTAATAACATTACATGCAATCATGATCCAGTATGCCCACGCATAAGGTCCTAATGCACGGTTTAAGAACGCAAAGGATTCGGCTTGAACGCCGCTGTACCAAGCTATAAAAAATTCCATTGCGTATGCATAACCAACCAAAGATCCGGTAAGCATCATAATCTTATTCATCTTTTCTAAAGTATCAATAGTAATTATATGCTCATAGTTGAAAATTTTTCTAACAAAAATCAGTACATTTTGAACCATTGCAAATCCAGAGAAAACTGCTCCGGCAACAAAGTATGGCGGAAATATAGTTGTATGCCATCCGGGTATAATAGAAACAGCAAAGTCGAAGCTCACTATAGTGTGAACCGAAAGAACTAATGGTGTAGCAAAACCGGCAAGAATTAAATAAACCATTTCATAATGCTGCCAGTGACGGTTTGAAAATCTCCATCCCAAAGAAAAAATGGAATAAATAACATGTTTTATTTTACTAGTAGATCTTTCGCGCAAAGTTGCAAAATCCGGAATTAAGCCTACATACCAGAAGACTAAAGAAACTGTGAAATATGTTGAAACCGCAAATACATCCCATAAAAGCGGAGATGTAAAATTTACCCACATTGAATGTTGATTAGGATAAGGAAATAAATAACCGGCTAACCATGGACGCCCAACGTGCAATAGCGGAAATAAACCTGCTGTCATAACAGCAAAGATTGTCATTCCTTCAGCAAAGCGGGCAATTCCTGTACGCCATTTTTGTCTGAATAAGAATAGAATTGCAGAAATTAAGGTTCCCGCGTGACCAATACCTACCCAGAAAACAAAGTTTACTATATCAAATGCCCAGCCTACCGGATTGTTATTTCCCCACATTCCAATTCCATAGTAGATTGTTAAAGCAAATCCGATTAACAAAAAAGACATTAAGGAACTTGAGATGCCTAGTGCAATAAAGTATTTCTTATTCGGTTTTTCATCAAGCGGCTTTGTGAATAAATCATCAAGTTGTCTAAAACCCGGTCTGCCTTCAATTACGGATAATTCTTGTGTATAATCTGCTGAACTCAAATTACTTCCTCCGAATGAGTATTACGAAGTTTAGCTATGTATGTTACATTCGGCTTTACGTTTAATTCTTCTAAAACGTGATAAGCGAGATTGTGATTTCTAATTTTTGCTATTTCCGATTCTTTATCATTTGCATCACCAAAAACAATTGCATTTGCCGGACATGCTTGCTGACAAGCGGTTACAACATCAGTTCCTTTTAGTTCTCTGCTATCTTTAATTGCATCGGATCTAGCTTCCATTATTCTTTGCACACAGAAAGTACATTTTTCCATTACACCGCGGGAGCGAACTGTTACTTCTGGATTATGTACCAATGCTGTTAGATTATTTTCATAATAAGCATCTGCAAAATGATCTCGGAAATTAAAAAAGTTGTAACGACGAACTTTATAAGGACAGTTGTTAGAACAATAACGAGTTCCAACACATCTGTTGTATGCCATTTGGTTTAATCCGTCTGGGCTGTGATTTGTTGCATTAACCGGACAAACATTTTCACACGGAGCGTTATCGCAATGTTGGCAAAGCATCGGTTGATTGCTGGTAATTGGATCCTCCGGTGTACCGCTGTAGTAACGGTCAATTCTCATCCATTGCATTTCTCTTCCGTTAGAAACTTGGTCTTTACCTACAACCGGAATATTGTTTTCAACATTACATGATGTTATACAAGCAGCACAACTTGTACATTTATTAAGGTCAATTGACATTGCCCATTTAGTGCCGATGTATTCATGCTCTTTTGTTATACTAATATGTTCAATTTCTTTTTCGCGTAAGAAGTTTGGTTGATTTTTGAATTTCTCAACTGTGCCTTCTTTAATAATATTTCTAATTCTATGAAAATCTTTAACAAACGTATCATCAAGCGAATGATGCTCTTGTGTTGAAGCAAGTTTATGTACACCATCAACTTTTTTGACAGAAACATTTGGATAAACCAATACGCCAAGTGATGAAACGAATATGTTAGCATCAAAACCTACATCTTTTCCAACATCGCCAATTATTTTTCTGCCATAACCAAGTTCAATATTTATTGTAGTATCATGCACGCCAGGTTGAACGAGAACTGGAATTGTTAACTTCTTTCCATTTACACTAATTTCAACTAAGTCATTCATTTCAAGATTTAACTGCTTCGCAAAAGCTGGAGAAATTGATGCGTAATTATCCCATGCTATCTTGGTAACCGGATGAGGAGTTTCTTGCAGCCAGCCGTTGTTTGCAAATTTGCCGTTACCGAGAAAATAACTTTCTGTTAGATGAAGTGTATTTCCGGCTGCTTGTTGTGGAAGTTTAACTCCATTTAACGCAGATTGAGAAAGGCTTTTTGATGATGCTGTTTCATCAAACGTAATAACACCATCATGCAGAGCCGAATACCAAAACGTTTTCTCATCTGCTAACGATTTTTTCTTTGTGTAAATAGTTTCGTTAAAATTAGCTGACAGATACTGGTGATAAATTTTATCATTATATGCGGAAGTGTTTCCGGCAATCCATGTAAGAAGTATAGCTTCTTTCTGGCGAGTGCTGAAAATTGGAGAAATAACCGGCTGTTGCAAACTGTAAACTCCGGATTTTGGGTAAGCATCTCCCCAACTTTCCAAAGATTGATTAATTGGCAGACTGTAATTACTAATTACAGAAGATTCAGT
>CAZVYT010000107.1:0-5066 GCA_964631495.1 uncultured Melioribacter sp. | reverse complement strand
TTTACTGACATTTCTATTGTGTCCTATCTATGACATTTCTATTGTGCTATTACATGACTATTACAGCCAGTTCTGAACTTGCATAGTCCACTTTTTTTATAAATCTCTGAATGATCCTACCCCAGAATAGAGTACCGGTAGTTAAGCCACAAGTTTCCATTTGCTGTTTTCAAATTCAATGGGTGTAAGATAATCAGAAGTAGAATGCCTCCTCTGTCTGTAGTAAACTATTTCAATGAATTCAAAATGCAATTCTTAGCTTCTTCTCTTGTTGAAAAAGTACTTTGAAAAATTAATTCCATTTTGAGTGAATGGGAAAATGATTCAGCGACAGCATTATCATAACAATTTCCTGTACCGCTCTTACTTTGTATAATATTTCTACTTTTTAGTAATGATTTTTCTTCATCAGATGCATATTGAATTCCTCTATCTGAGTGAAATATCAAGCCATCTCCCGGATTTCGATTTGCCATTGCTTGTTTAATTGCCTTTAACTGAAATGCTCCATTCATACTTTCACTAATTGACCATCCAACTATTTTCCTTGAATGAAAATCAATTATTACAACCAAGAAGTTTGTATAATACTCTTTGTAGTGTAGTTGGTTTTGTATATCACTGTGTAACTGGGGTTCCAGTTGTTAATTCAAATTATAGTTAAACATTTTCTGTTACTGCTTTTTCATAGAATCGAGGTTCTAAAATACTTCACCTTCTAGTTAGCCAGCCTTTTTACTAAATGTTTTTATTATTGCACTTTTTATTTTGAATAAAACCTGGCTAATTCAAATAATGCTGTAACAACAGAACCTAGTCCTCTCGGATCATTTGGAAATCTTTCTCGAGTTTTATAAAAATTAATATCATCTGAAACACCGGTGCCCCGACAAATATCTTTAACTATTCCATCTTCGCTAATTCTGGACTTCAACCCAAGCCATGCTTTATCTACATAAACTTTGTAACTCGAATCCAGAATTCCTAAATCTATTGCACGAATCAACCCGATGGTGAACATTGCTGTGCAAGATGTTTCTTCGAAAGAAGTGTTATCATCGAGAACTTGATGCCACAATCCGTTAACTCCTTGTACTTTGATTAGTGCTAAGAAATGCTCTTTGTAAATCTTTTGTATTGCCGAGTAAGATTTATGATTTTTTGGTAAGAGTTTTAGTGCTTCTGATTCTGCCCATATTATCCATCCGTTAGATCTTCCCCATAAAACCGGTGATTGTTCTTTTTTGTAATCATACCATGCATGATGATACAATCCTTTTTCAGAATTAAGCAAATATTTATTCATGTTAACAATTTGCTGAATAGCATCATCATAATATTTTAAATTTTTTGTAGCGGCTGCCATTCGGAGCAAGAATGGTACACTCATAAATAAATCATCTGCCCAAACAACATATTTTTCCGGCTCCGGTCTGCAAAATGTTCCATCAGCTAAACGAACTTGCTTTTTTGTAATGTATTCATTCATTTCAGTAATTAGCAAATCATATTTTTTTGTTTTATCGACAAGAGCTAATTGCAACAAATGAAGTGAAGGTGAACCAGTGTCATCAAGCATTGTTTTGCGAAACATTTTATGATTAGTTCCGCGAAAATCATTTTGCTCAAAATATTGTTTCTTAAATAATGGATAGTTTTCTATGGTAAAATCAGCACATTTACTTACAAAGCTTTTGTACTCTTCTTTTTCAGAATATGCTGACAAATCCAAGATGGACATCAAAAGAGAACCATTGGGATACTGCCACTCGGCAAAACTTTCTCTTTTGTAAGTGTTTGTAGATGGAATAGTTAGCTGCTTCACTTTTTCTATAGGTACTATAAAACAATTATTATAGTTGATCAATTGACCTTTCAAATTTTGTTTAAAACACCATGTACTATTAGGATTTTCTTCCTGATGATGTGAAGTAAATCTAACTAGTAGTTGTAAACCCGGTTCGGATATTTCTCTAAGGTAAACTTTCGCGGGTTTATTAACCAAAGAAAGTATTTCAATTTTATGTTCACCGGATTTCAATTCGGTTGAGAAATAGTCTTGAAAATCAAATATTTCATAAGCAACTTCTGCGAACCTAAACTTTCTAGATTTCTTGGTGTTAAGCACAACCTTATCATCAATTAGTATTTTAATTGGATGATCACTGCTTATTCCAAAACTTACTTTTGTGTCTTTCGTAACATTTAAGCTTGATTCAGCAGAAATGTATTTTGTTATTTGATCAACTTTAGCTTTTTTAAAGTCAATCACCTGAATATCGAGAGCGGACTTTAATTCTACATCCTTTAATTCAAAAGATGTTTCCTTAATTATTCTATCAACAATGACACTTGCAAGATTTAATGGCTCTTGTTTACTTGTTTGAGAATACAACATATTTGTTACAAGAAATATTATTGAGTATACAACTGTTTTAGTTTTCATATTACTTTATATCTATTCTTTTGATTGACTATTTTAACTTCGTTTACTTTGAATGTTAGATTCCAGTCTGCGTTTTTCCGAACAGTTTTAAACATTAGATTGTTTTTTCCTTTTTTCAAAGAGAGGTTTATTCCGGTTTTGTTTATGGTAGAACTATTGCTGTTAAAAATAGTTTCTCCATTTAAGTAGATAATAATAGAACTAATAGTTTCTAGTTCAGCGCGAATAGTGAGAGCAGAATCTGAATTGATATTTGCAAATAGATAGGTTGCAGAGTTTAATGGACTTTCCGGAAACGATTGATTGAGATCTAGCTTATCCTGTTGCGAAGAAACAATTCTTTTCCAGCGATGCTTTTTATTATTGAACAACAATTCTTGTGTTACAACAGGAATAATTTTTCTTTCTTCACCAAGCTGGGCGAAGTAGTTAGTTTGTAGTGCGTCTTCTTGTTTTTCAAATTGAAAAGGATTTACTGAAAGCCATTCTAAAAAGTATTTACCATTTAGTACATTTATTCCTAAGCCGACATCAATTGGTTTTGGTAATTCAGAAGCATTTATTAAAGTTTCAGAAACGTTTTCGATTTTGTTTAAAATGTTTTGCAAAGACGAAATCTTATTTGCATAAACAGAATCAATTTTAGAAAAAGTGTACGGCTGATTTTCGTTAAACCAGACTTTCTCAAATTCAATTCTTAATTCTCTAAAATTGTTAATAAGCTGTTTCAGCTCAGATTTAAGCAATGTTAATTTTTCTTTCTTTTTATTCGGTATACTTGATTGAATTGCTTCACTATACAAATTGGCAAATCGAACATAACCAAGTCTTTCAATTGCCAGAACGTTGTATAGTTTAATTATATAACCAAGCGAAACAACATCTGCCTGGTTCTTTTCTACTGTAATATTAGAAAACTTTGTTAATACAACTGCGGTAATTTTTTCAACTTCTCTCCAGCCATCGATATTTATACTGTAGTTTCTTCCAATGCCAGTATAGATACTCTCCCAAAACACTTTATCATTCATTGAAAAAGTTGGGACTTGATTACTAATTTGACTTATATCTTTAATTAAATCTGTAATAGATGAGTTATCACAGCCATAAATAACCTTGTTAAACCGATTATCAAATTCTATAGATTCAGTATTCCAAGATTTATCAGCAGAGTAAGCAACACCGTACCAATCATTACCAAAAAGGGCTAATCCTCCATCATCCCAAACAGTCAATAAAACACCCAGCACATTTTGCCCTGCACCTTCTTTACAAAAACGTTCAATATTTTTCCGAACACGATTATAATCCGGGAAAATTCTATTGGAATTAACAATGCCTGGAGAGATAAATAAATCATGTTTTGATTTGACAAAGGGATTTATATAATCTGAAAATGTTATAAGTGAATCGTAATTCCAAGTACAGACAACTACATCTATTGGTAAATCACTAAGCATTTTTTGATGTTGAAGAAGAACATCTCCCCACAACATCATTCTCGTATTCTTTGGCAGTATATCTCTAAGTTTCATAATGTGTTGCAAGTAAACTTTATCATATCCAATACTATCAACAAGTTTTTTAGATTCATTTTTCCCCAAATCAAATGTTTCATCACAATTAACATGAAAAAACGTTGCGTCAAAAGTTCGAGTCATTTCTGAATAAACATCCTTGAGAAATGAATAGCTTTCTTTTCTTATGGGAGATATTAAAGTGCCGCTTTCACCTAAACTTGAATACTTGGGATTCAATAAAATATTTGTGAAATGTCCGAATGACTGAAAATTTCCAACGAAACTAATATTGTAATTTGCTGCATATTCTGTGAGAACTTTATAATCAGCAATAGTAAGATTACCATTAATTGGTGCAAAAACTGGATGCGAATTTGTTTTAATTACATGTTCCGTATAGTGCATAAACAAATTAATTTTTAATTCAGCGAATCTTTTAATTTGCTCTTTGACAAACTTAACTGTTGGAACCGGTCCACGACTTATATCATCCATTACTCCACGCCATTTAAACTTAGGAAAGTCTTTTATCCAAACACATTGAATAACTTTTTTGGTGTTTTCGCTTTCAAGTATTTGTTTAAGTGACTGGAGTCCGTAGAATATTCCTTTGGCTGTATTAGCTGAAATTAAAATTGAATCACTTAATATTTTGAGATAGTAACCTTCTTCACCGATTGATTCATCTGGCAGGATTTTATTCAATTGGCATAATTTAATTTGTTCTTGTTTTTGGGGAATAATAAGAATTAAATCGAGGATATTGATGGATGGTCTTACCTGCTTTAATTTAATTTCTTCTAAAACATTTTCAATGGGTTTATCAATTAGACAATGTTTAGTAATTCTATTGATCAAACGAATATCACAAGTACCGCCAAGTAGTTTATATTCCTTTGGCTGCGGTATTATTGGAATTATTTCTGCTGCGAGTAAAGTATTGATTCCAATAAAAAGTATTATGTAACATAAAATCTTCACTAGGTGATAATCTTTTTGGCGTGTTTAGTTAATTCCAAAACAAATTCTATTTCTTATAATTGAATGTATAATTATAGTAATCACACAAAAATCTTAAACCAAAAGACGTACGCACATCT
>CAZVYT010000106.1:0-5455 GCA_964631495.1 uncultured Melioribacter sp. | reverse complement strand
TTCTTTTGCACAAATTAAAAAGCCGTCCCAAAATCACTTTTGAGACGGCTTCTTAACTCTTTCAATTGTAAATGCGGGTACGCAAACAGAAACATACTCACATGGTTCTTCATTTGGATTTGAATATTTAACGCGGCTTCCTTTTTTAACACAGATTGATTGCCCTTTACAAAGTACTATTTCCGCTCCGTCAACTTCAATTCTTTTCTTTCCGCTGAAAACAAAAGTAATTTCATCAAACTCCGGAACTTGATATGGTTCGCTCCAGCCGGCTGGAGCAATCATATGAGCAAAGCTGTAATCGCCAATATTTATGCTGGCATTTCCAAAATGCTCTTCTATTAATTTTCCGTCAGTTGTTGGTACAATAAAAGGATTTGTCTGCAATAAATAATTATTCATAAGTCACCATTAAATTTTTGCGCGTTTTAATCTAAGTGAATTGGAAACTACAGAAACAGAACTTAACGACATAGCCAAAGCCGCAATCATTGGGTTTAGAAATCCCGCAACCGCAAGAGGAATTAATACAACATTATAAATAAAAGCCCAAAACAAATTTTGTTTAATAGTTGATAAAGTTTTTCTAGATAAATTAATAGCTTTTGCAACATTTCTTAAATCACCTTTAACTAGTGTTATTTGGGCTGATTCAATTGCGATATCCGTACCGGTTCCTATTGCGAATCCAACATTTGCTTGTGCAAGAGCCGGTGCATCGTTAATTCCATCGCCAACCATAGCTACAAATTCTGATTTAGATTGTAACTGTTTAATAATTTCAGCTTTTTCGCCTGGGAGCACTTCAGCACGAAAATCACTTAAACCAGTTTGCAGAGAAATTGCTTCTGCTGTATGCTTATTATCTCCAGTTAACATTATCGTTTTTATTTTCATTTGCTCAAGAATATTTATTGCTTCTAATGTTGTTGACTTAAGCCGGTCTTCGATAATCAAAATTCCTTTCAAAATTCTATCTATGCTTACATAAATAATTGTTTTCGCTTGCAAAGATGAAATAAACTCTGAAATCGAATTTTCTTCAATTATTACAGAATTATCATCCATTAGTTTTCTGTTACCTATAAGAACAGATTTACCATTTACCACGCCACAAATTCCAAAACCGGTTAAACTTGTAAAACTTTGTGGTTCAAAAGAGTTTATGTTTTTTGAATTTGCATACTCGATAATTGCTTGAGCAATTGGATGTTCAGATTTTTTTTCAAGCGACACTACCATTTTAAGTAAATCACTCTCATTTATATCCGAACAAATAACATTGCTAAGAAATGGTTTTCCTTCAGTTAAAGTACCTGTCTTATCAAAAACAATTGTTGAAATCTTTTCAATGGATTCTAAGCTCTCTCCATCTCGTATTAGAATACCATTTGAAGCGCCTAATCCAGTTCCAACTATAATTGCTGTAGGAGTTGCCAAACCGAGAGCACAAGGACAAGCCACAATTAAAACTGCAACAAAATTGATGATCGCAACAATAAAACTATTTTGGCTTCCGAATAAAAACCAACCAAAAAAAGTTAATAAAGCTATGATTATTACTGTAGGGACAAATACGGCAGCAACTTTATCAACCAATTTTTGTATTGGAGGTTTAGAAGATTGAGCTTGTTCTACTAACCGAATTATTTGCGATAAAACTGTATTGTTGCCAACTTCTGTTACTCTAAAATTAAAAGAACCATTTTTGTTTATAGTGCCGCCAATAACTCTAGAACCAATTTGCTTTTCAACCGGTATGCTTTCTCCTGTAATCATTGATTCATCAACAGAAGAATTTCCAGAAATTATTATTCCATCAGAAGGAATTCTTTCTCCAGGGCGAATTACAACAGTATTTTCTTTTTCTAAGTTTTCAAGTAAGATTTCGGTTTCTATTCCGTTCTTTAAAATGTTAGTTGTCTTTGGTTGAAGCTCTATTAGTTTTTTAATAGCATCATTTGCTTTTCTTTTAGCTTGGTGTTCAAGTAATTTCCCCATTAAAATTAAAGTTATTATAACCCCGGCTGTTTCAAAATAGACATGAGGAATATTACCATCTAAAGAAAACTCGGAAGGGAATAGAGTTGCTAATACACTATAACCATAAGCTGCGGCTGTTCCAATTGCTACTAGCGAGTTCATCTCAAAAGATAAATGCCTTACATTTTTATAAAATACTGAAAAGAACCGTTTGGCAGAAATAAAAATTACTGGTGTTGTTAGTATCAACAGAATCTTGTTTGTGTAAGCATGCGTGAAAGGCCAGATTGAATGGAAAAAATCGAAATCCATTGACATACTAATCAAAAAAACTGGGAGTGTTAAAGTAAAGGCGAGATAAAATTCTTTCTTAAGTGTAAGGTAAAATACATCTTTTTCGGATTGTTGAAGTGTACTGTTATTTATTTCTGCATTTTGGATTTTAAGTTTGTAACCATATTCTTCAACTGTTCTAGCAATGGCTTCTAAATCAGCAATGTTTTCACTTTGAAAAGTTACATTTTCATTAGCAAGATTTACCGCAACATTTGTAATTCCTTCATGTTTTCTAATGATTTTTTCAACGCGTGTTACGCAGCTTGCACAAGTCATTCCCTCAACTGGAAATGTATATGATTTCATTTTATTACTTCAAATCCGGCTTCTGCAATAGCATCAATAATCTGCTGCTCGTTTGTTTTTGATTCATCAAAAACAACATTAACACTTCCTATTACAACTTGAACAGATTCTAAATGAAGTTTTGATAATTCTTTATTAACCGCTAAAATACAATGATTGCAGTTCATTCCATTAATTTGAATGAATTTTTCAGTCATAGTAATTCCTTTAATGATTTAGTGTTATTAGAAAAAAGAAGTGAAAAGAAATTATTTATCTTTTTTATTTGCTTTAAGAGTAAATAGGTTTTGATCTTCACTATCGGAATACTTATCAAGAATATCATCGCCGAGAAAATTTACAGAATTATCATTCTTTTCTTGCGGCAAAGAATTTTTAATTGCTTCATTGGTCTGAATTGGAGAAATATTCATGACTTCAATTCGGCGATTTATATCGGATTTATTTTTTTTTACTGTATCCTTTTTATCTTTATGTGGTTTCTGATAGTTTAAAGATGCTTTTTCAACTTTAATAATTTGCTCTCTATTATCTTTTTTTGCTTGAACAGGCGGATTTAAAGGAATAATTTCTTTTGTTATTCTTGTTATTCTACGTATGTTTTTTCCAATAAAACTAGGTTCCATATGCTGCATTTGATTCTTTTCATAAACTTGTTCGGGTTTAGTTTTTTGTCTGATTTTAAATGAAATGTATGAAAATATTAATGTAACAGTTGTTAGTATACCAACAATTGTTAAAACGTATTGTATGATTGGGACAAGTTCCATGGGATAAAAATAAGTAAATGAAACTAATGGGACAAATTATATGCAAAGAAGTTTTCTAAAAAGTTAGAGTGTAGAAGTGTAGCCGTAAGATTTGGCTGGCGTAATTAAAAGAGTCGCAACTAAAAAGTTGCGACAACATCAACTGTAATATTTTTTAGATAACATCTTTTAAGCACTTAAGGTAATAAAATCTGATCCAGTATTATCTGAGTAATAATGCAGCATATTTAAATCAGGTAATCTATTTGAAATTTTTTCAGAATGCTTAGGAATAAGCGGTTTACTTTTATAAGAATAACTAATAGGAGAATTCAAAATTGAAATTCTATCTTCTCTAGTGATGCTATTGGCTTTTCTGTTCTCATTTCTATCAAAATATTTCTGCTCAAACTTATTTGAAAGAAGTTGATCTTGATTAACCTTGACGGAAGATTGAACCGGATTACTTTTGCTAGAATAATTTAGTTGCGTTGTTTTTTGTTGAATTATTGGCGCCGCTTTATAATTTACAACCGGAGCTGATTGGTGGCTTACAAAAGCCGGCTGTATTTGCACAGTTTTTCTTTTTACTTCAAGAGCCCTTTTATCTCCTCCCTTTGCTTTGAACGAGATATAAGAAACAATTAATACGAAAAGCAAAATGGCTGAAAATATTAGCAAGCTTGTATAGATAATTGGTACTAGTGTCATTTTTATCTTCCTTTTCCTTTACGCTTTTATTAAAACAAAACTTGTACCAAAAGAAATGTTGCATTTATTGCGGAAAAACAAAGATTAAAGTTAGATTGAAAAGACATTCTGTTTTATAATGAAACACAATTCTCTAATTGATATCGCTGTAAGTATTTTTAGTATAAAGAGTTAATAGAGTTTGTTTTGTCCTTTCTTTTTGATAACTTTTGAACCGTTTTTGCTGTAACTACGCTAAAAATTTGAGGTTAGGGATGACTAAAGCTGATATTATCGATAGAATTGCTAATGGTACCGGTCTTACTAAGATTGATACTGAAGTAGTTGTTGATGGCTTTTTCAAAACAATAATTGATTCGTTAGCATCTGGTAATGGAATCGAAATACGTGGATTTGGTAGTTTTCGTGTAAAAAAGAAAAATTCGAGAAATGCTCGCAATCCTCGCACAGGAGAAAAAGTTTTTGTTGGAGAGCATTTTGTCCCGGCTTTCAAGTTTTCTAAAGATTTTAAAGCTGCAGTTGATTTAGGTATGAAAACAAAAAAGGAAGAAGAGTAGTAAATGACTAGTAACTTTCAATGTAATATTTGCGGAGAAAAATTTGATAAATTAGTTGATTTTTGTCCAGGCTGTGGCGCTGACAAAAAAAACTTTATTTTATTAAATTCTACTGAGAATGATAGTCAAATTAAAAAAAAGGATGCCGATAAAAAGCAAGAAAATGTTGATAAAAAATCAAAGCACGAGAAGAAATCTGATAATTCTGAAAAACCTAAAACTATATCTACTACTAAAATAATTTATTCAATCATTGGTTTGTTTTTATTTGGCTCCATAATATTAGTATCCTCAGGCATATTTGATAAACCAGCTCCAGTTCAATCTAATGCTACTGTAAATGCTGATCCAAATAATCCTCATGCCGGACACGACTTGACTCAGTTAGAACGTATAACCGAATTACAAAAAACTGTTGATGCAAATCCGAACGATTTAAATTCACTTTTAGATTTAGCTCATTTATTAAATGATTCCGGTTTCAAAGAAAAAGCAATTGAACGTTATGAACAATACATAAAAAAGAATTCGAAAGTAGCAGATGTTTGGGTTGACATGGGTGTTTGTTATTACGAATTAGGTAAGAATATAGAAGCTATTTCCAAAATGGAAAAAGCTCTTACTATTGAACCTAAGCACCAGATTGCACACTTAAATCTTGGAATAGTAAATTTCTCATCCGGTAATAAAGAAAAAGCTCTTACTTGGTGGAAGAAAGCGTTGGAAATAAACCCAAATTCGGAAATAGGTAAACGAGCTCAAGAATTAATTAATCAACATTAAACGGAGGTTCCGTAATGCCTTGCGGAAGAA
>CAZVYT010000105.1:0-5499 GCA_964631495.1 uncultured Melioribacter sp. | reverse complement strand
AATCTTCCAGTATTAATTCACATCCTTAATAATTCCTTAGCAAAAAGCGAAACGAAAAAAGCAGTTGGAAAAGTAGGTGTAATGTGAAATTTGGTATAAGATATTCTTAAAGGATACAAAACAAATGATTGTTACCTTTATATTCGGCACAGCTATTAAATTCATTAACACAGCATTCTCTGAATTGACTCTTGAGAATGGAGCATCATTTTACTTATTAAATGTCTATAATGTAAAAACGGATAACTTTGATAAAGTTGAAGAATCCATTAATGAAATAAGATTGGACCGGCTTCTAATTAATCAATTTTCTTTAACATTTTGAATGGGGTTCATATGAAAGAAAGCTATGGATTAAGAATACTTTTTTTAGAAGATAGTGAAGCTGACAAAGAACTAGCTATAATAGAACTAAAACGTAATGGTCTTAACTTTGTTGACATGTGTGTTGAAACCAAAGAAGATTTCATTAACGCATTGACAGAATTCAATCCGGATGTAGTTGTTTCAGATTATTCTTTGCCTAAATATGACGGTATGCAAGCTTTGCGTGAATGCAAGGCCAAATATCCACATATACCTTTCTTACTATTAACCGGTTCTATGAATGAGGAAACGGCTGTAGAATGTATTAAAGCTGGGGCGGATGATTATGTTATTAAGAATCGACTTTCAAGGTTACCTTTTGCAATACTTGAAGCCGTAAAAAAATCTGAAATAAAAAAAGAAAAGCAACTTGCGAAACTAGCTTTGCTGGAAAGTGAAGAGAGATTTCGTTCCTATGTCTCAAATTCGCCTAACTTGATTATAATATTAACTGAAGAAGGAATAATTAAATATATAAACAAATCTGAAAAAGGAGTACCACCGGAATATTTCCTAAACAAGAACTTTAGAGCATTTCTGAAACAAGATGAGATTACCAAATTTGAAGAATACATACAAAAAAGCATTACTGAAGGCACATCTCAAATATTTGAAATAGAAATTGAATTAAACAACCAAAGAGTCTGGTATGATATAAAAACTGCTATTATAAAAACAAAAGAGGGGAGTACGGAATTAATTCTAAATGCTGTTGAGACAACTGAGAAGAAAAAGAATGAAGAAATAATTAAAAGATATAGCAGAGCCAGTACAATTATTAGCAAAATAAATAAAGCAATAGTACGAATTCACAGCGAAGAAGAATTACTTAAGGAAGCTTGCAGCATTATCGTAAACGAAGGAAGATATGCTATGGCATGGGTGGGTATATTAAATCCGATGGATTCAAAAATAAGGATTTCTGCTTCCTCTGGTTTAACCGGAACATATCTAGAGGAAATAAATATAGATATGGCAGATAGCATTTTAAGTAGCGGACTATCGGAAAGGACGATAAGAGAGGGGAAAAAAATAATTGTAAATGATATAGCAAATAATGAAATGATGATACCATGGCGGGAAGATGCTCTTAAACATGGGTTTAATTCTACAATATCCATCCCACTCTGGAAATATAACAAAGCTATCGGGGTGTTAAGAATTTATTCTACCGAAAGAGATGTTTTTAATGAAGAGGAAATTAGATTGTTAAAAGAAGTATCATCAGATATTTCATATGCAATAGAGTTTATCGAAAACGAAAAAGAACGAAAAAGAAATGAGGAAGCCCTTATCAAATCTGAACAAGGCTATAGAAACTTATTTGAACAAGCCAACGATGCCATTATAATATTCAGATATCCTAGCGAGACAATAATTGAAGTAAACAATAAGGCTTGTGAAATTTATGGTTTTCAAAAAAGTGAATTGATAGGGATGAGTTTTAAAAAGATTACAATGGATACGATTAAAGGAGAAAAGCAGCTGAGCGAACTGACTCTTCGAAAAAAAATGCAGAATTATGAATCTATACATCTTAAGAAAGATCGGACACCTATTAACATATCAGTAAATGCTTCTATGATTTATTATAATAATGAGGAAGTTGTCCAATGTATCAATAGAGATATTACTCAGAATATGAAGGCTATCGAATCTCTCAGAATTAGTGAAAGCAAATACAGGACAATTTTTGAAACCTCCAATGAAGGTATATGTATTGTTGATAGAAATGATAAGATTACTTCAGTTAATTCGAAATTAGCAGATATGCTTAAATATACAGTTGATGAACTTTGTTTGATGAACTATGAAGAGATTATTTCATCCACAGATTCTGTGCAGCAAAGAACTCTGTGTTTTGATCAAAAGGGATCAAAAATTAATTCTTATGAAAGAAGGTTAATGCGCAGTGATGGAACATCAATTTGGGCTTTAATTACCGCTTCACCCATTTACAACAAGATAGGATACTATCAGGGTGCTTTTGGAATGTTCGCAGATATAACCGATCAAAAAAAGGCCTTCGAGCAATTGAATAAGGAAAAAGAAAAAGCGGAGGAAATGAATAAGGTCAAATCGTTTTTCTTTGCCAATATGAGCCATGAATTAAGAACTCCATTTGTAGGAATAATTGGTTTTGCAGAGATAATAAGAGAAAACTCTACCGACGAAGAAATTAAGAATCTGGCTAATGGAATAATAGAATCTTCTAGACGAATGACTGAAACATTGAACAATATTCTTGACCTATCTAAATTGGAAATAGGTAATCTTGAACCTTTTTACGAATACTTGAGTGCGGAAGAAATAGTAAACGAAGTGTATAATTCTTACCATAATGATGCCCAAAAGAAAAACATACAGCTTACAAAAGTTGTTAAAAACTGCAACAGAAAAATCAAAACGGATAGAAGTTTAGTTAAAAGCATTCTTAATAAAATTGTCTCAAATGCTGTTAAATATACGATGAATGGTGAAGTAACTATTTCCATTGAATTACTTAGCAGGCGTGGACCTGAAGTATTCAAAATGGATGTTATTGATACGGGCATTGGCATCGCTTTAGAAAAACAGAATCTTATTTGGCAAGAATTTAGACAAGTAAGTGAAGGAATAAGTAGAAATTTTGAGGGAACCGGATTAGGTTTAACCTTAGTTAAAAAATATGTTGAAGCGCTTAAAGGTAGAATATTTGTAGAAAGCAAAGAAAATGAAGGATCGACATTTACTGTTGAGATACCGGTTGTCTCAATACCGGATGAAGATAAAAATAAAACCATGTTGGAAAATGAGACTAAACCCAAAGCGATTTCAAGTGAGGCTAACACAAGCCGTGTTAAGAAAATATTGTACATAGATGACGATTCTTTGGCATTGGACGTTGTAACTAGGTATTTGTATAAAGAATATTCGATAGAGTGTGTTAGCGAAGTTAATAAGTTTATGGAGAAACTTAACGAGAATGAATACGATTGTATTTTAATGAATATTAATTTAGGGAATAATATAAACGGTATTGAGCTGATAGACCTCTTAAAAGAAAAAGAAAACTATAAAAACACTCCACTTGTTGCTGTAACTGCTTACGCTCTCAAATCGGATGATAAGTTACTGCTAGAAAAAGGATTTACTCATTATATATCGAAACCGTTTGTAAAAAAGGACTTCCTTTTATTGATACGTTCCATATTAAATGCTTAAAAAAATAATTCGGAACTAGTTAGTTACAAAGTAGATTCCCGCCTATTAGTCTTACAATAATCTAGTTGAAAAGTCTATTATGACTTCAATTTGAGCTTTTACTTCGAAATGAACTCTGAGAAAAAGAGTTTTATTTATACTTGATAATTTTGCCGGGTTAAACTATTTTAGCCATACAAATGTATGGTATATCTAATCTATGGCAAAAGAATTAACACAAACACAGCAGAAAATTCTAGATTATCTGATAGAAAGAAAAGAGCAAAACCTACTATCGCCAACTCTGGCTGATATTGCTATGCACTTTGGATACAAGAATAGAGCTACAGTTCAAGAGCATTTACAAGCATTGGCAAAGAAAAACTACATTAAGAAAAATCCAAAATTATCGCGCGGAATTGAACTTACTATTGAGGATAAGTTTTTTATCACGCGCCCAATTTTAGGAGAAGTAGCTGCCGGTAATCCACTTACAATTTACCCGGGCGCAATAGATTCAATAGACCTTCCAACAATAGCAAGAATGCCAAAAGATTCTTTTCTCCTGAGGGTAAAAGGAGACAGCTTAATTGATGCGAATATTTTTAACGGTGATGTTGTAATTGTAAACCCAAATATTGAACCAAAAAATGGGCATGTAGTAGCTTCTGTTCTAGAAGATGCCGCTGTTGTAAAGAAGTTTTTCAAAACCGAAAATGGAATCGAACTTCATTCTGAAAACAAAGAATTTCAGCCAATCATTATTGATCCAAGAACAACAAGTTTTAGAGTAGTTGGAGTTGTTGTTGGAATATATAGAAGCATGATGCAATAATCATTTTTGATAAAGGCGGAGATATGAAACAGAAACCGGAAAGTATTGAATACAAAGACTACATCAATTCACCGGTCGGATTAATCGAAATAACCGGAAGCGATGATTCCATTAACAAAGTAAGTTTTATTGATGAAAAATTTGAAAGCGAGTTTAAGACAAACAGCTGCGTTCAGAATTGCGCCGATCAACTTAGAGAGTATTTTAATGGAGGAAGAAAAGAATTCGAACTCAAGTTGAAACCGGAAGGAACTGAGTTTCAGAAAAAGGTCTGGGACGAATTACTCAAAATCCCTTTCGGTTATACAAAAAGCTATTTATTCATTTCCAAAATGATTGGCGATACTTTGGCAATTCGCGCAGCTGCAAAAGCAAACGGACAAAACCCAATCGCAATAATTATTCCTTGTCATAGAGTAATTGGCAACGATGGAAGTTTAACCGGTTATGCCGGAGGTTTATGGCGCAAGAAATGGCTTCTGGAACATGAACAAAAGTTTAGTGACGGGGAAAAACAGATGGAATTATTGTTGTAAAAAGTCATTAGGTAATTGGTTATTCAATTGTCTCAAGAGGTACATATGAAGTTGGATGAATTGACTGTATATAACTTATCTATGGATTTAGGTGAACAAGTGTGGAAAATTGTTTTGGAATGGGAAAATCTCTCAAAAGAAACAATAGGAAAGCAACTAATCCGTTCTGTGGATTCAGTTGCCGCAAATATCAGCGAAGGCTTTGGAAGGTATCACTATAGCGAGTCTAACCATTTTAATTATTATGCGAGAGGTTCTTTATATGAAACAAAGACATGGTTAACAAAAGCTTATAACCGAAACCTCATCGATGACAATCAGTTCAACATGTTTATAAATGAAATAAATAATTTAGGCGTTAAGCTCAATAATTATATCAAATCCATTGGAAAGCAAAAACAATTGAAAACAACTGAATGACAAATCACAATCAATTGAATTACTACTTAATAACAATTAATGACTTTATATGACTTTTCAAAAAGAAATTGCTCTAAAGCCAAAACCTCGTGGATTTCATTTAATCACAAGTGAGATTCTCGCACAGTTGCCCGAATTGAAAAGTATTGCTGCCGGAAT
>CAZVYT010000104.1:0-5511 GCA_964631495.1 uncultured Melioribacter sp. | reverse complement strand
CTTTTTACTCTATTTGTAATTTAGGAAATTCCTTTTCCATCTGAACCTTTACAGTTATAACGGAAATAAGGGCATTCCAGGTAATCTAAAATATTTTACAACTGATTTTGTTCCACAAGTATTAACAGATAATGATAAAAGGATTTTAGTTGCCCGCAGCACGGAATTACTGTGCTTGGCAGAAAATACTTTTGAGCTGGTTAAGCAGAGTAAACGGAAACTCGAGTATGCTATCTATAAAAACAATAAACAATTAACAGCAATTATTTACGATGAGGATGCAATTGATAAATGCAAAGAAGAGCTTGAAACCTTGAACCCAAAGGTAAAAACAGTTATCTATGTTTTTAGTTACGATCATGAATATAACACAGAAGATTTTGAGGATTTGTCGATTCGATATGATGTGAAAGCAATTCCAGAAGCGATTCTAAATGTATATCGTAAAAATGCAAAGTTGAGAAAAAAATGAAACTTGTGAATTACCAACAAGAGTATATAGGCGAGATTGCTGAAACAGCTTTAAGATTTATTGGTGATAAGTATAGAGAGCAAAGCACGATTATATTTAAGGCACCAACCGGCTCAGGCAAAACCTATATGATTTCTCAGGCATTAACGAAAATTGCCAAACAAAGTAAAGAACAGTTCTCGTTCATTTGGATTTCAGTTAACTCACTCCATGAACAAAGCCGACAGAATCTTTCACGTTATCTTGAAGATGAACGACTTTTAGAATGCCTAACGGTTGATGAAATACAGAACAAGACAATAGAACAAAATGAGATAGTGTTTTTCAATTGGGATAGCTTGATAAAGGATAATAATGTTTTCAGAATGGAAAACGAAAATGATTGGAACTTAGAAAATGTTATTACAAACACTAAAGAGGAAGGAAGAGAAATAATTTTAATAATTGATGAAAGTCATAGGACTGCGAAAGCAGAGAAAGCTTTGGATGTGATAAAAGAAATTGGACCAAAACTAATTATTGAAATGACGGCTACTCCTTTAGATAAGAGCGGAAATCTTATTGAAATACCGCTTAGACAAGTTATAGCAGAAGGGATGATAAAAAGTGAAGTGCAAATAAATCCAAGTGCACAACACATTAAAGAAAATAAAGACCTATTAGAAGTTGCTCTTAAAAAACGTAAGCAACTAAAAGCAGCGTATCAAAGTTTAGGGGCTAATATTAATCCTCTTTTGCTTATACAAATACCAAATAAAAAGGCAAGCGATAGTTCAGACCCGGAAACGTATATGCTCAGTTTACTTGCCGAACACAATCTTACTCAATCAAATAAAAAATTAGTTCTAAGATTATCTGGTGAAAATATTAAAGAGTTAGATGAGTTAGTTAAACCAAGTGATAGTGAGGTTGAAGTTTTACTTTTCAAAGAAGCGATTGCATTAGGTTGGGATTGTCCACGAGCTTCAATTCTCTTTTTACAACGTGAATGGAAGCAAGATAGATATATATTCAATATACAAACATTGGGCAGAATAATGAGAATGCCCGAACAAAAACATTATGATGAAAAACCCGAATTGAATATTGGCTATGTTTATTCCGCATCGGATAATTTTGAAATTGTTCAAGAATTAGCAGGTGATTATGTAAGTAAATTACAAATGGAGAGAGATGAAGAACTTTATCAAAAACCAGTGAAGCTTCATAGTGAATTCATCAGACGGAAAAGAGAACTTACTAGACTTTCAGGCGATTTTAAGAAATGTTTATTTGAAGCTGCAACTGAATTGAAAACAATAGATGATATCAATACTAAGGTTAAGGAGATAACAAAGGGCGTTGGAATTGAAGCAAAAGTTGAAGATATAGATGCAGTGAAGAAAATTGATTTTGATAAACAGATTAGAATAAAGAAAGACATTAAAGAAGTAGTGGATAGTTATTCAAATTTCTGCGGGGAGATGAGTTCACCTTATGCAAAGGCTCGTTCTTCTCAAATAATAAAATCCTCACTCCGCTCTTGGTTTAAAGAAACTATTAATGAAGGTGACGAGGATAAAATTGCAATTATTGTTATGAACAAAAATAACAATGTAGCCATTAGGCAATTACTTGAGGAAACAAAGGAGAAATATAAAAACCGACCAACAAGGAGTGAGGAAGTTGTTCCTACACCAGAATGGGAGATACCACGAGAGACGAGCATTTATACTGATTTCGTCGAGGTAGAAAATTCACACAAATCAATTGTAAAACAGCCAGACAAACTGAAATTATTTGTTAAGAAAAATATTAATGGAAAAATTGATTTGTCAAAGCCAGAACTATTATTTATAGAAGAATTGGATAAAACCGATGATGATGTTTTATGGTGGTATAAAAACTACCATGGTGAGAGTAAGTATTTTGGAATTGCATATATAAATACCGAAGGAATGCATTATGCCTTTTATCCAGATTTCATCATTAAAACGAAGAAAGAGACACTAATAGTTGAAATAAAAGATGATAAAGATTTTAAGACGGAAAACCTTATAAAGTTACAAGCAGGTAGAGAATATCTTAGTAGAAAAAGACACAAAGAAAAATTACGCTTCAATATAATTTCACCGAATGATTATGATAGCTTTTTCCAACTTCTAAAAGAACAGGACTTAGATAAATTCGAATCTTTGTTTGAACGTAATCTGATACGATACAATAAGAGTCAACAGGTTTTAATAAGCAGGAAAGAAGAAAAAACAACAAGAGATGAAGAGTTATTAGAATATGTTGGTGAACTTGATAAAGCTATCAATCAAATAAAAAATTTGGAAGAGAAGAATACATTACTAGAGATGCAATATGAAGATGCACAAGAAAATATTAAAGCTCTTTCAATATCGATGACTGAAGCAAAACCAGAAAACGAGAATACGGGTAAGGTTACTATAAAAACACCTTTTAACATTTGTGTTTTAGGTGAGGTTACGGACGAGGATCTTATCATACATGAATTGCAAAAATATTTTAATAAAGCAGGTGTTAAAACTAATAATTGGGATATCAAATTCATTAATAATGTCAAACTTCAGAATTCTGATGTATTGCGCTCACTAGTGAAAGGTCAAACCAAATATGATTTAATTATCACTGGCCAAATCCATCACCATTCAGGTAAAGGGAATAAAAAAGCTAACATAATTTCTGAATTGAAGAACACAAAATATATTCCGCACATAATTGGTTGTGAACCGCAAGATTTATTAACACCAGATAAAACATTAACGGTATTAGATGATTTCTTGAAAACTTAAAAATATGAACGATACTGTAAGAAAGTGTATGATTTTAATTACACAAAAAATGTGGTGAAATTTAGAAAGGAAATTATTATATACGAGGTGTAGTAGAAACAATTATATACTATTTAGGAAAAATATCTTAGCAAATCTTTCTACCGCTTAAAATCCATGAACATAGTCGGGATTCAATTCTAAAGAATCGCCGACGAAACAAATACTCTAACAAATTATTTCAGTAATTAATTGTGGGGGAAATATGCCCATAGAAAGGTTTTCTTTTATCGAACTTGAAAAACAGATAGCAGAAATTGAACTGGATATTGATAAGATTGAATTTATATCGAGTGAAATTGTTAGGTGCAGAAATGCAATACAAGATGTTAAATGTGAAGCAAAAAAAATAGAACCAGGTGAAGTAAAATTATTTGTAAAGATTGCTAGCCAAGATAAATCATTTGTTGAACTAATAAATATTGATCAGAAAACGAAACAGACTGCAACAAAAAAGATTGCAAAGATTTGTAAGAAGAATCTTTGTGAAGAATATTATGATTTTTTAGAAAGAGCTGAATCACTTCTATTACACTATAAAACAAAATTGGAAATGAGAGCGACTTGGAATGAATGTGCGCGAAATGATAATTATACTAAAAATGAAGATCATCAGATAGAACGAATAATTTGGCTTGTGGGAAAAGAAAAATTGTTAAAATTATTTGTTTGTCTTCACCAAGATAAATACATCACTGAGTGTTCGAAGGAAGAAGTATTAGTTCATTTTGTTAATGAAAAACAGATTCCATTTTGCCAAGGGAAAAGTTACTCAATGAAGATCCGCTGGAGAAAGAGTGATGAAAGCTTTGCAGTTTTTACCGGTGAATTGGCAAAGAGACATATGATTGATAATAAAAACATTGACAAGATTTTTGATAAGCATTTTTTGAATAAGGATGGTAATGCATTTAAAGACTTAGCACAGAAAAGATACAACACAAAAAACTTTACCAAGACAGAAAACATAATTTGCAAACTACTTGACTCGATAAGCATTAGCATGATTTTGGCTATTAATACTTACTCAATATTTAATGATTTAATATTTGAGGGAGTTTCAAACCATTTATCAACATTTATCATGATTTGATAAATATCGGTAAATGTTTTCGGGAAAAGCTAAAAAAGTTTATCAACATTTATCAGTTTCTGATAAATATCGGTAAATATCGATAAATACTTTTTGTTGTTTTTCTATTTCATATTTCTCATGTAATTAATCAACATGAGGTGTGAGATGAAAAAACAGAAAGATTCTTCGCCGGTTCGACTTCGCTCACCGCAGGCTTCACTCAGTGAGACAATCCTACGGAAACTTTCCACACTAGAAGAATTACTGAAGAGAAAAGATGATAAGCCGCTGACCTTTAAGGAAGCATGTTCTTATTTAGGTTATGCACCAAGTTATCTTTACAAATTAACCTATCGAAAAGTAATTCCACATTACAAACCAACCGGTAAGATGATTTTCTTTTCTAAGAATGAATTGGACGAGTGGATTTTTAGAAGCAGTGATAAGTGTAGTGTTATGAGTGATGAGTTAAAAGAAGAAATAATTTCAGAAAAGGATCCGAATCAGATTGAGATGGAATTGAAGGAAGAACTTGTTATAGAGTTCCCTCTAAAAAGCAGAAGAAAACAATAGCACACTGATTTAATTACTCGAACTGTTTAGCACGGATTGAGAAATGAATAAGATATTAAAAAATATTTCTGTTGATGAACTTGAAAAGTTACGAATGCTGCTTTCGATTATTCCAGGAAATGAAAAAAAGAACACTGTTACACTTCGTGTTTTTACAAATGAATACAGCAATATGATAAAACAAAATAGATCGAAAGCATATTCCGTTTCTGTTTGCAGTTCTTTCAAACATTTAACTGAATTCTTTGGACATGGGAAATCTATTCAATCAATCGGATTGAAAGATGTTGAAAAGTTTGTGTTTTATCTTCAACGAAATGTTAAAAAAGGTTATCGAGTTTATTATCGCACAATCAAAGCTGCATTCAATAAGGCAAAAGATTGGGGTTATGCAAAAGAAAATTATTTTCAAAAAGTAAAGCTGCCGAAAAAACAGCAAGTGAACCCGGTATTTTTGAATAGTGATCAGTTATTAGTGATTTGTGATCACTTAAAGAACGAGACTATTAAAGACATTGTTGTATTCGCGTTTTATACTGGAATGCGTTTGGACG
>CAZVYT010000103.1:0-5513 GCA_964631495.1 uncultured Melioribacter sp. | reverse complement strand
CAGTTACTTCCCGCTCAACCAGCAGAACCGAATTGGATTTTAAAGGTGAGAGTTTTCCCTCAAATATTAATTCATTTTCATTGATTTTTAACGAGTGGTTAATATCTACCGCTTCACGTTTTTCCAAAGCTCGTCTAACATTGTTAAGAATGAAATCAGCTTGAGTTTTAGGAAATATTTCGTGAAGAGTTTTTCCAACCAATTCCCCGTAAGTTTCAGAATGAAGCGAAGGATTCAATGATAGTACTTCTACTAAACGCCCTTCAGAATCAATTTCGATTATCACATCTGTCAATGCAGAGAATAGTGCATGGAATTTTTCTTCATTCTGCCGAATAGCTTCTTCTAACTCTTTACGTATAGTAATATTATAGCAAGCAACTTGTACTCCAATTACATGAGCATCGTTGTCAACTATTCCGGTAATGTTGAAAAGGAACCAATATTTTCCCGTAGGTAATTGCACAAAATCTTCATATTCAAGACTAACACCGCTGTTGACAGAGAGTTGCATGTGTTTCAAGTGCTCTATACCGACCGTCTCGCCAAATATTTCTAATGGAGTTTTACCGATATATTTTCCATTTTTTCCTCCAAGAATATTATTTGCCGCATGGTTATAGCTAATCGCTCTGCCATCAGTATCGAATACAAAAACCGGCATTCCTGTCTTATCGAAAAGCAGTTTATAATATTCTTTACTTTCTATAAAGCGCTTAGTGATAGGTCTTTGAATAGCGCAATCGACAGTTTCTTTTTTCTTCCCCATTTTATCTCTCTAAGAATTAGGGAATAGTTAGCTCAACAAATTCACAACAATATTTTTACAATAATTAAATGTAAAAAAAATAGGATAAACATGTAATTAGATATTAATTCGTATTGATAAAACTATTAATCCCTATTTGTTACTTTATTCGAATTTCCCGCTCTTCAAAATATCTTGCCTTTCAACGTTCAATTTAAGATAAAACTCTATCATTTAATATGAGAATAGCACTTTAGTTAAGTTTTTCTAAATCTAATGTTAAATGGCGTTTTCTATTCCAGAACATATTACATGAATAACTTAGTCGCTGAAGTCAGTTTGAAGCAAAGACATAAGCGAAATAGTTTTTGCTTCCCTTACATAAATCGTTTTTCTTCCACATTTGTTTGCGGCACAGTAAATATAAATTTCGATCCTTCTCCAACTTTACTTTCAACCCATATTTTACCGCCGTGCTTTTCCACCATTTCTTTACATAATAGTAAACCTAAACCGGTGCCTTCTTCTTTATTGGTCCCGGGAGTGCTGAAATTCTTATCCAGTTTAAAAAGTTTATCTACATCTTCCTGTCTCATACCAATTCCGGTATCAGCAACCGTTATCTTTACCAAGTCTTTAATCATTTCGGCAAATATTGTTATTCTCCCCCCTTGTCTGGTAAATTTGATTGAATTTGAAATCAAATTGCGGATTATTGTTGAAAGCATATTCTTATCTGCAAAAACAGAAATATCGCCTTCAATATTCTTCTCCAGTTCAATGTCTTTATTTTTTGCTGTTTGACTTAATAGAAGAAGAGTATTATTTATTTCTTTAATTAATAGAAATACTTCCGGATTAAAAGCAATTTTTCCGGTTTGCATTCTGGACCATTCGAGTAAATTTTCCAGCAAACGGAATGCGCTGATAGTTAATTCTCCAATTCCATTTATAAAAAATATTTTTTCCTCTTCAGAAAGAGTTTCATATTCTGTCGTTAATATCTGTGAATAGCCAAGCAAACCCTGGAAAGGACTTTTAAGATCATGAGCAATAATGGAAAAGAATTTATCTTTTGTTTTATTCAATTCTTTAAGATCAGCTGCATATTTTTCCAATGCCTCTGCGTTTTTCTTTCTGGCAATAGCATATGCAATTTGTTCCGATACGAAGCCTAGCAGCTGCAGTTCATCGCTGCCATATGCTTTTGGATTTGTATAATCTTGGAGTACAATTAAACCAACCGTTTTTTCTTCTTCATATAGCGGTACACCCAGCCAAATTGCCGGTGGTAAACCTGCTTCTTCAATCTTTCCGTAATTTCTTAATTCGATATTTGTCTGTGCATCTATTAAAATCGGCTCGCCAAGCTTTATTGCATACTCTATTAATCCTTTACTAAACTGTTTCGCCGGGAATGAATTGTCATATTCGTCTACTACATACGGAAATGTCAACGTATCCTCTTTTTCATCATAGAGGGCTATATAGAAATTTTTGGCGTTCATCAATTTTGATATGACTTGATGAATCTTGGGATATAACATTGACATATCTTTCGTTATCAGAACATATTGAGATATTGCGTATAAAGCATCCCGTATCAATTCATTCTTTTTCCTTAGTGTGATATTTCTGCCTACTCCAATTAATCCGGTTATCTTGCCCGATGAATCTTTTAACGGTAGTTTTGTGGTTAATAACCAAACTTTATGTCCCTCTTTATTTGTAAAACTCTCTTCGCGGTTAATAACCGGTCTACCCAATTCCACAACAGTTTTATCATCTTTATAAAAAGCTAAAGCTGCATCTTGCTGGAACAACTCAAAATCAGTTTTGCCCAATACTTGCGATTCCTTTGTGCATCCGGCATTTTGTAAGTTAACCGGATTAGCCAATGTTTTACGGTACTCCAAATCCTTGGCATAAATAGAATCTGGTAAATTATCTATTATTGTCCGGAATAATATCCGTTCCTTACGTAAAGTTTCTTCAGTAGTTTTTTGTTCTGTTATATCTCTAAAACTCCATACCCTTCCAACAACTTCTTCATTAATCTTTTGTGGAATAGAAACCCGCTCAAAAAATCTGCCATCCTTAAACTCGATGATATCAAAACTTTTCTCCTCTGGTTTCGAATACAATTCTTTCACTTTCTCAAGAAATGCTTCCGGTTCTTTTAACTGATCCAGAATGTATGCAAGTAATTTTTCATCATTCTTCGTTTCAATTAACTGTTCCGGTATCCGCCAAAGCTCAGCAAATCTTCTATTGGTCTTGGTTACGGTTCCATTTACATCAACAACCAATATCCCTTCAAGTGTAGATTCAATTATTGCATCCAAAATAGAGAGTGCAGATAAATTTTCACGCTTTAGATTTTTGTTATTGCTATTTTCATTTTCTTTAACAGTTGAATTGTCAAATTCATTATTCATACTTCTCTCGTTTTTTAGTTTTCTTTATTAACAGTTACTTAATCAAAGTGAACACTGCTTCCCTTAACACTTGATTTGGAACCGGTTTTGTCAAAAAAAGATCAGTTCCGGAATCAATTGCAGTTTGTCTCAGTTTTGATTGTATTTGTGTGGTTAAACAAATTATTGGCGTACTTATGTGCTTTGGATGTTGCTTTATCTCTTTTGCTAATTCCAAATTTTGTTTTATCCCCGCTTGTGTAATGTCTAAAATAATTATATCGTAACTCACATCGCTGAATTTAACCGCAAACTCACCCACCGATTGACAAAAATCAATTTCCATTACTTTCTTAAATATTTTCGACATTGTTTTTTGAAATAATTCATCATCTTCAACTACTAACATCTTTTTCATAGTGCCTCCTAAATAGTTATCGCCTTGCTCATGCTCTTAATCTTGATCTTATTCATGCTCTTGATCTTATTCTTGCTCTTGATCTTATTCTTGCTCTTGATCTTAATCTTGATCTTTTTCTTGCTCTTGATCTTAATCTTATTCTTGCACTAGATCTTATTCTTCCTCTTGTTCTTGCCTTTGCTCTTATTCTTGTTCTTGCCTTTGCTCTTATTCTTGCTCTTAATCGTGATCTTATTCTTATAACCTACCGCCTCAGTCCCTTCTCCCATCTCAATACTAACTACTAAATTCTACTTACTTCTGCCTATTGCTTTTTTCTGCCTTTTTCCGTTTTCCACCTATGTCACACTGAGCGAAGCCAAACTGTCTGTTTTATACTCTTGCTCTAATTCTGGAGTATAACCCTAAAAGTTGAGCCAATATTTTTTTCGCTTTCTACCTCTAAAACAGCATTATTTATATCACAGTAGCTCTTTGCAAGAGCTAGCCCCAGCCCATTTCCCTCATATCTTCTTGCGTAACCGTGATCTTCTTGGATAAAGGGCTGGAATAATTGTGGAAAAAATTCTTTACTAATTCCTATTCCAGTGTCCTTCACTTCAATAATAAAATTCCCGCCACTATTTCTTGTTAATAATATTTCTACTTGTCCTTTCTGCGTAAACTTAATCGCATTATCAATTAGGTTGGAAATAATTTGTATAATGCAATATTCATCAACTTTAATCTCCGGTTTCTTTATATTACAATTATAGACTAACTCTATTCCTTTGTTCGATGCTAGTTTTAGATATTCATGATATAGTTTTGATAATACTTGTGTATCAAGATTCACTTTCGTCAATAGTGGCTTAAACAATCCAAGTTGTATCTCAGTCATATTTAATATTAAATCTATTGTACGTATTATTCTTTGAGAGGATAATTCAATGAATTCAAAGCAGTCTAGCGATTCGGATTCGATTTTATCTTTGACTTCATCTTTAAGATAATCAACGTTGGCTGTTATCACATTTAGTGGTGTTCTTATTTCATGGGACATTTGCGCTAAGAATTCTGTTTTCATTTTAGCCGATTGTTCAGCCAATTCTTTTGCTAGCTTCAGTTTATCTTCCGCTTCTTTTCGTTGCGTCATATCCAAATACATACCATACATACCAACTATCTTTGTGTTTTGTGTTATTGGTATGCCAACTATTTGTACATAAATACGTGTACCATCTTTTTTAATACGGTAACTTTCTTTATTTAACTGATCGCCTTGCCGTATTTGTTCCGAATAGCTTTCTGCTTCCTCCCTCATTTCCGGAGATGCTATCAAGTTGTTAATATACTTCCCTTTTATTTCGTCAAGGTAATAATCGAACAACTGTGTGAATGACTCATTGATTTGAATAACATTATCTTGATCGTCTAGGAATACAATTGCAATAGGAGAGTTTTCAAATAATTGCGAAAATCTTTCTTTTTGTGATAGTATTTCTTGTTCTGCTAGCTCACGTTCGGTTATATCATGGATAATACACATCATACCCGATGGAATTCCCGTAGCATCTTTAATAAGTGAAACATTTAATATTGCGGGGAATTTACCATTATTGTTTTTAAGCAAAAATATTTCCCCGTTCCAGTTTTCTTTTGAACTAACTTCTTTAAGAATCATTTCCGCATCTTCTAGCTTTGTAACCATCTGCGCTATATTCATTTTTAACAACTCATTGGGTGTATAACCAAAGGTCTTAAAAGTTGACTCGTTGGCATAGGAAATATTTTATGTGGCGATGACGGGTTCGGTCCTAGGTTGATTGAGATACTTAAGGGCAAGAATATAAAGGCGGCACTATTCGATTGCGGAACAGCACCAGAAAATTATGTGTTTCCAATCCGTTCCGCATCCTGCGATACCATAATATTGATTGATACAGCC
>CAZVYT010000102.1:0-5686 GCA_964631495.1 uncultured Melioribacter sp. | reverse complement strand
CATTTACATCAATCGGTGGTATGATGAGTGCTGCGGGTCCTTTTGTAATTAATGGAACTCCTTTCTCAATGGAGAAACTTAATTATAGCATTCCTTTGAACAATACCGAAATCTGGGAACTTAGAAACCAAACATTAATCGCGCATCCATTTCATATTCACGATGTGCAGTTTTATTTATTGACCAGAAACGGTGCTCAAGTGCCGCTTAACGAACGTGGAAGAAAAGATGTTGTCTTAGTTGAAGTGATGGAAACTGTGCGTTTCATTACAAAATTTGAAGACTTTGCTAACTCAACCGTTCCCTTTATGTATCATTGTCATTTGCTTACTCACGAAGATGATGGCATGATGGGACAATTTCTTGTTACTAGTCCTACCGATGTTAAAGAAGAAAATTCGACTGTACCGTTTAGTATTACACTCGATCAAAATTACCCTAATCCATTCAATCCCTTAACAATGATCAGTTATCAGATTTCTAAAAGCGGTAATGTTTCTTTGAAAATATTTGATGTATTAGGGAATGAAGTTTCAACACTTGTAAATAAAGAGCAAGTAGCCGGTACCTACAAAATGAGTTACAATGCCGTTAAACTACCAAGCGGTCTCTATTTTTACAAACTTTCTGCTTTTGGTTTAATACTAACAAAAAAAATGTTATTGATTAAATGATATAATTTGGGAACTAAGAACACTTGCAATTATTCCGATAACATATCTAGGACATCCTTGCTCAGTGGTTATTTTGATAATGCAAATAGTGATTAAATATGATTCTAATTGAAATTCCGACTACAACCAAGAGATCAAGTTTAATTTGTTATTATTTCCAACAAAGTAGTTATATGCCTTTGGCATTGTCTTTTTGCAAAACCGCATTACATTCTTAGGCATAAAACTTACTCATCCGTTTGAGATTACCATTTAGCAGAAGGATTGGAACTTTTATTACTATTAATGAATAATGAATCCATAGATCGATGACACTTTCTTTTAATCTTGGTAAATGACTGTTCGATTTCTTTAGCCAGTATTGGTAAGGATAACAATGTGAAGGTTCATCCTTTTCTATTACTTTGAATATCTTAAGTAGAGATTCGTCCATTTTTATAAGTCTGCTCTTTAGCAAAGTTTTTACCTGCTTTAAGCCTCTAAACTCTGTCATCATAATTAAACGGCATAGTTTATAAAACATTTCATTGTTGTTAATTATATATTTTTGATCCAGTTCTCTTAACCTGAGTTTGAAAATGTGCTTTACAAATAGATCTATATAACCGTATTTCTCGGTTACTACAAAGGGCATTCTTTGGTTTTTGCTGAAATAGTTTTTGAACATCAAGTAATGCTTTCTTTCATCGTCAGTATGCTTTCTTACTGCTGCAATAAATTCTTCTTCGTTAGGATATTTTTGAAGAATAGCTGCAATAAGTTTTTCCAATTCCATATATCCAGTGTATTCATTATAGATGTAAATTGATAAAAGCACATCATAGAATCGGGTAAGCAGTTTTTTCATTTAAAGTATTCCTTTATCGTAAATTTCTTACCTCATATGTATGGAAATTGGAGAACATTTCCACAGCAATCTTTTATTTTATTTCTAGACTGAAATTGGTTTATTAAATCGGTAGACTAGTTGCATCTGTCTATAATTGAACTTCTTCACTTCCTCCTTCGACATTCGTCAATATTCATATCTCCTCATTTTGTTCAGATCAATTAAATAATCCTAATGTTCTTTCACTTCATTCGTCGTATTTAAAATAAAAAACCCAAACGTTGGGGGGAACGTCTGGGCCTGAAGTGTGAATGATATTGCTATCACTAAACTTCGTACTAAAACTAAAAACTTTGTATATTTAATGCAAGTATCATTCGCGCACAATTTGCGTGTCTCTTCACTCGCATATTGCTAGTCGTTCTTCAACACTTAAAATGTGCGCTCACAAATCTAAGGCGCGTAATGATTCGTTTCATTCCATTCACTCACAATCCGCACTTTCATTAAAATCTTAAAGCACTTTTATAAGTTGCATAAAAACATTCGGCATAATTTACTCTTCATTCTTCATCCTAAAATATGCCTCACAAATCTTGAGCTTGCACTTAGCCGAAGCTCTGAGTTTGTCGAAGAGGCAGCCGATGTGCAAAAAGTTTGTCTTCGTTCCATTCTCTCACTCATCCAAACCTTTTTCAGAAAGCAGCTCACAATTTGCGTTCCGTCTCACTCGTTCGTCATCACTTAAAATGTTCGCCTAAAGAACCACAGCCCAACTAAGCGAAGTCCAACTGCAAAAAGTTGTCGCTTATTTCATTCGCTCCAACCTTTTCACTTTTCTAAAAACGGGAAATACAAGTAAACAAAACCCGTTTTTGCCACACTGGGCAATCAATATAAGCCGGGTAAAGGAATCCGGCTGTCAAGGGTAATATAAACTCAAAACGCATCTGCTTTTTTCATTCACGTTCGTTCATTAAAAAGCTGCGTTTTATCGCCCTTGTACAGCCACCTTTACGGCTTTTAGTTCGCTGTCGCTCACCATTGAAAACCTTTGCGTGTGGCAAAAACATTTTTTTACAAAGCATAAAAAGGCAAAAGCTATGCAAAACAAAACCTTACATATCGTTACAAAGTCCGGCTATACGTTTTATCTCGTTTCTACTTCTTCGTGTTATCTGGTTCAAGTCCGTAATCGTGTAAATAATGTTTCTAAAATATTAAAAGTGCTTCCTTTGGTTGCAACTCCTTCAGCTTTAACGGCTTCTTTCAATCAAGTGGTTAATTCTTTTAGGGTTTAGTTTTATGCCGGTTCAATTCATTGTTAAAAAAAACATAAATGGGTGGTTGTTTACAGTGTACTTCTTTCGTGGTTGGTATATCGTAGGCATTCACGCAGCAAATGGTAAACCATACTACTGGCAGTTTGTAACAGAACAAGAGGCAGTAAAATTTTATTCTTTTATGTGTTCTGGGTTTACAGCTTTTCACAGCAAAACAACATTAAGCCAAAAACAAATATCACTTTTTAGTTAGGTGCATTATGTCAATAATTCAAAAACAAATGCTTATAGTTCTTCACAAAAAATTAGTAACAAAACAAAAATACTTTGCCGCTCAAGATGTACTTTTTTATTTAATCAAAAAACAAATACCTAAAGACCAATTCAATCTTTCAATTGTCCGCTTTCATCTACTTGGGCTATTCAATTATCAAAAAGTAAACAATCATTTTCCCGCAAATTAAACAAGAGGTTAGCTATGCTTACACAAGAACTAAAAGAACAGTACCGTAAGGAGAAAAAAGAAAAAATCAATCGTATCCGTAAAACCTTATCTGAAATGACAGAAGAGCAAAGACAAGAAATCGCTGAGAAGTTTGGAATTGTTACAGTTGAGGGTCATTCACTTACTGCACACAATCAATGTTTTCTAGTAGCTCAAGCTGAACTTAACTTCTCAATTGTGGGTGGTTACAAACAATGGCAAAAAGCCGGAAGATCAGTAAGAAAAGGTGAACATGGCTTTTACATCTTTGTTCCATCTAAAACTAAAGAAGATTCAGAAAACGCAGCAGAAGTTTCCGCTGATGATGAAACACCTTTCTTTTTTACTGCTGTTGTCTTTGATATTTCACAAACAGAGGAAATCACGACCAATGGCAACTAGTTTATTTCAGAACCTTTGTGATACATGGGAGAACTTGGATTATTTCCAAAGAACAAACAAACTAAATGAAAACCAAATTAATTCATTTGAGGAAGTTAAAAACTTCCTCTCATCTCAAATTGATGAAGAAGAAAAACAAAAAGCAGAAGTCTATTCAAACATCGATTCAATAATTGACAAACTAAAAGGGAGTTAAACTATTATGAAACTACATGAATTTGCAACATCGTTAGTAAGTAAAAATCATTTTATTAAGGCATCGTTTGGAGGTTTTCAAGGAGCTGGTAAATCTAGAACAGCAACAGAATTTATAATTGGTGCTTATAAAGATTTACAATGTACTAAACCAATACTGATAATTGATAATGAGAAAGGTTCTCGCTTTTTAATTCCAATCTTCAAGAAAGCCGGAATAGAAGCAATAGCTAAAGACACAACAAATCTTGCAGACTTAATTCAAGCTTTTGAATTTCTCCACAGAAAAGAAATTGACTTTCTCTTTGTGGATTCTTTAACTAAGGTTTATTACAAATTTGTTAGAGATTACAAGCTAAAGAATAAAAAGAGCTTTATGACTTTGCAAGATTGGGGGAAAATATTGCCAGCATGGCAAGAAGAGTTCTCAGACCGTTTTGTAAATGCTGAAGGGAATATAGTATTTACCGGCAGAGGTGGTTTTGAGTATGAAAAAGAAGAAGACACAAAAGACGAAAACGGAGTAGTTGTTGAAAAGGGAAGTTTTGTAAAAAGTGGCTTTAAGATGAAGATAGCCGGAGAAACTCCATACGAAACCGATCTTAATGTATGGATGCAGCTTGAAAAGGAGCTAACAAAAGATGGAAAACCAAAACAACAAAACGTTGCTTACATTCTCAAAGACAGAAGCGATACAATCAACGGAAAAATCTTTGAAATGCCAAAGTACAAAGCATTCAAGCCAATCATTAATTTTATACTTGGTTTACCAATTGGAGAAATTGCTCAAGAATCATACAAGCAAAATCTCACTCCGGGAAGTGATAAAGAATATTATGAGAGACAACTCAACAAGAAAATAGAAATGGAGAAGATTGAGGCAATGTTTGAGTTGAATAATCTTGGTTCACCGAGAAGTGCAGAAGAAAAGAAAATAAAGGCAAGTATTATTCAAAAGATTTTTGGTACGACCAGTAAGACAGAAATAGAAATAATGGATTACAAGCTGTTATCACATATGAGAGAAAAATTAAAAACTTTATTAGAGGCTCTTAAAGATGCAGAAAATCCGTTAGAGGTAATTGACTCTTATAACAAAGAGAAAGCCGCGTAATGCGGCTTTACTTTCGTTTTAAACGAAATTCTATTTAACTATTGAACAATAAAAATACATGAAAATAAAAATGTGTAGTAATTCTTTCAGTTGTTTTCTCTTGCTTTCTAAATTGCTAAATTGAATAAAATAAAAAGCCATTAAATAATTATTCGTTCTTGAAATCATTTTTAATGTTTTTATTTTGGCTTTGACATAATAACAAAAATGATTTCATTTAAATATTGTTCAAAAAGTTTAGGTAGGGACTGAGTAGGGAGAATACGTAAAACCTTGCTAATAACACTATAAAGTCAATATTCGGCATTACTCATAATCAGCGGGTCGGAGGTTCAAGTCCTTCAGGGCCCACAAAAAACCCCGAATTTGAAAGAATTTCGGGGTTTTTTTATTATATGTTTAAAGACATATGAAACTACTTTTCAAGCATTACAAATAATCGTACAGAAACAAATAAAATCGGTTAAATGTTTTGTTAAACTTAACGATAATATTATTAAACGTTTGTGATTTAATGAAATCTTAAATAAACTCAAAGTAAATAGGCGTTATATGTACAAATCAGATAAGTACATTTTTAAGTGGCAAGATTTAGGAGACATACAACTAGGACGACCAAATCTTGGACCAAATACTCTCGTGGCAGTATATAGTCGTCGCTGAAAAATCTTGATGAGTAAGTAAATAAAGGAAGAAAAGCAGTAA
>CAZVYT010000101.1:5492-5845 GCA_964631495.1 uncultured Melioribacter sp. | reverse complement strand
ATGTTTGCTTTTAAGGAGAACAATACGGATATCTATTCCAAATACAGCGCCGCGCTTGTTATTTACGATAAGGCAAGCAGTTATAAAACTGGAGAAAATACACTTAAGAGCGAGGTTTTTCATTCAAACATTTTGCAGGTTATTTGACCTAAAAAATGTGATAGATAAAAGAACCAATTATGAAAGAGGGATTATTGTTATGAGAGCGATTAAGTAGCATTGTCTGGAATGTTCCGGATATGAAAAAAAGCAAGTGCGGGAATGTGTGATTTATGAATACCGGCTAGGAAAGAATCAGAGCAGGTAAGGAAGTACGATTCCGAAAAAAGCTATTAGCAGTCAGTTTTTGGCTA
>CAZVYT010000101.1:0-5482 GCA_964631495.1 uncultured Melioribacter sp. | reverse complement strand
AACAGTTAAGCAAGAAAATGAGACTTAAAAAGAAACAGCGAAAGAACAACAACAGAAAAACCGTGCTTCAACGAAGGGTTTTGAAAAAGATGATGGTTTTATGTATCGGTTGGGTGAATAAATGCTGAAAATGAATGTTGAAAAACAAAAAATTTAAGGAAAAGAAAAATAGATCGTACACACGGATGGATTAGAGCCAGTAAAAAAAATTGTATAAACGGCTTTTTTGTACAAACGAATATGTGCATGATTACAAGTCTATTCATGCTAAAATTTTACGGATAATTTTGAAACTGCAAGTATGTCTTTTCTTTTTATTCCCAATTTCCTCATTCTTGTACCAAGTGTTTTCCCGTTAATTTTAAGAAGCTGTGCGGCACTGTTTGCGCCGGTAACTTTTCCTTTAGAAATTTTTAATGCGTCAATAATATGTTCTTTTTCCATTTCAATAAGAGACTTGAATGATCCTTTTTTCGATTTAGATTCAGGATTGGCTCCGAATTTGAAATTTTCAAAACTTAGCTTGGACCCTTGCGATATAATAATTGCTCTTTCAATCACATGTTCAAGTTCGCGAATGTTGCCCGGCCAATGATATAGAGTTAACATTTCCAAATCGTTTTTCTTGATTGACTTTATATCCTTACCAATTTTTTTCGAATAACTTTCAATAAAATGTTTTACGAGCAAGGGAATATCATCAGACCGTTCTCTCAAAGGCGGTGCCTCTATTGGAAATACATTTAGCCGGAAAAATAAATCCGATCTGAATTTTCCTTCTTCAATTTCATTTTCGAGATTACGATTTGTAGCGGCGACAATTCTGACATTGGAATAAACCGTGCTTTTACCTCCAACACGTTCAAATTCTTTTTCCTGTAAAACGCGTAAGAGTTTTGATTGAACTTCAAGAGGCAGCTCACCTATCTCATCCAAAAAAATGGTCCCTTTATTTGCGATTTCGAATTTACCAACTTTCTTTTCAAATGCGCCGGTAAAGCTGCCTTTTTCATGACCGAATAATTCCGATTCAATTAACTGCACAGGAAGAGCAGCGCAGTTGACAGTAATAAACGCCTGCTCTTTACGTTTTGATAATTTGTGAATTGCACGGGCAATCAACTCTTTACCTGTCCCGGTTTCCCCCGTAACCAAAACTGTAGCATCAAGCGGCGCCACCTGTTTAATTTTATTCAACATATTTTTGATCGGAATACTGTTTCCAACAATTTCATGGAAACTTGTGGTTAAGTTTATTTCGTCAAGCAGATAGTGTTTTTCTTGTTCCAATTTCTTTGTTAATATGTCAATCTCTTTAAAAGTATAAAAATTAGCAAAGATGGATATTAGTTGGGGAAGAAGATTTTCACATAATTCAATTTCAGTTCCGGAAAAATATGATTCATTATCGTGCATTAATTTAATACCGATTTCATTTTCATGGGAAACGTGTTCCTTTCTTCCTATGATAAGAAAGAGTTCGCCAAGATTGTTTTTCATAAACCTTAATGCGAGCAATGATACTAGTGAATTTTTTTCCCTTATCTGTCGGAGGTGTGAAAATTGACTGCACATTTTTATTAATGTTTCGCCATTAATCTCTAAGTGAACAACTCCATCTTTAGCTGGTGACTTGAACTTAAACGAATCAACAATGAGAATAACGTTTCTTGTAGCTTTGGTTACTTTTAATTTACCGGTTTCCTCTCTTGTAATATATATGCCTTCTCTTTCCTTATTATTGTATCCTCTGCCGATTATTCCAATATATTCAAACGGGATTAGATTGCTAATAGCTTCGGCTAATTGCATATAAAAATTATTCTCGTCCTTTATATTAAGCAGTAAGCTGAAAAACTTAATCAGCATATCTTTTTCTTCTTCTTTACGTTTAAGTCTGGCTACATACTCAGTGTTTTTAATTGCAGATGCGGTAAAATTTGATAAGCGGAACAAGTAATTGTCATTTTCTTTATTTGTTGTATAATCACTTATCGGTAATATTACGTAACCAATTAGTGTCCCTCCTGTCTGCATTGGGACAAAAAATAAATTGTCGACGTTTTTCTTTTCCAAAATTTCTGAAATATTAATTTGCCCTTCATTAAACTTACCCATGTTATAAAAAACTTCTGAATCGACTTTTGTAATGACGGAATTTTCACCGAACAATTCGGAGGGTAAGGAATTGATTGTGAATTGCTGGTGCCACTTTGGAGTGTCCCGTCGGAAGGGAATAGTGAACATGAGGCATCCTAATCTATCTTTGTTTTCATTAAACAAAGCTAAACCAAAAAGATCGGTATCAAGCACAATATTTATTTTGTCGAAAATTTTTGAGAAAAGTATATAATAATCGCTTACTGCCGCGATATCATCACTAATTGATAACAAATCAATCTTTACCAAATTCTTGCCTCCTATCAATTACATACGCTTTTATTAAAGAAAAAACATACTCATAATACCAATTATAACAATGAATATATGCTAGTGCTTGTATTAAAGCATTAAATGTATGGCGTTGCTTGTATTAAAGCAATACAGAACAACAGAAAAGATTGTGAGCTTAATAACGAGCAAATTCAGATAATACGCGGCTGGCACGTAAATAGTTAACTATAGTGCAGAATATGCTAACAATGAAAGGATTTCTTTTGAAAAGGTCTCATATAATTCTAAAAGTGTTTTTATTAGTAATCTTCTTACTTCGAATTAATATTAATGCGCAAAACGAAAAACATGTTTTATCCTTGAGCGAGTGCATAACTTATGCAAAAGAGAATAATACAGACATAAAAAAAGCTTCAATTAATATAGAAAAGTCCAAGAAGAAGATAAATGAAGTAATTGGTAGCGGCTTACCTCAAGTTACGTTATCGGGGAATCTAGTAAATAACCTTGAATTACCAACTCAAATAATTCCCGGAGATTTCTTCGGAAAACCGGGTACTTTACTTCCGATTAAATTAGGTACAAAATATAATTATACTTTTACAGGGGAAGTAACTCAAATGATTTTCAACGGTTCATTCTGGGTTGGATTGGGTGCTGCCAAATACTCAAATCTTTATTATAACCAAAACAAAGAATCAGTTACCGAAGATGTTGAATACAATGTCGCAACCGCATACTATCAAACATTGGTTATTCAAAAGCAAATTCAACTACTTATACAGAATCAAAAACTCCTTTCAAAATCGTTGGCAGATACGAAATTACTTTTCGAAAACGGGAAAGCTAAAGAAGTTGATATTGACCGCTTAAATGTAAGTCTGCATAATCTCGAATATCAATTGAAAAAAGCTAAAGAAGCTCTCAATCAATCATATGGTTTTTTGAAATATAAAATGGGAATGCCTGTAGCAGCAAATATTTCTCTAGCGGATAGTTCATTCTTTTCAAAGGATTCAGTATTGGCACAAAGTATTGAACATTTACAATACGAAACTGAAAGTACATTTACCTATGAGAATCGTATAGATTATAAAATTCTCGAAACAAGTCTTGAATTACAAAAGCTTGACAAAAAAAATCAGCTCGCGCAATTTTTACCGACAATAAGCGCGTACGGAAGTTATTCCTACAATGCATCAAGGACAAATTTTGATCTGTTTGATTCTGACAAAGACTGGTTTAACTATTCCTCAGTGGGTTTGCGTTTACAAATACCCATTTTTTCGGGTGGACAAAGAATCGCTAGAATACAGCAATCATCACTAAGTATTGATGCTATACAAGAAGATATTAAAAAGTCTCAGAACGGAATTGAACTGCAAATATCCAATTCGATTTCGAAATACAATAATGCATTTGATAATACAAAATTGAACAAGCTGAATACTGATCTTGCAAAAAAAGTATACGACATAACGCTACTTGAATACAAAGAAGGTGTAACGAGTGCTGCCGGCCTAGTAGATTCAGAAACCAAACTAAGAGAAGCACAAACAAATTTTATTAACTCACTACTCGAACTCTACGTAGCAAAATTTGATTTAGAAAAAGCAAGAGGCACGCTTTCTAGTTATTTAAATAATATCGAGAATAAAAACTAATTAAGAGAATATAATATGAAGAAGAAAATAATAATTGCTGCCGCACTTTTAGTTCTGGCCATGATAATTATAAAACTCATTGTGAATAAATCAACAATTGATGAAAAGAATAAAGTTAAAGCAGAGGTAAGTACAACTGTTAATGTTAAGAATGTTATCAGAAAAGAGCAGAGTAGTTCTTTATCACTTACCGGAATTACCGCCGCAAAACAAGAAGTTATCCTTAAGTCGGAAATAACCGGTCAAATTGTATCTATTAATTTCAACTTGGGCGATTACATAACTAAAGGAAAAGTTCTTGTGGAAATTGACGACAGGTTAGCAAAACTAGCTCTGGAATCTTTGCAGTTAAATATGTTGAAATTGGAAGATGAATATAACAAGACTAAAAATCTTTATGCAGGTCAGGCTACATCAGAAACAAAAGTCCGTGACGCGAAATTGGAATTTGAAAGAGCTAAAGTGGCTGTTGAACAAGCAGTAAAACAATTAAGCTTTACGAAGATAGTTGCCACTCAAAACGGTTTTGTCGTATCAAAGTTTATCGAAAAAGGAACGCTTGTAAATAGTGGGTCTCAAATTCTATCACTTGTTGATATCTCTCAGCTAAAAGTTACACTTAAGGCTTCAGAAAAAGATGCATACAAGCTAAGGATCGGTCAAGTTGTTAAAATTGCTTCTTCAGTTTATTCTGGAGTAGAATATAGCGGACGGGTAAGTTTTGTTAGTCCACAAGGGGACGCACTTCATAATTATCCGGTTGAAATATTGCTGGATAATAAAACTGCCTATCAGTTAAAAGCGGGTACGTTTGTTAATGTAGATTTCAATTTCCCTTCAGAACAACTATCGCTTCTTATTCCCCGTGAATCTTTGATTGGAAGTATTAAAAATGCAAAAGTATATGTTGTTGAGAATAACATTGCTTTGCAAAAAGAGATAACTATCGGTCGTGATTTAAGCGATTACCTTGAAGTATTGGCTGGATTAAATGAAGGTGATAAAGTTGTTACAACCGGGCAGATTAATTTATCAAACGGGGCTGCCGTTTCTATATTAAATAAATAATGAGAGAAAAATGATTGAATTATCAATAAAAAGGCCGCTGCTAGTATTTGTGTTGTTTTCACTAATTGCTTTAGCCGGAATAGTCACATTTACTTTGCTTAACATAAATCTAACACCAAAGATATCAGTCAATATTTTAACAATTGCCACTGTATATCCCGGTGCCTCAGCTTCAGAAGTTGAAACTTCTGTTACAAAAAAAATCGAAGATGCGGTTTCTTCCCTTGAGAATATTAAAACGATAAGATCAGTATCACAGGAAGGTTTTGAGATTACTACGATTGAATTAAAAAGTGGAGCTGATGTAAATATCTCTTTGCAGGATGCGCAAAGAAAAGTAAATGCGGTAATTTCAA
>CAZVYT010000100.1:0-5875 GCA_964631495.1 uncultured Melioribacter sp. | reverse complement strand
TTTCTTCTAATGGCGGTCATTAGAAATTTTTGACTATTGACAAATCTGGGTTTAATAAAAAACGAAAATACATTGGAGCACGCATTAGCTTTGTTCGATCTTAAGAAACTGTTGATGTGCATTCTGTGCATTGAACATTAAATTTTTAGTATTTTTAACAGATAGAGGAAAAATTAATTTTGCAGAATCTACGGTTTCCAAAAAACCACTTTTTCAATAATATTAACATGAAAAAATAGCAATGTAAATCTTACAATGCCTTACTTAATAATAACTTAACTCGATTTACATCAACAGTATTTTGCCACTTACCTTCAATTTTAAAATAAGAGCCGATTATTAATCCATCACAATATTCTAAGTACTGTTTGATGTTATCTGGATTTATTCCGGAACCTGCTAATACTGGAATATCTATGTTTTCTTTTACAAGCATAAGCTCGCTAAGGGATGGTTCTTTGCCGGTTGTGCTCCCGGTAATAATAACGCCATCACTTAAAAAGAATTGCGCTGCTTTAGCTGTATCTAGAATATCAATATCACTAGTAATAGAGTGTGAGCTGTGTTTCTTTTTAATATCGGTAAAAATTAAAATATCATCAGCGCCAATTTGTTTTCTGTAGCGCAACAATTCTCCAGCATCTGAGTTTATCAATCCTTCATCAGCTACATGTGCAAACACAAAACCTTCGGCGCGTATAAAATCTGCTCCGGCAGAATGCGCGGCGGATAAAGATTCTTTATTAGCGCCGGCTAAAATTTGAATTCCGCAAAAGAGTTGAGTTTGCTTTTTGACTTCATACAAAATTATACTCATAAGAGAAATGATTTCCGGACCAACGTTTTTATTTAAATATGGGACATCGTGCATATTCTCTATCATTAAAGTATTTAGTCCACACTGTTTATAAAGTAAAGCTTCATTAACTGCCTTGTCGATAATTACTTTCACACTTCCCGAGTGTCTTGGAGTACCGGGAAGCGGATCAACATGAATCATACCAATAATTGTTTTTTCTAATTTGAATTTTCTCACTTTATAAACCTTTATCTTATGCCACTATTCAATAATACTTATTGCACATCCTCCGCCGGCTGCTAACCGTACCACAATCTTGTCTTTTGAAGTCACCTTTTTCTTAGTAATTTCATAAGCAATTGGATTCTTATCCCAATGAGCATCTTTTGCATCTGCATAAATAGTTGCTGTATAAGTTTTATCTTTATCTAAAAAATCTAAATTGATTGTTGATTCTCTTTCATTTTCATCTGTAATAGCTCCAAGAAACCAATTATTGGTTCCTTTAGCTTTGCGGGCAACGGTTATAAAATCTCCAGGCTCGGCTTCTAAGTATTTTGAATCATCCCAATCAACAGCAACATCTTTTATAAATTGAAAAGCATCAAGGTATTTTTCATAATTTTCGGGTAAATCAGCCGCCATTTGAATTGGCGAGTACATAGTAAGATAAAGAGCCAATTGCTTTACAAGTGTTGTATGTACTTGTTCTTTCTTATTCTTATCATAATAATTTAATTTGATTTGAAAAATTCCCGGAGTATAATCCATTGGACCGCCGAGCAATCTTGTAAATGGAAGAATAGTTTCATGATCTGGCGGATTACCAACGCTCCAAGCATTAAACTCATTTCCACGCGCGGCTTCAGAAGCAAGCCAATTAGGATAAGTACGATGCAATCCGGTTGACCGAACAGCTTCATGTGCATTTAGCATCAACTTGTTTTCTGTAAGTTTTTCAGCAACTCTTATGTAATGTTGAACCATCCACTGACCATCATGCAATTCTCCTCTTGGAATAATTCTTCCAACATAACCGGTTTTTACAGCCGGGTAATCATGCTTTTTCATAAAAGCAAAAGCTTCTTCCATTCTTCTTTCGTAATTCGTAACAGAAGCAGAAGTTTCATGATGCATAATCAAACTAACATTTTTTGATTTTGCATAAGCACTAAGTTCTACAACATCAAAATCTGGATAAGGTGTTACAAAATCGAAAACATCTTCTTTCCACTGCCCAAACCAATCTTCCCAACCAACATTCCAGCCTTCTATTAAAACAGCATCAAAACCATGTTTAGCAGCAAAATCTATATAGCGCTTAGAATTTTCTGTTGTAGCGCCATGTCTACCATTTGGTTTAAGTGAATTCCAATCAAATTTCTTGAGTTTAATGTTTCCACCATCTGCATAATTCCATGTAGATTTATTGATGTGCATCTCCCACCAGATTCCAACATATTTCATTGGTTTTATCCACTCTGTATTTTCAATTTTTGATGGCTCATTAAGATTAAGAATCAATTTTGAAGCTAGAATATCAGTTGCTTTATCACTAACTAAAATTGTACGCCAAGGAGATGTGCATGGTGTTTGCATATAAGCCTTGTTGCCTACAACATCTGGTGTTAAATGAGCTTTAAGAATAAATTTATTCTGATCTATTTCTAAATGCATTGCAGAATAATCTACTAACGCAGCTTCAAAAATGTTAATGTATAAACCTTCTTTTGATTTTAACATTAATGGCGATTGAACAAAATTCTTTCCTATAATACTCTTTGTTGAGATCTCTGAGGCACTTGCACCTTTAGTTGCATCTACTTTGCTTAGCAATGTTTTTGAGTAAATATGTTCATTAGAATCAAAATCGCCCGGAATCCAGAATGCAGAATGATCTTCTCCTAAATTGAACTGAGTTATTTCATCTCTAACCGTAAAATATGATAGATTTTTCTGTGTTGGGAATTCATATCTGAATCCTAAACCATCATCAAACAAACGGAAAGTCAAAACAATTTGTCGGTCAGTTTCTTTTTGCAGTAGTGTTACTTTTAATTCACGGTGATGATCTCTTATAGTTTTCACTTCACCCCAAACCGGATTCCAAGAATTATCAACCAATACAGAATCTGTTTTTATAATTAAGAATCCATTTTTCAAATGAACAGCATCTCTAAGTAAAATTCCAAGTTCGCTGAAACCAATAACCTTAATTTTATTACGACTCAAAGAATATGTTGGAGTTCCATCAGCGGTCAACCTAAATTCAAGTCTAAGGATTTGATTAGGAGAATAAATGGTTGAAGATGCATTGAGGTATACAGAGTTTATCATTACAAGAAGTAAAGTTAATTTTGAAATGATTTTCATTATTTATCTCTCCACTTGATTTGATCTGAAATTGCATTTTTCGCACTCAACATACTTTTATTTTTCAAGAAAATTACTGTTTCAAATAGCTAGTTACTTATTAAAATTTATAAGTAAAAATTATAATATTAGTTGTTACATTTCTTTTACACAAATGACTTTTAAGATTTACTAATAATTCTAAGACGATATTTAATAAACTAAACCCGTGATAACAGCATTATTTTGCCACAATCGAGGTCTTATTTTACATGTGCAGAGTAAAGATTTCATTCCTAACCATTTTACTTATTTTTTTATTATCAAGGTTTTGCAATTCTTAGAACTGCTGAAAAATTATTATTGAATGTTATTACTCGGGATGAAATGAAAGCTTTTCCCGCAGTTTTGAAGCGGGAAAGCAATCCTGTATTTGCATCAAAAATTAGCTTTGAGTTATCTTTCTTACTTTGGCAAAAACAATATCTGCATTGCTCAGTAGTTTCTTTTATTTAATTTTGTTAAATAATTATTAAGCTATTCATTCAAATAATCAATTAATATTGAATATTGCTAACTAATGAAATTACCATTGGTTACAAATTTTTCAACTTCAAAATAATAATTTGAGATATTAGCTGTTTTTGTTTTTTTCACATTTTCAACAAGATTAAACAACAATTGTTTTTCAATATCATTCGCCTTTGCAACATTTCGAATCCATCTTAATTCATTCAAATGCAAATTGCCATCTGCTAAGACTAACATTAAAGAATCTGTTAGAAAAGATTTGGCTATTCCCTTCTCAGAAAAAACCGGTGGAGTTTCGCTGATGTGCCTATTTGTCGTTAATTCTTCAACAGCTTCCGAGCAAAAATGCGGGTCAAACCCAAGAATCTTTGATATTCTTATCATCGCTAATTTTTCAGAATGAGAAACAGAATAATCCATTCTGCTTATTATTAGCAAGCCTCTTAAATAGTTGCTCCTATCCTTATTAGTCATATCTAATCCTCAATTTTACATGTTAATAAGAAACAAACTTTCTTAGTAAATCAAGTTCAGCTTGGCTGATTTGCCCATCAGAAATAATTTGTTTTATCTTGTCTGTAAATGTTATAAAACTCTCAAATCCTACGTTTTTTACTGTACCTAACTGATCGAAATAATTGTTAACAATTATTTTAAATTCATCAAGATTCGTATTACTAATTAAGCCGGTTACCATACCTAATATATCTTCTCGTAAATATGGTAAAACAACACTTCTCAAATGCGTAAAAAATATTTCGTTGAGTATAGGAATGTTTGCCAGTAAAAAACCAAGCATTGGTTTCATAAAATAAATTCCAACTGCACTTATAAAAAGTATTGCAAATAAACTTACAGAACAACCTAAAACAAGCATACTTTTCAATTTTTTGCGGGCATTTTGATCACTCTTCATTAAATATAATAGATCACTAAAAATGTGTTTCATATTTGCTCCAACCATAAATTATTTTTGTTCAATTTTAGAAACTTCAAAACCATTAGTGCAGAAATGTCCAGTCATAGTTATTATTTCAGATCCTTCAATTATTGATTTATAATCACTTGTTACAACAATCTGCTTTTGGATACCGTTTTTATCTTCTGTGTAGAATTGTATTTTGCTTCCATCAACAGAAGGTTGAATTCCTAAATCATGAACTACTTTCACTACTATATCTTTCATTGCATGACTATTTGGGTCAAATTCATTAAACGACCCTAATCCTTTGTAAGGCGAGAAATAAAATAAGTACATTAATAAAATTATTGTTAATACACCCGCCGGTATTATAAGTTTGTTTAGATTTTTCATTTTAACATTCCCATTTTATTTTTAAAAATCAAAGAGTTCACCTAATAAAGATTTCTTGCGGTATTTTCCATTCTTATATGAATTATTATGATAATTTTTATCTCTGTAATAATCGTCATCACGATATTTATTTGGTTCCCTTACATCATTAGTTTCAAAATTTCTTGGTTCGGCAGTTTTTTCAATAATTTTGTCCAATTCGCCTCTATCCAACCAAACACCTCGGCACTTTGGACAATAATCAATTTCAATTCCCTGCCTTTCGCTAATTACTAATGCAACATTACATATTGGACAATTCATAATGGTCTCCTTTTATTTATAATGAATATGTTTTGTACTTATTAAATACAGACAGCTTCTTAAAATTATTTAACCTGATCCTTTATTACTAATTAAAAAGCTTACAAATTTACAGGTGGCTTCCAGATACGCGATTTGTTTAAAGAAATGGATTCTAAAGAAGTAAGATTGAAAAACACATCATTAGCTGTGTTTTGTATTTCATCAGATATATTAAAAAACATCTCTTCTTGAATTTGACTTTCTATTCTTTCATTCTGAGTTTTGGGAAAATCATAATTTTGAAAAGAAGTATTGATCAAACTATGAAACATTCCAACAGCAATTATTACAATTACGGCAAATTTTTTCATTTTTTAATTGATTTTAGAAATCTTTATAACCCATAAACCTAGTTTTGTTTCAATTTTATTATATAAAATTATTCTAAAAATACTTTATTATTAATTACAACTCTGGCTGAATTAAAAATAATTAATACTATCTGAATTCGCAATTTTTACAGTTTACATTTTGATATCGTGTAATAGCACAATAGAAATGTCATAGATAGGACACAATAGAAATGTCAGTAA
>CAZVYT010000099.1:0-6194 GCA_964631495.1 uncultured Melioribacter sp. | reverse complement strand
CGCCGTAACCTGGAATAATACCAAGATTAACTTCAGGCTGACCAAATTTTGCTGTATCACTTGCTAATCTTATATGGCAAGCAAGAGCAAGTTCGCAACCGCCGCCTAATGCATAACCATTAACCACGGCAATAACCGGTTTGCCAAGTTTTTCGATTAAATTAAAAACACACTGCCCTTTTTCAGAAAAATATTTAGCCGCAATAACATTTAACTTGTGTATTTCAGAAATATCTGCTCCGGCAACAAAAGCTTTTTCACCTGCACCTGTTATGATTACAACATTTACAGCATAATCTTGTTTTATTTCGGAAAAACATTTTTTTAGATCGTCAAGCGTTTCATCATTTAATGCATTTAGCTTATCTGGTCTATTAACTGTGATAAAACCGATATTGTTTTTTATTTCGAACAAAATGTTTTTGTATTGCATACTTACCTCTAAATTTTAATAAAAATTGGTATGTTAACTCTAAGATCAACAGATATATAATGTGTGTGTGGTAAATAATTGTAATAAGTCATAAAATCTAGGATAAACATTGAGACTCCAACGCCAATGTGAAATCCAAACTTATTCAATTCTTCAACGTAATTACTTTTTCCGCTTCCGCTTTTAAATTGATTCCAGTTTTCAAATAGCGCGTACTCCGCGCCAATGTCTATAACTGGCATTAACAATACAACTTGTTCAAAAATCGGTCTAAAATAATAACGAATGCCAGGCGCTACTATAAACACATTACTAGAAAATGAACTGTAATCGGTACGTTTATACAAATCTTGTCTTCCCGGATAATGAGCGTAACCAATTGAAGTGTAAAAAAACACTGGCAGAACTCCATTATCTGTGTATGAAAAATTGATGTTTGCACCAACACCAATATTGCTATTATGTGCCATATCAGTAATTGGAAACCGTGGTCCAACTCCAAGTGACATAAACAAACCCTTTGCATCACCAAGTTTGAATTGTGCAATAGATGCAGTAGTAAAAAGCAGAAATAAAAAGAATACTTTTTTCATTTTTTTATTTATTAAAGAGTTTAGTTCCTACACCAAAATCAAAAACTAATTTACCGCCAATTAACCCGGTTTCATACACAAAATAAATTCCAACAAGGCTTAAAATACAAAAAACAATTTTCCAGTTATGTGTTTGTTTTTTCTTAATTAAAAAGTATAGCTTAATCACAAATAAAATTAAAAAATACCAAAGCGTAATAGTTGCAAACTGCTCATGTTTAAGTATTGTTTCTTCAATTATTACTTGTTTTGTTTTTAGCACCGGTTTAAGAACAGTATATGCTTGATTGCCAGTCAATACACTTAGTATTGAAGAAACTACTCCGGCAGCAAGCAATAGTATAGCGACCTTGCAAAGCCAATCTTTATTAAAAATAAGTGATACGATTTCAGACAAACAGTATAGAACAAAAATCGCAATCGGAAAATGAACAACAATGGGATGTAAATCAGCTAAGAAATTCATTTCATTTTTCCTCTTTGACTTTCAGCGATTTCTTTGTTTACCTCTGTGAAATAAAATATTCACATAGAATTAGCCGCAGAGTACACTACCGCCGTTAACATTTAATATTTCACCATTAATGTGTCTTGCTAAATCAGAAGCTAAAAATAATGTTGGTCCAGCAATATCTTCCGGTGTAGGAATTCTGCCAACTGGAATTCCTTTTCTGGCATTTTCTTTAAACTCTGCATCGGCAAAGACTTCGTTATTCATATCAGTTTCAACCCAGCCAGGTGCAACCGAATTTGTTGTAATATTGAAAGGAGCTAATTCAATAGCCAAAGATTTTGTAAATGAAATTACTCCTCCTTTAGAAGCCGCATAATGAGAATGGAATGATTCTCCTCTCTGACCTGCAGTAGAAGAAATAAAAATCATTCTGCCAAAATTATTTTTCTTCATAATCGGTGCGCAAGCTCTTGCGAATAAAAATGTTGAGTCTAGATTTACTCTCATCAATTGCTGCCAATGTTCAAGTGTAGTTGTTTCTAAAGTACCATCGTTCCAAATACCGGCATTGTGAACAAGTATATCGACTTTACCAAACTCTTTTTCGGCAGCTTCAACCATTGAAACGATTTCTTTTTCAGATTCCATATCAACTTGATAGGCTCTTACATTTCCGGGAAATTGTTTTTCAAGCTCTTTGGCTTCTTGTTTTTTACTTTTAAAAGTAAACGCAACTTTAGATCCTGCTTGAGAGAAAAGCTTGACACATGCAGCGCCAATTCCTCTTGAGCCGCCAGTTACAATAGTTACTTTGTTTGATAGATCAATCATTAATACCTCACTTTATATAAAAATAAACCCTTTGCCGGTAAACTTTCACCAGCTTCTTCTCTGTTTTGTTTTTTAAGTATATCTATTAAAAATTTTTCGTCCTTATTATTTTTTGCAGCTTCTAATATTGTTCCAACAGTTGCTCTTACCATTCCGCGCAAAAATCTATCTGCTGTTATATAAAAAGCAGCAATCTCTTTTCCTTTTCTCCAGTGAATTTCATAAACATTACAAATCTTATTCTCTGAATCGGAATTTCTTCTTGATAATGAAGTAAAATCGTGTTCACCAATTAAAACTTTACTTAGTTTATTCAAATAGCCAAAATCATAATCAAAAATTATGTGATTATGATAAGAATATTTTTGAAAAAAAGGAGATTTTGTTTTTGAAAATAAGTAGATGTAAGATCGTTTCTTGGCGTCAAAGCGAGCGTGAAAACTCTCGTTAACTTTATCTACAGAACGAATTGAAATATCAAATGGTAAAACTGAATTAAGAGAATATCTAAGTTTTTCCGGATTAATTTCTTTCTCGATACGAAAATTTGCTACTTGTGCCCAAGCGTGAACACCAGTATCAGTTCTGCCTGAGCCAATTAAATTTACTTTTTCTTTTGTGATTTTCTCTATTGCATTAACTATACATTCTTGCACAGTAATTATTTCATTTTGTTTTTGCCAGCCAGAATACTCCGTCCCATCATACTGTATTATTAGTCTGTAATTATTCATAAAATTTTATTTTCTTTAAATGTAAGTATATAAATATGCAGTCAATATATCGATTTCTGAAACTATTGTTTTTATGAAGTTTTGGCTTTAAATTGCTATTACTCTAGTTGAGTATTCGGTTTTATTTAATATATAATGAGAGAAGTAGCTCTCTTTTTACTAACTAAATCAATCCACAATCAGAGGAAAGTGTATGCGAAAAGCAATACAAATTCTGCTGTTTCTTGTTGTAGCCCCAGCTTTATTGCTGGCACAAGGAACATTTAAAGTATCTGGAAAAGTAACAGATACTAATGGGGAAGCACTTATAGGTGCAAGTGTTATGATAAAAACACTAAACACCGGAGCCGCATCTGACCTTGAAGGTATGTATTCTTTTGAAATTCCAAAAGATCTTGCTAAGGGTCAAAAAGTAGAATTAACAGCTTCTTTTGTTAATTACAAGAAAAAATCAGTTACAATAACACTTAGCGGAAATAACATAACTCAAGTTTTTGAGTTAGTTGAAGATGTTTTCCAAAGTGATGAAATGGTTGTAACCGGTATTGCTTCTAAAACCTCAAAGTCAGTAGCAGAAATAGCTGTTGGTAGAGTTTCTGCAGCAGAATTACAACAAGTAAATACTTACGGCTCACTCTCTCAATTAGTTGGCGGAAAAGTAGCCGGTGTTCAATTAACAACTTCTTCCGGTAACGTGGGTTCTGGTTGGAGATTTAATGTTAGAGGCGGCGGCGGTTTAAATGGAGATGGGCAGCCAATTATTTACGTTGATGGCGTTCGTATGGATAACCAAGAAGTTATTGGCTTTGCTGTTGGCGGTCAAGGTATTAGCACTCTTGCAAACTTAAACACTAATGACATTGAAAAAATTGAGTTCTTAAAAGGTCCGGCAGCTGCTTCAATGTATGGCGCTAACGGTTCTAACGGTGTTGTATTAATTACTACAAAATCTGGAAAGTTAACACAACAAGTCGGCGCAGGTATTTCAGTTGATTACCGTTTCAACTACGGTTACAATGAAAAATTATATACTTATGATTATGAAAACTTTGAAACTGTTCAAACATGGGTTATTAAAGATCCTGTTACAAAAGAATTGACCCGTGTGGATAAACTTAACAGCCAATTCAAAGTTGGTCCGCTTCGCGAACACTTTTTAAGCGCAACAGGTGGAAACAATTTTATGAAATACTATTCTTCTTTTGAAAACAGACAAGAAGACGGTATTTATCCTGGTAACTCTGGAGATAGAAGCACAGTTAGATTAAACTTGACTGCGTTTCCATCTGATGTAATTACATTAAAATTAAGTACAGGTTATGTAAAGAATAAATTCCAAAGACCGAATAATGATAATATTATCTATGGCGGACTTGGCAATACTATTCTTGATTTTAGACCTTTTGCTTTTGTAAAAGAAGAAGATTTATACAAATTCAGCGATAACCACGATCTTAACCAGTTTGTTGGTTCATTCAGTATGAATTATAGACCAATTGAAAACCTTGATGTGAATGCAAGCGTTGGTATTGATAACAGCAGCTGGCGTCAAGTTAGATTATTCCCATTTGGAGTAAACTTTGGCGGTTTAATTACACAGGGTCAAAAAAGTATTTTCGAGCGTTTTAATACTCAATTCACTTATGATTTCAATGTTGGATATAACTATCAATTATTTGATGTAATTGATATTCGCTCTACAGTTGGCGGACAGTTCTTTGATAGAACAAATAAATCAACAAACGTTACAGGCGAAACTTTTACATCAGATTTGATTACTACTCTAGGAGCAGCTGGAAAGATTGCCGGTTACGGAGAAGGCTTTAGCCATTTGCGTGATGGTGGTTTATACACCGAGCATTCTTTTAATTACATAGATCAATATTTCTTAACTCTTGGTATTAGGAAAGACTACGCTAGCTCTCTTGGCGCAAATGCTCCATCAATCACTTATCCAAAAGCAAGCTTAGCTGTAAGACTTGATAAGTATGATTTTACTCCAACCTTCTTTAACTTATTGAAACTTAGAGCAGCTTACGGAGAAAGTGGTGTATTACCGGGATTACTTGATGGCATTCCTTTGCTATATGCTGCTGAAGCCGGTGGACACGGTGCTGGTGCTGTTATTTCTGTTATTGGAAATCCGGACATTCAACCAGAACGAGTTAAAGAATTTGAAGTTGGTTTTGACACAGAACTTTTTGGTGATATTTCTTTAGAATTTACTTACTACATCCAAAAAGCAACAAATTCTATTGTTGGAAAAGTTAACGCTCCATCAACAGGTTTAACTGCTTCAACACAACCATTCAATGTTGGAGCTGTTGATGCTTCTGGCTTTGAATCATTACTACAATATTCTCCAATTAGATCAGCTGATTATAAATTAGACCTAAGCTTAATTTGGAACTATCAAACAAATAAAGTAAAAGATTTGGGCGGCGCTCAACCAATTTATTCTATTAATAACGTTATTCATGTTGATAAACCAAAATATGAATTCTTTACTTATACATCTGTTGGCGCAACATATGATGCTACAACAAAAAAATATACTGGTTCAACACGTTCTACAGATAGAGTTGAATTAGGAAATCCGGTGCCAAACCATACCGGTTCATTCACAGTAAACTTCAAGTTCTTAAAGAACTTCAATTTGTATGGTTTTGCTGAATGGGCTTTAGGAAATAAAATCTTCAACAATACTCAGTTGTTTGCTAACAGAAGAGGTAATGGATCTACTTACAACAGAATGAATGCGCAACTTGGCTTGGCTCCAATAGTTACAGCTAATGCTACAACAGGTTTACCAAGTTCAAATCCAACCGATGTAACTCCTTTAACTCCTGGAACACCAGAATACATAGAGCTGGCTGAAAAGTTCGCAAAATTAGATTGGCGTTATGCTGGCAATTATGTTGAAGACGCTGATTACTTAATTATTAGAGAAGTTAGCTTAAGTTACGACTTAACAGATGTTCTAAAGAATTTTGAATTGACAAATTACTTTAAAGCAATTTCTGTTGGTGTTTCTGTTCGTAATCTTGCAAGATTTACAAAATATACTGGATCGGACGTTGAATTGAATTACACTGGTGCAAGAACAATAGCAAGAGGTAACGACTTCTTAACTCTTCAATCACCAAGAA
>CAZVYT010000098.1:0-6418 GCA_964631495.1 uncultured Melioribacter sp. | reverse complement strand
TTCATCAAATAAGAAATTTAAGGCAACACCTTAATGGTGGACTCAAAGCGACCGCTTCTTGTTAACAGATCTGGGTTGCAGTTATTGGGTTTAGCTTTTCAAAGCAAGTAAGTATTGAAGTAGTTATAGTTAATTAAATAAGTAATACAAAAACAATAGTGGCAATTGCAACATTGCTAATTATAGGCGGCGCTTTAGTTGCAACATCGTTATGTGTTACGGTTGTAATTCTAAATAATTTAATAATGAGGAAATCTTAATGATTGCTCAAATTATCTCAAAAATTTACATTGAAAAGCTATTCGGTCTGTATACTTACAATTTACCTGAATCAGGTGAATTAACCAATGCAGCTATTCTTTATGGTGACAATGGTGTCGGCAAAAGTACTTTGCTAAGACTTGTTTTTCATCTTCTCTCCGCAGCCAATAACAGAGGCCACAGAACTGCATTGTTTGAAACTGATTTTGAAGCAATAGAGGTTCATTTAAGTTCTGGCATTCGATTAACAGCGCGTGTAACCACTAAGGAACCTTCAAAAATTCTCCTGTTTAAAATTGAACAAGAGGCAAAGTTACTCGCTGTTTGGGAATACCAACCAAGATCAAAAAACTTATATAATGAAGAAGAAGTTTTATTTATGGAGGTGGGAGAAGGTGGAAAGCAAATAATTCGAAGAAAACGCACTTCAAGTCGAAATAAAGAGTATGAGGGAGTACCCTGGGGAGAAGAAGCATATATTAACACTCTTAAACAATTCGTTCCTTCATTATTCATATTGAATGCTGATCGAAGACTTGATAGCGATTCAGTATCTGACCCAAGTGATGAAGTAGAATTAAGACGTACAATGCAATATGGAGAGCCGAAACGAATAAATGAATTAGTTGTCCGTTCTCGAGAGATTGCTCTTTCTCAGGCACTAAGTTCAGCAGCAAGATGGCTAAGTCGAAAAGCCGTAATTGGAACAAATAAGGGTTCTATGAACGTACACTCAGTTTATGCTGATGTCCTAAAACGAATAGTCTCTCCAAGTACTCGTAAGTCGGATGATTTAATAAGCTTTTCAAAAGCAGAATTAATTAAACAACTTATTCAGATGGATGCCAAATCAGCAGAACATGCTCGTTACGAATTATCAACCCATCTTAACACATCAGAATTTAGAAAGGCACTAAACGTTCGAAGTACAACTAAAACAAATCTTGCAGTCGAATTACTTCAACCATATATCAAAAGTGTTGAAGGACGATTAGAAGCTATTGAACCCATTTATCAACTTGTAGATCGATTCGTGTCGATAATTAACAGCTTACTAAGAGATAAATCAGTTGTATTTAAACTTAGTCAAGGTTTTATAATTCAAAATCGTCTAGGTGTAAAACTTAACCCATCTCAATTATCCTCAGGTGAGCAACAGCTACTCTTATTATTTTGTTATGTTTTAACGGCAAGAGATACATCAGCAGTATTTATGATTGACGAACCTGAAATATCTCTAAATATCAAATGGCAACGTCAACTAGTTCAATCTCTTCTTGATATATCACAAGGTGAAAGTATTCAGTTTGTGTTCGCATCTCATTCTATGGAACTACTTGCTCAACATCGGAATCGAGTAATTAAACTGGTGAACAGACTATGAATGAATGTGCTCGTAGATCATTAACCGAACTGTTAGCTCGATACGAACTTGAACCACAACTTTATGATTTCTTTGTCGAAGGTAGTTTTGATAGAGACGTACTATCCCAAGTCCCTTTAAGTAAAAAGCACAATTATGCATTTTATGAGATTGATACAGTTGATATATCCGAAAACATTTTAAATAAATACGGTCTAACAAACGGGAATAAGCAAAGGGTTATTGCTTTATCCATAGAATTGGCTTCACTTCCCACTGAATCAAAAGTATTTTGTCTTGTAGATCGGGATTTAGATCACTGGTTTGGTGAATTGCTTTTATGTGAAAGACTTAAATGGTCAGTATTCTGTTCCATTGAAATTCACTTTTTAACTAAGAAATGTATTTCGGATATTCTTCTTGTAGCTGGGAGTGCAAAAATTAATAACTTCGAAAATTTTATTGAATCTTTTTACATTACTTTAAAACAGCTATATGCATTGCGCCTTGCAGATCGAGAATTGTCACTCAAATTAAATTGGCCTCCTTTTCGTAAACACCTTAGAACAGAACTAGATAATATAATTTTCAATATTGATTCATATACCATATCGCTTCTTACATCAAATAGTCAAGGTAAAAAACGAATAACATTTGAACAGTCTCGTGATAAATGGTTCACCAAATTAAATTGTGATACTCGTTTATGCGCAAGAGGTCATGATTATGCAGAACTCTTAGCATGGGTGATGAATAATTATAATGGTAAAAAAGAACTTGCTTCTCTGGTTGCAATTGAGCGTCTTTTTGTTCTATTAGCAGACTCTGTAGAAACATTATCTTTAGAACTTAAGTAACACATAACCCGCCGCTCAACACGGACAGCGTTTTCATTGCGGCATTTGTGCAATTATAAAGTTTCGTTTGCAAAGATTAGTTGCTCTTTAAGGTTGTTTGTTCTAAGAAACATTTTTATAAATATAAAATTGTTGCAGTTAACTGGCATTGCTGTTCTGGGCTGCCGGTTAGCGGCAACGTCGTTAGGCAATAATTAAAGGAGGCTTCATGAAAAAGATAATTTTTCAAATAATCTTACTCTCACTTCTCTCCTCAGTTAGTATTCTCTGTCAGCACAAAATATTTGATGCTCTATATGAAGGTGATTTAAACCTTGTTAAAAAAATGATAAGCAAGGGTGTTGACGTGAATTTACGAGATAATCTTGGTTGGGATGGTCTTCCTGGTGGACCAACTATTCTTATGCGTGTTGTATGTGGAAAAGGATGTGCAGTAAATTTATCTCCAGAAGATCAACTATTACTCATTAAATATTTGTTGAGCAAAAGGGCTAAGATAAATGCAAAAACAAATAATGGAGAAACAGCTTTAACTTATGCTGTAATGGGCCCTCATGATATTCAACCCGAATCAGAAAGCAATGGTGGTGAATCTCGAATACCCATTTTAAAATTATTATTAGATAAAGGTGCTGATCCGAATTCGAAAGAAGTTGACGGTTATACTCCTTTAGCCCATGCATCTGAACAAGGTTATTATAAAGTTGTTGAATACCTATTGAAACGGGGAGCTCGTGAGGGTTTTAATGATGCATTAAAATATGCAAACTGGCAACGCCATTCCGAAACAATTAATATATTGATGCAATGGAAAGATAAATAATTATTATCCAAAAATGAGGTTTCAAAATGATAATTGATACTAACGAAATACTAAAAAAAATATTTACCAATCGCTATCAAACGATTAGAACACTCTTCATAACTGGTTTTATTCTAAACATTATTCTCACCTTTATTCCTTCTGCAAGTTATCAGCCTTATTCCTACTATGAGCAACCATTAAAATACTTGAGTGCTTATGATGGTATTCAAATATTATTTAAGGCACAATCTTTTTGGGGATTTTATTTTGTTTTTCTTTTCTCATTAAACATTGTCTTTATCGTTTTAGCAATCAAATATCCCAAAGGATGGATTTTTATTGCTGGTGCTTCTGTGACTGGCTTTAATTACGTATTGTCATTATTTATGCCTAGTAATCCTGATATTCATTCCGTTTTTGTAACGGCAGTCTTCCAATACTTAGCATCACTTTTTATTCTTTCTGGTTTTTTTGCCAATCCATCTAAGGAAAAACCAAACACTACTGATTGATTAGAGGTATAAATACTTTTAAATAAAGAGGATATCAATGAAAAAAATATCGAGTTTATTCATTACTGTTCTTCTATCTTTTCTATGCATAAATTGTTCTGTCAACTCTGAAGCTGAAGATAAAGCTCAAGAAAAGTGGAATTCCATTTTATTAGAATGCAGTGGGAATACATATCTATTTTATACTGATTATAATTCTGTTTATAATTATCATGAAATAGAATTAATAGAACTAAAGGACTATTCAATAACTACTAAAGCCCATACTATCTCTGAAGCACAAAAACTTAATGGTATTGAGTGGATGGGGACATCAAATTTGAAAGCTAAGGCGAGCCGCAGATGTATTTTTAGAAATGGGAAAATTATTGAAAAGTGGAGCCAATGGAACAACTGGAACACATCTGAATCATTTGATCTAGTGAAAACAAATGGCGCATGGCAACTTGGACTATTGTTTAAAGAACAAATAATTTACAGAGGCGACGGTCGCTACAAATTTACAGATTGTAATGAAGTGAACAAATTGAATGCTATGGCAAGATAATATTTTATTAAGGGAACTTTTATTTAATTGCCTAACAAGTTCTTCAAGGCCGACCGCTTTAAACGTTGCGGCAATTGTGCAATTATAAAGTTTCATTGTAAAAGTAAGTTACTTTTTAAGGTAGGTTACATAAAAATGTATTTATAAATTATTAGCGTTTGTTTTTCAAAGCTACATTGCTGTTCTGGGCGGCGGCTTAAAAACAACGCCGTTAGGCCACAGTGTAGTGGTCAATAATAATTACAATAATCTCGGAGGTATTATGAGTCCAGAATTATTTAATTACCTTTTCTTTTACATTCTCTTTAGTGTTGCAGTCTCTTATTGGAATTATAAAAGAGGAAATTCATTCGTAATTGCTTTACTAATATCATTAATTCTTACTCCTATTGCTGGTGTGATTATAGTTGCAATTATTAAGGAAAACAAGGCGGTAGTTGAACAACGAGAACTTGCATCTGGAAAAATGAAGAAGTGTCCAAAATGTTCAGAGTTAATAAAAACAGAAGCAATTGTTTGTAGATATTGTGGGGCTGACCTACTACAAAAACAATAGAGATATCTTCAAATTATTTTTCTGTTTTGTTATATGAAAATGGATTATTCGTTAAATAAAAAGAAGAATTTATTTTATTCTTATTTCAATTTGGACTAGAAAGAGTTTAATATAATTAGCAATAGAAATAGAATTAATAATTCTTTGGCCTAACCAGTTCTTCAAGGCCGACCGCTTTAAACGTTGTGACATTTGTGTGGTTACAAAGTTGTTTTGCAAAAGTTAGTTGCTCTTTGAGTGTAGTTAACAAAATGAATTAATAAATAATCATCGGCATTGGTTTCCAAAGCTGCATTGCAGTTATCGGCGGCGGCTTAAAAACAACGCCGTTAGCCCTCTTAATTGTGGTTATTTTATTCTGTTTCGTTTTGCTTATATTTAATTCAAAAATTATTACCAATCTGGAATTTCAATGAAACAATTGTGGACTAAAGAAAAAGAAATTGGAAGTTTTACTGAAAAATATTCTGTTGATTTGCTTCAAGAATTTGCCTCGAAACATAATTGGTATTCAGTTCAAGGTGTTGTTTGTGAGGAAATTGGATTGACTCGCCAATCTTCCGCTGATGTCGCAATTTGTAAAACGAAAGATATTGTTCAGAAACCGGAAAACATTTTAATACTTTTTGAAGTAAAGATGTCGATTGTTTGGAACTGGGAGTTAAAACAAACCGACGAGGAAGAAGAACTTATTTGTTTAGGGGATTATAAATCTCATCAAGGAAACCCTGGTCTCCTTCGCTCAGATTCTATGTTAAAAGCAATTGGTAAAAGCATAAACATTAGAGTCTCCGACTATGCTGCTTCTCGTATTCCAATTATTATTTTAGGCAATACACCAATAACAACATCTTACCATAAGAAAGTAGACTTTCTCAAGAATGCCGGAATCATTCAAGGATTTTGGTCTGTTAATTCTGCACCATTAGATGACAATGGAGAAAATATTAAAAGAACAAATAAAGATGGATTTATTAGGATGGACATCTATGCAGAATTAGAAAATTCTCTTGAGAAATTAATTACTGAACCTAAAGAGTTTTTCTCAAGTATGAAATCAAAAAAAGAACTTGGAAAAATAATTGAAATTGCCAATAGAGAAATTGATATTGAAAAGAAAGCAGAAAAATTTTTAGCATTGATTAAGGAATAGAATGTATAACCAGAACCAAAGAAAAAATGGTACAAAAACGAGTTCATTTGGAACCCCTGGAAGAATTAATCACGATTCTTCACAGTTCTATAACTCAAGACTTTATGAAGGACTAATAACTGATGATAAAATTAAACATATTGAGAATAAAATTCCTTCCGAATTATTGAACAAACATTTTTGTCATTCAAGCGAACTAATGACGGAATTACCTAATAATTCTGTTCACTTGATGATTACTTCTCCACCTTATAACGTAACAAAGGAATATGATGATAATCTAAATTTAGAAGAATATTTAATACTGCTCAAAAAAGTTTGGACTGAAACTTATCGTGTTTTAGCTTCTGGTGGTCGCGCTTGT
>CAZVYT010000097.1:0-6474 GCA_964631495.1 uncultured Melioribacter sp. | reverse complement strand
AAAAATAATATCCAGAATCTTACTGTAACTATAATGAAAATAATAAAGATCATCTCTGTGGTTGGTGCAAGACCCAACTTTATGAAGGTAGCGCCAATACATAAACAGTTGAAAGTTTTGAGTGATGAGTTTTTAGTTAACAAAAATTTTCAGAATTCAAAACTCAAAATTCAACACTTAATTTGTCATACAGGGCAGCATTATGATGAAAAGATGAGTAAAGTATTTTTTGATGAATTGGAATTGCCTAAGCCAGACTATTACCTTGGGGTCGGGGGAGGAAGTCATGCAGAGCAGACCGGCAGAGTAATGATTGAATTCGAAAAAGTATTATTAAATGAAAAACCGGATTTGGTTATTGTAGTAGGAGATGTAAACTCTACTATTGCATGCAGTTTAACTGCTATTAAACTAGGGATTAAAGTTGCGCATGTTGAAGCTGGTCTAAGAAGCTTTGACAGAGATATGCCGGAAGAAATTAATAGAATCCTTACCGATTCTATTTCCGCTTATTTATTTGTTTCGGAACCCGATGGGATTAAGAACTTAAGAAATGAAGGAAAGAAGGAAGAAGAAATAATCTATGTTGGAAACACGATGATTGACTGTCTAGTAAATTATTTGCCGGTTATAGAAAAGAGTAAAATAGTTTCTGAATTAGGTTTAGCTAAGGATGATTATGTGCTGGTAACTTTTCACCGCCCTTCAAATGTAGATTCGGAAAAGAATTTAAGTGAAATTGTTTTTCTTTTGAATAAACTAGCAGAACAGAAGAAAGTTGTATTTCCTGTCCATCCTCGTACAAGAAATAAAATTAATGAAAAACAGCTTAACACTTCTTTGCACAAAAACATTATACTTACCGAACCAATAGGGTATATAGATTTTATTTCATTAATAAAGAATTGCTCATTGGTTATAACAGACAGCGGTGGAATACAGGAAGAAACAACATTTCTGGGTGTTCAATGTATTACTACCAGAAAAACTACCGAAAGACCTATTACTGTTGATATAGGTACTAATACTTTGGTAGGTGAAGATTTTGAAAAAGCTTATGAAGCCGCATGTGATATATTGAATGGCAAATTCAAACAAGGGCGTATACCGGAATTATGGGATGGGAAAGCGGCTTACCGAATTGTTCAGCATATATTTAATACTAATATGAATGCAAGACCGTAAAAACATATTAGTTTTTATAGAACATTTTTATTCGGCACACAAAAGCGGGGGTCCGTTATTAAGCATTTCCAACCTATTAAATCTTGGTTATTCAAAAAGTAACTTTCGTGTAATTACTCAAGCTGATAAAGAAAACAGCGATAAAAGCGGCAAGTGGCTTCAGCATGAGCAAATTACAGTTTTTCTTTCCCTTTTTTATAGAGACTATATTAAGGGAATAGAAGGCTCAAACTCTTCAACTGCATATCTAAACAGCCTATTTAATTTTAAGTATTCAATTCTCGTTGTACTGTTAAATAAACTAAGAATAGTAAAGTTTAGCAGTATACTTATAGCTCCAAGAGGGGAACTATCAGAAGGCGCTTTATCCCTTAAAAGAGTAAAGAAAAAATTGTTCTTGTTGTTTGTTAAATCAATCGGCTTTTATAAAAGCATTATATGGCACGCATCAACAGAATTAGAATCAAAAGAAATTAAGAAAGTATTCGGTGCAAGAGCTGAAGTTAGAATTGCTTTAGACATACCTAAAGTAGATTTAAAGAGAGATGAAACGAAAAAGTATTTAAAGGAAAAAAACTTTCTTAGAATTATTTTTATTTCCAGAATTGACAGAAAGAAAAATCTAAGATTTGTATTAGAAACTCTAAAACAAATAAAATGTAAATATACGTTTGATATTTACGGTCCAATTACAGACCCTGTCTACTGGGAAGAGTGCAAAAAGGAATTAAATACTATAAACTGCGTATACAAAGGCTTAGTTAAGCATGAAAGAATTGATGAAGTCTTTCCAAAGTATGATGTATTTTTCTTTCCTACATTAGGTGAGAATTTTGGGCATGTTATTTTTGAGTCTTTAGCGCTTGGTGTTCCGGTTCTTTGTTCTGATACGACGCCATGGAATAAGCTTGAAGAAAACCAAGCCGGCTGGAATGTTAAACTTAAAGATGAAAACAGATATATTGAATTAATTGAAAATCTTGCTACGTTAAATGAAGAAGAATTTAACAAATTTCGTATTGGTGCGGAACGATATGCTTTTAAAGTTGTGAACGACCCGAAGAATATCGTGGATAATTTGAATTTGTTTGATGGGCTATGAGCGATAATAAATTGTTAAGCATATGAAACTGACCGCGGAAGCGGTTTTTTTATAATAACTGATTATAACACTTCGACTCCGCTCAGTGTGACTATTTGTAAATTTGCAGAGAATTCAAATCCTTATTGTTATTTTGAAATTACAAAAATTGCTAACATACTTTGAAATGAAAGCTGATAACACGCTTAGAAACATATTAATTGGGCTTACAATTGTTTTTTCCAGAATTCCTCTTATTACCGCGGCATATCTTTTAAGCGAAACAGATTATAATTTCTTTAATAAGTTTTATTACACTGCTTCAATCATTGTTATATTCAGCTCATTCGGCTTCGATTTTGCATGGAACTATGCAAAAAGTAAGTTATGGGTTTTAGCTGTATCTGTGTTGATCAATGTAATATTATCAAGCGCTGTAATATTACTTGTTTCTCCGGCTGATTGGAATAATGGAAATTACGTTTATGTATTTGTTTTCGCATATCTGACTACTTTATCCGGCATTCTTGTATTTAGAGTATTGTTTACCGGAAATTATATTGAGTATTTTATAGTTCAGTTAGTAAGCACCATTGTTACAATACTTGTACTAGTTGTATATAAAAAGACTGGGGGAGTAGCAATAATATATTTATTGCCAACAGCCGCATTTTTAACATATGCTTTAGTTCACTACATATTCACCAGAAAGGAGAAGGAAGAGTTAACCCAAACCGCTTTCAATAAGCTTTATCATCTAGGCTCTACCGCTTTTGTAATAAACGGAATTGTTCCTTTGCTATTAGCCGCCGATAAGTATATAGTTAACCAGCATTTTGCTTCTTCCATAGCCAATTCTTATACATTTGCTTGGGCACTAGCCGCACCAATGTTTTATATCGGCAATACTTCCGAAAAGGTTATTTATTCTGAAAACAAAAAGGATAAAAAAAGATCTTTTGTAAATTCTTTTTGGGTCAACACTTTTGCTATGGTAGCTTATCTTACAGCTATGTTTCTCATAATTAATTATTATGATGGGTTACTGCCAAAATCGCTGAATATTGGTTTGTTAAAAGAGATAATCTATTACATGCTGCCGGGATATGGGGTTTACTGTATTTTACATTTTCCAATTAACGGCTACTTATTTAAGTACCAAAAAACAGATATGCAAAAGAATATAGCAATTCAGTATTTGCTTGCCGGTTTAGCTGCAGTAATCTTATTCAATTTAATGAAAGAATTAATTTACATAGATTACCGTTATTTGATCCTCTTCAATTTTATTGTTTTACTTGGATTAATAATTATTAAAATTACAGCCATTTGGAAAATTGGAAGCATGCTTAAATTGAAATATTTATTTGCAAAAAGGGAGCATGATGAGCTATAGTTGGGGAAAAAATAGTTCTGAAAACCTTATTGCTTTGGGGCTTTTCTTTTTATTCAGCCGTGGATTTGTAGGGATAAATAAGCTCTATTACTTATTTGCCGTTTTTTTGATTTTAGTAATAATATTTGACTGGAAAGCAATTTTTCTAAGTATTAAAAAGGTAAACAAAAATGGACTAAGTTCATATATTATAGTTCTTTATGTGCTTTTTGTTGTATATGCCTCTATCAGCGGTTTTTGGGCTGAGTTTCCTATTGTCACTTTATTAAGAAGTGTGTTTTTTCTTGTACTTGTATTCGGAGCATATAGTGTTTCGAGCTATTTTAAAAACAAATATATAGATTACAGCTATATTTTTACACCGTTGGCTCTTCTAATTATTTTAACTTCCGCTGCATCTTTGTTATTCCAAATTCCGGAAAACTACCGAACTGGAGGGAATGGTCTTGGTCTTATGGGCTTTGCGGTTCACCAGAATACACTCGGGAGCATAGCGTTTTTATGCGGCTCAGTTTTCACTTTTTATTTAATAAAGAAAGCCTTCATTTCAAACCGCAAACCTATGGTTGTTTTACTTCTTTTAGCCGCGAGCATTTTGGTTGTAATGGTATTATTTATGACTGCATCCAGAGGAGCTATTGCAGCCTTTTTGATTTTTCTTTTTTTCATACTGTTGCTGGAAACGGGAATTAAAAGAAGTCTAATAGTATTTGGGATAACCGGTTTAATATTGATCATATCCTTACAATTTGAATTTGTAAAGACTGCCGCTGAAAATGTGATTTATAAAAAAGCAGAAAATATTTTGTCCTCTAGGGAATCAATGTACAGGGCAAGCTTAAAGGGGGCAGATAATGGCGGAGTATTTGGTATTGGTTATGGCATGAGTGATACTGCCTTAGTAAAAAATGTTGCCGGCGAAATGCAAAATGGAAGGTTCATTAGAGAAAAAGGAAGCACTTTGTTAGCTCTAGTAGAAGAGACTGGGATTGTTGGGGCAATACTTTTTTATCTGCCGATTGTATTATTGCTATGGAAAGGAGGCGGGAGAGTAGTGTTTAGAGTAAAGACAATTAGGCAAGCTCACTGTGAAGTGCCCTTCGGCAAGCTCAGTGAGACGGATGTAAAAAGTGAAAAGAGTTTTTTGATTTCTGTTATCATAGCTATGACGGTTCATTCTCAGATAGAAGCATGGGGAGTCGGGGTGGGAAGTGTGATGCTGCCGGTATATTTGTTTTTTATTTTTAGGCTTTCGGCAATTATTAAAAGCTGACACTTTTATTATTCTGATAGACTGTTAGCTAGAAATTACTTAATAAATATTGCACGTTTAATTGTACAATTAAAAAAAAAGAAAACAATGCCTGGAATAAAATTAGATGAAGGTATCCATCCTACCTCCTAGTTTATTGCAGCTGATTTTGAGAAGTAAAAAACTTAGTAACCGTAAACATAACTCAGTATGGTAAATGCGATGCAATTGTTTGGATGTCTGGCAGTATATGGCGATTATAAATAAAATCAAAATACTAGAGCGCATTGTGTAATTAAGCTTTATGATGTTAAAAGCAATTATTTAATCAAAAAATGGAACGCGGATTAAACGGATTTATAATGATATTTCGATAAACTCTGTACATATTTTAACAGATAATTTTTTAATAATTGCTTTTCATTTTGTTATGTTAATTTTCAGTATCTAATTCACTCAAATGGTTAATAGAATATTCTTTGCGTAGAAAGTTTGTCAAATTTTCCGGAAAAGAGGAAGAAAAGTACTGAAACAAACAGAATAGAAATTCTCCAGGCTTTAGAAAGTTACTTTTTTGTAAATTTTAATAACAGTGTGCTATTTCACACAGAAGCTTTTATTTTTATTTTATAGTTTAATTACTAGAAGTAAACAAAAATTTACGAATTACATTATTTATGAAAAACACTTTGATAACAAAAGATTATTTACCGAAACATTAATTTTTATAAAGAGGGAATAATGAATTACAAAGAAAATTTATTAACAAAATTTGAAAACAAAACTGCCGTAATAGGAATAATAGGGCTTGGCTACGTTGGTTTGCCGCTTGCACTAGAGTATGCAATTAAAGGATTGCTTACAATAGGTTTTGATATTGATGAGAGAAAGATACCGATACTTATGAGGGGTGAAAGTTATATTAAGCATATTAAAACTGAAAATATTAAAAAAGCTGTTGACAGCGGAAAGTTTGTAGCAACAACTGATTTTAACAGATTAAAAGAATGCGATGCAATTATAATCTGCGTGCCTACACCACTTGATCACCACAGAGAGCCGGATCTAAGCTTTATTGAAAACTCGGGAAAAATGGTAGCGCATCACTTAAAAGCCGGACAAATTGTTACTCTTGAATCTTCTACATATCCGGGAACAACTGAAGAAATATTGCAGCCATTATTCGAAAAATCTAAAACGGAAGATGGAAAATGTATGAAAGTAGGGGATGATTTCTTTCTTGCATTCAGTCCCGAAAGAGAAGACCCTAATAATCCGGACTTTTCGACATCAACAATACCGAAAGTAGTTGGCGGTGTTACACCGGCATGCTTAGAAATTGCTTGTAAGCTATACGATCTTGTTATAGTAAAAACTGTTCCGGTTTCTTCTGCTAGAGCGGCTGAAGCCACAAAACTTTTAGAAAACATTTACCGCTCTATAAATATTGCTTTAGTGAATGAACTAAAGATGGTGTTTGACAGAATGGATATAGATGTGTGGGAAGTAATTGAAGCGGCAAAAACAAAACCGTTTGGATTCCACGCTTTTTATCCGGGT
>CAZVYT010000096.1:0-6607 GCA_964631495.1 uncultured Melioribacter sp. | reverse complement strand
GCATCTGCCTTACAAGCAGAGGGTCATTGGTTCGAATCCATTAGCTCCCACAAAGAAACCCCAATTTCATTTCGAATTTGGGGTTTTTTATTAGTTAGCAATTCTGTATCATTTTTTTCGAATCCTTTCAATAGATTTTGAATCTAAGATAGAAAAAACGAAAAACTATGGAAACCACTCAAATTCTTCTACTTGTACTAGTTAGCTTAATTCTTTTTTTTCGAATCAAGAAATATTTTTTAAGAAGATCGCTTAAGAATTATACCAATGTAGAAGTAAAACAACTACTTAAAAGTAACAGCAACATAGTTCTACTTGATGTTAGAACAGATGGCGAACGAAGAAGCGGAGCTATCAAACAATCTATCCATATTCCTTTGCACGAAATCTCTTTTAAGACCGATGTACTTAAAAAATACGCTAATAGAGAAATTATTTGTTATTGCCAAACAGGTAGCAGAAGTGTTTCTGCTGCATCAAAACTTAAAAAACTTGGCTTTAACTCGGCAAATTTATTGGGTGGCTTTATTAGATGGTAAACTAAACTCTACTTTTATTTTTTATTGCTTTTAAGTTCAAACTCACTTATCATTTATTCATCAAAAATGTGATTGAATGAATAAGAAAAAACTACTGAATGTTTGCTTAATCTTAACATCTTTTATTGGATATCTTGAATGGGGTAAAAATCGCAGTATGTTTTTAATTCAAGGTGAATTCGAAATATTTTATAAGTTGTTTACTGATCCAGCTTCAATTTTTCATCCATTAATTATTTTGCCATTAGCGGGTCAAATTTTACTTTTTATAACACTTTTCCAAAACGAGCCCAAGAGAATTTTAACATTTTTGGCTATCGGGTTCATTTCTATTCTTTTTCTATTAATTTTTTTTATTGGCATAATAGGCCCAAATTATAAAATATTGCTGTCTTCACTTCCTTTTTTGATTCTCAGTAGTTTCACAATCGTTACTCTTAGGAAGAATCGACCAGCCTATAATGATTAGATATCGATTACAAGTATTATGTTTTTTTAAAATATTGTAACATAGTGGAAGTTAGCGCGTCTGATTAATATACAAAATGGAGAAAAAATGAGTAGTATTATAAAATTTGGGGAAGAAGTTAAAGGATATAATATTCCTGTACTTAATGAAAGAGAGATTAGAGCATCGGCTGGAATATATTTTTTAGCTATGCTTATTTCATTATTCTTAATTTTTTCAAGTGGAAATTTTGTACCAATAAAATATATGATCACTATATTCCTAGCTGATTTTATTATCCGCGTCTTCATAAATCCTAAATATTCTCCTTCTTTAATATTTGCAAGATGGATAGTAAGAAATCAAACGCCTGAATATGTAGGAGCAAAACAGAAAAAATTTGCATGGATAATTGGAGTTGTTCTTGCTTCAATTATGTTAATACATATGGTTGTTTTAAATGCATATAGCCCAATTACTGGAATTATTTGTTTGATCTGTTTAATCTTTTTGTTTTTCGAATCTGTATTTGGCATATGTCTTGGATGCAAATTCTACTCTTGGATTTACAAGGAAAAAGCCCAGTACTGTCCTGGCGAAGTATGCGAAGTTAAAGACCGTCATGAAATTCAAAAAATTTCTTCAAAACAGTGGCTAATTGTACTCGGGCTGGTTGCATTTATTTTTGTATTTGGATTTTTATTTAATGATGAGCTTAAAGTAATGCCTGCCGATATTTTTGGAATAAATGAAACTTCTCAACCAAAATAATACTTACTAAAAGGCGCCGATAGGTTGGCGTCTTTTCTCTTACACCCAGCATAATTTTCATCCAAGAAATCTCAAACTAAATTCTTTATATTTGGCTTTAATTTAAGAGCATAACAAAAGTGAAAAAGATTAACCCACATAAAAATATTTTTGTTATCGGCGGCAATGCAGCTGGACCTGCCGCAGCAGCAAAAGCTAAACGGGTTGATCCTAACGCAAATGTAATTATGTTTGAGGCGGGAGAATATATATCTACCGGAACTTGCGAATTACCTTACGTATTATCAAACATTATTAGTGGTTATGAAAAAATTGTTTTTTTTACACCAGAAAAATTCGAATCAGAAAAAGGTGTAAAGGTTTATACTAACCATAGAATAGAAAAAATTAACCCGAATATGAAAACTATTTTAGTAAGGAATCTAATTAGTAATCATTTAATAGACTATTCTTACGATAAATTAGTTTTAGCTACGGGTTCAAGAGCAAAAAGAAATATTCAATTTGCCGGGAATTTATCAAATGTTTTTACTTTTAAAACCATTGTTGACTTAATATCTATACAGAAATACATTGCATTAAGAAAAGCAAAAAAAGTTTTAATAATTGGAGCTGGTTATATTGGTTTGGAATTAGCTGAATCGTTTCGGGCTATTAACATAGATGTAATTATGGTTGATAAGGAACTGCTTCCACTACCAAATGCAGATTTAGAAGTTAGAAGAAGAATATTAGATTTGGTTAGCTCAAATGGAATTGAATTTTATGGTGGAATATCTTCTCCAAAATTCTATTCATCAAATGAACAAATAAAAAGTATTGAACTTGACGGCTGGCGGAAAGAAATAGATTTAGTTATACAAGCAATTGGTTTTGATCCAAATGTTGATCTTGCACTGTCTGCAAAACTTGATATTGGTTCAAAAGGTGGAATAAAAATTGACAGAAAGGCTCGCACAAGCGATTCGAATATATTTGCAGCCGGAGATTGTGTAGAATTAATAAACCGAATTACAAATCGACCAGAATTTCTGCCACTTGCAACTTATGCAAGAGATATTGGTTATATAGCCGGAGAAAATGCAGCTGGAGGTAATTGTATAGTTCAAGCGGTTGTTAAAAACCTTACAGTAAAAATATTTGATAATATATTTTCTACCGTTGGCTTAACAGAAGCGGAAGCAATTGAAAATAGATTTAGGGTTGAATCTGTAATTGCTGAAGCAAATAATTTGGTAAAAGTAATGCCCTCATCAAGAAAAACTTACGGTAGAATTATTTTTGAAACCGGAAGTGAAAGAATTCTTGGCGCAAGCTTTTTGGGAGGAAACGAAGTTGTTGGATACTCTGACTTAATTTGCTTAATGATTCAAAACAAAATGAATGTAACTGAACTATTAAATATAAATTACAATTACACTCCGCCAGTATCGCCATTTATTAACTTATTGTATTTGTTGGGTAAGAAAATTAAAAAAGGAAAACAATGAAGAACTTCAATATGGTTGATAATCCTTTGGTTAAAAGAGATGTTACTATTTTACGGAGTTTGGAAACAGACACTGCGGCATTTCGCGCTGCATTAAATAGAGTGTCTTATGCTATTGCCATTGAGATAGCAAAGAGATTCGAGCTTACAGAAATTGATGTTACAACTCCGCTTGAAGTTACAAAAGGATTTAAACTCAAAAAACAAATTGTTCTTGTGCCGGTTCTTCGTGCCGGATTAAGTATGGTGGATGCATTCTTAAAAATGATACCTGATGCAAAAGTTGGACATATTGGCTTACAAAGAGATGAAAAAACTCTTCAGCCAATCGATTACTATTACAAAACGCCTTCTCACCTTGATCAATCGGTTACTATTGTTCTTGACCCAATGCTTGCTACAGGTGGAAGCGCAGTAGCTTCATTTAATTCTTTGAAAAAGAAAGGCGCAAACTATTGTATTTTGGCTTGCTTAATTGCGGCACCAGAAGGTATTAAGAAGATGGAAGGAGAGCATCCTGATATTGAAATTTATTCAGCTGCCTTGGATAGAGAGTTAAGCAATATCGGTTACATACTTCCGGGATTAGGTGATGCTGGAGATAGAACTTTCGGAACATTTTAAGAAAAAAATCAATGGAAATCACTTTTAGTATAAAACTCCAGAGATTGCTCGACGATTTAATCGTTAATTGCAGAAATAATCTTCCTTCAGTAAAAGAGGACATGATTAAAAAAGCATTCCAGCTTAGTTACGAATCACACAAAAATAATTTCCGCGCATCTGGTGAACCATATTTTAATCATCCTTACGATGTTGCTATGATTGTGGCTAAAGAAATTTCGTTGGATGATATTTCTGTAATTAGTGCTCTTCTTCATGATGTTGTTGAAGATAGTGATATTAGCATTGAGTTCATTACAAAAGAGTTTGGACCAGAAGTTTCAGAAATTGTTGATGGCGTAACAAAGATTGGCGGGGTATTTAAGGGTCAAGAAATAACTCAAGCAGAAAATTATAGAAAACTTTTGCTTTCTATGGTTAAAGATGTAAGAGTAATTCTTGTTAAGTTTGCCGACCGCTTACATAATATGCGCACTCTTGAATTTGTATCTGCACCAAAACAAAGAAGAATAGCCAAAGAAACTTTGGAAATATATGCACCATTTGCTCATCGCTTTGGTCTCGGTATTTTAAAATGGGAAATGGAAGACCTCGCTTTTAAGTATCTAAACAAAGATGCGTATGATGATATAGCCAAAAAAATAAAAGATACAAGAAAAGATAGAGAAGGATTTATTCAAAGATTTTCCAAACCGATTCGTGAACAGCTTGATGAACATGGTTTGAAGTATGAGATTAGCGGACGTCCAAAACATCTTTATAGTATTTATAGAAAAATGGCAGTGCAAAACCGTCCCTTTGAAGATATTTATGATTTACTTGCTATTCGTATAATTATAGAAAGCAATGATTCCAATGATTGTTATTATGTGCTTGGAATGGTTAATCAGATGTATAAACCAATTGCCGATAGATTTAAAGATTTTATTTCAATTCCTAAGAAAAATAATTATCAGTCAATTCATACAACAGTAATTGGTCCCGAAGGTAAATTAATTGAAGTTCAAATTCGTACTAGAAAGATGCATGAGATTGCAGAAAAAGGTGTTGCTGCTCATTGGAAGTATAAAGAGCATGTCGGCGCACAAGATAAAGATTTAGAAGAATGGGTTAATTGGGTAAGAGATATTTTTGAAAATGCTTCAAAGGATGAAGCCTCAAAAGAAATAATAGCTAGTTTTAAACTCAATCTATTTCAAGACGAAATATATATTTTTACGCCTAAAGGAGATCTAAGACGCTTACCAATGAATTCAACGCCGGTAGATTTTGCCTTTGAAGTACATAGTAATGTTGGTTACCATTGTATAGGCGCAAAAGTAAATGGAAAAATAGTTCCCTTAGATACAGTTCTTCATAGCGGCGATCAAGTAGAAATAATCACTTCAAAAAATCAAAGACCTAATAAAAGTTGGCTGCAGTTTCTCCAAACTCACAAAGCAAAAAATAATGTACGTAAGTTTCTCAATAAAGAGGAAGAAAAACTAAATGAAACCGGAAAAGAATTGTGGGAAAAGAAAATTAAAAAACTTAAACTCACATTTACTTCGGATGATGTAACTAAACTTGCTCGTAAATTAAAATTCGATAATCACCGTCAATTTTATCGCGCTTTAGCAATGGATAAAATTGATCTTGATAAGATTCTAAATCCCGTACCCGAACCGGAAGAAAAACATGTTACTGAAGTTGCATTTGATAAATTTGTAGATATTGCTCGTACATCCGCAGGCTCTGTTGTTGTTGAAGGTGATCATAAAGGAATGGCTTATACTTATGCAAAATGCTGTAGCCCAATTCCCGGTGACCCGATTATCGGTTATGTTACAATTGGTGAAGGAATAAAGATTCATCGAAAAGATTGTAAAAACTTAATTAATATGCTGAAGGCTGGAGAAGAAAGACTTGTTCCAGTTGGATGGCCAAAAGCTGGTAACAATTTTTTTGTTGCCGGAATCACTTTACGAGGAGATGATGGCACCGGAATTTTGAAAGATATTTCTAATAGTATTACTGCTTATCAAAACACAAATATTAAATCTGTAAATATTTCAACTCAAGATTCAATGTTTAAGGGTACAATTACTGTTTATGTGAAAGATATTGAACACCTAAATAAATTAATTGAAAGATTAAAAAAGAATAAAGGCATTTATTCTGTTGAACGATTTGATGCAGAAAACCAATAGCGGATAAATTGAAAGAAGAAAGAATCTTGGCAATTGATTTCGGAGCAAAGAGAATCGGTATAGCAATTACCGATCCTCTGAATATGTTTGCGTATCCTTTGACTACTTTAGCAAATGATGCGAAGTTTATGGATAATTTCAAAAAGATATTAAATCAATACAATGTGGCGAAAATTGTAATTGGAATGCCTTTTAAGGAAAGCGGTGAAGAATCAATTACGGGAAAAATTGTTCTTGAATTTGTAGAAATGATAAAATCCAAAATTACGCAAGAAATTATTCTAGCCGATGAAAGATATTCGTCAGAAATAGCTATGCAGCGAATAATTGAATCTGTACCTTCTAAAAAGAAACGTAGAGATAAAGGGTTAGTTGATAAAAACGCAGCGGCAGTAATTTTGGAAGATTTTTTACGGAGTTTAGTTAATTAATACAATTATATTGCATTTAATTATTTTGACATTTTTGTCTATAAAAACTATTTTGAATACAATAAAAAACCAAATTGGGAGCAACACAAATGACACTTGATGCACTTGGAATGATT
>CAZVYT010000095.1:0-6737 GCA_964631495.1 uncultured Melioribacter sp. | reverse complement strand
TACTGACATTTCTATGGAGTTTTAAGTACTGACATTTTTAAAGAGTTATTACATTACATTTTGATATCGTGTAACTATCATTTTGAATATCATAATCCCATTATTCAAATAATAAGTCATTCGCAATAAATTTTCTTGCATTAAATGTTATCAGTTAATAGTAAAATACTTACAATATGTGTTAATATTTGTTTTTTCACATACAAGATATTTCCAGAGCATGCCGGAGTTTAAGTAAATTTTAAACATTCACATCTATTACAAAACAAATCCTACAATAAATTTGGATGTATTTTACTTAAAACTACCTGTCGTGTGAATAATCATTCTAGGTTCAGAGTTTTTAACAATGATAAAAATAACAGGGTATGCTATAGCAATACCCTGTCAATTTTTTACTTTATTAGAAGCATTTTGCGTGAGAGTTTAAAGTTAGGTGTTTTTAGCTGGTATAAATAAATTCCACTTGAAAGATTAATCGCATTGAATTTTACATCATAATTGCCGGCAGTAACCTCAGCATTAACAAGTTGTGCTACTCTTTCTCCAAGTACGTTATATATATCAAGTGTTACGTTAGTTCTTTCCGGAATAGAAAATTTAATTGATGTTGTAGGATTAAAAGGATTTGGATAATTCTGTTCCAAAGAATATTTGGATGGAACTTCATCAATTTTTTTAATCTCAGTTGTAACCTCATGTATTTTTGTTGGCGTAATTTGTGTATTGCCAACATTATCAGACGCAAGAACATAGAATTTGTAATTTGAATTTATCTGCACTGGAATGTTGACTGGAGATTTATCTGAAATTGCCGCTATGGTAAATGGTCCATCTCCTAATGCTAGATAAATAACAGCATTTTTAACTCCAGCGCCTTTTCCATCATCTCCAGTCCAATTTACAGCAACTTCATTCTTACCCGCAACTTTTGTAATGGCAGAAATGTTAGAAGTCGGTTTATCAAAATCTAGAGTGTTTAGCGAGACATTTGTTATAATCGGTTTATTAATATCGAAAGTAATGCTTGCTTTATTTTTAATCTGTGTACCAGTAGGAAGATTTGGTTTTAAATTAACGGTAAACTTCACCCATCCTTCACCTTCAGGTGGTTTTACGTTAGGTACTAGCTCTATTGCGACAAAATCCCATTTAAGAACATTTCCGATTTTAGTTATAGTAGGTTTAACAGCGGGATGGCTTGTTGAACCGAAAACAACAGAGTTAATATCATAGACATTTGCATCAAGCGTATCAAGAATAACAATTTGATAAGCTGGTGCAGTTGCTTCTTTTTTGTTTTCGAAAAAAATTGTGTAATTCATTGGAGCAGTTGAAGCCATGAAGCCGCCTGAACCGTAGCCGGTTGGCCCTTCTTTTGCATTTGGATCCCAAGAATTAACTTTGACAAGTTCTTTTTCCTGCTTATCAAAATTTCCATTTACATAATCTTTCATCCCTTTAATGGTATTGCCTAAACATTCGTAAACATTATATGCTAATTTAGCTGGCCAAATAACAGCGCCAGTGGTCTTTTTAATAATTTCTTCTGCCCCATTTGAAGCTATTGCCTTTACACCATTTTCTACAGTCACTGCTTTGTTTAAACTGTTCTTCAATGCTTTTACTGAAGCATCGGTTAAAGATTCATCGTGGCGAACTGGGCGCCACATTTCATAACAACCAGCAACTATGGTGTTTTCAATATAATCTTGTACAATTGCACCACCAATCCATAGCAAAGCAGCAGTAAAAGTTATTGGTTCTGTAGTCTTAAATGAACTTCCAATAGCTGACTTAATAATTACATCAAAGCTTCTAACTTCTTTTGGACCAAGTGGTTGAACCATTAGAAGGACTTCATCTTTTCGGTTATCATAGACCAAAGAATCAACTGGGATGTTGTCTATTGTGTTGCTTCCAATTCGCTTAGATTGAACAGCATCAATATAAACTCCTTGATTTGTATTAAGTTTAATAAAGAATAAATCTGTAGGATAGTTATTGTTATTCCAATAACTGATAGTATATCTATTTGGAGGACCTACACGAACCTCTTTTCTTCCACCAATTGCAAGTGAAATTGAAGGAAGGTTGGCAACATTTCCTGAACTAAGGATAATGTCTCCAACAAAGTTTATCAAACTGTTTGCATTGCCAACTGTTATTTTTTTATTTACTAAATCACGTTTAATATTAATAGGATTAGAAATTTTCTTCCAAGAAACACCTTTATCGGTTGTTAAATATGCGTCGAGTGAGTTTGGATCCTGCCCATTTAGTATCGAGTCTTCGTAGTACAAATCTAATACGTAAGTATTAAGTTTTTTGTTTCCTTGAAAGTTCCACCATCTCTTAATTGAAGAAGACATTTTAGGGTGGATACTATTATTAACCGTTACTAATACAGAATCCGATGTAGCACGATCGTAAATCCATGGTGCAAGTTTTGTTTCTTTTTGAGAATCAACTTGACCAGACCCATATATGTAATACCTAGAAGAAAGTTTACCGTAATTGTTAATCGTTCCCAAATTTTCAATTGTTTTATATACATTTAATTCTGCGCCGTTAAGTACATTTAATATTACACCTGCGTTGATATAAAAACGCTTATTTGTTCTTACTAATCCTTCAATATCTACATTTGCAGAAGTTCCACCGCTTTTTTCAAGGCTTATGTTTGAATTGATGACTCCGGTTAGTTTTAATGTATTGTTATTACTTCTTAAAACAAGCCAGCTAATTTCTACCTGCCCGTAGTTGTTAACATTTCCATAAGCGTAAGTTGTTAGCCCTCCGTGTCGGTTTTTAATTATACCAAAGTTTAGGATATCTCCCATTACACTAAAAGCTCTACCTGCACAGCATTCATCTTGAATTATTTTATCTTTTGCTACTTTTAAATTTTTATAAATGATATTACCACCCACAAACAACATAGGAGATGATCCGGTTAATATAAAATCTCCGTCCAAATTTGAACCAAACCTCCCTGTTATATCAAGTTCTCCATTCGAGTGTAATGTTCCACCTTTAATAATGAAGTCGGAGTAGTCTAAATCCTTTTTAGACAACTTAGTTAGTTTGTAACTACCCATGTAAAAAATGTCATCATTCAATACCAATGCACTTGCTGTATCAATTACAATATCAGAATTTGCTGAGAACTTTCCACTTGGATGCTTGTCTATCCAGATGCAAGAATACTTTTTAGTTCCGCTAATTTTTTGATCATCACCACCATTTAATCTTAGATATGCTGAAAAATCGCCATTGTTGATAACATTTCCCTTAACATGAACTGTTAATCCGGCAAAGCGGTTTTTAATTATTCCCTCATTAGTCAGATTTCCGTTTATAAACATACCTCTTCCTGCGGAAGGTTCATCGGCAACAACTTTACCTGCTCCAATTCTTAGATTCTTATTAACAATGTTGCCCCCGACAAACAAAAGCGGTGTTGTTCCAATAAGTGTTGGTTCTCCATCCAAGTTCGAACCAAATCTTCCACTTATATCAAGAAGTCCATTTGAAAAAATTGTTCCATTAGTAATTATGTGAGATGAATTATAAATATCCTTTTGGGAAAGTTTTGTGAGTTTATAACTCCCCATATTTAACACATCGTCAGCTAAATTAATTGTTGTGGTAGAATCAAATATTAAATCACTGGCGGCATTAATTTTACCATTTGGAAACTTATCAATGCCAACACATGTAAATTTTTGAGTTCCACTAATAGTTTGGTTGTCGTTGCCTTCAAAACGAATATGGGCGAGGAAATTTCCATTATTAACTACATTACCTTGTACCTTAAGCCACAGAAATGCAAATCTATTTGTAATTGTTCCATTATTAATTACGTTGCCAATAATGCGTATATCTCTCCCTGCAGATGGTTCATCTGCAATAGTTTTTCCAATACCGACAGTAAGATTTTGTTTTATTGTGTTTCCACCAACAAATAGTAATGGTGTTGTACCGGTAAGTGTAAAGGCACCATCAAGATCAGAACCAAATCTACCGCTAATATCAAGTAATCCGTTTGAAAATACCGTTCCGCCAAAGATTATTTGTGTTGCATTGTTAATATCCTTCTTTGAGTGCTTTGTAAGTTTGAAGCTCCCCATATTTAGGATATCATTAGATAGGTTTATCGTTGTCACAGAATCAATTTCTATATCACTCATTGCTTGTATTGAACCATCTGGGACTTTGTCTATACTTAAACAACTAATTTTTTTTGTGCTTGTAAATTGTTGTGTGCCAGAGCCAGAAAATCTTAAATGTCTTTGAATGAGTGTGCCATAGTTTTGAACACTACCAATTACATAAAGATCAACACCAGCATTTCCGCTGCCAATTCTTACAGTACCATAATTAATAAAATTTCCTTTAACTGTCAGCGATCTGCCAGCTGAAGGTTCATCTTCAATAATTCCGGATGCGTTTATGGTAAGATTATTACAAGTTTGGTTTGAAATAACTACAAGCCCATTAATTACAACATTGCTGTTATCAGTTGGGACAGAACCTTCTACCCACGTGCTAGCGGTGTTCCAATGTCCCCCAGTGGTTTTACTGTTAAAAGTTTGTGCAGATAATAAAAACGGTAACAAAATTACTAAAAGTAACACTCTCCTTTCCATGTAGCCTCCTGTATTAAAGAAATTCCATTACTCATATTATTCATTAAACTAGCTGAAACATTTATTTGTAAATATGAACTGAGATTTTCTAAAAGAAGAATATTATAAACATCGGTTTGACAATATATAACCTGGAGTTTCACTGATTTAAGTTATTCATTAATTCAGCGTTCTGCAACCACAAATAATTATAGTTATTCTATGTCACAAAAATAAATTGTAATATGTAAAGAGATATGGATTTTCTTATTCCAATTCTTTTACTATTCCACCTTCAAGTTTGTATTTTTTATTACATTTCTCGCAGTGTGCAATTCCATCATTATCGAATTGAAGTTTTTGTCCTGCCTCGCTAAACCAACCAGCTATTTTTGCTGGATTTCCAACTACCAGAGCAAAATCGGGAATATCTTTTGTAACAACTGCACCAGCACCAACAAATGCATATCTGCCAATTGTATTACCACAAACAATTGTTGAGTTAGCTCCAAGAGAAGCACCTTCTTTAACTAAAGTTTTTTTATAATACTTTGCTCCAACTTGCGGATACTTTGAACGTGGATCGGTTATGTTAGTGAATACCATTGATGGTCCGCAGAAAACATAATCTTCTAAAATCACACCTTCGTAAACAGAAACATTGTTTTGAATCTTAACAAAATTTCCAATCGCAACATTATTGCCAATGTTCACATTTTGTCCAAGAACACAATTTTTGCCTAATTTGGCTCCACTTTGAATATGTGAAAAGTGCCAGACTTTTGTACCTTCCCCAATTTCCACATTATCATCAATGTAAGCAGATTCGTGTTTGTAATAATTTTGTTCCATAATGGCCTCCATTGTTTTCTATATCTTAAAATTACAAAAATGATTTGAATAACATTGTTGTTTTAAGTTATTTTGCACGCCAATCTTTTAGCTTGGAGTTAATGTGAATATTTCAGCAGAGATACAAAAACTCAAATCGGATTTTCATCCTTCTTTCTGGGTAGCAAACTTTATGGAATTATTTGAACGACTTGCTTACTACGGTCAGCAAATTGTTTTTATGATTTATCTTCGGAACAAACTTGGTTTTTCCGAATCTGAAGCCGGTACTCTTTCCGGAATTTTTGGTGGCTTAATTTATTTACTTCCCATACTTGGCGGTACACTTGCCGATAAATGGGGCTTCAAAAAAGCATTTAATGTTGCTTTTACAATTTTGGCAATAGGGTATTTCTTAATTGGCTCTATGGGAATGAGCGCGTTTCAAGGAATATATCAAGATCTACCTTCTTACTGGTTATTAATGTTGTTTTTGATTTTCACAGCGTTCGGCGGTTCGTTTATTAAACCAGCTGTGCTTGGAACTGTTAACGATGCATCTTACAATTCTGATGCAAAATCTTTAGGCTTTGCAATTTATTATTGGCTTGTTAATGCCGGTGCCATGATTGGACCAACAATAGCATATTTTGTTAGGGATAATTACGGCAACGAGTTTGTGTATTTGGTATCAGCAGTTAGCTGCTTGGCAATGCTTATTGTAAATATATTTATGTATAAAGATGTTATGCCGCCAGCAGATACTATCTCATTTGCGCAAAAAATTAAAAACCTTTTTGTGGTTCTGGCTAATTTTAAGTTTATGCTCTTTCTTTTAATTTACTCTCTTTACTGGATTATTTTCTGGCAAGAATTTATCATCGTTCCTTATTATGTAGTGGATTACATTAGTCCAACTGCGCCTTATGAAATAATCCAATCTTGGGCTGGTGCCGGAGCAATTATACTTCTTCAAATTCCGGTTAACCGATGGACAAAAAATTTGCCAGCACCAAAAGCTATTCTTTACGGCTTTGCAATTAGTAGCTTAATTTGGATCATAATTGGAATTTATCCCAGCATACCAACTATTATAGCCGGAATTGTAGCGTTTGCAATTGGAGAAATGGTTCAAGCACCGCGTTATTATGAATACATTTCTGAAATTGCGCCCGTAGGACAGCAAGGTATGTATCAAGGTTTTGCATTTTTACCAATTGCTATTGCAAGATTTGTTGGCGATCCTTTTGGCGGATGGCTTTATCAAACTTCGAA
>CAZVYT010000094.1:0-6856 GCA_964631495.1 uncultured Melioribacter sp. | reverse complement strand
TCCAATACTGTTAAAGTTTACAAGCCCCGTTCTGCTTAAGCTTGGCTTCGCAGAAGAAAACATCATAACTACGTTAGAAAATAGAATGAAGTGCGGACTTGGCAAATGCGGACGCTGCAATGTTGGAAATGTTTACGTTTGCAAAGATGGTCCGGTCTTCACCTACCGGCAATTAAAAGAACTTCCGCAAGAGTATTGAGAATATCACTTATCAGAAAACAAGTTTATCAAGTGCTGCCTTAGGAAGATTTAGAATCCTATATCAATAAGTGAATTCTTTCGGTACTGCATTTCAAAAGAAATTCAACTATTGTTTGTTTAGCTTTTTCACTATTTGAAGAAAGACTTAAAAAGGAAATTTTATGAAAAAAATGTTGATTATTCTTTTACTCACAACAATTCAACTTTATGCTCAGAAAGATGAATGGATGAATCTTACATGCGGCAATAAAGTTTTTTCAATAGTGAATAAAGACAATACTATTTGGGTTGGTACGGATGGCGGTTTGGTAAAGCTTGATAAAACTACCGAGCATATTACTTTTTATAATCATGCTAATACGAAAATACCGGATAATCATATACTAACGCTTGAACTGGATAATTCCGGAAACTTATGGATGGGTTCGCAATACAGCGGTATTGGTAAATTTAACGGTGCTTCTTGCCAGATATTCAATACTAAAAATTCTATGTTGCCAATTGATCAACATAATAGTGTTATTGAAAAAGACCCTAATGGAAATTTATGGATTGGGTCGCAAAAATACATTTCTAAATACGATGGAAAAACGTGGAAAACGTTTGAAACAGGAAACATTCTTTCAACGTACATCTCAATTAACGAAATAAAGTTTGATAAAAATGGAATTGGTTGGATAGGTGCAAGTTGGGGTCTCGGTAAACTCTCGGGCGATACATTAATTCAAAAGTATAACAACTTTGAAAAAGAAATAAATGCTATTCAAATTGATAAATCGAACAATATTTGGATTGGTACCCACTACGACGGATTGTATAAATATGATGGTAAAACATTTATTAATTACAGCATCACTTATGGAGTCCCTACTCCTAATATTTATGATTTGAAATTTGATTCAGATGGTATTCTATGGATAGCTACTTCTAAAGGATTGGTAAGTTTGGATGGAAATAAATGGAAGGTGTACAATTCCCAAAACTCGGAACTACCGGATGATATTATTTTGTCTATTGAAATAGATAATGATAAAACTCTGTGGATTGGCACCATGAATAATGGGCTATTAAAATATGATGGGACAAGATGGAAAAAATTCAATTTGAGTAATTCAGTCCTTCCTAATTATATAAATGATCTCAAGATTGATAGTAAAAAAAATGTCTGGCTCGGCTTATACAATGGATTAATAAAATTTGATGGAATGAATTGGACACAATATGATACTAGTAATTCCGGCTTAAGACAATCGCATCAAGGCAAAATAGATGTGCGGACGTTGGAATGTGATCTTAATGAAAATCTTTGGATAGGTTTAAGAGGCAAACCATGGTTAACAAAATATGATGGTAAAACTTGGACTAATTATGATTCCACCAATTCTCCATTTTCGGGTGAAATTGTAACCTCTTTAAAAAGTGATCAAGATAATAATCTCTGGATTGGAACGGATGGCAATGGACTGGTAAAATTAAGTGGTGCAAAATGGCAAATCTTTAACACAAAAAATTCTCCCTTAACCAGCAATATAATTTCTGATATTGAAATTGATTCTAAAAGAAATTTATGGATCGGTTTTATGGAGCGTTATTTTTATGATTATAATGGCTCGCTGATAGCGTATAATGGAGGATTAGCAAAATTTGACGGCGCAACTTGGCAGATTTATAAAAAGGAGAATTCGGGACTGCCTTACGATAATATTGGTTCAATAGCTGTTGATATTGATGGTGCGATTTGGATTTCGGTGATGGATCCAAAAGCAGTTGGGGTTGAGTATGGTTATGGATTAGCAAAATATGACGGTACAAACTGGACCATTTTTAATATTTATAATTCACCTCTAACAAGTAATACAATCTTTGATATTACCATGGATAAAGAAAACAATTTGTGGTTAACTACTTGTGGCGGCGGATTGGTAAAATTCGACAGAAAGAATAATTGGAAAGTTTACAACCTTCTTAATTCCGGAATTGCATCTGATATACAGAGTGTAGTAAAAATAGATTCGCATGGAAATAAATGGATTGCCCATCCGTGGAGTGGTTTATCAATCTTTAGAGAAGGAGGAGTTACTTTAAGTAACGTAAATGAAAATAATGAAAAAAGTATTCCGGCAGATTTCCAGCTATATCAGAACTATCCAAATCCTTTTAATCCCGAAACAACTATCAATTTTACAATACCAAATGTAGAGACGACCCGCCGGGTCGCCTTTACGACATTAAAAGTTTTTGATATTCTTGGACGCGAAGTTGCAACTTTAGTTAACGAGTACAAGCAACCGGGAAGTTATACTGTAACGTTTAACGCTAGTCATCTCGAGCGCCCGCTTCGACTCGCGTCAAGCGAGGCGAGAAGTCGAGGGATACCAAGCGGAATTTACTTTTACAGATTACAGAGCGGCATTTACAGTGAGACAAAAAAGTTAGTTCTAATTAAATAGTTTCTTAGCAATTGAGATCTAGTACATTGAAAATGTATGTGTCTCAAAGATGGTCCGGTGTTTACCTATGCGCAGATGAAAGAATTACCGCAAGAATATTAGTCAATTATGATTTGTGGTTGTTAGGAAAGTGTTCAATCGGATAAAACCGGTTAACCAGAAAGATTATTTATGTAAAGATTGATTAAAGCTTTTTGGGTTGATAGATTTCAACCCACTATTTTTTTAGCCACTCTTGAGTAATCCACTTTTTAACAAGGGACTTTTCCAGGTCAACATTTATTGTTTTTGCAATTACCAATACTAGTCCTAATACATCTGAAAGTTCCTTTGCTAATTCTTTTTTAGATTCCTTTTTCGAAATAAATTTAACACTTCGGCTCATTTTTTTATGAATTAAATAGGATTGAACAAATTCGCCAAGTTCTTCGGTAAGTTTAAGAATTAGGTAATCTTCGGTAAGATTAATATTATCCTTTTTAAGATTGTTTATAAATACTCGTGATGCTTTTTGCTGTAATTGTTTTAATTCCATTTGTTGGTTTCTTTAATTTATCTAAAAACGATTAAGGTATGTTTAGTACAATGAGGAGAATTAATAAAAAACCAAATTCCAGAAACGGTGGCTTATATACATACATAAACACACTTACTCATTAGTGAAAATATTGTCTTTATACCTGCGGCTCATATTAAGTTTTTCGCCATTCTTTAAAATCACAATATAATCGCCATGAGACTACGGCTGCATTTCTTGAATCTGTTCTACATTAATAATGTAGGAACGATGTATTCGTGCAAATTTTTCGAGATCGAGAGATTCTTCAACATTGTTCATTGTATCTCTTACAAGATATTTTCCTTTTGCTGTGTGCAGTTCAACATATTTTTCGGCGGATGATATGTAGATAATTTCTTTTACTCCAATAAAAAAATATTTAGAGCCAAGGCTAACCAAAAACCGTTCTAAAGCTTTCTTTTCTTTCTTAACTTCGTCTAATATTAATCTTATATCATCGTTTTTTCTTTTTTTGAGTTTTATCTCTTTCGTCACACGGTTAAAAGATTTTGAGAAGCGTTCTTTATCGAAAGGCTTTAGGAGGTAATCAACCGCATTCACATCAAATGCGTTAATGGCATATTGATCATAAGCAGTAACAAAAACTACCGAAGGCATATCTTCAACACCAATTTCATTTATAACTCCAAAACCATCTAAACCCGGCATTTGAATATCAAGAAAAACTATATCGGGGTTTTCGTTTTTTATTTTTTCAATCGCCTCGATTCCATTTCCGGCTTCTATAATTTTGTCAATTTCATTTTCTGTTTTCAAGAATGAAATTATCTTTTTGCGAGCAGGCTGTTCATCGTCAACAACTAATACCTTCAATTCTGTTTTTCCTCTTTTTTGAATGGTATTTCTATGGTCAGCAGTAAACCGCCTACATCTAAATTTATCCAATTGAACTCGAAATTACTGCCGTATAATTTTTCAAGCCGTTCAACTGTGTTGGATAAACCTACTCCACTATTTAATACTGCCTCATTATCTTTCTGAATACCAGGACCATTATCTTCTATCTTAATAACTAATCTATCCTCAATTCTTTGAGTCGACACTTCAATTTTAGTACTAGTTAGATTTTCCATTCCATACTTAATCGAATTTTCCACAAGCGGTTGAAATATAAAATTTGGTACGAGCGCTTTTGTTGTTTCTTCATCTATTTTTAATTCAACCTCAAGTTTATGCTTAAACCGGGCTCTCATTATTTCTATGTAGAGATTAAGAATGTCAATTTCCTTTACAAGTGTATTTTCACCATTACTAGAACTTTTCAATGTGATTCTAAGTAGATCACTCAAGTTCGCAATCATTTTATCTGCAGCCGGTGTATCCTCATACATTGTCGAGGAGATCATATTCAAGGTATTGAAAAGAAAATGCGGATTTAACTGCATCTTCAGTGTTTCAAGTCTTGCTTTTGTAAGCTGTTCTTCTAATTGAGCTGTTTTGATTTTATGGGCTTCTTTTTCTTTAAACGTTTTGATTAAAGTATGCATAACAAAGACCACCCAGAAAAGACCGAATTGTTTTAAATACTCCATAATTATTCTAAAAGGGATATATCCGTAATCATATGCACCCATTTTTAATGCCGGATATAGAATAAACCGGGAAGTGTACATCATACCGGTATGAATCAACCCAACTACGATAGAACATAGAAGATATATCGAGAAATTTTTAATAAAAGCGTCTTTTGTTAGCGAAACTTTGTTAAAAAAGTAAATCAGAAAAGGAAGAAGTATCAAAAAGGAATAAGCAGCACTTAGTTCATCTACTAAAGGGTAAACGATTTTATAAAAATCTTTTGCCGTTAGACTGTAGTAATTTTCAGCTAGTTCTGTGCTAATCCTTATAGCAACACTCATTAATCCAACAACAGTAGCAATACTGATTGATATCAAAAATTTTTTAACGAATTTTCTTTTGATGTTCATATCAACTTTTCATAAACCCATTAGATTTTTATAAATAACTTATGAAATTCTTGTATTTAATATTGCATTTAGATTTATGATTCCCATTCGTTTTGGTATAAGAGGGATTTATAAGGATATGAAAGGGAACATTGTCTATTCATAAATGTTTGGAACTGAAGTGGGATATCAACTTTCGGTTTGCTTATGGTATAGATGATGTACGTTAAAACCCGTTCATACCCAAATTATCGCCTCTCGTGACAATTCATCTCTAAAAATAAAACAGGTACGATATTTTTCCCGTCGAAATTAGCAAACAAAAGGAATTGCAATGGAAACGAAAGAGAGACAACACGACATAGATTGGCTGCGGGTTATAGCTTTTTATATCCTAATATTTTTTCATGTGGGAATGGTTTTTGTCCCGTGGGAATTTCACTTAAAGAATTCGGAAACAGTTGAATGGTTTGAAACCTGGATGGCTTTTCTACATCAATGGCGGCTGCCGTTATTGTTTATGATTTCCGGAACTGTTCTTTATCATTCAATGGGTAAAAGAATCGGCAAAAAATATTTTGGTGAACGAAGCAAACGTCTTTTAATTCCTCTCCTGTTTGGAATGTTTGTTGTTGTTCCGCCACAAATCTATTACGATAGATTATTTCATGGAATTCAATTTGCAAACTATTGGGAATTCTGGAAAACAGTCTTCGATTTTGTTCCTTATCCAATGGGAGGAAGTTTAAGCTGGCATCATCTCTGGTATGTGCTGTACATTTTTGTTTATTCATTAATTGCTTATCCGCTATTCAAATATTTACGGAACGAAAAGTCATTCAACCTAAGAAATAAAATCGGTTCGTTTCTGAAAAAGTACCCGAATTCAATCTACTTAATAATTATCCCGATGATTGTATTTTATTTTACACTCGCTCAAAAATATCCCGAAACGCATGGTCTATTTGATGATTGGTATTTACACAGTATTTCTTTTACTCTATTCATTGTAGGTTTTGGCATTTCTGCCATCAACGGATTCTGGGATGTACTTGTTGCTAAAAGAAAACAGTCTTTAATTCTTGCACTTATCCCAACCTTTACTCTTATGCTGTTTGTTTGGGGTCCTACTTTTGAGGTAGTAAATGAGGAAGCCAACTGGTTCATTTATGTATACGGGTTGCTTAAAATGGTAATGATTCCTTCGTTGCTCTTTGCAATACTCGGTTATGGTAAAGTTCATTTAAACAAACCGAGCAAAGTACTCACTTATGCGAACGAATCGGTTTATCCATTATATATTTTGCACCAGAGTGTTGAATTAATTTTTGCTTATTACATAATTCAATTGGATTGGGGCGTGCTGCCAAAATTTGTGTTGTTAGTTGCAGTAACTTTTGGAATAAGTTTACTTCTTTATGAATTACTAATTAAACGGTTTAATTTAACCCGCCTGCTTTTCGGAATGAAATCTAAAGTAAAATATCCAGCTTCACTCAGTATTGAAAAAGCAATCGCACAAGCGGAAACAAATTAGCCTTATGGCAAATTATCCGAGGCTTAAAGCGGAAAGGTTCAACGAAGAGTAAGCGTGTTTTTAAGTCCATTAACTAAACGAAAAATATTTCGATAATAACCAAAAATCGAAATTGCCATGCAATCAGTGTCCAAAATAAATTCGGTTTCTTCTTTTGTTTGGGAGAAGCAACCGCAAGAAA
>CAZVYT010000093.1:0-7008 GCA_964631495.1 uncultured Melioribacter sp. | reverse complement strand
TTGAAAAAGAATACAAAGTATTACACAAAGAAACACAGCTAACTCTTTTTTAACAAGCTTTTGATACCCCGCTGCTCTGCGGCGGGGAGCTTCATTAAGTGCTTTTCCTACAAACTAAACGAATCCATTTTTGTTAGAAAATGAAAGCGCAATTCTTAAAAAATCTCTACTTTGATTTTGAAATTAATTTATCCTTACATTTACACAACATGTCGATTGATAAAAGGGAGTTGGAGTTTTGTGTATTTTTAACTCAGCAAAGTATTTAATGAGGAATATCTTATTCATCAATAAGTTCAGTCTCTTTTATGCTTAAGACAATAAGTTTCAGTTTAACTGCCAAATTCTGCTATAATTAAGTACTAATCATCTCTTCTAATATGAGGTTCTACTTGAATAAAGCATTCGCAAAAAGAAAATTTCTTTTTTTCAGTGTAATGTTTCTCATTGTCTTCTTGTCTAATGTTAACGCGCAGTCTCCACTGGATAGTCTGGATATTTATGACCCATTTACACATAAGACGGAAATACTACGAATAATAAAAAGTCGACTTTCAATTTTAAGCGGCGAGAATAAAACTTTAATTAATAAATACGCTATCCAAATAGAAAAGGCTAAAAAATCGAATTCGAAAGAGGAACATGCAAATGCGCTGATGAAAACAGGTTATATTTTCTTTAAATCGGCACTGTATAATTTAGCGCTCGATTACTATTTACGCGCTCTTAATATATATGAGGAAACAAGCGATTTAACTAAAACAGCATATGCAGAGATAGAAATTGGGCGGACTTACTATTTTGCAGATTTAGTTCCGCATTCAACAGAGTATATTAATAGAGCATACAAAAAGCTTGTTAAAACTAACGAAGAAGAATTAATTGCTTACGCTAATTATGCGATGGGTACAGTTACGGACGACGGGGAAAGAAAAACAAATTATTTTAAGAAAGCCCTGGAAATACAAAAGAGGGTGCTTACAAAAAGCCCCAACAACAATGTTGCAAAAGAACGTTATGCCAGATTCTTAAATGCTAATGGGCACTTTGAGCAAACTTTAAAAATCGCAGAAGACATTAATGACAAGTGGCTTATAGTACTTTATCTAAACAATATTGGTCAGGTTAAATATCTCGATGGAAAATATAACGAGGCGATTGATCTCTATAAAAGATCTTTAAAAATTAGTAAGGCTGCTAAACTGATGGGGCTTCTTAAAAACACTTATGTTAATCTTGCTGTAATTTACCGCTTAATGGGAAATTGGCAAAGATCGGCAGAGTATAGAGAAATAGCCGCTTGTATTATCGAAAGTCTTTATGAAGAAGAATACACAATTCAATTGACCGAAATGAGAGTTAAATATGATACAAGAAAGAAGGTGCTGGAAAATGAGTTTTTAAGAAAAGAAAAAGACATTATGCAAGCAAAGATTAGTGATGAAGTAAAACTAAATTATTTCTTAATCATAACTATTATCGGCATAACCCTTACTACTGTTTTGTCTATTGTAAGCCGAAAAAAAATTAAATCGGCGGCTAAATTACTAGCAAAACAAAAAAATGAGATCAATGAGAAAAATAAAATATTAGAATCCTTAAATCTAGCACTTCGGAAAAGTGAAGACAGTTTAAATAATGCTCTTGCTACAGCTCAACTTGCAAATTGGGAGTGGGATGCGGTTAAAGATGAAATTACATATTCAAAAGGATTTCCAAAGATCTATGGTGTAGAGGAAGAGGAACTAAAAGTAAATCCAAGGAAAGTCATTTTAGAAAAAATACATAATGATGATAAAGAAGCCTTCAGCAATTATTTTTATAATGATTTAGGTTCTATGCAGATTCAAGAAAGTGAGTATAGAATAATCGATCAAGATAAAGTAAAGTGGATTCGCACTAAACGGATTCCACAAAAAGATGAAAATACAAATGTGGTAAAAGTATTCGGCACAATACAGGACATTTCCGAAAGTAAAAAAATTGAGGAAACTAAAATTCAATTGGCCTCTCAGCAATCTTTTACAAAGCAGTTATTAAAAACACAGGAGGAGGAGAGAAAGAGAATTGCTAGGGAATTACACGATAGCTTTGGTCAGCACATACTCTTGATAAAAAACCGGGCCCAACTTGCTTTGCAGAGTGAGATGCAAAATTCTTTTACTGTTGAGCAATTAAACAAAATCAATGATTCTACAGCCGAACTGTTAAACATGGTAAGAGAAATATCCTTTGATCTTCGACCTGCGCATCTGGAAAGATTAGGACTTACCGATACAATACTTGCTTTACTAAATAAAATTGCAGAAACAGCTCAAATAAATATATCGCATAATGTTGATAATGTTGATAATTTGCTCTCCGGGGAAGCGGAAATTAATATTTATAGAATTATACAAGAAGCAACCAGTAATATTGTGAAGCATTCTCAATCCAGAAATGCTGAAATAAATATTTCTAAAAAAGAACATCTAATTTTAATTGAGATTATTGATGATGGGGTAGGATTTGCATTTAAAGAGAAATCTACAAACGGCTTTGGGTTGAATAATATGCGAAATAGAATGAATATTCTTAACGGAGAATTAATTGTTAATTCGCAAAATTTAAAGGGCACAAAGTTAATTATAAAAATTCCTTTCTAGGTATTATGAATAAAAAACTAAAAATATTGATTGCAGATGATCATCCGCTACTTTTAGAAGGTTTGTTTTATATGCTTAATAAAAGGGAAGACTTTCAAATAATCGGGCAAGCAGCAAATGGACTGGAAGCATTGAAGATTGTAAGAGAAATTAAACCTGATATTGCAATTCTTGATATACAAATGCCAAAACTTGATGGCTTTGAAGTAAGCAAAATTATTATTCAGGAAAAGCTTCCAACAAAAATAATTTTCCTAACAATGTTTAAGGATGTAGAGCTAATAAAAAAAGTTATCGATCTTGGAATTAAGGGGTATGTATTAAAAGAAAATGCTGTTAATGACATAGTAAATTGTATAGAAAGCGTTGCCGAAGGTAAGTTCTTTATCAGTCCGCAAGTATCCGATATTCTACTAAACCAAAAAGAAAAAAAGAAAAAGGAAGAAGATGATTTACTTACGCCCTCTGAGAAAAAAATAATAGACCTTATTGCATTGGATAAAAGCAGCAAAGAAATTGCAGAGGAATTATTTGTAAGTGTTAAGACAATCGAAAACCATCGAAGTAATATCTGTAAAAAACTAGGTATTACAGGTAATTCCGCTTTGCTCAAATATGCACTAAAGAATAAAACCACAGAAATAAAATCAAACTAGTATCATAGGGGCCAGCCCTTACCACCCCTAAAAAATGAAGTCTTGTCCCTATTTTGCTCTTCAATAAATCCAATTATTTTTCTTTCAGAAATTTTGACCTAATTCTACGTAATAGACTAAAACAACTACGTCATTAGTCTTGTATTAATTAATAACAAACCAAACGGAGGTACCATGAAAAAGCAATTCATTTTTCTTTTAGCAGTTTTGACAGTAATTATTTCCTTGAACACATTTGCGCAAGGGGTACAAGATTTTACAATAGTAAACAAAACAGGTGTTGTTATAGATCAGTTATTCGTTTCTCATGTTAGCGATGAAGATTGGGGCGAAGATATACTTGGAGCCGACGTTATGGAGTTAGATCAAGAATGGGAGATTAATTTTCACCCAGAAGAAGAAGAGTGTAAGTGGGACTTAAAGATTACGGATAGCGAAGGTAACGGCATCATGTGGGAAGCTGTTGATCTTTGCGTAACTGCCAAAATTGTGTTGCACTGGGATGGCGAAAAAGCATGGATTACACTAGAATAACAAATTCATCGCCAAGATTAAAAATTATTTTTAATTATTAGATAGAAAACAAATTGAAAAAACCATTGTCATTGATACTATTTGTTCTTTTGTACTTTTTCAATTCTACTTTATTTGCACAGTTAACTCAATACTTTACACTAGTAAATAAAACAGGTATAACAATTGATAAAGTATTTGTGGCTCCTATAACTGATTCTGAGAGTTGGAGCAAAGACCTTTTAACTGAGCAGTCTATCTATGATGGCGAGAAGGCTACTTTATCATTTAACAAAAGCAATTTTCCGGATGACTGTGTCTGGGATATAAAGATTAACAGCATTGAAGACAGTTCCATGTCTTGGTACGATATAGACCTTTGCAGATATCATGAGATTATTTTACGCTGGGACGAAAGCAAAGAAAAAGCATGGGCCGAGCTAGAGTAGCGCTCATTTAAGTTTCAAAAGGGCATGGAAAACATGCCCTTCTATCTTGCTAAGGTAATTAGCAAATCGCATTCAAAGACTTTTGCCAGTTACTTAATTCTCAAGCAAGAAGAGCTTCTAATTCAATTTTACCTTAAATAAATTGTAAGGTTCATATGATTTCACATAGGATTGACTTTGAAATTATAGGTGACGATCTCCAACTTGTAGAAGTTGCGTTAGATTCAGGAGAAACAGTAATAGCTGAAGCCGGAGCTATGTGTTATGTTGAAGATGATGTAACCTTCGAAGCAAAATTTGGTGACGGCACATCACATGATAAAGGTTTTTTCGGTAAAATGATGGATGCCGGAAAACGAGTTCTTGCCGGTCAATCGCTCTTCTTAACTCACTTTACTAATACCGGCGGTAAGAAAAGAAAAGTTTCTTTTGCCGCTCCCTATCCGGGCAAAATAATTCCACTCGATTTGAACGAGTATGGAAAAGAAATCTTATGTCAAAAAGAAGCTTTTTTATGTGCTGCACTTGGAACCAACATTAGCATTGCGTTTACTAAAAAACTTGGTGCAGGTTTCTTCGGCGGAGAAGGGTTTATACTTGAAAAATTAGTTGGTGATGGGATGGCTTTTTTACATGCTGGTGGAACAATTATTAAGAAAGAATTAAAAGGGGAAACACTCCGTGTTGATACAGGCTGCCTTGTTGCATTCACTTCGGGGTTGAGTTACGACATTGAGCGGGCAGGAGATTTGAAGACAATGTTCTTAGGTGGAGAGGGTTTGTTTCTGGCAACTATTAGCGGTACAGGTACTGTCTATTTACAAAGTTTACCTTTCTCGAGATTAGCCGAAAGAATTATAGCTATGGTTCCAACTTCTTCATCAAGTTCATCAGGCTCATCTTTTTCATTTGGGAATAAAGATTAGATAATGAAGAGTACAATGATTATGCGGTTCAGTTATTCTATCATTTCATTCTTTAAAGTTTTGGGAAGAGTCAAGAATCAATTTGCAGCTAAGGTATACATGGCACTCAGAATAACTTAAAAATGCACCTTACGCAAGAATCAGAATGAATATCTTTTCTCTGTGGTTCTCTGTATTTGCTCTGTGTTCTTTGTGACATTTCTATTTTTTTACACAGAGTGCCACAGAGGAGTCACTGAGATACACAGAGATAAAACTTTTTGCGTAAGGTGAATTGATAAATAAGAATTAAAAATTTCGTTGAATGGTCTATGAAAAATTTCGTTTTTTTTCTGTTACTTATAATTCTAACTCAACACTTAATAGCTCAGAAAATGGAAGATATTACCGGATTCTATTCGGGTTCGCTTAACACAACACTTCAAGTAACTTTATCACTTAAACAATCCGGTAGCGAAGTAAGAGGATTTTATCATTACAATAAAAATAATATAGACATTCGTCTACATGGTAAAATTGAAGCTTCTGGAAATATTAGACTTGAAGAGTATGGATATTTCGAAACTACGGGCTATTGGTATATAACTTTTAATGAAGGCCGTATTACAGGCCACTGGGTATCCGCAGACGAAAAAAGAAGACTGCCAATTTCAATGCAGAAAATTAGCATGAAGGGTTCCGCCGGTGAACCAATTAGCAAAAATATTGCCTTTGGTGAAAAGGAAATTACTCTACAAAAAAATAAAGTAATTGTTCCTTATAACCTTGCTGAAAAACTTTTCAAACAAATGATTGAAGAGGGACAAATAGATATTGAGAATGATTACCAAAATGAAATAGTTGAAAAAGGGAAGAAATCCCCTTCGATTTTATTTATTGGCGAAAATGTGGATTTAAATAATGACGGTGTTTATGAACTGATTGTATTTCCATCCGGTACTGAGGGAGTGTGTACTTCGCACAATTGCCCCTTCTGGATATTTATGAAAATTGGAGAAGGGTATCAACAGTTACTATATGGAAGTGCTGGAATTTTTGGATATAAAATTTTGGATATAGCAAACAACGATTTCCATGATGTTGTATTGATAGAACATTCATCAGCTGTTGAGCATGAGTATACAGTGTATAGATTTAACAATAAAGAGTATATCCCTTTCAAATGCTTTACTCAAACAGCACGCGAAAATAAAAACGGCACTCTCAGTTTTAGTTACAAAGAACATAAATGCGCAAATTAAACTGAAAGCAACAATATGGTTTTAATGGTTTTTCAATTTTATAGAAAGGTATAACTATGAAGAAAAATATATTCCTATTCACTTTAACAGCATTCTTATCGTTATTAATAGTCGGCCCGCAGATCGAAAGAATTGTAAAACTACAGAGACTTGAGAACCGCAAACTCCAAAAGCGAGAAGACTTTATAGCTAGTTCCAGACAACAATTTATGATGCTTCGAGATCCTGCTACCAATCAAATCCCGAAGAGTATTTACGCATTTGAGAGGGATTTTGTTAATTCCTTTCCAATAAGACTCTTAAAAGGAAAGTCGCTAAACTGGATTGAAAGAGGGCCAAATAATACTGGCGGAAGAGTAAGATCTCTTGCAATTGATATTCGAACTTCAACTGTACCAAACGTAACACTAATTACCGGAGGAATTTCCGGTGGAATATGGAAATCTACAAACAATGGTGATACTTGGATTAACACAACAAGCACTTCGCAACTTCATAGTGTAACTACAATTATTCAGGATGTTAGAACTGGAAAGCAAGATACATGGTACGCCGGTAGCGGTGAAAACATTGGTAAT
>CAZVYT010000092.1:0-7284 GCA_964631495.1 uncultured Melioribacter sp. | reverse complement strand
TACTGTTTGTTTTTTGCTCGTTTTTTACTCCTCCTATGGTCATATGATACTATTTTTGAATAATGATTTTGATTTGTGTTACATTTTGTTTGGTTACAACTGTAATAAAATAAACCCCACTTGAAAGATTATTCGTTCTAACAATAAACTTGTTTACACCCTTTGTTAATTCACCGTTGTAAATTTCCATCTGCTTTTCCCCAAGCGTATTGTACAATACTATGTCCGAATTTGTATTGAAAGATGAGTAGACTATTAGGTTTGTTGTACTATTATAAGGATTAGGATATACTTCTGAATTTAGTTCGAACATATCTACTGCTAAGTGTTGATCTTTTGTAATACCGGTAAGCATGTAATCATATAACTTAGCTTCATTTGTTGTAACAGAATAAGTTCCGCCACCCATAATTTTATGTCCTCCTGCAATTAGAACTCTATTTTCATCAAGCTTAGTTAATGCTTGCCCATATACCCAACTATCAAATAATTTGAAATATTTTCTTGAATAATCTTCTAAGGAAATTATTCCCCAACCACATGAATATTTTGTTGGCCCATCAATGTATAAAACGTACTGATCATTATTAATAATAGTACCTTTAACTTCAGCAGCAGTTACATTTCCAACAATTGCCCATTTGTTTGTCGCTGGATCAAACAACTCAATTGTTGAACAATAACCACCAAATACTAGAACTTTTCCATTTTTAAGCAATAACGCACAATGATTAGCTCGATATTCTTTCATTGTATCAGTTAAGTTCCATTTTTCTAGTACAGGATCATAAATTTCACACGTATTTGTAAAATTTGCCCCTGAATAACCTCCGGTTACCAAAACACGCCCGTCCATTAGTTTAGTCGTTGTATGAAAATAACGCGGAACCTTTAACGTACCTGTTAATTTCCATTTCATTTTCATTACATCAAATACTTGACAATCATTACTTACATTCGTAGCCAATGCCCCGCCAACAAGTAGCACATTTCCGTTTTCAAGGACTATTGATGATTGACCGAAGTATCTTCTAAAAGCAAATGTATCAACCAGTAACCATTTCGATGTTTCTGGAAATAATATCTCTGATGTATTTTCATTAAAGCCCCCAATTGCCATTACTCCTCCATCAAGTAATTGTATCAAATTATGTTCACTTCTCCCGATATTTAGGTCAGGGGTTTTAAACCATTTTTCACTTACCTTATCAAAAATTTCGCAACTCTTGCCATCTTTGTCTCCTCCTGTAATTAAAATATTTCCAGTCTTCAAAAGAATACTGGAATGTGCTCTGCGTTTATATTTCATCGTATCAACATTCCGCCAATTGCCATGGTTCTGACCGAAAAGCATTTGGCTAAAACACAACAATAGGATAAAGCTAACGACCATGTTTGTTTTCATAACCATTCCCTTTTTTTTATTTCTTTCATTATAAGAATTAATCTATAAACTTCTTTTTCATTCTACACCTCCCTTTAAATTAATTATTGTTTTTGTTCTTTGCAGTAGCGGTTTTTATTCTTCTGCTTTTTCCTCAATCCTTGTGCCTTACTGCTTGTAGCTATTTTTACTTTACCGGTTCCGGTGTTTTAACTTCATCTGTTTTTTGTGGTGTACCCAAATCTTTAATTACTCTTGCAGAGTAATACTGGTTATAAAACAATGTGTTGCTTTTTCTAACCAGCTCAATCAGCGCGTCAAGCTGTTCGGTCAAAATACTATCAGCTTCATCAAACTTTTCTGTTAACGCTATTCTTAACGCGCTGCGGTTTGCAAATCCGGTATCTTTTCCATCTATTGCCTCTCCAAATGCTGTTATCTTTTCTTGCAGTTCTGTTAAGACTGTTTCCGTTATTTTATAAGCAACCAAGTCAGTCAAATGTTTTTGCGCTTCAGTTTTTATCAACTCTGCTTTCTGTAAAAATTCCGGGTCTCGCATTCTTTTAAGCTTACTTTCGCTTTCTTTGGTTAACACTTTTAGCTCTTCGTTCTTATTTCTTACAGCGTAAGCATACAAAGCCGCCTTAACCGGCATTAAATCTTCTATCAGTTCATCTTCAAGCATATTTTTTGTGCTGGTCTTTCCGTCTATGCTTGTGCTAAATTTCTTATCAATTGCGTTTATCTCTGCTATTTTAGTTTTAAACTCTGTTGCTGCATCACTGAGCGCCGGGTATTCCGTTACTATTGTTGTGCTGCTTTCTAATACTGCATTAACTGCTTTCAGCATGTTTAGTTTGTTGGCTTCATGGCGTTTCATTGTTGTTTTCCTCCATTTCTTGTGTTTTCTTTTTGTTTATTTACTTCAAAACCATATTTCAAAGGAAAAACGTAATAATTCCCTAAAAACCCGGTTTTGCGGTACTTTACTTTTGTTTTTCACCAGCGTACTTTCATTTTGCAACACCTAAAATGTGTTTTGCATCACCTTAATTACTTTTTACAAGACATCACTTTTATTTTACAACACTTAAATCGTGCTTAACGTCCCATTAATTGCGTTTTGAGAGACCACACTTCTCTTTTGCACAAGTCCACTTTTGTTTTAACGTACCAGGACTTTGTTTTGCGGGACATTAATTTGTCTAAGCAGCAACTCAATTTTCATTTGAGATATTTACAATTTTCTGTGTAAAAGAATAAACTTGGTTAGATATAACTCAGTCTTCTTTTACACATAACAAAAACGTAATGCCTTATTGCAATCTATTTTTATCTTGGTGTTTTTTGCTTTTGTAGAGAACTATAAGTGTGTTTTTAATTGAGACCCCAATTTTGCAGAGATCCCGCCCTTTTTTAGTGTTTCGTTTTTCTTTTTTAACCTAAGAATAACTTATTTTAGAAACAAGAGAAAAATTTAGGGACAAAAAAAATCCCGCTATAACAAGCGGGACTTAATTGAATAAAGCTAATTGCCAAAAACTAACAACTAATAAGTTATTACAAATTGGCTTTAAGAAAGTTAATATTATCAATCGTTGTAGGATCAAATCCACGCATAAGCGCATAATAGTATGTCATCCAATCGCCGAGATAAATCAAATCCACCAAACGCATTTTGTAATTCTTTTCTTTACTTTGAATATTAATAACATCCGCGCCAGTTTTCTTAATTACTTCTGTAGTAATTTCAAAACGTTTCTTTACTTGTGAGTGATAATCTTCATCAATAATATTAATGAGTTTGAAATTCATAGTTGGTTTGTAACCTTCCCAACCCATAATTTCATTGTGATCTAGTTCAGGATAACTATTGGAAAAAGCGTGTTGTTTGGAATTTTCGTTAAACTGTCCGCGCCATCTTGTACCAACAACAGAAGTGTAATCGTTAACGGAATACAAAATTGGGATAAAACCTAAAAGATTTTCAGCTAGAGTAATAGCTTCATTATTTTCAGAAGCATATTCCAACCCTTTTTTCTTTAGAAAATCAACTACCTCAAGCACTAAAACATTTTGTTCCGGCACTAATTTTAATGTGTTTAACACATTAACCAGAGAAAAGAAATTAATCCACAAAGCAAACCGAGGCTGAAATCCTTTCTTCAGAATTCCAACCGGAATATTATTTTCTTTTGCAATTTGCTCTATAGTTCCGCCGGTTGTAATACAAACGATCTGGCATTTTTTAGAAATAGCATCTTTCAATGCAGAAATTGTTTCTTCAGTATTTCCGGAATAAGAAGAAGCAATCACAAGCGTTTCTTCGTTTGCATACAATGGTAATTTGTAATTTCTATTTACTTGAAATGGTAATTTCAAATCTGTTCTAAAATAACTTTGTAATAATTCTCCACCTATAGCCGAACCGCCTAATCCCGTAATAATAATATTTTTTATTTTTTTTACATCAATTGAGGATAAATCCAATTTAATATTCCAAGCGTATTCAACTTGTGAGTAAGAGTCTTTTAAAACATTAAATTGATTATCCGGATCGTGTTTTTTTACTAATTCATTAATAATCATTTCACTCTCAATAAAGGTTTTTAATGTGATCTTGTATTTTCTTGTTGTAAAAACTATGCATTTCGCTATTTATTTCTTTTTCAGTCTTAAGAATTAAACATTTTTCGGCTAATTCTTTTGCCTCTGCAAATGAAATACTTCTTATTACTTTTTTAATTTGAGGAAGTATTGAAGCCGAAGCGCTTAATGATGTTAATCCAAGTCCAACTAATAATGGAACAGCAAAAGGATCAGCTCCCATTTCACCGCACAAACTAACTCGTTTGCCAGCCTTATTGCCTTCTTGAATTATGTGATATACAAAACGAACAATTGCGGGATGAAATTCTTGATAGAGTTTGGAAACTATTTCATTTCCACGGTCAACTGCCAGCGTATATTGAATTAAATCATTCGTTCCAATACTCAAAAAATCTGATTCCTCTGCAAACTCTTTTGCCATTGCCGCGGCTGATGGGATTTCAATCATCAAACCAATTTGAATATGCTTATCAAACTGTTTCCCTTCTTTGTGTAATTCTTTTTTACACTCTTCAATCAGTTTTTTGCATTCGCGTACTTCTTCAAGAGAAGTTATCATAGGAATCATAAGTCTAACATTTTTATGATAGCTAGCGCGTAAAATTGCGCGAATTTGAATTTTAAATAATTCTGTGCTATCAAGCAGAAGTCTAACTCCGCGCCAGCCTAAAAATGGATTTGGTTCTTTTAAGTCAACCGGTAAAACTTTATCACCGCCAATGTCAAAAACTCTAATAGTAGCATAATCAGGGTATATTTTATCAGCAATTTCTTTATAAGCAATAAACTGTTCTTCTTCATCCGGAAATACTTCCGAATGCTGAAATAATTGTTCAGTTCTGACCAGTCCAATTCCTTTAGCACAATTGTGTACAATGTATTCAAGTTCTTCTGCTAGTTCTAGATTTGCTTCCAAGTTAATCAGTCTTCCATCTGTAGTTTCAGCAGGAAGGTTTTTTATCTTGTTTAACTCTTTATCGTAATTATGAAGTTTTTCAATTTTATTTTGATATTCTTTTAAGTGTTTTTCATTGGGGTTAATAATTACTATACCCTTATACCCGTCAATAATCAATTCATCTTCATTATGAATTTTACTCATCGCATCGTGAAGACCAACAACAGCTGGGATATTTAATGATCTTGCCAAAATTGCAGCGTGTGAAGTTAAACCGCCAAAATCAGTAGCATAACCTTTAACATCAACACGAGAAAATAAAACCGTATCTGAAGGTGAAAGATTTGTTGTTACTACAATTACTTCATTAGCAATTCTAGAACTCCACTTTTTCTTCTTTAGATTTCTAATAATTCTGTTCTTTATGTCTTCAATATCATGAGAGCGTTCTTTCATGTACGCTTCGTTTGCAAGACTCATTAGCTTAGTATATTTAGAAATTTCACTATCAACAATGTACTCTGGCATTCTCATTTCAATTTCAATTCTTTTTTTAAGCGTTGAAATAAGAATTGGATCATCAAGAATCATCATTTGAGCTTCAAAAATTGCGGCACGTTTTTCCCCTAATTTATCAACAGCAAGTGAAAATATTTTTCGCAATTCTTTTTTTGACTGCTCTAAGGCTACATCAAGATTTTTAATAGCTTCAACAATATCTGTGATTATTTCGGTTGAGATTTCTTCTTTCTCTTTTGCATATATGTATGCTTTGGCAATAACAATACCAGGCGCAGCTGCTATGCCTTTTAGAACAGTATTGATCTCTTTCTCTTTCATTAGAGTTCGTCAAATCCTCTGTTGAAATAATCTGCAATTTCTATTGCCGCTTCTTCTTCATCTTCACCGTCAAAAGACAATAATATTTGACTTCCTTTTTCAGCAGCCAAAGTCATTACTCCTATAATACTTTTTCCGTTAATATGAAGACCATCTTTATTCAAATAAAATTCACTTTTGTATTTGGATGCAAGCTTAACAATTGTAGCAGCCGGACGCGTATGAAGACCGGCGTTATTAACTATTGTAACTGTAAGTTCTTTCATTTATTTCTATTGATTAAAACGTTAGCAAGCCATTTCATTAATTGTTGTCCTTCTTTATTTGGCAAGACAGAAATATTATTTAAAGCGAGTTTAGTATAACGTTCAATTTCTTTTTTTGCGTCTTCTAAAACACCAAGCCTAATGTACAAATATTTATAATTCTCTATCTCATTTCTTTTAATACCTTTTTCGGATATTACTTTTTGCAATTGAGCTTTATCAGCTCCTTTTGCTTTCTGCATAGCCCTTAAAAAGAGAAATGTTTTTTTCCCTTCAACTAAATCACCGCCAATAATTTTTCCAAATTCTTCTTCAACGGCAATTATGTCTAGCAAATCATCTTGTATTTGAAAAGCCATTCCCAGATTTTTACCATAAGCTGCAAGTGCATTAATAACCTTTTTATTTCCTCCGGCAAGCTGTCCACCTATTTTGCAGCACATTTCCGAAAGCGCAGCGGTTTTTTTGTATATCATTACTTTGTATTCATTAAGAGTAACATTATCGCGTAATTCAAATTCTTTATCTAAACTTTGTCCTTCACAAACCTCTATTATGCCATGTGTAAAAGAGGAAACTATTTCATTTACATTTTTTTTAGAATCTTTAAGTAAACATTCGAAAGCAAGAGCATTAAGATTGTCGCCAGCTAAGATTGCAGTATTTACATCATATTTTTTATGGAGAGTTACTCTGCCGCGACGCATATCAGAATTATCCATAATATCATCGTGTACTAATGTAAAATTATGCAATATTTCAACTGCAAGAGCAGCGTTATAAACTTTTGAAAAACTACAACCCACTGATTTAGCTGCCGCTAAAACCAAAAATGGACGGAGTCTTTTTCCTTTTCCTTCAAGTATGTAAGAGCATGGCTTATACAATGATTTTGGTCTTCTGTTCTTTAAAAGTAAGTAAAGCCTATCATCAATTTTAGTTACTTCTTTTTTATAAATCTTTGAATACTTGTTGCTATTAATTTTCAAATTAACTCCTCTTTTCTTTTCAATCCATTTTTTCTTAACTGGTAGATATTAGCAGCACCTGTTAAGTACATAATTCTTTTAACAGTTTCAAACCAAGAATTAATTAGACTTACAACTCCATCCTCATTATTCTTAGTCACTTCTCGCGGCAACAATCGAGATCTACACTCTATCCCTACACTACGCTCTTCCGATCTACAGGAGTAGAAATCGGCCTCGTTCTCCTCCGGCCAGCATCAAAACCGATCATCTCGCTGCTTATAAACTTTGCAGATCGGAAGAGCACACGTCTGAACT
>CAZVYT010000091.1:3258-7725 GCA_964631495.1 uncultured Melioribacter sp. | reverse complement strand
TCGGTATCAAATATGATATTGGCGGTGCAGTAATCAGTTTGGATTATGCTTACCGCGCAATGAAGTATTGGGATGCTAACCAAATAGTTACCATTTCTCTCGGTTTCTAATTAGTTAGTAGTACCGTTATTTTAGCCCCGACTCTTCCCTGAGTCGGGGCTTTTTTTTTGCTTAAGTATTTGTAACTTTACAAAAAAAATAACGGTGAGTACTTGTAAACCTCATCAGTTTACTGATTACAATTCAAATGGAGATAAAATGATGAAGAGGTTACTTTTTTTAGGTGTTCTACTTCTTGCTCAAATAACATTTTCGCAAACAAAACTTAACTTCGATTTCGACTACGCTCGCTTTAATTATGATTCTACTTCTGTTTATATGGAATTTTATTACGAATTATCTCCGGCAAACATGCAGAAAATTACCACTGCTGAAGGTACATCGGTTGAGGCAATTGTTCATTTGGAAATAATGAACTTAGATTCGAAAGAGTTTTTCGTAAATAAGAATTACAAAATTGTTAATGCAGTTTCAGATTCAAATCAAAAAAGTTTATCGGGAGTGATGGGTTTTGTAGTTCCGGCTGGAAATTATTCTTTAACAGTGAAAGCGTACGACACTCAAAATCCAAAATTAGAAAAATTGATTTCAGAGAATTTTATTATCAAGCCATTTAAGTTAGATAAGTTTTCTATGAGTGATATTCAACTAGCTAACAGAATCAAAAAAGATTCAAAGGATACTAAATCGATATTCTATAAGAACACACTGGAGGTATTTCCTAATCCGTCCATGCTTTATACAGAACAATCTCCAGTACTATTTTTATATGCTGAACTTTACAATTTGAAACTGGATGATCCATCTGTAAACTTCATTTTGAAACGAGATTTGGTGAATAGTTCGGGAGTAATGGTACAGAGAAGCGAAAAACAAATTAAGCAAGCAGCTAACGCTGTTGTTGAAGTTGGATTATTAAATCTCAGCAAACTTCCTTCAGACTCATATAATCTTGCGCTTAGTTTAATCGATCCTAAAACGAATCAAGCATTTATTTCAGCAAAGAGATTTTTCTTATATAATCCCAATGTAGTTGATTCAAGCAAAAACGCTGTTTCAAAAGGCTCGGTAATTAACAGCGAGTTTGGACTTTACTCTAATGAAGATTGTGATCTAATGTTCAAGCAGATAAAATATATTGCTACGCAAACAGAAGTAGGAAGATATGCTAAACTGGATTCTTTAAAAGATAAGAGAGAATATCTGTTCAATTTCTGGTACGGAAGAAATCCGGATGCAACCTCATCAAGAAATGAATACAAAGAGCAGTATATGAGGCGCGTGGAATATGCCAATCAGCATTATAAATCAATGGGTAGAGATGGATATCTTTCGGATAGGGGAAGAGTTCTTCTAATTTTTGGTGAACCGGATCAAAAGGATTTGTTCCCAAATGAACCTAACCTAAAGCCTTATGAGGTGTGGTTCTACCATGAAATTGAAGGAGGAGTGTCTTTTGTTTTTGGCGACCTAACCGGTTTTGGCAAATATGAGCTTCTTCATTCTACTAAGCGAGGAGAATACGCAGACGAAGATTGGCAGAGTAGAGTGAAAACAGAATAGTTTTGTGAATATAAATCAAAAAATACTTTACGGCTTCTTCAAATTATTATCCGGGTTGTTTAGAATTCTTGGACTTTTTGGGACAAGATTACTTGCCAAACAACTCGGAACTTTTTTTTATTACTTTGTTCCTATTCGTAAGAAAGTTGTTTTAGAAAATCTCGCCATTGCTTTTCCGGAAAAAACCTTAGCTGAAAAAAAAATCATTGCAAAGGGGGCGTATAAGAATGTATTGATTACTTTTTTCGAAATATTTATTCTACCCAATATTTCCAAAACGAATTTGAAAGCTATGCTGACTATTCCCAATTTTAAAATTGTAGAAGATGGTCTTAATAAAAACAATGGACTGATTTTTTTGACCGGTCATTTCGGCGGATGGGAAATTGGTGGTAGTGCTGCATCGTTGCACTGTAATAAACCATTTCATGTTTTAGCAAAGAGGCAAAGTAATTCCGTAGCAAACGACTTTATTAAAAATTCAAGAGAAGCACACGGAAACAAAATGGTGTGGCTTGGTGCATCGGTTAGGCATTTGCTGGAAGTGCTGAGAGACGGCGGAATTGTTGCTGTTGTTGGCGATCAAAGGGGCCCGGCAGATAGCCCAAGAATATCTTTTTTTGGAAAACCAACTCCATTCTATATGGGGACAGCGACTATAATAGCCAAAACAAATTGTAATGTAATTTTTGGTGTAGTAGTAAGACAGAAGGATGGAAATTACGTTGGAATTTTTGAAGCGCTTAATAAAGAAATTCTTCCGCAAGAATTGAATAATAAGATTATAGCAATTAACCAGCAGTATGCCGCTTTTCTTGAAAAAATGATTCGACAATATCCAGATCAGTATTTTTGGATGCATAAAATTTGGAAATATTGAAAGAGAAAATATTAGTTATACAAACCGCTTTTTTAGGCGATGCAATTCTAACGCTTCCACTAATCCAGAAGATTAAAGAAATCAATTCAAATTCTTTTATCAGCGTTTTGTGTATTCCATCAACAAAAGAAGTTTTTGCAAATTCTGAATCCGTTAATGAAGTTATTGTTTACGATAAAAGAGGAATTGACAGTTCGATTTTTAGTTATCTCAAGCTGGTATATAAAATCCGAAGTAAATCATTTAGTACAGTTATTTCTCCGCATAGGTCGGTAAGATCAACAGTCATCGCATTTCTTTCTGCTGCAAGAAAAACAGTTGGATTTGATACAGCCGATTTTTCTTTTTTGTATAAAAAACTGATTCAATATCAGAAGTCAAAACATGAAGTTGAGAGAAATCTATCGCTTCTGGAATTAGATTTTGAGAAAAATGAGTGGCGAGTTTTTCCACAAATCCGAATACCGGAAGAAACAAAAAAACGAACAGATGAACTGTTAAAAATTGCGAATGGTAAAAAAATAATTGCTGTAGCTCCGGGGTCGGTTTGGAAAACAAAAGTCTACCCGGCTAAATACTATTTCGAAATTATCAAATTGATTCTCGCAGAAGGCTATTTTGTTGTGTTGATTGGTGGAAAAGAAGATTCCGAACTTTGCGATGACATCGGAAAAAATTTCACTTCAAATGTAGAATCATTTACCGGGCGATTAAGTGTAATGGAATCTCTATCTCTTCTAAAAAATTGCAAAGCAATTGTTTGCAACGATAGTGCACCTACACATTTGGCAATGGCTGCCGGAATACCGGCACTTACCATATATTGTTCTACTGTTCCGGCTTTTGGATTCTATCCCTATAATGAAAAAAGTATGTTTGTTTCATTCGATGATTTGCCATGCAAACCGTGTGGAATACATGGCCATCAAGAATGTCCGGTCAAAACTTTCGATTGTGCGCATAAGCTAAAACCCGAATTTGTGTTCAAAAAGCTTAAGCAAATATTGTCTGCTTAAGTAACCTCAAATATTTATATTTGCTCAATCCAAAAAGAGATTCAAATGAAGTGGTTCGATTTTGAAAGCATAAAGAATTCCTCACTCTACGTCACTCCAAATTTGCCGATCTTGGCAACTAAGCGGTATAAGGTAAGCCTATTTAAAGCAGTAGCATATATTTCCCTCTATACTCTTGCTTCTTGGTTTGTCTTAATTCTTTTTCTCTCAATCACACCATTTAAAGATGCATTATTTGTTGTTGATAATTCCGAACTCCAAGCGCAAAATGAGCGAATTCAAAAACTTCAAGGACGAGTAATAGATCTCACCCAGCAGTTACAAGAAATTTCTTCGATGAATGAACGGATGAGATATGCAATTAAATTGGCGCAGAGAGACACTATCGATCCTAAAAATCCTTTGTACGATACATTAAGAAAAACGATTAATAAAAAAATCAAAATTGAAGGAAGTATTTTTGCTGTTGTAAAAGATTTATTCCCTTCTTTTTTTCAGGAGAGTAAAGAACCTGTTAAGCAATACTTCTTTGAACCAACTTCAGGAGTTATTACTCAAGAATTCAATGCTGCAAAAGGACATCTGGGAATCGATTACGGTGTAAGTAGCGGTTCTCCAGTTTATGCGGCCTCAGGTGGATTTATAACTTTTGCAGACTATACTGTTGATTCCGGTTACATGATCATTATTCAGCATTCAAACGATTACACCAGTGTTTATAAACACTGTTCATCCATTATAAAAAGAATACGCGATACTGTAACTCATGGCGAGCTTATTGCGTTAAGCGGTAATTCAGGCAAGAATACCACAGGCCCACATTTACATTTCGAACTTTGGTACAAAGGTAAGCCGGTGGATCCTAAAACTTTTATTATTAAGTAGGAGTAAAAATGGCAATCAAAAAAGATCATCTAACAGAAGATGTTAGCATTATAAGCAATAGCG
>CAZVYT010000091.1:0-3248 GCA_964631495.1 uncultured Melioribacter sp. | reverse complement strand
TAGAATTGAAGGCAATTTATTTAGTGATGGAAACGTAAGAATTGATGGAACTGTAAATGGAAATATTTCCGTAAATGGAAATTTAACAGTTGGAGAAGGAAGCATACTAACTGGTGAAGTTAAAGCCAAAAATGTAACTATGAACGGCAATCTCAACGGTAAAGTTTTGGCAGAAGAAAAATTGCGTTTGGAATCCAAAGCAGTTTTGCGAGGAGACTTGATTGCCAAATCGCTTATTATTGAAGAAGGAGCTCTTTTCCAAGGGTTTAGTAATATGGAGAATGCTAAATAACTTGTATTTAACACTATGAGTAAGCCCGAAGATTACACTTCGTCATATCACCAAATTGGCCCCTACTTAGGCTTAGGAACTCAATTAGCTGCATCTGTAATCCTTATGTTCTTTCTCGGTCGGTGGCTTGATTCAACTCTATCTACAACCCCTTTATTCATCATTCTTTTTTCGTTTCTTGGCTCGGCGGCCGGCATATACAATTTCATTAAATCGGTTCTTAACCTGAACAAGAAAACCAAAAAATGAAAAATAAACTCATTCTATCCGGAATTATGCTCTTTTTGGTTGATATAATTGCAGTACTTTTTTTGCTACTAAAGATTGTAGATCTTAGTTTTTTCATCTCCTTCGAGTACTCTGCAATACTGGGCCTATGTAATTATTTGTTATTTGTCTCATTTTCACACTTTTCGATCAAAAAATCAAATAAAACTTTCCTTCTTGTTAACCTTGGAGGGATGATTTTGCGTCTATTTTTGATGTTAATTGTAGTCTTATTGGTGCTGAATTATTTGAAAGTTGACCAATATGCGTTTATATTTGGGTTCTTGTTTTGGTACTTGTTTTTTCTTGTGTTCGAGATATTAATAGTTAAAGAAAGCTTTGAAAAATCTATAAAAAAGAACAAAAATGTGGTTTTCTGATCCGAATATTGTAACTGATACAGCCAAAGTTGTGCATGAAACAGCAAAGGAAACAGATACCAGCTGGATTATGCATCACGTTTTGGATGCGAGAGAGATAGATTTAACTCCTTTTGGTGTTATTCATCTTCCGCAACTCCACCTATTTGGATTGGATATTTCCATTACCAAGCATGTGGTTTTTATGTGGATCGCTGCAATTGTTCTTATTGTTACGTTTGTAAAAGTCTCTAAATCATATAAAAAATCGCTTATACCTAAGGGTGCAACAAATCTAACCGAAACAATGATTTTGTTCGTTCGAGATGAAATTGCCAGACCAAACATCGGTAAAGGATATGAGAAATTTCTTCCCTTCTTACTAACGATTTTCTTCTTTATCCTTACTTGTAACTTTTTAGGATTACTTCCTTACGGCTCAACTGCAACTGGTAATATTTCCGTTACAGCTACGTTAGCAATAATCTCTTTCATTGTTATACAGGGCGGCGGTATGATGAAGAACGGTGTGTTTGGTTACTTCAAAGGATTGTTGCCGCACGGTCTTCCAACTTGGCTTATTCCAATAATGTTTGTTGTGGAATTGCTCGGTTTGTTCACAAAACCTTTTGCGTTGGCTATTCGTCTTTTTGCAAACATGACTGCGGGTCACATTGTGATTCTCGCATTACTCGGATTAATTTTTATATTGCATACATATGTTGTTATTCCGGTTTCTATTGCATTTGCTTTGTTCATATTCTTACTTGAAGTTTTAGTTGCATTGTTACAAGCATATATCTTTACAATGCTGTCGTCGCTATTCATTGGAATGGCATATCATCAAGAGCATTAATATTATTAAACGTTATAAAGGAGGAATCAAATGGAATTCGCTTATTTAGCAGCCGGTTTTGGTGCAGCATTAACAGTTATTGGTGGTGCTTTCGGTATTGGTAAGTTAGCAAGCTCAGCAATGGAAGCTAGCGGTCGTCAGCCAGAAGCTGCCGGCGATATCAGAACTTCAATGATTATTGCAGCTGCACTTATCGAAGGTATCTCTTTGTTCGCATTAGTTATTTGTATTCTTTTAGCTCTTAAGTAAAAAATATTAACCTCTTTCATTAGGAAGAAAAAATGGAATTGTTAAGCTACGTATTGGTTCTGGCATTTAGCGGCGGCGAAGCTGTTCAAGGCGGACCTCTTGATGTGAACCCCGGTCTAATTTTATGGACTGTGGTTACATTTATTTTCTTATTGCTGATTCTTAAAAAAATCGCATGGAAGCCTATTCTTAATTCCTTAAACGAAAGAGAAAACATTATCAAAGAATCTCTGAAAAAAGCTGAAACAGCGCGCAAAGAAGCCGAATTACTTATTGCTGATAACAAAGTTGCGATGCGCAAGGCTGAAGAGGAAGCACAGAAAATTGTTGATCAGAGTAGAGAATATGCCGAGAAGTTGAAAGGTCAGATTTTGGATGAGAGCAAACTTGCTGCCAAGAAAATGGTTGAAGACGCTGCTTCCGAAATTGAACGCAAGAATGCAGAAGCCTTTACTAAGCTGAAAGATCAAGTAGCTGAAATTGCAATTGGTGCCGCAGAAAAGATTTTGAAAGAGAATCTTGATAAACCGCAACAGCTAAAATTAGTTGATAAGTATCTGGACGAAATGAATAAGAATTAATGAGCGTTTACAGAATATCATACCGTTATGCAAATTCGCTAATGCAGCTTGCTGAAGAGAAAAAAATCTACAGCAAGATAGCGCAAGATGCGGATTTAATTTATTCCTCTCTAGAAGCAAGCAAAGAATTACGCACAGTTCTTAAAAGTCCGGTTATTAAATCAACTGCAAAGAAAAACATACTCACTAAGATTTACGAAAATAAAATCTCTAAAGAGACGGAAAGTTTTCTTGAGTTTGTTGTTGAAAAGGGAAGGGAAGATATTCTGTTTGATATCTTCAAAGAATTTATAAATCTGAGAAATAAGAAAGAAGGAATTCTGAGAGCTAAAGTTGTTTCTGCCGTTGAGCTTAATGATTCCGTAAAGAAAAAAATTACAAGCAAGCTTGAAAAGGAAACGGAAAAGATTGTTCAGTCCAAATTTGTAGTTGATGAGAGAATCATTGGCGGATTTGTTGCTGAACTTGAAGACACAGTTTATGACGCTTCTGTGCGTCATCAGCTTAAACTTTTGCGTAAAAAGTTTGCAGAAGAAATCAGCATTTAACTTAATTAGAAAAATTTAGGAAGAATAAAATGGCGGAAATCAGACCCGATGAAATTTCTGCGATACTGAGAAAACAACTTTCCGGTTTTGAAAACG
>CAZVYT010000090.1:0-8079 GCA_964631495.1 uncultured Melioribacter sp. | reverse complement strand
TCCGTATCGGCAATAGAATCTATTTCAACGATAAACTTTGGTGCGAAGTAATTGACAACACAACATCACGAGGAAGAACTGTTCGCTTTAATGAAGATGCCGGTGATATTTTTAAGGCCATAGAAAAAATTGGGAACACTCCTCTGCCACCGTACATTAAGCGCGATGCTGTTGCAAAAGATCGTGAAGATTATCAAACAATTTTTGCCGAGATAGATGGTTCGGTGGCTGCGCCAACTGCAGGATTGCACTTTACGCCGGCTCTAATTAAAAAATTAGAAAAAATTGGTGTTAGTACAGTTCCGGTAATACTTCATATTGGTCTTGGTACTTTCCGCCCGGTTGAAGTAGAAGATCTAACAAAGCATAGAATGGATTCGGAATACTTTGAAGTGCCTTCACATACTGCCGAGGTTATTAACAATGCTCTTAAGAACAAGAAAAATGTTTTCGTTGTTGGAACAAGCACTTGCCGCGCTTTAGAAAGCAGTGTAACTGCCGATGGTTTGGCAAAGCCTAATTTTGGCTGGACAGATAAGTTTATCTTTCCACCATACGATTTCAAAGTAACTAAAAAACTTATAACAAATTTCCATGCCCCAGAATCAACTTTATTGATGTTAGTTGGAGCTTTTGGCGGCTATGACTTTTTAATGAAAGCTTATAAGAAAGCATTAAAGGATGATTACCGTTTCTTGAGTTACGGTGATGCAATGTTATTATTATAATATGAAAACGTATGCTATTATTCCCTCGGGAGGTTTGGGTAAGCGGACGAATGCGCCGCTTCCCAAACAATATTTACAATTTGCAGGCAAAGAATTAATTGCCCACACTCTTCAAGTTTTTCAGTCTTCAAAACATGTTGACGAAATAATTGTTGCTGCTCAAAGCAGTTACTTTAACCTTCTTGAAACTATTAAACATAATTTTAGCTTAACTAAATTCACATGCTTGGTAGAAGGCGGTGAAGAAAGGCAGCACTCTGTCTTCAATGCATTAAAATCTATTCAAGCGGAAGACGATGATATTGTTGTTATACATGATGCTGTTCGTCCTTTGCTTACAAAAGAAATTTTATACGATTCAATTCAGACTGCAAAGCTTTTTGGCTCTGCCGTAGTAGCCTTGAAAGCAAAGGACACATTGATTAAAGGTAGTGATGTGGTTATGAATTATGTGAACCGTTCAGAATATTATTACGCTCAAACGCCTCAAGTTTTCAAATATAAAATACTTTTTGAAGCAATGAAAAAAGCTAAGGCAGAAAATTTTATCGGTACGGATGAATCTATGCTTGTACATCGTGCCGGTTACGAAGTTAAAATTGTTAATGGATCGTCACTTAATTTTAAAGTAACTACAGATGATGATATACAATTATTATCGTTGATATTGAAATCTTTTTAATAGCAAAATCTAATTGTAAATAAAAAACCTTTTGTATATTTTTTGTTGACCATATAATCGGATACATAATGCTTAATCTCTTTTTCGTAATTGTACTATCATATTTAGTTGGATCAATTCCTACAAGTATATTGATTAGCAAATTAGTTCGTGGAATAGATATAAGAAAATTCGGAAGCGGAAACGCTGGCGGTTCAAACGTATTTCGTGTACTCGGTTGGAAATGGGGAATTCTTACTATCCTTCTAGACGCATTTAAAGGCGCCATAGCTGTAATTGTTGTTGCGCGTTTCTACTTAGATAGTTTTCCTTTTAGTAATGTAACCCCTTTCGATGATTTTACATTGGTACAGATCATTTGTGGTGTTGCCGCGGTTATTGGGCACGTCTGGACTTTGTTTGCCGGATTCAAAGGTGGTAAAGGAATTGCAACAGGTCTTGGTGTTTTAATAATGATAGTTACAATTGATATGGCATTGGCACTAGGAGTTTTCTTTTTAGTGGTTGGAATTTCAAGATATATATCTTTAGGCTCACTTGCTGCTGCAGTAGCTGTTCCAGTAATTATGGTTATTAGAGAAAACATATTTAATGTTGATATTCAAGGATATCACACAATTTTACCTTTCGCAATTCTATTAGCTTTCTTTGTAATTTATACTCACAGAGCAAACATAGATCGCATAATGAAAGGTAACGAAAGAAAAATTTCCTTCTCAAAAAAGAAAGCTGCATAAATGAGAATTTCTGTACTTGGTGCTGGTGGCTGGGGAACAACTTTAGCAATTCTACTCCATTATAATGGGCATGATGTTACTCTATGGGAGTATAAAAATAATTATGCTAAAATCTTGGACAGCACTCGCGAGAATAAATTATATTTGCCAGGTGTAAACATCCCAAAAGAAATAATCATTACACATTCTCTATCAGAAAGCTGTCACAATCAGCATATAATTGTAATTGCTGTTCCTACTCAATTCATTAGAAGCGTTGTGCAAGAACTTAAAGGAGAAAACTTTAAGAATACAACTTTTGTAAGTGTATCAAAAGGAATTGAAGTAGGTTCTTTAATGACCGTCTCACAAATAATCAAAGATGAATTAAAGAAACTATCTTCTTCTCAAATTGGGGTTTTATCAGGTCCATCACATGCAGAAGAAGTTTGCAGAAAAATTCCTACTGCTGTTGTAGCTGCAAGCACTGATGATTTTACAGCAAAGCAGATTCAGTCAGCATTTATAACTTCCTATTTTCGTGTGTATTCTACTACAGATATCCTTGGTGTTGAATATGGCGGCGCATTAAAAAATGTAATTGCTGTTGGTGCTGGAATTATTGACGGCGCCGGTTTTGGAGATAATACAAAAGCAGCTATCATGACAAGAGGCATTGCTGAAATTTCTAGATTAGGAATTCATTTGGGCGCAAGACCTGAAACATTTTCCGGATTATCAGGTATGGGCGATTTAATTGTTACATGTATGAGCAAACATAGCAGAAACCGGCATGTTGGAGAACAAATTGGCAACGGTAAAAAACTTAAAGAAATACTTAAAACAATGCAAATGGTAGCAGAAGGAGTTCAAACCAGTAAATCAGTTCACGAACTTTCCACTAAACTAAAAGTTACTACACCAATTTCTAATGCAGTCTATTCAATTCTTTTTGAAGAAAGAGATCCTATAAAGGTTACTTACGAATTAATGACACGCGATATGAAGGCGGAAAAAGAATAACCTTCTCTTTAACTAGTCTTTCCTTTTTTATTATATTTATCACTACTGATAACTTTTTCAAGCCTAATGCATAACGAATTAGCAAAATCTGTACAATACTTAAAATCTATTGGTCCAAAAAGAGCCGAATCTTTTGCACAAATTGGAATCAATACTATTTATGATTTGCTGTTTTACTTTCCTACAAAGTATTTAGACCGTACAAATATACTTTCCTCTATAAAAGTTGTTCAAATTGTCTCGGATGGATATGAAGGCGAAGTTACTATTATTGGTAAAGTAGTTGATTCTGAAACGCACTACTATAATAAAAAACAGATATTTAAAGTAAGAATGAAAGATTCAACAGGCTTCTTTGAATGTGTATGGTTCAACGGTGCAAAGTTTATTAAGAATCACTTTCATGATGGTGAATTTTTTGCAGTATCTGGCAAACCAATATTAACAAAATATGGCCACTTACAAATTGCCCACCCGGATTTTGACAAACTTGCTGAATCTGAATCAAGTGATTTCTTGAACACTGGGAAAATTATTCCATTTTATAGATTGCCAAAACAATTAAAAGAGACAAATATTGGAGACTTCAGTTTACGACGAATAATTAATTCAGCAGTTGAGTCTTACTCATCTTTAGTTAGTGAGACTTTGCAAAAAGAATTGATAGAGAAATTTTCTTTATTACCATTAAATGAAACGATTAAAACACTTCACTGTCCACCTCACTTTTCAGAGCTAAATAGAGCACAACATAGAGTAAAATTTGAAGAGATATTTTATTTTGAATGTATGATAGCTTTAAGAAAAACACTTTTTGATAAGAAACAATTTGGTATATCATTTTCAGCAAAAACAAGTCAACTTAAATTATTCTTAAACTCACTGCCATTTGAACTTACCGCTTCTCAACTTAAAGTGCTCTCAGAAATTAGGAAAGATCTTGAAAGCAATATTCCGATGAATAGACTTCTACAAGGTGATGTTGGCAGTGGGAAGACAATTGTTGCATTGATCAGCATTGTTATTGCAATTAGTAACGGGTTTCAATGCGCTATTATGGCTCCAACAGAAATACTTGCAGATCAGCATTATAAGCGAATTGCTAAAATGCTGGAACCACTTGGTCTAAATACTGATATTCTAATAGGCGGTCAAAAGAAATCGGAAAGAGATAATATTCTAAATAATATTTATTCAGGTAACACCAATTTAGTTATTGGCACACATGCATTAATCGAGGATACAGTAGAGTTCAATAAACTTGGTTTAGTTGTGATTGATGAACAACACCGCTTTGGTGTTTTACAACGACTGGAATTAACAAGAAAATTAAATGCTCCCAACGTATTAGTAATGACCGCAACACCCATTCCAAGAACATTGTCCATGACTTTATATGGAGACTTAGATGTTTCGATAATAAATATGTTACCTAAAAAAAGAATTCCAATAAAAACTATTCTTCGTGGTGAGAATAAATTACCAGCTATATATGATTTTGTAAAAAAGAAAGCTTCTGAAGATGTTCAAACATTTATTGTCTACCCATTAGTCGAAGAATCCGACAAACTAGAATTAAAGGCAGCAATAAAACATTATGAAGAGTTGAAGAATGATCATCTAAAAGATTTAAGTATTGGATTAATACATGGCAAGATGAAGTGGCAAGAAAAAGAAACTGCAATGCATGATTTTTCTGAAAAGAAATACAATGTATTAGTTTCTACAACTGTTATCGAAGTTGGTATTGATATTCCAAACGCTAACATAATAATTATAAATGATGCACATCGTTTTGGACTCTCACAACTTCATCAATTACGCGGAAGAGTTGGAAGAAGTAACACTCAAGCTTATTGCATTTTAGTAACAAAAAATGAATTAGCATTACGTTCAAATAATTTTACATTTTCACAGGAATACCTTTCTCCGCAAATAATTGAAAGAAATAAATCTTTAATTAGATTAAATGCTATGGTTAATACAACAAACGGATTTGAACTTTCTGAAATCGATTTTAAATTACGTGGACCTGGTAATATTTTTGGGACAGAACAAAGTGGTTTGCCAGATTTTAAGTATGTTAATCTCGTAGAAGACATTGAAATAATTCAACAAGCAAAAGAAGTTGCTTTTGAATTGATTAAAACTGACCCACAATTACTGAATCCAAACAATTTAGTTGTTAAAAAAAACCTAAAAGAAAAGTTCTCAACTAAATTTCAACTCTCACACATCGCATAATTTATTTTACAAAATCATTTTATTTTTTTTTGATAATTTATTTTTATGAGAACAAATTGTTGCGATTTTTTTTATATATGTTATATTTCGTGCAGAAATTTTGAAAGGAATTGTTATTAGTTCTTCTTCGCTAAATAAAAAATTAAAAGTAGCCCTCACATACAATGTTAAGCCGGAAGAAAACATTTCCGGAGAACGAACACCTCTCTCTTCTAATTCAACTTCAATTAAAAATTTCAATGACAATTTTGTTGAATGGGATTCTATTGATACTGTAAATTCAATTAGAGACTCATTATTATTAAAACATGATGTTGTAATGATTGAAGCAAATGAAGATGCTTATGAAAAATTAAGAAGCTTAAGACCTGATATTGTTTTTAATGTTGCCGAGTGCGCTTATGGAACTAGTAGAGAAGCACAAATTCCAGCAATGCTAGATATGTTACAAATCCCTTATACTGGTTCAGATCCATTGACCTTAACTACTTGTTTAGATAAAGCTCGAACTAAAGAAGTGCTTTCTTATCATGGCATTCCAACCTCTAAATTTTTGTTGATTGAAGCATTGTCTGATTTAGACAAATTTAATTTATCCTTTCCAATTATAATGAAGCCAGTAGCGGAAGGATCCAGCAAAGGTATTTTTGATTCTTCATTTATTAACAATTTAGAAGACTTAAAATCCAGACTTACTGAATTATTCTCTGAATACAATCAACCTTTTTTATTAGAAGAGTTCTTGCCAGGTCGTGAGTTTACAGTTGCAATTTTAGGAAATGACAATGAAACAAAAGTTTTACCAATTATAGAAATTAATTTGAACGAACTACCTTCACACTTAGCTCCAATTTATTCATATGAAGCAAAATGGGTAGTTGATACTAAAGATAATCCGTTAAATATTTTTTCTTGCCCTGCTAATATAAGTGCCGAACTTGCTTCGAAAATTTCTCAAGTTGCTCAACGTACATTTCAAGTATTAAGATGCAAAGACTGGAGTAGAATTGATATACGATTAGATTCTTACGGAGAGCCAAATATAATTGAAATAAATCCTCTTCCTGGAGTATTACCTGATCCAGATGATAATTCTTGCTTTCCAAAAGCTGCAAGAACAGCCGGATACTCTTATCAAGAAATGATAAACAAAGTTTTGGATTCTGCTATAATAAGGCACAAACTTTTATGATGCTGCTAGATCATAAAATATTGATATGTTATAATGAACCAACTCGGTATTACACAAATTATCTTGGAAAAGAGATAGAAAATCAAAGCGAGGATAATGATTTATCTGAACGTGAGTTTTTAAATCAAATAGAATCTATAAAAAACTTTCTCAAAAAGAGATATGCTTTTGTAGAATCTCTTGCGATAAACAGAAATGTAAGAGAAGCAATAAAAAAAATTACTAACATTTCTCCAGATGTAATTTTTAATTTTGTTGAGTCAGTTGAAGGAAACTCCGACTATGAAAGCTACATCGCTGGAGTTTTTGATTTGCTTGGCTTTCAATACACCGGAAATTCTGCAATGACACTTGGTAATTGTTTACAGAAATCAAGAACAAAACAGATTTTAAAGGCTCATAATGTAAAAACACCTGACTATTATCTTGCACATCTTGATGAAGTACCTTCGAGAAGTAAATTTCGACTTAACTTTCCTGTAATTCTTAAACTAGCCAGAGAAGATGCAAGCATAGGTATTTCTGAGTTTTCAGTGGTTCACAATTATGAAGATTTAAGAGCCCGTCTAAATTATTTATTCACTTCGTTTTCTCAAGAAGTAATAATTGAAGAATATATTGAGGGTCGTGAATTAAATGTTGCAATACTCGGCGGTAAAGTACTTCCAATTTCTGAAATAACTTTTGATACTTTACCTAACGGACTTCCAAAAATTGTTACATATGAAGCAAAATGGTTATCAGAAAGTGTTTACTTCAAAAGCACAATACCTAAGTGTCCGGCAAAGCTTGATGATCGCTTAGAAGAAAAAGTTAAAAAGATGGCACTTGAAGCTTATGATGCCCTTGAGTGTCGCGATTATGTTAGAGTTGATATTCGTCTCAACGCAAAAAATATTCCTTATGTAATTGAAGTTAACCCGAATCCGGATATTTCACCTGACACCGGCTTTGTACGCAGTGCTGCCTCAGCTGGAATTGGGTACGAGGAACTTTTATATAAGATTTCATCCTTCGCTTTAATGAGAAATAGTTATGATACGCAAGTTACAAGCAAATGATAGGCAGCAATTAGTAAGTATTATCGAATTCACTGAAAATTTTAATGCCGAAGAAAAATGCGTTGCTATTGAGTTAATTGATGAAGCTTTATTAAAACCCGATCATGAATATTATAACGTTTTTGTTTTTGAGAATGAAGGAAATATATTAGGATATCATTGCATTGGAAAGAGAGCACTTACTGACGGTGTATTCGACTTGTTCTGGATTGTTGTTGGACCAAATTCAAAAAACCTTGGAGTTGGCAGAAAACTTCTTGAACACTCAGAAAATTTTGTGAAAGAAAATAATGGAAGATGGATTCTTGCAGAAACTTCTTCCAAAGATAGTTATACTGCAACGAGAAATTTTTACTTAAGAAACAATTATTCGATAGTGTCCCAAATCAAAGATTTTTATTCGATTGGAGATAATCTAATCGTGTTCGGCAAG
>CAZVYT010000089.1:0-8273 GCA_964631495.1 uncultured Melioribacter sp. | reverse complement strand
CATTGCTCATAAGATCAACTACACTTTTCATATTTCCTCTTACTAACAATACTACAATTTTATTTTCTACTACACAAATTTTATCTTTTTTTGAAGTTGATAATCTTACAGCATTCTGAAGCTGACTTAAATTTAGAATACCTCTAACTTGAGCTGTTTGATCCAGCTTGAATGAAATTAAATTAAATGTCTGTCCAGTACTTTTATAAAGCGCAATTTGATTATTGAGTATTAGTAAGAAATCATTATAATTATAAATATTAGAGAAAGCATACGGCTCAGATGGCATTTCAATTTTAGTCTGAGCATTAAAATTTCTGCTTTTTACTAAGCGAGGCGTTTCATCAAAAGTTTGGGTACTTAATCTCTCTGCAGAAAACTCTGTAGTTACACCTTTTGTTGGCTCAATTCTATATTCACTTGCAAATTCTCCTTCCGTATGCCCAACATTAGGAGAAATAACAACCTGTCCATTATAAAACCGTTCACTTTTTACAGAAGAGGCTTTTTTTAATAGAATTGTCCCGGTTACAAATTGAGCAAGTCCTTCCACAACATTTTGGGCTTTTTGTGTTGCCGGCTCGCTGATAATAAACATACTTGTTATATCACGCTCTTCAATATTTTCTAATGTTCGCAAAAAAGTATCACGCAAATAGTCAAGATTTCTAAAGCCAACAAATGGGGTTAATTCATCAAAAATTATTCTTGTTGGTCTATATTGATCTACAACTGTAATGATATCATGAAAATATTCAACTAAATAATCATCGGGATTATACATATCGTAAATATCATTTGGTGGTGCTACTCTAACCACAATAATTAAATTTTGATTCATGTATGATTGAATGTCGAAATTTAGTGAAGCAGCTTGTATCATTAAATCCTTAGGACGCATTAATGTAAAATACAGACACACTTCTTGAGCTTTTGCTGCTTCAAGCGCACATTGCAAACCAAGTAAGGTTCTGCCGGATTTTCTCGGACCAACCACCATATAGCTGCCGCCTCTATAAATACCTCCCCAATTTTTATCGATTAATGAGAACCCTGAAGGTATTCTTTTTATTGAACTGCTCATATCTGCGCCTTTTGGAAATATTTACTTCTTTTGAACAATAATAATGCCATCAGTTGATCTTGTTGTGACCTAAAAACAATGAAATTTAATTTAATTAGCATCTAAAAGTGGGATAATTATTTATTCTGCTTCAAAATAAGACATTTATTATTTTACTTTGAAAGTACACCATAAACAAAAATTGCTGTTGCATTTCCAGTTATGGTTGGTTCATTTGTTACATAATCGTTTCTATCATCTCTATAGTACGAATCATTGGACTGAAATCGAGCATATTTATCAAACTTATCTAAGGGCATTTTAGATTTTTCTACAAATTCTCTAGATGCTGGACCAGCAGCAAAACCTCCTGGTAATCTTCCTTTAAAATGAGAAATCTGATGGTGAAAATTTCTTGTGAAATTCTTACCAATTCCTTGAATAAAACTTATGCCCCATTGGTTTCTTCCTAAAATATAATCACGAGAGAAAGAATCAACGGAATCATAAGTAGTATCGTTTTGTAAATTTTTGTAAAGAATATTTTGTAAAGATATTCCTAACAATGTAACATTTGTTCCCCAGCTTAAAGCTACTCCTTTGCCAAACAAATTATCATTTTTCTTTCGGTTAAATTCTTCAAGATTCAATCTAATGTAATCAGCATATTTTGGAATAATTTTAGCTAAACGGAAATGTGCTAAAGAATTTATATTTCCCCAACTCCACCAAAGATCAGGACCTGCCAAATCTGCAAATGAAGTTGCATCATTTAAGTAATTGGTTTTATTTGTTGAAAGGTATAATTCAATTGCGCCAAGCGCCATCTTGCCTTCCCAAGTTTTATCCAGATAAACACCAGAACCGCTGCTATCAACGTTAGCAACGTTTTTATTTAGAGAATATAAGTTTTCAGCAGCTTTTAAACATTGGCTTGCGAATTCCGGGTAATTCAACTTTGTATTCCAAATTCTATAAGCTAACGCCATTGTTGCAGAGTAGATTCCAATAAGATTTTTCCCAATGCCAACATAAGCTGGTCTATCATATCCAACGGCATCGTTTTCCGGCATTCTCCAGCCTACATCGTGGTCTCGTAAATCTTGAACTTGTGTAATAAGTTTATTCTTTTGGTAATAAGCACGAAGCATCCAATCTAAACCAATCTTAGCTTCTTCTAAAATATCCGGAACTTTATTTTTGTTTTTATCAGTTGAAAATTTAGCTTCGTCAAATTCATAAGAGAACAACAACATATATGTAGAAAATGCGGTAGTGTTTAATATCTTCACATAATCACCGGCATCATGCCAGCCGCCCGTAACATCAACTTTCTTATTAATAACTATTTTACCATCAATAAGCTGTGCAGCATCTGAAATATGACAAAGATCGTGTAGAAATGGATTTGTATAGCCGCATCTTTGTACTCTGAAAAATTCTAATAATGAATCTGCTATTCCATTATAAACATTTTCGCCAACTTTGAAATTAAAAGTTTTTTGCCTTGCGAATTGGAAATAATACTCACCATTCGTTTTCAAATTAGAAAAATCAATTATATAAGAAAACCTAAAATTACCGTAATTACCTAAACTTTTTCCTAAGATGTATTCAAACATATTTTTATTAGTTCGTGAATTCTTGATGCTAACACTTTTCCCTTCGATAGAATGTGTTGATAAGATAACGACCGATTTGACATCATTTGGAAGGTAGCCAACTTGATTGAAGCGAATAAATATTTCCGCCTCTGCTTTAATGCTTGGCTGGCAGTTTGAAATAACAAAACTTATTAGAATTAAAGGAATCAAAAAGTTTTTTTTCATAAGTATAATCACAACTATTTATTTATCAGTATAAATAAAAATACACAATAGCGTAAATAATATCACAGATTGGGTAAAAAAAAGGGTCACAAATCGTGACCCTTTTATGTAATATATTTTTTTTATTTCTACGAAAAGTAAGTTACGTGGCAAGCATAGAGAGCTAAGCCAATTGCTGCCAGAACTAAAATGAGCATAATTGAAGCACTAGTTTTTTTCATTATATCCTCTTCTCTCTATGTTGAAATTATTTAATTAGTAACATCTTCTTAACAGAAACAAAATCACCAGCAGTAATTCTGTAAACATAAGCACCAGTTGATACTTTATTACCAAAGTTGTCATCGCCGTTCCATTCTATAGAATACTTACCTGCTGCAACTTCTTTGCTTACCAACGTCTTAACTTCTTTTCCTAGCATATCATAAACCTTTAGAGTAACAAACGCGCCCTTTGGTAATGAATAGCTAATTAGAGTGGTTGGATTAAACGGATTTGGGTAGTTTTGTGCAAGTTCAAAACTATTTGGAATTTCAAGGTTTTCTGTAACTGATGTAAGTTTACCAGAAGTTCTAAATATAGCTACATCTGAATACTTACTATAACTTCCTTGAGAATCAAGTGATTTAGCTCTCCAGTAGTAAGTTGTATTTTCTTTCAAGCCGCTTACGCTTAGTTTTGGTTCAACTAACCCTGTAACTATTTTAGAATTTGCAAAATCCTTATTCTCAGCATATTCAACCGAGAAAGTTAATTTGGATTTACTTGGGGCTGGTGTAAACCATGATAAAGTGGCGGCGGTTGTTTTTAATTCGATATTATTTATTGGGCTTCCAGCTAATGGTACAACAGAACTTGAAACCGGATCAATAACAAATGATCCAGTAGTAGATGTATTAGATCCACCTGTATAATTTACTGTTACTTGCCAGTAAATAGTAGCACCTGCTAATGCTGGATTAGATGGTAATGTAAAGAAATTATTTGTACCTGTATTAACAGTTGTAACAAATGCTGGTGGAGCGCCACCTAATAAGTTTGATGTATTGCTATACTTTAAGCTATAAGATGTAATACCAGAAATTGCACCGGTAGCATACCAATAAAGCGTAGGTGTTAATGTATATACGGTTGTTCCACCAACTGGTGTTGATAAGTAAACATTTACAAGAGTAGTTGTTGAAGAAATTGTAAATGAACCTTCTGACCATGGTGTTGCGCGTTCGCCACCATTAAACCCAGCAATTGCCCAATAATATTTTGCGCCTGCAGTTAAGTTACTTGGAATATCATATGTGGTTGAAGCAAGACTAACCGGGTCAACATTAGTTGTGCCGCCTTCAATATCCCAATCAACAGGTGATGCATTTAATTGCTTATATTTAATTACATATTTTGTTAAACCAGTCTGTGAACCATACATATACCAATAAAGAGATGGTGTTAAAGTGCTTAAACTTGGATTAGATACAGGCCAAGATGCAACGGGATGGCCAGTTCCAATACTTGAACTCACAATAAAAGTTCCAACGGATGAAGTAAATGTACCGTTATCTCCTTCTGCCACAACATACCAGTTATATGTACTACCTGCTGTAAGTGTAAAAGGAGTAAATAAACCACCGGATAAATCTAAAAATAGATTTGCTGTATTATCTGCAATTTTTGTATAACCACCGGCAGTGGACAGCTTTATGTGTACATCAAAATCCACTCCATCATTTGATGCGCCTGTATACCAATACAAAGTTGGTGTTGTAGTATAAACTGTTGTGCTTCCAATCGGGTAAGATAAAAATGGTGTAGAAGCAGTGCCAGAACCTAAAGCTTTAAATGATGAATGTGTAGAAGATACTTGTTGTTCTTCAGCAGTTCCGCGTTTATAGAATGTAATAATCTTCCAATAATAAGTTGTTCCTGGAGTAAATGGAGCACCTACCCAATCATATTGTAAACCAGAAATGTTAGTTATAGTTTGAACTCCAACTGTAAAAGCTGCATTTTGAGCAACAACTAAATTAAAAGTCAAATTAGTTAGGTCATATGTACCAACATACCAATAAAAAGATGGAGTATTAGTAGCAACTGGCTGACCACCTATTGGATAAGATAAGTATGGAGTTGGTGCACCAGATTTTGTTGTAAAATAATAATTGCCAGAATAACTCACTACTTGATCTGAAGAGTTTAATATAACAACTCTCCAATAATATTTACTATTTGCAAGTAGTGTTAATGGAAATGGTAATTCTGAAAGCAAGTTAGTTAGTGTAAAAGTACTAGCTCCGCCCCATTCTGCAATTGTTGGAACAGTTGCATTTACACGATATTGAACTAAGTATTTTAGTGACCCTGAAAAACCATTTACAACTTGGAAAGAAAAATAAGTTGGATTAAACTCAACATTAACAGAACCGTTAATTGGGTTAATAGGAGATATAGAAACTACTGGAGTTGTGTGGAAACTCCAAACCGGAGATACTGCCGAATTAAATCCTTGAGTAGCAGTTACTCTCCAGTAATATGATGTATTATTAAGCAGTCTTTTAGCCTCTGGCAACAAGACAGATAAAAAAGTACCGGTTGTGTCTAACAGAGTTGTGCCAAATGTATTACTTGCAGAAACTTCTAACCTGTATGTTACTGCGCCTACACCAGACCACGTCCAGCTAAATGTAGGTCGAATAGGAACACCTGTTAATGTGTTAGCTGGTGTAACTTGTGTTGGAGCTGGAATTGCTTGTGTTGTAAAAGTAAACTGATGCCATGTACCATCAGCACCTCCACCAGAAATATCAGTATCTCTAACTCTCCATGTATACAATTGATTATACAAAAGTGGGTTTGTAAGATTAAAAAATAAATTGGCTGTTGAACTTGCAGAAAAATCCGGTGTTCCGTCATTAGCTCCTATATAAACTTCTACATCATATGGTCCGTTACCAAAATCACCCTCATTTATTGCGGTCCAGGCTACCTGTGTTAAAGTATTAACATTCTGGTTAATTGCACCATTGATAGGTGTTGGTGTTGGATAGGTGTAAGTTGTAAAAGTACTAGATGCAGAATTTTTATCTGCTTCGCCAGCTTTTTTAGCAATAATTCTCCAAGTAACAGTTTGATTAGAACCCAAACCTGCAAGAATATAACCAGAAGAAACACCAGCTACGGTAGTTCCAGGAAACGCTCCTGCCCCAACATAATATTGAAGATCATAAGTAACACCACCGATACCACCTGCAAGAGTCCAATTTAAAGTAGGTGAAATTAATTGATTATTAGCTGCCGCTGATGGTGAAGTTAATACTGGTGTAGCAAGTTCTGTTGTAAATGTTCTTGTAGCTGAAGTAGTGGTTTCACCAGCATTTGGAGGACCTGCTGTAACTTCTGCTCTTACCTGCCATCCATACGAAGTATTATAACTAAGTACTGGTAAAACTTGAGGCGAAGCACCAAATGGTCCAACAGTATTTGCCCAAGGAGCTGTACCGTCAGGATCGTAATCGATAAAGTATTGAACGTTTGCTGAACTCGCTGCTAAAGTCCATGATAACGTTGGAGTGATTGAAACTCCAGTAGCCGCAATTGCAGGATTTGTCAAAGTCGGTGTTGCCAATACCGTAGTAAAAGTATAAAAAGTAGCTGGCTCAACTACAACAGTATTTGTCATATCGTAAATTCGCCAATAATAAGTAGTGTTGTACTCAAAACCAAGAGCACCTGATAAAGCGTTTATTAAATCTAGCGAACTAAACGTATAACTTGCATCACCATTAGCTAAATTTTTATCTAACACTAATGCAGTAAATGTGTTGTTAGTTGAAACTTGTAAGTGAGTAACTGGAGGGACAACAACCGCAGTAAAGGCAAAGTTAGTAGTAACACTTACGCCAGTTGCATTGTCGCCAGGTACTTGCGCAAAACTCACTCCAGTAAAAAATAGAATGAGTAAAATTAAAGCAGTTAATTTGTTTTTCATAAACACCCTCTCAGGATATTTTTAAAATAAGTTTAATAAATCTCGGCTGATTTACTATAGTTGGCTGGTTTTTATAACGACAAATTATAAAACTGATTTTCACAGTTTTAATGATTCCTTTCAAACACATAAAGTGTACAGAAATATTTGTTTCGGCTGGAAACTGAAACAAAACTAATATACATAGGATAGAATGTCAAGTTAATTTTTTGTTAATAAAACTATTTTTTGTATAAAAAGATGTGAGAGTTTTATATAAAAAATAAGCCGCAAATAATTGCGGCTTATTTTAACAAACTGTTAGAAGTTTTTAGAAACTAAACATTATTGTTCTATAAACTCTTATATGAATTTATAGTACGATTTTAGATTTCATCCAAAAAATGTTTTTGCTACTTCCATAAGTTGGAGATCAATTGTTTTTAATTCACCGGTTGCTTCAGCTAATTCAACACCAACTACAGAAGTGCCACGCAAAGCAGCCATGTAGCCCCATTTGCTTTGTTCTACTAATTCTGCGGCACAGAAACCTAAACGAGTTCCCAAAACACGATCGAAGGCTGTTGGAGTTCCACCACGTTGTATATGTCCTAGAACAGTAGATCTTGTTTCATAGCCAGTCTTTTTTTCAATTACTTCTGCTAAGAAATTACCAATTCCTCCTAAACGTACGTGTCCAAACGAATCTAATTTTTGATCAGCTAAAATCATTTCTGATTCACCTTCTTTTTTCTTTGAAATTGCACCTTCGGATGCAACCACAATACTAAAACTTTTTCCGCTTTCGTGTCGTTGACGAAGAGTATCACAAACTTCATCAATGTCGTAAGGAACTTCTGGAACAAGTATAATATCTGCACCACCTGCTATACCGGCATAAGCAGCAATCCAGCCAGCGTGTCTTCCCATTACTTCAACTACAATTACTCTATTGTGAGATTCAGCCGTTGTGTGTAATCTATCAATTGCTTCAGTTGCGACGTTTACAGCAGTATCAAAACCAAAAGTAAAATCAGTTGCGCTTAAATCATTATCAATAGTTTTTGGTACGCCAACAATTTTAACACCGGCTTTAGCTAACTTTGAAGCTACTCCTAATGTGTCTTCACCTCCAATTGCTACTAAAGCATCAATTCCATTGTCTTTCATATTCTTAATAACTTTAGCTTCTCCGCCTTCAGTCTTATAGACATTAGTTCTAGAAGTGGCTAAAATTGTTCCACCACGATGCAAAATACCTGAAACAGAATTTCTGTCTAATGCTTCATATTTATTTTCAAGAATTCCTCTCCAACCTTCACGAATCCCAACCATTTCGTGACCGTTAGCTAAACATTTTCTTACAACTGCACGAATTACAGCATTTAATCCGGGGGCATCCCCTCCGCCTGTCAATACACCG
>CAZVYT010000088.1:0-8682 GCA_964631495.1 uncultured Melioribacter sp. | reverse complement strand
ACATTTCCATTTACGATTGCCATGGTAAAACCTCCTAAAGTTATGATGAATTACGGAAGCAATTTTATAGGATTGAATAGACGTGTTCACTGTAATAATGGGAAAGTAAAAGAAAATGAGTTTATGGGTGTCCGATGGCTTGGATGTGGCTTGTTACAGGCTTGTTAGGGGCTGGTTTGACGAGGGAAAAGAAACTGGCTTATTTCTTCTTTTCCGGAATAGAATTGTATTCACCGAATCATAACACAAATTATACTTCTCTGAGAGAAGGAAGATTGATTCAATCTGATTGTGAATCTTTCTCAGTTCAAGGTAATCTGATTTGATTTGTAAATTCCGAAGGACCAACTCATTGATCAATCCATAGGATTGAAATTCTCTAATAAAAGGATTCGATAAAATCTTGGCAATATTGAATTGAGAATTATTCATTACTCCAAATGCCAAGTTTCTTTTTTCTTGCTGTGTTTCTGAGATTATAGAATAAACTGTAATAACGTTTTTCTTTTGTGTAATATCTTATTCGAGCGAATCCATTTTTCAAAAGTTCTGCTTGCACGAATATTGAATCTTTTCCTTTAGAATCTGTCAACCAAACGTATGCGAGTAACCTTCCGAAAATATCAAATGCTTTTCCGTCGAAAGTAAGTTTAACAGTTTTGTGCTCGACTAATGATTTAGTTTTTTCAGATGCTTCTTTTGAAAATGCTTCCGCGGATTTATTTTGTCTGGCAATCTCCGGGCAATCAACACCAAGCATTCTTACTCGTTGGGAATCAGAAAGAACGAAAGTATCACCATCGATTACACGAGATACAAATGCTTTCTTTGAGAAATTATAAGGATAGGAAAAGTTTGGATTTTGTCCTAACAAAGTTGTTGTTCGTAATAAAAAAAAGATGATTGCGATTAAAATGATTTTGTGTTTTCCCGTAGAGCGAGATTTCGCTGAGTTCAACATAGCTTTTTCTTTTTGGCAAATATTAGTATATAAAAAAGAAGTGCGCAACGCTCAATGTTTATGATTTGTTTTCTTTTTTTATCAGAAAAGAGGAAATATTCAGCGAGTTAGAAAAAATGTGTTGCTGACCATGGTATTCGGTTTTTCAAATGTTGCGAAGTGGAGTGTGTGTGGCAAAGCCACGACATCCCGAAAAAGAACGGGATAAACTCCACTCGCAGTTTGTATGAATGAAAATAATAGGATTTGATTAAGGAGTGGGCGTGTCGAGAGCGCGAGCCGCCCACGACTGGAATTAATGTTCGGTTAGTTAATAAATGTTATGACCGGTTGACAGTTTTGAAAATGAATGATGAGGTGATTAGAATTTTTTAGTGCCGAGTTTATATAAGACAACATTATGTTGATTCGTTTGTAATTGAGAAAACGCCTTTGTTGGGACTACCCAAATACAAAAACATAATGTTACTTATGTAATACTGGCTGTCCCATACCCCGATGAGCTGAGACCACACACAAAAGGTTGCTTGCCTATAAAATCTTATATCTGATGTAAAGTGAAATACAGTGTAGGAATAATTTAGAATTGAGAATTTCGAATTGAGAATTAAAGGAATGAAGAAATGAAATTGTCTGATAACACTTCGACAAAGCTCAGTGCAAGTTTTTATCTCGATGAATTTATTGTTTCTCAAGTTGCGGAAAGACATTGTTACAGAAATGAACCGAATGAAAAACAGATTGAGAACTTGAGATTGCTTTGTATGAATGTTTTACAACCTCTCAGAGGAATTATTAATGTGCCGATATTTATTAACTCCGGTTTTCGTTCATTTGATGTAAATGCTGCTGTTGGTGGGAGATTTAATTCTCAACATCTCGAAGGAAAAGCTGCCGACTTTGTTGTGCATTCCATGAATTTAATTGATGTGTTCAATATTGTTTTGGAGAGATTTTCCTTTGATCAATTAATTTATGAATTCGGAAAGTGGATTCATGTTTCTTGGAATGGTGAATCGAATCGTAAGGATTTGATGATTTCGAAAAAGGTTTATGGAAAAACAGTATATGAAAAGCTGGATGGAGAATTGAGAATTCAGATTTGAGTATGTGATGAATGAAAAGATTTACATATGGATAATTGGTGGACTTTTAAGTGTAGTCAATTTTTTATTCTGGTCCAGGATTAAAAGAATTGAGAAAGATGTTGATGAGACGAAAAAGAAATCGTCTGCCATTGAGAAAAATTATTTGTCCCGGTTTGAAGTTCTACATAATAAGTTGAGTGAAGTTGAGAAGAATATTATCCGGGAGATTTACAATATTAAGATTTCGGCTGTCAGCCATCAGCATTCAGATAAAGAAGGAGGTTAAAATGGGAGTGTTGGATTTTTTAAGTGGAGTTGTGAAACCAATTACTAATCTTATTGATAATCTTACTACAACCGATGAGGAAAGAGGAAAGCTTCAAAATGAATTGACGAAAATTGAGAATGAGTTCCTTTCTAAAGCTCTTGAGTATGAGAGTAAAATACTAGATTCTCAAGGAAGAATTATTGAAGCAGAAGCGAAAGGACAAAGCTGGCTGCAGAGGAATTGGAGACCAATTACGATGCTCACTTTTCTTATCCTTGTTGTGTGTGATTCTTTTGGTTGGCTTGCATTCCGTTTGAGTAATGAAGCATGGACTTTATTACAAATTGGCTTAGGTGGTTATGTGGTTGGCAGGACTGGAGAGAAGATTGTTGAAAAAATTAGAAAGTGATTAATTGACGAAAAAACCTTAATTTGGTAATGTTTGATAAGGGACTGGGAATGCCCGGACGTTAAAAGGCGCTGATGAAATTCGGGGCCTTTTGTTTTTATACCGGCAAAAAGGAAACTTTATAATACTGAAGGGTGTAAAATTGCTTGACAATAATAGGTATAACACATATATTTCTTTCGGTCTTTACCACTTGGTAAGGAACTTGCAAAGGTCTCGAACGCTGAACCAGAATCAGCGTTTTTCATTTTAAATCCCTTTCCAATCATCACCAGATAAAATCAAGTTGATAGATTTGTCGGCTTCGTATGCAGTAATAAATTTAGCTTCCTTATTGTTTTTTATCCATATGATAACAACATAATTATTTTTTACTATAGCAACACGACGAGATTTATTATATGATTTCGTAGACTTTTCCCAACCAGTCTTAAGAATAGCAGATGAATCTTCTAAAGCATCTTTTATCCAAAATATTTTCTCAGCTCTATTGTAAGAAAAAAGTGATTTGTCTCCTTTCTTCCAATTAGAACTCTCATAGAAAGCATGTTCAAACATATCAGCATAAAATTTAACAGTAATTCCATCGAAAGTAATTATCGGTTTATTCAGATCACAATATAAATCAACGAAGATTTGGCGATACTCGTCAATAGTTTTAGCAGGGAGATTTTGGTAAGGCATTACCATCCCCCTTGCAGTTTAATGTTGAAGACGTTGAAGCTAGTATTATTTTTTGATGTTGGTGAAATTGGTGAACCAATATTAGATTCAATCTTGGTAATTATTTTTAGCTTAGAAGCACTTGTTATTGATTCATTAAATTTACCATTAACTGCACCCAACAAAAGATCACAAAGTTGAATACCCAAAGATTGTGTGGAAGGAAGGGCTTGAACATTTTTTATCTCAGAAGATAAATTGGAATTGATCAACGCTTCCTTAAGCTTCTTTAATCGAGTTCTTTGCTTATTCCTTTTATAATCCAAGAAAATTTCATATTTGTTGAAATCGTGGATCCATTTATGCAACATCTGATAATAGAATTTGTAGAAGCTAAGTTCAGCATCACCAGAATGAAATTTAACCAAGTTTATTTTTTCAGCTTCGACTGCGAGAGCTCTGAAACGAAGGTTTTCTGTTTTGAAATAATAATCAATTAAGTCTTCATAAAAACCGAGAGTTTTAGGGCTGACTTTATTCCACTTGATTTCAAGCTTGTAATTATGTTTTTCTTTAATTGCGTCAATTGCTGATTTAAATTCATTTCTAAATTCGCTTGGGAACCATAAACTTCCAAGGACAAGAAATTTATGTGCGGAACGATCGAATAAAACTTCCGGACAGCTTTCATCACAATAGACTTCAAATTTCATAAAGACCTTCTAGGTTATTTTCAATCTGTTTGTATTTTTCTTTTACTTCTTCACCACTGTAAAATTCAAGTAAGTCTTTCTTTGTTAGTTTTCCATCGGAAAGAAACTTACAAAGGTATTTTTGGTTGAATTCCATTAGCAGCAAACTTTTTTCAAGTTGCTTAAGTATTGCTTTGTTGTTTTCAATGTTTGCTTCAACAAGATTTCGGATAGTTAATGTTTCGTTTATGTCTTTGATTATTCTGTTTACAATTAGTGATAACAATTCTTTATCGAGCTCAACTTCTTTTGCATTTAGTGCAATATCTCTTGCAAGCATGTATGCAATTGCAAGATTGGAATAATCTCCGCGTTGTGAATCAATTACTGCAATAAAACCAATAGCAGGAAGGAAACCAACATTCTCATAATTTTTTAGAATGGAATTATCGATCAGAGCTTTATCGAAAACAATTAAACTGACTTTCGCTTCCCGGTTGGCTTGTGCTTCTATTAATTGACTCCATGCAGTATCGGTTTTACGGGTAAAAATATCTTTGCTTTCGATATCGCCAAGTTTAAGACTTTTATCGAACTTGCACTCAATAGCAATTTTAAGTTCTGCTTTGCCGTCAATCTCGCAAATGATATCACCAGTTTTATTACGTGGAAGTAAACCAATTGTATTGCCAATTAATATTGCGCGGTCTTTTAATTTCTTTTCTGTGAAGTAACTGTTTAAGAATTCGGCAATATCTTCCTCCGCAAGAGATCCTTTAATTGTGGTTTTATAAAAGAGTTCCTTCTTCATATCGAAAATCATCTTTAAGCTTTCCAGTTCTGTCCCTAGTTCGTTTGTGGTTTTGGCAAGAAAAGCAGAAATGCGATCTTCCATGAGAGCAAGAACGCCAATATAAATTGCCCTTAAGAATTTTTCGTCGCGTTCATTTGCAGGAAGATTATCAAAATAGTTGAAGACGATTTCGTTAGAGATTTCAAACGAATTGATTTCAAGACGGGTAAGTTTTTGGTTGAATTTTATAATGCTCATTCTCATAATCCTTATGAAAAAATGGAGATTATCTTTTCCTTCAAATTATCTTTCAAAAGAAATTCAGGCGATAAAATATACTTAACAGCTTTATAGGGTTTATCCTTTTTGGGCTTTGGGTATAATCCAAGTTCTTCTTCAATGTCGTTTGCAAATGTATAAGATTTACCATGTTCATTATTAATAACATCTTCAATCAATTTGGATTTATCATCTGAACATTTTTTTTGTTCATCTGTTTTATCTTCTTGATGATCAATGTCGTAAACAACAGCATATTTTAATGAAAATTTATTTAATAGTTTTATATATGATGGCATTGCATCTTTATTACCACAATCCACCAAAGTATAATCATATCTGAATACACCTAAACTTTGAGCTAGTAAAGGTATTACAGTCTTTTCAGTGGGTCCTTCAACGAGGATTATTTTCTTTGCAAAAAATAATTCGCTTCTATCCGGATTAATCCAGTAAGTCATATCGAAAAGTTTCTTTTCTTCTTCAACAGTAAATATTTCTTCAACGCATTGAAGAACTTTAGAACCTTCTGAAATATCATCTTTTCTGACTATACAGATAGATTTATGTTTTCGAAGGTCTAAAAAGCTACCGGAATGAGTGCAAAGAATAACTTGATTTCCATTTTGAGTTAATTTATTAAGGGAATTGAATAATTCACGCTGAGCTTGTGGGTGTAAATAAAGTTCAGGTTCTTCAAAAATAAAATATGAACTTTGTGATGGCTTTCTGCTACTTTTCTTCTCTACTGATTGTTCGTCACTGTTTTGCCCCTTTTCTACGCTAAGAGTTTTAGCCCAGGCTTTAATGAGTGCAAATATAATTGCTCGCTGTAATCCATGCCCTTTACGTTCAATGTCGGTTTTTATACCATCATTAACCCAAACCTTCGCGCCGACTTTAAATATTTCTTCAACGTTAGGTGGAGTTATTTCCACATCGATTATTGTTTGCCACGATAACAATTCTTCTTCTAAATTATCCTCGAGCGCTGACAATTCTTTTGGTCTATTCGTGTTTGGTTTTCCTTCGTTAGTAACTTTATTTAATACTTTTGTTAGACTAGAAATTTTGTTCTTAGCATCAATATAATCAGGATTGTTTTCGGACATGGTTAATATTACACGTGAATACAATTGCGAAAAAATAGAATTTCCTTTGACTCCCAATTCATCAGATGCTTTTTTAACTGAAGGGACATAGTAAACTTCACCAAGCATTCCTTTAACAACATTTTTCCAACCCATAAATGAAGAAGATTCAAGAACGTAACTAAATTGTAAATCATTTTTATTCTCGTCGATGTATTTTATTTGAGCATCTTTAAAATCTTCTATCTTAATCTTACCAGACGTTGGTAAAAATTTGTAAAGGGGTAAAGTAGCAGCTACTTCTCTTTTTGTATAGTCTGATATATTTTCTTCTTTTAACCATTCAATATCAGGTTGTTCCAGGTAACCGTTGTAAGAAACACCAACACTTTTGGCCGAAGATTTTCTAATTTTAATGGTATTAAAGGAAGTAACATATTTTGCAAAAGTGCTTTTCTCATCATCGCTTAATTCATTAAAAGTAATTTCCACGTAAAGCGCATCGGAGAACATGTAATAATCTAGATCATCAGCATTTATTTGACCAAAGAAAAATAACAATGCTGATAATATGTTGGATTTACCATGGTTGTTTTGACCAATAAATATCATTAAATCTTGGAATTCGATATCAACATTTTTAATTGAGCGCCAATTACATATTGATAAGCTTTTTATTTTCATCTCAGTTTCCTATATCTGTATCCACCCTTCTTAATATGGCTATCGAAATATTGACCGTGCGAAGATGCGGACATTAATGCTTGATATACACTTTCAGGCACACCGGAATATTGATAAAGACCACCATTTAGAAATTCAATCTCTAGAGTTTTTGTTGCAGGATCATAACCGACTGCTTCTAAGTTTGACGAGCTAACATGTTGCCGTTCCATATTGCCTCCTATATATTATGTTCTATAACAAACCTTTCACAGAGCTATTTATTTAGAAATATTAGTGTTTGCAAATTGCAACAAGATTCTCAAGATTATAGCGTAAGATATATTTAAGTTTTTTTGAAATTATGTATTTATTATTGTTATGTCAATTTAACAAAAACAAAAATTACCGGGGCTTGAAAGCAAACAGATTTATTTAAGAAGATTAGGACCTATGGCGAAAAGAAAATATGATAATTATTCTAGAGAACAGCTTCTAGATAAAATTAAGCAGCTTGAGAAACACCGTTATGGTTTGGTGTGGGAAGATAAAATTGAAGATGTTGCAGAACAATGCGAAAAAGAACTACCGGTTTTACATGAAGACACTTCAAAAGAAATTAGAGTAAATAATAAATTACCCATAAATATTTTGATTGAGGGGGACAACTATCATTCGCTTTATACACTTTCCTTTACTCACAAAAAGAAAATTGATGTAATCTATATTGATCCGCCATATAATACTGGTGCAAAAGATTGGAAGTATAATAATAATTATGTGGATATTAATGATCCATATAGACATTCAAAATGGATTTCTTTCATATCAAAAAGACTTCGCTTGGCGAAGCATTTGTTGAAAACGGATGGAGTAATAATAATAGCAATTGATGACAATGAGTTAAATACACTCACACTTTTACTAGAAAAAATATTTCCGAGTAAAATTATTAATACGGTTGTAATTATGAATAATCCACATGGTGTCGTAAGAAGTGGATTTTCAAGATGTCATGAATATGCTTTGTTTCTTCTTAATCAAGGTCAAACTGTGAATAAGAAGAAAGTGCCGGAGGACAACAGAACAATTAATTTAAGAAGATCTGGCAATAACTCATTAAGAGAAGATAGTCCTACCATGTTCTACCCAATATTTGTGGATAAAGAAACTTTGGGAATTGTTAAAGTTGGTGATATTCCAGACAAAAATTTCCATCCTAAAAAACAAACAATTGGGAAAGGTAAGTTTTATGAAGTATGGCCGATTGACTCTAAAGGTGTTGAGAAAAACTGGTATTACAGTTTGAAAAGAGTTAAAGAAAAAGGAGCATATGAACTTGAATGCAAAAAAAAGAAAGACCAAGTGCATATTTATTTTCAACATACTAATAATTCCGAACAGACCTACAAATCAATTTGGACTGGGAACGAATATGATGCAGGGGCTTATGGGACTACACTGGTAAAAAATCTTACTGATTCGAATTTCCCATTCCCCAAATCGATAAATACAGTGTTGGATTGTTTAAGAGCAGTTGTTAAATCCCCAAGTGCTATTGTTCTAGATTTTTTTGCAGGTAGTGGAACTACAGGACATGCTGTATTAGAAATGAACAAACAAGACGGTGGTAATAGACAGTTTATTCTTTGCACGAATAATGAGAATAGAATTTGTGAGGAGGTAACTTATCCTAGGATAAAGAAAGTGATTAAAGGTTATGTATTGGTTCAGCGTGAAATGGAATTTCGGGTTAATAAAGTAAGGTAAAAAAT
>CAZVYT010000087.1:0-9187 GCA_964631495.1 uncultured Melioribacter sp. | reverse complement strand
TTCTATCATCATAAAATTTTTCTAAAAAAGGATTTTCTTCAAACTGTTCTAAAATTAAATCTGCATTAAGTTTCTCGGCTAACATTCTTGCTAAAGAAGTTTTTCCGGCTCCAATGACACCTTCGATTGCTATATAACGTAATTCAGCCACTTTATACTCAGAGTAATGATTCGTCTACTTTAGAAACAATATGTTTATCTGTTGCTTCAAATTGAATATCACGAAGCTTTTTCCTTAAAACAGGATGCTTAAATTCTTGAGCTAATTCAAGCAATGGAGTTAAAACAAAATCTCTTTTTGAATATTCTTTGTGAGGAATCGTAAGCATTTCACCTTCGTATATGAATTCGTTATAAAAAATAATGTCAATATCTAATTCACGAGGTCCCCATTTTACTTTTGATTGTTCTTCTCTTCCAGCTCTTCTTTCTATAGATTTTATAAAATGATATAAGTCAAAAAAGCCAAGAGCAGTTTCAATTTCGATTATAGCGTTGTAAAAATTCTCTTGTTTTACTTCGCCGTAAGGAGATGTTTCGTATACCGCAGAGCTTTTAAGCACTCTGCATCTATCACTCTTATTAATTTCATCTATGGCAAATTTCAAATTTGCAATTCTATCGCCAAGGTTAGAACCTAAGCCAAGAAAAATCTCATCAATCATAATCTTTAATAACCTCTGCTTCAACATAATCTAAAACACCGCCAACCGGTACATGATGCTTTCTTACTCTAACAGCAATTTTTTTGATTCCTTTAAATTGCTTAATAATTTCATCGACTAATACTGTAGCTAATGTCTCTATTAGTTTAAACTTTTTTGAATGAACAATTTTATTTAAGAATTTATATACTTTATCGTAATCTATTGTTTCATTTAGATCATCATTTTCAGCGGCAACCAAAAAATTTGTGTAAATATCCACATCAATTTCAAATTTTCCACCAATATTTTGTTCTTCTTCTAATGCTCCATGATATGCATAAAAAGAAGCGTTTTTAATCCTAATTACATTGATCATGGTACTCGTTTCGTTAATACAAAATAATTTTTAAGCCCGGTAAAATTAGCAAATAATATTCCAACAAGCACTAAAGAACTACCAGTCAAAATTTGTGAAGTAAATTTTTCTGCTAAGATAGCCCAACCAAGAATTACAGCAATTATTGGAGTAATAAAAGTAGAAATAGATAAGAGTACAATATTTATCTTTTTCATTAACCAATAATATGTTGTAAAGGTTAGCACTGTGCCAAAAACAGCTAAATAACCCACTGATAAAACAGCATTCTGATCAAATCTATTTTTAGAATAATCTTCTAATATTAATCCGATAAACACCATGGTTATACCGGCTAATAATAACGGAACAAAATTCATTGAAAGCGGGTTAAGATGTTTTCCATATTTTTTCATTGTTACAGCAATGCCAGCTTGCATAGTAGAGCTCACCAATACTGCCGTCATACCCCAAAAATCGTGATGTAAGTCTAAGAATAAATCTTCAGAAAAAATTACAACTATTCCAAAAAAGCCAAGCATTACGCCAAAAATTTGTGCAAACGTAATTTTCTGTTCTTTAATAGCAAAAGCTGAAAATAAAATAACAAAGAAAGGCATTACCGCAAAAATTATTGATGCAAGACCAGAAGGAATAAATTGTTCCGCCCAATAAACCAATCCAAATGGTATTACAAATGAAAGATAACCTAAAACAAAATAGAGTTTAATTGATAATGAATCTGTTTGAAGATGTATTTTCTTAATTTTCATAATCAAAAGGATAACAATGGATGCTAATGTAAACCTAATTCCCGCTGAAAAAATTGGTGTTAAAGAATCGAGTCCCAAACGAATAGCAAGCCATGTTGATCCCCAAAGCAAACAAATCAAAATGTACGCTAAGGCAATTCTAAGATTTTCAGAAAACAACTAAACTCCTTTTAATGAAATAACACCAAGATGACGACCGGAATTGTTTCCATCTCGCCGGTAAGAATGAAAAAGATTTTTTTCTTTGAAGCTGCAATATGGAGAAATTTCTATTTGATCTATAGGTACCCCAAATTCTTCAAGCATATCTACGTTAGCACTAAGTACATCTAGATGCAATTTGCCATTATTTTTTAGAACATAATCAGAATTAAACAACTCAGCAACGTCAGGTCCAATTTCATAATTCCGATGAGAAATTGATGGTCCTACATAAACGAATAAGTCGTCAGTTTTTGTACCAAACTCATAAACTAATTTTTGTAAAGTTTTTAGAACTATTTTTTTTTCAGTTCCTCGCCAGCCCGAATGTATTGCGGCAATTATTAATTTTGAACTATCAAAAATAAATATTGGAGTGCAATCTGCGGTAGATATTGCTAAGCCAATATTTACTTTAGTTGTAATTAAAGCATCAGATTCACCTAAAAGTCCAGGCTTTTCAACAATTGAAATAATATCCGAATGAATTTGTCTTTGCAGCGCAACTTGTGATGTTGTTAATCCTAATTCATTAAAGAATGCTTCCCTATTTTCATTTACAATATTAGGATCATCCCCAACCGATAACGATAAGTTGAAAAAATAAGGGGCGGATCTTTCTAACCCAAGTTTAGGACTAAATCCAAAGTTAATAACTGGAAACTGTTTGAATATTTTTGAACCTATTATATTCATCTGATACTTTCTTAAAATTATTATTTTTAAATTGCTTTCAAAGCTTCTTCAAGATCTGTAAGTATATCATCTGGGTTTTCTAAACCAAGAGCAAGTCTTACTCCGCCAGGATCAATACCATGGACAATTAATTTTTCTGCTGGAATGGATGAGTGAGTCATTGAAGCCGGATGTTCAATTAATGTTCTTGTGTGTCCCAAACTAACAGCAAGAGTCATGGTGTATGAGTTATCAGCAACAAAATCCATAAACTTTTTACCGTTGCTTCTGTTTTCTGCTGCATCAGTTCCTTTTAAGCCAAAGAAAATCAAACTGCCCGGAGCAAAATTACCATTGAAGTCCTTCATTTGTTTTTTTGCAATTTCATGAAACTTGAAACTTTGCAAGCCCGGATAATTTACATAGGCAATTTTAGGATGCTGATTTAAATATTCGGCAATCTTGGTGGCTGAGCTTATTTGATGTCGTTGTCGGATTCCAAGAGTTGGCAAGCCATAAGTTAATATAGCCCATGCGCTCTTTGTATTTAGTACTGCTCCAAAATCTTTTCGGAATAAAAGTATTAAATCACGAAATTTCTTTGGGCCAATAACTACACCGCCCATGTCTGTGCCAAAGCCACCAATTCCTTTAGTTAAAGAGTGAACAACAAAATCAATACCGTACTCAATTGGTCGTTGGCAAAAAGGTGTTGCAAAAGTGTTATCAACAACGGTATATATTTTTTCTTCCTCTTTACGGTTTTTATTTAGCTCTTTTACAGCTGCGACAATTATTTGTATATCTACTATTTCAATATTCGGATTTGCAGGTGTTTCAAAGTAGATTACTCTTGTTTTTTCATTAACAGCTTTGAATAAATTATTAACATCGGTCAAATCTACTTGATTAACTTTAATATTATAACGCGGATACCAATTTGTAAATAAAGAAAATGTGCAGCCATACAAAGTATGATGCGCAATTATTTCTTCACCGGTTTTAGCTAATACACCCAAAACAGAAGAAATTGCTCCCATTCCAGATGAAAAACTTACAGCCGATTCTCCTTTTTCAACATAGGCTAAATTTTCTTCAAGCATATCCTTGTTTGGTTCGCCCAATCTATCATATATGAAAATTGGTGTTTTATCATCGGCATCTGAATTTGCAAATTGCATAAAGCCTTGTGCGCCGCGGTCAACTGAATCAAGTCTAAATGTAGTTGATGAAGATATTGGCGCCGTAACGTGATGTGCGTAATCCCATTTATCCGTAACTGCTTTTCCATAGATTAAATGAGTATCCATAGAATACTTGGATCTTTCTAAGTTTTCATTTTTCTTTTTTGAAGTTGTGGTTGACATATTATTTCCATTTTTCTTTGGCGGAAAAATAATTAAAAGAAATGAGTATACAATTAGTTTTTCTTTCCCCATATTGTTTACGGTCATTCACCTATGGTTTTCAACCAAAGATATCCAGGCTTTATTCTCCCTTCGTGCTAAGCTTTTCACTCATGAAAGAGCAATTCTGGGCTTTTTCCGATACCTTGATTTGTGAACACAAGTTTAAGATAAATGTTTATTTTTAAACCATCTGTGATATGATTTAGTTTGATATGTTTTAAGTTTCCTATTGATAAAATAAGTTGCACTATTTTTCTTTCACTGATTTTGTTTTAAAATTTATAACCACGTAAAAATTCTTCTGCTGTCATTCTCTTGCGCCCTTCTGGCTGAAGTTCTAGCAATTTAATAACACCTAATTGTGTTTGAACAAATATTTCGGTTTTTGTTGTTACTATTGAACCAACTTGCTCAGATATTTTTTCTTCAGTTTGAACTATTCTAGTTTTATACACTTTATAATTTTTATTTTCATGTTCAAAAAATGCAGCAGGATTAGGAGAGAGTCCACGAACAAGATTATGAATATTCTGGGCTGGTTTATCCCAATTTATTTTGCAAATTTCTTTTGTAATCTTTGGTGCTGGAGATGCATAGTTTTCATCTTGTTTTTTTAAAACTACAGAATTGTTTTCGATAGAATCTATTGTTTTCATAACCAAATCAGAACCTATGTGCATTAGTTTCTCATAAACAATTCCAAGATCATCTTCATCATTCAGTTCAATTCTTTCTTGCAAAATTACATTCCCAGTATCCACTTTGTCTTCTAAAAAAAATGTGCTTACCCCGGTTTCTTTATCACCATTAATTAATGACCACTGTATTGGAGCTGCTCCTCGATATTTTGGCAATAAGGATCCATGCAAATTAAAAGAACCATATTTTGGTAAGGAATAAACTTCTTTTGGCAATACTCTAAATGCAACCACCACAAATAAATCAGCATTTATTTCTTTGAGCCGGTTGATAAATGTTTCATCTTTGAGTGAGTGAGGTGAAAGTACTTCATAATTATTTTTAACAGCGTAATCTTTTATAGGAGTAAATGAAATTTGCTTACCTCTACCCCGCTCTTTATCCGGTGCAGTTATTACAAGTGCAATTTCATGTTTGCTTTCAATTATTTTCTTTAATGATGGAATTGCAAATTCCGGAGTACCCATAAAAACTATTTTCATATAAGTACCAACAAATGGTGTGAATTAGTGAAGTGGTCTATTTCTCAGTAATGTCATAATCAATTTCAACTTCGCGGTTTATAATTTTATTGAGATCGACTTGAAGTTTTTTCTTTACTGATGAAGAAACTCTATCTGGGATCATTTTGCCAATTAAATGATCATATTCGTGAAGAATTACTCTTGCAAAAAAATCATCTGCTTCAATTTCTTTTTCATTTTCATCAGTATCTAAAAATTTAATTTTAATTATCTCAGCTCTTTCAACATCAGCTCTTAAAGTTGGCAGACTCAAGCATCCTTCTTCAAAAATTACTTTTTCTTCAGATTCTAACAAAAGTTCTGGGTTTATCATAACAATTGGTTTAAAATCTTTGTAGCCTTCAACGCCATTTAGATTAACTATAAACATCGACTCCGAATAGCCAATTTGATTGGCTGCAAGACCAACACCATGTGCATTGAGCATTGTATCGTTCATATTTTTAATCTTAACAATCAACTCATCAGTAACTTGTTTAACAGGTTGAGCTTTTTGTCTTAGAATTTTATCGCCGTAAACAGTAATTGGTATTATTGCCATATTAATCAATTTTCTATTTGAATTTCTTCCGCGCTTAAATCTTTATAAAGGATAACTTCTGTAGAACAGAACAGCATTCGAATAAGCAGGCGAAAGATAATTAACATTTGTTGAAGTACAAAAGTGAGTAAGAAAAAATAAGATGGAGTACGCGGTAAGAATTTTCCAATTACATTATATATCAAAACTCCAATTGCACCAATAACAGCTACAACTAAAAAAATTGTAAAAACTTTAACAAAATGATTTTTTATAAAAACAACAGCATGGTAAAATTCTTTAAAAAACTTTGTTTTGTCCCGAATAGCTAATGACACTTTCGAATAATCAGAAAGTAATGTTACAACTCCAATCATAAAAACTAACAATACATATCTTACTGCCTTTAGAATAAATTCCATCCAAACATTTTCTGAATCTTGATAACCCCAAGTGATAAGTTCACCGAGCCAATCATATATTTTAAAGGCTAAAGCAAAAAACAACAATGAAATAAGTAGAACTTTTACAAATCTGAAAAAGTATCTTACACCGCCGTAGAAAAAATCTACAAAATGATTTTTTTCCGGATAATTAAAAACCGAAACTAATCCACCAAGAAAAAATGTTTGCAATAATGTATAGATAACAACAAGCGCGTAAATGCTAAGCGGAATCTGATCTAATTGAATTTGATACAAACTTCTAAACTGAAGAAACCACATATAATCAAAATTTGCCATTAACTTATCACTTAATACAGAATGTGACAAATTGATCATTAACAGATTATAAATTGGTACTGTAAGCACAAAAGCCGTTGCGGCATTAAATGCCCACATCAAAAACACCAGCTTTGTATTATGAAATACGGTTCGTGTACCTTGAACTAATGTATTGCCAATAGTTACTATCATCCAATGCTACCTAAAATCATAAGTGCGTTTTGCACCCAAAAAAACCACCTTGAAGAAATAGATAATGCGGCATAATCTTTCTTTTCAATTGTGTATGAATTGTTTGCAAAGTTTATATCCAATAAGTTTTTACGTTGTGGATCTATTTCGACTGAGGTTACTTTATTAACTGTTGTAAATTTGAATATTTTCCATTTTTCTTTACCATCCCATTTACGAACTTGAGTATTTTTATCGGTAGTGAATGCAATTTCAGTTTTAAACACACCATCACCTAATCTCTCCACCAAAACTTCATACTCAGTTTCTGATGTCTTCATAACAGAGGTAACACGGTAATCAAAACTCTTTGCTGAACGGTAGAACTCATCAAAGAACCAGTTCATATTTTCCCTACTCATATTATTCACAATAGTAATAAAATCTTCTGCATTAGGATGTTTGTATTTGAATAAATTATAATACTCTTTTAAAATCGCAATCATTTTTTCTTCGCCTAGATATCTTTCAAGTGTAAGAAGCATCAGTTCTGGTTTATTGTAAGAATTAACAATGTACGATAATCTTGTTGGTAGTTTGTAAGAAGTATCCGCTATTGTTCCAACATTTAAATTCGCATAATAATTTGTTAAAGCTCTTGTTCCTTCTTCTATAAAAATATCTGAGAGAATATAAATAATTGGAATATCTCTATAAGAAAGAAATTCTAAACCGAAAATTGGTACATACTGAGCTATTTTAAAATTTTCTAAAATAGGAGAATGATACTTAGACATTATTTTTGTTGCCGTATAGGAAGCAAAACCTTCATCCAGCCACGATTCATAAACTTCGTTATTAGCTATTATACCTTGGAAAAACTGGTGAGAAAATTCATGTGCTGCTAAATACTCAGGCCAACCTGTATTTTTTCTTGCAAACAAATCAGCACTCACAGTAAATAATGTTGGATATTCCATTCCGCCGGAAGCTGACGTTCTTGGAACATCAACAAGCGTTATAATTTGAAACGGATAACTACCAACATTTTCTTCAAAATATAAAAGACAATCTTTAACTATTTGGAAATATCTATCTAAATATTTCACTCTTTCCGATTGAACGAATAAATTTATTTGTATTTCAGTACCATCTTTTCTAGTGTAAATATTAGATTGCTGATAAATATCATCTGAAACTACCCATGCAAAATCATGAACTCCAGTTTGTGAAATATTGTAGACAGTAGAATTCTTTCGCTTGTTTTTTGAATTTATAACTCCAGTGGATGCTAACTTAAATTCATTAGGAACTTCAATCTTAGCGTTGTAATCACCGAAATCTGAATAAAAATTTTGATAAGGATGATATTGGCTGCAAACCCACTTTCCGTTTTCAAACACACCAACTTTTGGAAACCATTGCGATATGAAAAAGAAATTTCTACCAAGTGCATTACCAAACCTCTTAACACCAATTGGTATCTTTAGTGAGTATTCGAAATAAATCCTAACAGTATCTCCGGGATTAACCCATTTATCTAATTCTAATTTAGCTACGGTGCTGTCATTTGGATTTTGTATTTCTGGATAAATAATTTCCATATTCTTTTCAACACCATCAACTAAGGATTTTGAAATCTCCAAGCGTGTTTTGTTTTGAGGTTTTAAATGGTAAGCTTTTGCAAATATTGTTTCATTATTTGAATAAGCATTTGAATACAAATGAAGTAGAATTTCTTTAGTCGAATATTTGGTTTTGTTAACCCAGACTATGTTTTCTTTAACATATATTTTCTTTTGCTCAGCACTAAAAACAATATCAAAATCATAATTAGCAACTCTTGAAATTTTGTCATATTCACTTTTTAATATTCCATCTTTGTAAGACTGAGAAAAATTAAATTTTGTACTTTGTTTAGGCAATTGCTCTTCTTCAATGATAAACATTGCAGCTGAAAGAATTATAATAAGTGGGATAAACAAGTATTTTTTCATCGTGAGTAAAATTATACTGTTAGTTTTTGGGAAGCAATAAATATTTAAAATGAAATAGCGGCCGGGTAAGCCGCTATTTAAGTAATACTTTTCTCACTACTTACTTTATTTCTATTGTTTTTGGTTTTATTCTATCATGCTTTGGAAGTATTACATTTAGAATTCCATCTTCAAGTTTCGCATCAATCTTTGTTTCATCTACACTTTCAGATATTTTGAATCTGCGGTAGAAATTTCCGATTTCTGTTTCTTTAAGTACATACTTGTTATTAGAATTCTTCTCATAATCTATTCTGCCCATAATTACAAGATTACCTTCTTCCAATTTAATTTTTACATCTTCTTTTTTAACACCGGGCATTTGAGCTGTTAAAAAGTAATCTTCTTTTGTCTCGTAAATATCTACAAGTGGAGCAATCCATGATTCTTTTTCTAATGCTTCATCCCAGCTTTTTTTATTTGTTACTTCGAGTTTTTCTTTTACTTCAGAC
>CAZVYT010000086.1:0-9325 GCA_964631495.1 uncultured Melioribacter sp. | reverse complement strand
CTTTTACAAGATTTCTCTTTTGTTTATAATTTAGTAAGTCTATTTTTAATGGGAAGTGTTTTAGACTTAATAAAAAGGAAGTTAAAATGAAAAAATTACTTTTATTATTAGTTTTATTGCCTCTATTGGCTAATCAAATTTTTTCTCAGAGTATTAAATACCCGGTTACAAAAAAAATCGATCATATTGATGAATATCATGGGACAAAAGTTTCTGATCCATACAAATGGTTAGAAGACAATAACTCTTCGGAAACAGCCGGTTGGGTAGAAGATCAAAACAAAGTAACTCAAGACTACCTTTCTCAAATACCTTTTCGTGATAAAATTAAAAAACGACTAATTGATTTATGGAACTATGAAAAGTTTTCTGCTCCAAGTAAAATTGGCAATCATTATATTTTTTCTAAAAATGACGGACTACAAGAACAAAGTGTCATTTATATTCAGAAAGGTTTAAATGGTAAACCTGAAATACTTCTTGACCCTAACAAACTATCAAACGATGGATCAATTAGCCTTGGTGGCACTTTCTTTTCTAATGACTATAAATACATGAGCTACGGTATTTCCAAAGGCGGTTCTGATTGGAGAGAGTTTTATGTGATGGATGTTGCTACAAAACAGATTACTAATGATGTTATCAAATTTTCAAAATTTAGCGGTAATGCATGGTACAAAGATGGCTTCTTCTATGGGCGATACGATGAGCCAAAATCTGGCGAAGCTTTGAAACAGAAAAATGAATTTCAAAAGTTGTTTTATCATAAACTAGGGACAGAACAAACAGATGATAAACTAATTATTGAAGATAAAGAAAACCCTAATAGAGGTTTTGGCGCTAATGTAACTGAAGATGAAAAATATTTAATAGTTACTGTTTGGGAAGGTTCCGCAAGTGAAAATATGCTCTGGTATAAAAATCTTGATAAAGATGAAGCTGTTGTTAAACTAATAAATAAAAAAGATGCTAGTTATAATTTTGTTGATAATATTGGTGATAAGTTTTTAGTTGTGACAAATTTAAACGCGCCAAATAAAAAAGTAATTTTGATAGATTTAAATAAACCAGAAAGAGTTAATTGGAGTACTTTAATTCCTGAAACTAACATGGTAATTCAAAGTGTCTCTCATGTTGGCGGTAAACTTATAATTACTCAAATGAAAGACGCAACAAGTGTAGTTTCTGTGTTTAATGTTGATGGAACATATTTATATGATATTAAATTACCGGGTATTGGAACTGTTTCCGGTTTCTGGGGAAAGAGTGATGATCCAGAGACATTCTATACTTTTACATCTTTCACATACCCTCCAACTATTTACAAGTATGATATAAAAAACAACAAATCAACTTTATTCAGAAAAGCTAATGTAAAATTTAATCCTGATGGGTATGAAACAAAGCAAATATTTTATGAAAGTAAAGATGGGACCAAAATTCCATTATTTATTGTGCACAAAAAAGGGTTAAAACTAAACGGACAAAACCCAGTTTGGCTTTATGCATACGGAGGATTTAATGCATCAATGCAGCCAACCTTTTCAGTTGGAAGAATTCCTTTGCTAGAGAATGGTGTTGTATATGCTCTTGCTTGCCTACGCGGTGGTGGTGAATATGGAGAATTGTGGCATCAAGCAGGTATGTTAAATAAAAAGCAAAATGTTTTTGATGATTTTATTGCAGGAGCGGAATGGTTAATAAAAAACAAATATACAAACTCAACTAAACTTGCTATTCAAGGCGGCTCAAACGGTGGCTTACTTGTTGGAGCAGTAATTAATCAGCGCCCGGAATTATTTAAAGTTGCCTTTCCTCAAGTTGGTGTAATGGATATGCTTCGCTTCCATAAATTTACTATTGGATGGGCTTGGGTTCCAGAGTATGGGTCGAGTGATAAACCTGAACAATTTAAATATTTATATGCTTATTCTCCGTTGCATAATATTAAACAAGGAGTTGATTATCCTGCTACATTGGTTACAACAGCAGATCACGATGATAGAGTTGTGCCAGCACATTCGTTTAAATATACTGCCACTTTACAAGAAATGAACAGTGGTAAAAATCCTACTTTTATTAGAATAGAAACCAAAGTTGGGCATGGTGCAGGCACAAGTACTTCTAAGTCTATTGAGCTTTTAACAGATATGTATTCTTTCATGTTTTATAATGTTGGACTAAAACCTAAGCTATGAACAAAAAAGAAGTTGTCTCAAAAGTTAAAATATAGATTCAGCTTCGAACTTTAGTTTGTGTTATTAGGCGGAACCGCAATTTAATTGTTGAGTTACACCTGCAAATGTACTTTTGAGACTTCCACTTTTAGAAAAAGGAAATAATGTTTAATTCAATAAAACAGTTTAAAAGATTATTTATAGCGATTATTGGCGGAACAATTTTATTAATAGGCTTAGCGCTTATTGTGCTTCCGGGTCCGGCTTTTATTGTAATACCGGTTGGATTATCAATTCTAGCAACAGAATTTATTTGGGCTAAAAAACTTTTTACAAAGTTTAAAGACCAAATTGATAAACTTAAGCCGAAAAAGAAATGATTAATCTTTTTTGAAAATTCTTGGAACAAGTTTTATTAAACTAAGTAATCCACTTATTTTCTTAATATAGTTTTTACTATATAAAACATTAGTTAGCCCTATTAATCCATCATATAGTGTTTTACTAAATGGATGCCACCATAGATTTTTCTTAACAAATGGTAAAATATCTTTCACAATTACCATCGGTTGTGTCATTTCATCAAATCCAAGTTTGCCGTGTGTTCTACCAATTCCGGATTGTTTAAATCCACCCCAAGGTGTTTCTGCTAGTCCATGACTCATTAAATGATCATTGAGTGTAATTGCGCCGGCTTTAATTTGCTTTGCAATGTTTTCAGCTCTACGACTACTCTTTGACCAAACTGAAGTAGTAAGACCAAGGTAAGAATCATTTGCTAAACGGATTGCTTCTTTATAATCTGAAAATTTCATTACACCCACTACCGGTCCAAATGTTTCATCTTTCATAAGAAGCATATCATGATTTACGTTTGTAATAACCATTGCATTAATGAAATTATGATTAGAGCTATCTACTGATATTTTTGATTTAGCAAATACTGTTGCTCCTTTTTCAAGGGCATCGTTAATATGACTTTTTACTTGCTCAATTTGTTTTTTTGTAGTCATGCAACCCATGTCAGAACTATAATCAAGACCAATACCTATGCGTAATCTTTCAACTTTTTCTTTTAATATGTTCATAAATTCATCATATATTTTTTCATGAACATATATTCGCTCTACTCCGCCGCAAGACTGTCCGGCATTCTGAAATCCCGCCCATAAAGCCCCCATTGCTGCACGGTAAGGATCTGCATCTTCACAAACTATCATTGCATCATTTCCTCCTAACTCTAGACTAACGGGAGTTAATGTTTCTGACGCTTTTTGCATCAAGTATTTTCCAATTGCAACAGAACCAGTAAAGAATAGTTTATCAATCCCAGATTCAAGAAAAGCATCTCCGGCAATTTTCCCCGGAATATTTAAGTATGAGAAAAGACCTTCGGGCAATTGAGCATATCCAATTGCTTTTTTTAATTGCTCTCCTGCCATTTGTGTTTCGGATGCAACTTTTAGTATAACACCATTACCAGCAAGAAGAGCCATAACTACTTCAGAAAGTGGGATAGAGAAAGGATAATTCCATGGTGATATTATTCCAACTACTCCAAAAGGCATTCTTATTATTTTACTTCGTTTGTTAATAAGAAAAACATTTCCTGCTTGCAATTTTTTTTCACTTAGAAAAATCTCGGCATTTTTAGAATAATAAGAAATAGCCATTGCGGCGGGCATTATTTCTGTTGCAAGAGCATCAATTTTTGTCTTACCATTGTCTTTAGAAATAACTTCTGCTATTTCATCCGCATTTTCAACAATATATTCACGCATCTTTATTACTTTCTTAATACGTTCACTAATTGAGAATTGCTGCCAAAGAACTTGTGCTAACCTTGCTTTCTCAACAGACCTTTTTACATCACTAAAATCATTCAAAATCGTTTTCCCAAGTAAATTGCCATTAGCCGGATTAATTGAGTCAGAATAATTGTTCATTTAACTCTCCTACCTTATTTTTCGATTATACATTATCTGTTGTGTAAATTAGATTCATTAAGTTTACTGATGGAAGCGAAATGAGATTATTTGATAATTTATCAGACTGAGGCATAATAATTTCGTTCAATCTGCATTCCACTTCTTTTTATATAATTACTTTATACGTTACAATGATTAATTTACCCTAAGTGTTATAAATTACAGAACAATATCTACAAGATAAATTAAATAATATTCTACATTGTTACTTAAGGATTTAAATGGAAATTACACCTCAAGACCGTGGAAAGTATTTAAGGGGAATGCTTTTATTAATTGGTAAAGATCAGCAAGTTCTCGAGAAGGAAAAATCTTGGTTTTTTAAGTTATCAAAAATATTAGGTTATGATATTGAATTTTGTAAAACAGCTTTACAAGAATTACCAGACAATGAATTTTTAGAAGAAACACCGCCAAAATTTTCTAGTAACGAAATAGCGAAAGCGTTTATTATAGATGGAATTCATTTAGCCTATGCTGATAAAGAAATGGTACCACATGAGTTATTGTGGATTAATTCAATTGCAGAAACTAACAGTATAGATATTCTTTGGGGAATTCATGAATTCGAAAAATTCCGCCATCATAGAAATTCAGATTCAGACATCTACATTTTTGAAATTGAAAAGTTAATTGGAAACAATTTACCGAAGAATTGAATCAAGATGATTGCTTCAATAATGACTAATTAGAATTGCCGCAAGTTTTTATCCCAATTCTATTTTAGAATCGTAACTGGATATTTTACGCCTACATTTTTTTATAAGACATTCTCCTAAAGATTATGATTATTTCTTTAATTCATTTGAATATGAATATGGAAAATCTTTTATATCAATTCCCCTTTTCAGATTAGGTTGATTTTTCATTTCAAAAATTATTTTTCCACCTTTCATTATATCATTATGGGTTATATAATTTTTAGAGTAGTTTGTGCCGTTCAATAATACTTTCTGGATATAAATATTTTCTTTTGAATTACCCTTTCCTTCAACAGTAAAAGTTTTTCCGTTTTCAAGTTTAAGAATAACTTTTTCGAAAAGAGGAGACCCAAAAACATATTGATTCGTTCCAGGACAAACCGGATAAAACCCCATCGATGAAAACACATACCAAGCAGATGTTTGTCCATTATCTTCATCTCCGCATAAGCCATCGGGATAAGGTGTATACATTAAATCCAAAGCTTGACGTACATACTTCTGAGCTTTCCATGGCTCACCGGCATAATTATAAAGATAAATTGCGTGTTGAATTGGTTGATTTCCATGTGCATATTGTCCCATTCCCGCAATAACCATTTCAGTTATTTCATGAATTTGATGACCATAATATGAATAATCAAATGTTGGAGGAGATGTGAATACAGAATCTAATTTCGCTATAAAATTTTTTCTTCCACCCATTAAATCAATCAGACCTTGAGGATCGTGAAAAACCGACCATGTATAATGCCAAGCAGAGCCTTCTGTAAAAGCGTCTCCCCATTTTTCAGGAATAAATGGTGATTGCCAACTTCCTCCTTCTTTTTTTCCTCGCATAAAATTTGTTGAAGCATCAAAAACATTTTTGTAGTTCAGTGCTCTTTTGGCAAAAAGCTCTATTTCGTTTTGCGGACGCTTCATTTCTTTCGCGAGTTTCATTATAGTAAAATCATTATAACTGTATTCTAATGTTCGTGCAACATTTTCGTTTACTTTCACGTCATATGGAATATATCCTAACGAGTTATAATGTTTAACTCCAAATCTGCCAACAGAACTTATAGGACCTTCATTTTCAGAATTTTTAAGAATACCTTGATAACAAGCGTCTATGTCAAATCCACGAATTCCTTTTAAGTAAGCATCTGCAATAATTGAAGCTGAGTTTGAACCAATCATACAATCTCTGTGTCCCGGACTTGCCCACTCAGGCAGCCAACCGCTTTCTTTAAAAGTGTTAGCAATTCCTTCCATAATATTACTGCTTAATTCTCTATGCATGATTGTAAAGAATGGAAAGACAGCTCTAAAAGTATCCCAGAATCCATTATCTGTGAACATGTATCCAGGTAAAACTTTTCCATTATAAGGACTGTAATGAATTATATTTTGATTTTTATCTATCTCATAAAACTTTCTTGGAAATAACATTGTACGATATAATGCTGTGTAAAATGTTTTTATTTGTTCTTCATTATCCCCTATTACTTCAATTCTGCCTAATCCATCGTTCCAAATATTTTTTGCTTTTTCCAGAGTTTGTTTAAAAGAATCGTTTCCAATTTCTGAAGCTAAATTCAATTCAGCTTGTTCGTAACTAATAAATGAAGAGGCAATTTTTAAATTCAATGGCTCATCTTTTTTTACTTTTAGTTTAAGAATGGTGCCGACATGGTTTCCTTTCTCTTCAAATTTATTAGCTGATAATTCTGTTTCATTCCATGTATAGACAGAATCTATTTCTTTATCTAAATAGATAACAAAATAATTATGAAAATTTTCCGGAACTCCGCCGCTGTTATTTCTGCAATATCCAATTATTTTTTTTTCATTTGGAAATATTTTTACATAAGAACCTTTATTAAAGGCATCAATTACCAAATATGTGCTTTCTGTTTTTGGATAATTAATATTAAACTGAACTGCTCTCTCTGTAGGTGTAAATTCTACCCATGTATCATAATCGCCAAGATAAACTTGGTAGTAATATGGTTTTACAGTTTCTCTTTTATGGCTAAACCAAGCTGCTCTTGCGTCTTCTTGATATTTTAACTTTCCAACAACAGGCATAATAGAAAAAGCGCCGTAATCATTTATCCAAGGCGAAGGTTGATGTGTTTGCTTAAAACCACGGATTTTTGTCGCATCATAAGTATACTGCCATCCGTCACCCATTTTACCAGTTTGCGGGGTCCAAAAATTCATTCCCCAAGGAAGTGCTATTGCCGGATATGTATTTCCATTTGAGAGTTTGTATTCTGAATCTGTGCCGACGAGTGGATTTACATAATCTGCTAGATTTTTCTTTTTACTATTTTGTGCAAGACAAACGGTAAATGTAATAATTAAGAATAAAGTGCTAGTTATTTTCATTTATTATTCACTTCATTTAATTGTATATAGAGTTCATTGAAAACGAGAAATCCGAAATACTCCGGTAAATGAAAATCTGGCTGTCCACTTTTTATTGGATTCCAGCTTAACCAATGAGGATGAGAATTTTTTTCTGCGCATTTATAAAAATTAGCTTGCCATCAAACATCTGGCATACTTGACATTTCATATAATGACCATATGTTATTATTACTTAAGCTGTTTTTATTATTTTTTTCTGAATAATATCTTGAAAAAGAATTTGTTTTTGAATTGAACAAATTTAATCCGTTATCTGTACCAATCCATATTCTTTTTTTTGAGTCCTGGTATATCGATCTAACATTATCATTACTAATTGAATTTGGATCTTTGGCTGAATATCTGAATTGAATAAATTTCTCTTCTTTTCTATCGAATTTATTCAATCCTCCTCCTAATGTGCCAATCCAAAGATTATTATCCTGATCCTCAAATACTTTAAAAACTATGTTATTGCTTAGTGTTTTTTTGTCAAATGGATTTGATTTATAGAATTTAAAAGAATAGCCATCATATTTATTTAGACCATCTAATGTACCAAACCAAATAAATCCTTTGTGATCTTGAATTATAGAAAACACTGTACTATGCGATAAACCTTGATCTATTGAAATGTGTTCAAAATTAATATTTTTGGTTAGTGCTTGAGAGTGTAAATCTGAAGTAAAGAATAGTATAAATAAAAACACTTTATAGTATCTGATCAGTGCTGATTTATTATTCATAGGTCTTACAAAATCTATTTTTGTTATCTTTCATATATAAGTTAATGATTTATGAACGCATTGAAAAATCAATTATAATTTGCATATTCTTATGAATCCAACTGCACTATTTCTTGGCGACTCTATAACTGCTTCGTTTAACCTCCTTAAATACTTCCCTTCATACAGTTTTATAAACAAAGCTGTTTCTGGTGATAGCACAACTGAATGTTTAGCAAGAATTGATAAATCATTCTTTAATGTAAAATTTGATTTTGTTTTTCTTTGCATAGGGACGAATGATTTAGCTAGAGATAGAGAAAATAATGAGATTGTAAGAAATATAGAAAATATTATTTCTAAACTAAGTGAATATACTCAGCGCACAACGATTGTTCTAACTACAATTTTTCCCACAAGAGACAATGTACCAAGACCAAACTCAAGAATTATCCAGATTAATGATTTATTGAAAGAAAAAGTTGAAATTCTCGAAATTGTTTTCTTAAACCTTTATTATCATTTCATTGATTTAGAAGGGAAACTAAAAGAAGAATTTACAGAAGACGGATTGCATCTTACTGAAATTGCTTATACAAAATGGGCTAACGAATTAGGATTATTTTTTAAATAACTTTAAGAATATTTTTCATATTACTAGTCATAATATGTTTGGTTTTTATAAAAGGAAATAATTAATGGACAATGAAAAATTTTACAAAATAGTATTTGCTAATGTTTATCCAATGTATATTCAAAAAGCAGAAAAAAAAGGTCGTACAAAAGAAGAAGTTGACAAAATAATTTTTTGGCTTACGGGTTACAATGAAAATACTTTGCAAATACAAATTGATCGAAAAAGTGATTTAAAAATGTTTTTTGAACATGCACCCTCAATAAATCCTAATGCTTCAAAAATTACTGGTGTTATTTGTGGTTATCGAATCGAAGAAATCGAAGATGAACTTATTAAGAAAATTCGTTATTTAGATAAACTTGTAGACGAATTAGCTAAAGGAAAGAAAATGGAAATTATTTTAAGGCAATAATCTGCTTTCTTTTGGTTTCATTGGATTCGATTCTTCAGAATGTCCGACTGTACACATAAGGTCTTAAATAATACAACTTGTGTGAGTTATTTACATCAAATTGACAAAAAATAGAGTAAACTAATTATTCAAAATACTATCAGAGTGAATCACATTTAATCAAACTGCGTTTCGTTTTTTATTACTTAAGTACATTTTACGTCACTATAAGAATTCACACAGAAGTTTTATTTATCCCGGATTTGTCATTAGAAATTTTCGGTTGATACAACAAAAGGCCAGCTAAAA
>CAZVYT010000085.1:5561-9340 GCA_964631495.1 uncultured Melioribacter sp. | reverse complement strand
TTAGCTTACGCTTGGTTAAATCGCCGGAAGCGCCAAAGATTACAAATATGTGGTCGGATGGTTTATTCATAAAAAGCTCTTTTTTAGTAATAAATTTCTCTTGAGGCAACTCAAAAAATATGGTTACAAAATTAGAAATTATATTGAAATCTTACCTTAAGAGCATGCCGGTATGTGTTATATTGTTACACATTTATTCCAATATAAACGGCATAAACAATTAAACTATCTTTAGCCGGATATAAAACTGAAGGATGAAAAGATTTCGCATATTCTACCAAATGCCTAATTTACTTGTGCGAAGTTTTGCCTTAAACTATCTTTAAAATACAATAATCCAAAGCCAATTGATGGCAGACTTTATCTGTAAAAGAATAAACGCAACGGTGCTTGTAATTCTATATTTGACTATGTGGGCAGCTAGCAACTCATTTGCTCAATCTCAGCTTGATAGTTTAGAAATCTATTCTCCGTTTAATAATGTAGAAGAAATACGAAACATTATTAGAAAAAACTTTTTCATTCTTGGTCCATCAAACAAAATACTTGTAGAGAAATATCGGCAAGAGATTTCTTTTGCTGAAAAGAATAAAATTTTTCCTCCTATTCTTGAGAAGCTGATAAAAATTGGGGATATATACTATGCAAGCGGTATTTACTCTCTAGCACTGGATTCCTACTATAAAGCCTTGAAAATTTATGAAAACAACTCTGATTCATTAAATGCCGCTTTAATAAAATTAAAACTGGGACGTACATATTACTATGCCGACTTAGCACCATCCGAAGATTTTTATCTTGCCGCTTATAAAATCTTAAAAGCTTCCAAAAAGAAAAATCATGTTGCACTTACCTATTATATAAGCGGGTTTCTTAAAAAGCATCAAAAGGAAAAAGACTATTTCAATCGTAAAGCTTTGGAAATTCAAAGAGAAGTTGTAAAAGATTCTCCGAAAGATGTTAAAGCTAAAGAAACTCTCGCTTCTATTCTTAATGCAAATTATCAATATGAGGAGGCAATTTCTATAGCAAGTGAAATAGGAAACAACTTCTTACTCATGCTCTATTTAAATAATTATGGATATTTAAAGGTAGTCGAAAATAAATATGATGAAGCCTTTTCAATTTTTCAAAGATCATTAAAGATTTGCAAAAATGAAAAGAACAAAACAGTTATGCGAAATATTTATGAAAATATTGGCAGAATCTATAGATTAAAGGGAAACTGGCTAAAAGCATATCAGTATCAGCTACTGGCTCATTTCTTTGAAGAGAGCCTCTTTACAGAAAAATTCTCTTTGCTGGCCTCTGATTATAAAATTAAGTATGATTTAGAAAGAAAAGAATACGAGAACACTTTATTAGCAGAAAAAATCGGAACACAAAAAAAACTTAATCTGGTTCTGATTTTTTCTATAAGCGCGATTTCAATTGTGCTGTTATTGGTTTTTTTAAGCAAAAGGAAACTGAAGACGGCAAATACTTTGCTTGATAAACGGAACCTCGAAATACTTTCACAAAAAAGTGAACTAGAAGAGATCAATAGAGCACTTCATGAAAGTGAATACAACCTCAAAGAAGCTCAAGCTACCGCAAAGCTGGCAAACTGGGAATTAGATTTGGGAAATGGCAGACTGCAATTTTCGGATCAATTCGTTAGAATGTTTGGAACAGATTCTAACTTAGGCGAAAATAATTTCCAGCAAGTCCTTGATCAGTTAATCCATTCTGAAGACAAAGTTGCCGTAAGAAATTTCTTCTTCGGAAACGATTACGAAGCAGCTAAAGAGGAAATTGAATTTGGAATTACTAAAAACAATATAACCAAATGGATTAAAGCTTATAAGGTTTCTTTGTTTGATGAGCGGAATAAGAAGATTAGGTCGTTTGGGACACTTCAGGATATTACTGAACTAAAAGAGAAAGAGAAAATAAAAATTGAAATGGCAGCGCAAGAATCTTTTGCTAAACAGTTGATTCAATCACAAGAAACAGATAGAAAGAGAATTGCCGGTGAATTACACGATGGTTTAGGACAAGAAATTCTTTTAATTAAAAACCGTGCGCTACTGGGGTTGCAGAACCCCTCTATTGATAGCAACTCATTACTTCAACTGAATGAAATAAATCAATCTGCAACTTCCGTCTTAAATATGGTAAGAGAAATTTCATTTAATCTTCGACCGGCACACCTGGAAAGACTTGGCTTAACTGAAACTATAGCCATTGCCATTAAGAAGATAGAAAAAACAACTGCAGTTCAAATAAGTTTGAAAATTGATAATATTGATAATATGTTGGGCAGCGAGAATGAAATCAATCTCTTCAGGATTATTCAAGAAGGATTAAATAACATTCTCAAACATTCGAATGCAAAAAAAGCGCTAATTGAGATTACAAAAAATTCAGATCAGATTCACATTACTATACAAGACGACGGGAAAGGATTTGATTTCAAAACATCATTGAAAGACTCTCCGGGTTTTGGTTTTAAGAATATTTATAATAGAGTCCATATTCTCAACGGAGATATCAAAATTAATTCAGCATATTTAGAAGGGACTCGTTTAGTAATTAGTGTCCCCATTCAAACCGATGAATAATGTAATTAAAATAATCATTGCTGATGACCATCCTATCTTCACTCAGGGTGTAAGCCAAATTCTTTCTACTAAAGAAAACCTTCAACTAGTCGGACAAGCTTCGGACGGAAAAAGTGCGCTTGAGTTAATAAGAAAGATGCAGCCGGATATAGCAATCCTTGATGTCCAAATGCCAATTATGGATGGATTTGAGGTTGCAAAATTTGTTAGAGCCGAGAATCTTGATACAAAAATAATTTTCTTAACTATGTTTAATGAAGAAGCATTTATTAGAAAAGTATTTGAAATGGGAATCAAAGGTTACATACTTAAAGAAAGCGCTGTTATAGATATTCTAAAATGTATAGATGCTGTTTCGGCAGGCAGCTATTATTTGAGTCCGCAAGTTTCTCATTTTCTTCTTACAATGAATGTGAAAGGGAAATCAAGCACTAAGGATGAGTTAACCCAATCAGAGAAAAAAATACTTACACTTATCGGACAAGGGAAGAGCAGTAAAGAGATGGCAGAAGAATTATTTATCAGTATTAAGACTGTCGAAAATCATAGAAGCAACATCTGCAAAAAATTAAACATCACCGGAAACTCAGCCCTGCTCAAATATGCGTTAAAGACAACGGGGCATTCTAAATAAATATCTGCAGTAAGGGCTAGCCCCTATATTTCTTCAATAATTTGAATGCTTTCCCCTATTCACAAATTTAGGTTCTAAGTCTAAATTTGCCCTCAATTATTTACACCAAAAAAATAACATGAAAATACTTATTGCTGATAACAATGCTCGTATGCGTGAGTTTATTAAATATATAGTTAACGAACAAGGTCATACAACTATTGAAGCCTCCAATGGTTTGATGGCAGTTGATAATTTTCTTTTTCATAAACCAGACATTGTGATAATGAGTTTGCGTTTGAAAGTTATGGATGGCATAGAAGCTACTAGATTAATCCGGAAAATATCTTCAACCGTAAAAATAATTATAGTAACTGATTACAATGAAGAAAAATTGAGACTGAGTGCCCTTAGCGCTGGAATCAACAAGTATTTGCTAAAAGAAAACTTAATAGAACTTAAAGAAGCCCTTTATTTAGATGATAATCAAGTTTGATACAAACTACTAAAAGGATAATCATGAAAAAATTAACTTCAAAAAAAGCAATTACTCTTTTTTGTAT
>CAZVYT010000085.1:0-5551 GCA_964631495.1 uncultured Melioribacter sp. | reverse complement strand
TTGTGGAAAAGAGGATATAAATTGGTTACCGGTTTGGACGAGGCTGGCCGGGGACCTATTGCCGGACCAGTCACTGCCGCGGTAGTGACTGTCAGAAAATTCCTAATTCCTAATTCTCAATTTCCAAAAATAAAAGATTCAAAAAAATTAACTTCAAAAAAAGCAATTGCACTTTTTTTTATTACAATACTATTCTTTGTAACCACCAGTATTAATGCTCAAAATTACGAAGTGAGCGGTGCAGGAACTTCTGAAGCTAACGGTATCTATGTTAATGACGGGACACATGATGGTAAACCTCACTATACCAAAAGCGGCTCACCAACATATTATATGTACTATATAGATATGGACGGTGTCTGGGTAATTTCGCAAAATGATAACGATTACTTCTGGAATTCATATTATTATAATTGGAGTGTAGGTAATACCCCGCCTTCATCAAGCTGGGAGAGTTGGAATGGATCTTATCCATATCCAACAGTTGATATTGCCGGTCCAAAACTAACATATAGCGCATCTACCTTTATAGAATCTTCCTCTAATAATGGAAGTATTGATAACTCTACTCCTATAACTATTACTCACAACAATTACAGCGGTGGCACATTTACAGGATCTAATGGTGACGATTTCGTATCAGCTGGCAAGGTCTTAGTTACAAATTTACCTTCAGGTTTGGCGGCTGTAATTACAAGAACTTCTTCAACAGTATTGAGTGTTTCTTTAACCGGAAACGCAGTCAGTCATGCTAATGCAAACGATATTAGTAATCTGACTTTCACTTTTCAAAATTCTGCTTTCAGTAGCGGAGATGCTTCATCTGTAACCGATGCAGTTAAAAGTAATCTTTCAATTAATTTTATAGAAGTACTTAACGTAGGTTCATCGCAAACATATACAACAATTGCTTCAGCTGCCGCTGCCGCTGGTAATGGAGATGTCATTAATCTTGCTGCAGAAACATTTACAGAAAATGGAATTAGTTTTTCCAATAAGTCATTAAGTTTTGTAGGCCAGGGAGCTACAAGCACTATAATTCAAGGAGCCGCTTCTGCTAATATTGCAGCAAATAGAATTTTCACAATTACTTATCCAAGTTATTCGCCTTCAAACGCTGTTTCGTTTGAAAACCTAACATTACGGTATGGCAAAAAAGCAATGGCTCCAAGTTCAGGTTCACAAGGAGGAGCTGTTTATTGTTTATATGGGAAATTGACTATTACTGGTTGCGAAATTTATAACAATATTGCCGCCATAACTACAACCGATGGCTGGTACGCCGAAGGTGGTGGTGCTATTCACCTCAATCAAGGAACACTTATTGCCTCCAATTCTACGTTTTCTGATAATACTTTTTCTTCCTTATCCAATAGAGGCTGGGGAGATTGGATGGGAGGGGGCGCAATTTTAGCTTTTTTAATGGCATCAGATCAATATATGTCGTTAACTAATTGTACTTTTAGCGGTAATAGCTCAACTGTATATGGAGGTGCAATATTTGTAAAAACAAATGCTAACAGTTCAATTCAAGTAACCAACAGCACTTTTGCGAATAATTCAGGAGGAAGAGGTGGTGCGTTTTCATCTGACCAGGTTACAGGAAATCCTCAACCATTCAACTTCACTAACTCAATTTTTTATGGTAATACAGCTTCAAATGCGGGCTCGCAACTTTGGGCTCAGAATACTACTTATTTTACTTACAATAACTGCCTTATCCAAAGTAATAACGATGGCAATATCGCAGGCAATTACAATAGTTGTTTAATAGGATCTGATCCGCTACTATCATCTCTGGCAGATAACGGCGGTACTACAAGGACAATCGCTTTGCAATCAGGTAGTCCGGCCATCGATGCCGGAACTGCTAGCGGAGCCCCTAGTAGTGATCAAAGAGGTTACTCAAGAACAGGTTCAATAGATATTGGCGCTTATGAATATAATGCTTCGCCATTGCCTGTTGAATTGATTTCATTTACTGGTAATGAAAATGATGGAAAAGTATTATTAACATGGCAAACAGTAACGGAAGTAAATAATTACGGTTTTGATGTTGAGCGCAAATCTGAAAATAACAATTGGCAAAAAATAACTTTTGTTCAAGGACACGGCAACAGCAACTCACCAAAGAATTATTCGTTTGAAGATGCTGCTTCTCTTTCTGGTATTGTTCAGTATCGTTTAAAACAAATTGATTTCGATGGGAAGTACGAGTACAGCGATATTGTTGAAGTAAATGTTGATACCCCCGCAAATTTCAATCTTGCACAGAATTATCCTAACCCATTCAATCCGGAAACAATAATAAGCTATCAGCTCCCAAAAGCGGAACAAGTAACGCTGAAAGTTTATGATGTTCTTGGTAGAGAAGTGGCAACATTAGTTAATGAGCATAAACAAGCTGGTAAGTATGATGTTAAATTTAACGGAAAGGATTTATCAAGCGGGATTTATTTTTATCAATTGAAAAGTGCTTCTCATTTTCAGACTAAAAAGTTAATCCTGGTAAAATGAAACCGGCATACGACAATTGAACCGGATTGGAAATACACCCAATCCGGTTTTAATAAATGTTTATGCAGATATTTTTAATCCTACCAAAGAAATCATAAATCGCCGGAAGCGCCAAAGATTACAAATATGTGGTCGGATGGTTTATTCATTTAAAGCTCTTTTTATAATTAATGTTTTATTCTGTAACTAAGTTCACAATTTCTTGGCGCAAAATTAGAAAAGAAATTACGGATTTAGATTCCATCTCGGGCGAAATTTAGCTAAAGTTTCATTTTTATAATACGATAATATGAGCAACAAGGGGCGTTGTAGATTTATGAAAAAAATATTCTCCGAAGGACTATTAGTAGGTCTTTGTTTTCTAAATGGGGTTTGCTTTGCTCAATATCGTAGAGAATTAGAAAGATTTCCGATCATTTTAGCTCAAAAACAATCACTCAATATTCAAGAAAGAATAAATTCTAACAAAGCAGTATTGTCTTTTGCAAAGCCAATTCTCTCCAAAGTTTCGAATACTAATTCGGCATATCTTATTGATACAGTCATTGAAAAAACTAGTTGGGGAGATTCAAGGTATTCTTATGGATATGATGCTAACGGAAGAGTCGTTTCTTGGCAATATGAGTATTCGAGAGACGGCAAATTTGAGTTAGGATACAGAGAGTTAAGCACATATAGTAATAAAACTAAAACCAAAGTAGTTGAAAGATGGAATAACGGAAAATGGAATCTCGATTCACGTGATAACTCTACCTATGATAATTATGGTAACGAAGTTTTTTACTTATCCGAATATTTATATCTGACTGGTTGGGTTGGGAATATGCGAGTTTCTAGAACATTTACTCCAAATGGAGATGTAACTTCAGAATTAGGAGAAAACTGGAAAGATGGAAAATGGCAAAACTCGTGGAGAGAGAAACGTAATTACGATTCAAAGAACCGCCAGACTTTTTGTTCATATGATCAGTGGATAAACGATAAATGGGAATCTCATTATCTAGATAGTTGTTTGATAGAGGAAAAAGGAGATCAGTTGATTTACCTAGGTAAAAAATTTGAAAATGGTGAATGGGTAATCTCTTACAGATTTCAAGTGCTTTTAGATTCTCAAGGAAATAGAGTTTCAGAATTGACTGAACACTGGATTGATAATAAGTGGACGCTTACTAGTAAAAGCAATTTTAGTTATAGCAACGATGGAAAAATCTATTATCATACCGATGAATATTGGTCAGACGGTAAATGTGATAGTCTTCAAAGATTAACTTTTACGCGGAATTCGAACAAGAAATTGGTTTCATTCCTTGAAGAAAAAGGTAAAAATTCTCAGTGGGAAAATTCCAAGAGAACACTCTATCACTATGACCAGAATGGTAATGCTGTGAAGTTTCAAGCGGAAAGCTGGCGAAATTCAAAATGGGAACCAGACGATTATCTTTGTTATTCACAAGACTTTGATGATTCGTTCTACGGATACGACATTTCTATTCACTACAAACCATTTAGCCAAGCTGTTGGAATTAGTAAAACTGAATTACCCGAACAATTTACACTGTCGCAAAACTATCCAAACCCGTTTAATCCGGAAACAACCATTAGCTACAAGGTACAAGCAGCAAGTCAAGTAAGCCTAAAAGTGTATGATGTTCTAGGAAGAGAAGTTGCAACTCTGGTTGATGAATTCCAGCAGCCGGGAAACTGTAATTCTCAATTCTCAATTCGGAATTCTCAATTTCCCAGCGGTGTATATTTCTACCGCTTGCAAGCCGGTAGTTTTACTTCAACAAAGAAAATGACTTTATTAAAATAGAATTCAGCAGATATAGATAAAGCGGATTGAGAAACACACTCTTTCCGCTTTCAATCAATAAATAAGCCTTTCTCCCGCAAAGAGCACGGGATAAACTTGTTAACCCAAGCCAATTTTTCGTAATTTTCCGCACAATTTTTAACTAATCTAAGAAAACAATGAAATATCCCTTTCAAGAGATCGAAACCAAATGGCAAAAGTTTTGGGAAGAGAATAAAGTTTATAAAACCGATTTAACCGACGATGAGAAAAAACTCTACTGTTTAGTAATGTTTATTTATCCATCCGGCGCAAAACTGCATTGCGGGCATTGGTACAATTACGGTCCAACAGATTCTTGGGCACGCATGAAGAAACTGCAAGGCTACAATGTTTTCGAGCCGATGGGTTACGATGCTTTCGGTCTTCCGGCAGAAAATTTTGCTATCAAAACTGGTGTGCATCCAAAAGACAGCACACTGAAGAATATTGCCGACATTCGTGAAATGCTGAAGAGAATGGGAACGATGTATGATTGGGATGCTGAGTTAATGACTTGCGTTCCAGAATATTATAAATGGAATCAGTATTTGTTTTTACAGTTGTATAAACGCGGATTAGCATACAGAAAAAATGCACCGGTTAATTGGTGTCCTTCTTGCCAAACGGTTTTAGCCCACGAGCAAGTTCTTGGCGATGGTAATTGCGAACGTTGCGGAACTACTGTTGAACAGAAAAATCTTACTCAATGGTTTTTTAAGATTACTCAATACGCAGATGAACTTCTTGATGGCTTAAGCAAAATTGATTGGCCAAGCAAAACAAAACTGATGCAGACAAACTGGATTGGCAGAAGCTACGGTAGCGAAGTTGAGTTCAAGATTGAAGGACACGATGATAAACTTACTGTGTTTACAACTCGACCGGATACACTGTTTGGTGTAACTTATGTTGTTCTTGCGCCGGAAAAAGAATTAGTACAAAAAATCACCACGCCGGAATTCAAAGACGGAGTTGATAAATATATTGCGCAGACAAAACTGCTTACTGAAGTTGATAGAACTTCTACTGTAAAAGAAAAAAGCGGCGTTCCAACCGGCGCTTATGCAATTAATCCGGTTAATGGTGAACGCGTACCGATTTGGGTTGCTGATTATGTTCTTGCTACTTACGGAACCGGTTATGTTATGGCTGTTCCGGCTCACGATGAGCGCGATTTTGAATTCGCTAAAAAGTTTGATC
>CAZVYT010000084.1:0-10010 GCA_964631495.1 uncultured Melioribacter sp. | reverse complement strand
CTAAAGAAATGGATCTTCAAAAAGAACAAGATCAGTTTGATTTTAGTGAAGCAAAATCTGAACGTGAGGAAGATTTTATTCTCATCCGGAATTTTATCAAAGGAGATGAGACTACGTTCAGAACTTTGGTCATGAAGCATAAAGAGAAGGTTCGTAATCTTGTCTTTTTAACTTTAGGCGATGCTGATTATGTTGATGACATTTCTCAAGACGTTTTCATAAGTGTTTATCACAAGCTCGCCGAGTTTAGATTCGAATCTAAATTCACAACTTGGTTGTATAGAATCACTGTAAATAAGTGTCGTGATTATTTAAGGAAGAAGCGTGTAAGGAGCATTTTCGTCCCAATTAAGGATTCAGATACAGATTATGGAACTGGTCCTTTTTCAGAAAATGTTGATATCCCTAATCTTGTTAGAGGCGCTATTGAAAAACTTCCGGAAAGATTACGCATTCCTTTAATTATGAGAGATATTGACGGTTATAGTTATAAAGAAATTGCCGATTCTTTAGGAACTGAAGTTGGTACGATAAAATCTCGAATTTTTAGAGCAAGGGAAACATTAAAAGTGATACTTGAACCATATCAAAAGGAACTAAAAGTTTAAGATGGAAACCCCATCAATAAAAAACATTTTTAATGTGGAAAACGTTAAAAAATACTCTCCGTTTATACTTCTTTTGTTTTTAACTATTCTTTTAATGTTGTTTTTCAAAAGCAACAAAAAAGGAATTTCTGGCATGATAGAAGAAGGCAAGAAGAATTTACTCTCTCTGTATACTAGCGGGTTACGTCCACTTATAACTGAAACAAAAATTTCCCAAGAAGATTTGTTCAACTTTGCACTTTATCAAAGTTTACCATTAGATCAAGAAAAGAATAAAGTATTAACTCTTTCAGATTTAAACGGGCAAATGGTTTATGAAATTAAGCCAGCAAATTTCAATAAAAGCACTCGTAATTATGAAGCTTTCAAGAATTATTTTGGTATGAATAACAATGAAATGCGAATTTCAGATTCAGTGTTAAATTCTTATAGAAAAGAAATTTATTCTTACGTATTGGTTAATGAAAAAAACGCTTATGCTGTAAACCCAAGAATCACTTCTGTTAGAAAAGCGATGCTTGCGGATTTAATCTATTTGGCTCAAAAAATTAACAAAGAAAAAGCTGAAGAAATTTTCCCAACACTTAAGGGGTTTGGACAAAACGATCTTGCGTCACTTATTAAAACAGAAAGAGATTTTCCTACAACTCATTATTTGTTGATGACCCCTGATACAATTGCAAAAACTGATTTTACTTTGGACGAAGAAAAATTTTCTGAACAATTAAAAGCCTTTGAGGCTGGTAAATTTGCCGCTGAAGAATTTGTTAAAAACCAAGCATTTAGTTGGGATGGCGATGTAAGTCCTCCGAAAGTTCCTTCAACTCCCCAAAAACCTAGCTATAAATTTGACTATAAAATTGATTCGAATAAATATAAAATTACATTTGATGCCCATAGTTTAAGTAAAATGATAGACGATTCAATTCGAATAAATTTGGAAAAAGCTGCAAAAGAGTTAAGATCTATTTCAGTCAAATTACCAAGTTTAAAGGGCAAAGGTTCAAAGTCAGATTTGAAAGTCGTGCCACCAATTCCAGATGCTATATATGACATAATACCAAATGTTGCACATATAACGGAAGGCGCATTAAAGACAGTTGGAAGAATTGATATTTCCAGAATAATTGAAGAAGCGCTACAAAATGATCCCGGCTTTCAGAAAATGCTGAAAGATTCTGCAAAGAGTAAAAAGTTTCAAGAAAAAATGAAAGAGTTAAATAAAAAATTTAAAAAACAAAGCTTCGATAGTCTCAAGCATTTACAAAAGAACATAGGTAATTAATTTTGCTTAAAACAAATGTTAAATTTAACGGAGTAAGGGGATTAGAGAACGCAATTCTTCTTTCTATAATTTTATTTCTGTTTAATCTAATTTTCCCTATTCATGATGCATTTGTTCTTTCATTGATACATGAAGGTTTAGTTTTTTTTACTATTTACTTTTTATATAAATATTTACAGCATTCGTTTTCAAATAAAATTGATACGCCACTCTCATTGGTTCTAAATATTGGAATTCTAGGTGCTTTGCTTTTTTTTCTACTTTCAATTGCTAATTCAATAAATGGAATAGAATCAGCCGGAAGAATTTCACTTAACTTCTTTAACTCGTTACTTTTTATCTTACTTATTTTTTTATTTATAGCATCTATTGTTTACATTTTTACATCCTTGCGCAAATTATTTTTTCTTAGACAAAAAAATGATCCAAGTATTTATTTCAATACAATGCTGGGTTTTTTTGCACTTAGCTTTTTCTCAAATATTTTAATTTTAGCAGACCCCGAACTGGATTATCCTTTTTCTGCATTTTATGTTGTTTCCATAATTCTTATTTGCCTTAATTCAATAAGGGTAGCTTGGATTGCATTTCTTACAAAAAAGCAAAAGTACTACTTATTAATATTATCAATAGTTATGACGGTTGTTTATGGATTAGCTTATTCTCTTGCTTTTAACTCTGAAGTTAGCAACCAGTTAATAAAAGTGTTCTCTCCCGGATTACGCGCACTATTCAGTTTGGTTATGATTTACGGCTCTATATACTTTGGAGTAATATTCTTTGTTACACTTTTTCATTTACCTACAGCCGAAGTCTTTGATAGGAAAGTACAAGAAGTTGCTTCGATGATGGATATAACAAAACTAATAACACAGGTATTTGATTTTAAGGAATTGGCTGATACTATTACAACTATGACTACACAAGCTTGTAATTCTGATTCAGCTTGGCTTGTTACTTACACTAATAATGGCATTGAATTAAATTCTGTTCACAAAATTGGTTATGTTGATGCAAATGAAGTCAGCAATAAATTGCTTGGCTCGGGTAATGCATCATTCGAAAACATTGAAGTTATTGATTATAATTCTCTTTTCCGTGATAAGAAATTTGAAGAAAACCATTTTCATTCAGTTGCAATAGCTCCGTTAACTATGCATGGAAAAATAAGTGGCTATTTATTCACTGCCAGAGCAAAAGGAAATTCTTTTGATACAGAAGATAAAAAATCCTTACAAGCATTTGCATATTATGCTGCAGTAGCGTTAGAAAACGCTCATTTGATTAAAAAATCCATTGAAAAAGAACGTCTGGAAAAAGAATTTGATGTTGCGCGAGATATTCAAAGAAAAATTCTTCCGGCAAATGTACCATCTTCTCCTCATCTAAGTATTTCTGCACTTTTTGTTCCCGCTTTCGAAGTTGGCGGCGATTATTATGATTTTTTTGAGCTGGATGATGAAAATTTAGGTTTTGTTGTTGCAGATGTTTCGGGCAAAGGTATTTCTGCTGCATTTATTATGGCAGAAGTAAAAGGTATTTTTGAATCACTTTCAAAGCTGATTGCAAATCCGGCTGACCTTTTAAGTAAGGTTAATGAAGTCCTAAAAGGCAATTTAGAAAAGAAAAGTTTTGTTACTGCCGTTTATGGAATTATTAATAGAAAAACGGGTAAGCTGAACCTGGCTCGTGCCGGTCATACTCCTTCTGTGTTATGTAGTGAAGGAAATATAACCAGACTTCAGCCAGCTGGCATTGGATTGGGACTTGATTTCAAAAGTAACTTTCTAAAATCAATTAAAGAATTGGAAATTCAGCTTAAGAATAATGATATTATTGTCTGTTATTCAGATGGAATTCCGGAAGCAAAAAACTCACTTGGAGAGGATTTTGGCTATGAGAATTTTGAAAAAATAATTTCTCTAAATTGTAATAAAAATTTGGATGAAATTTCTAATTTGGTAATGAAAGAATTAAGTTTGTTTTCAAAAGATTTTCCACAGCATGATGATATTACATTAGTTATGTTTAGATGGAAACAAAAACAATAAAATAAACGGAGATATTTAATGGCTGAATTTAATGCCAACTTACGGGGTGTCGGGTCCGTAAGTGTTATTGATGTTAAAGGATATCTCGATGCTCATACTGCACCAGAGTTGGAGAATGTTTTCAACCGCTTGATAGATCAAAAGCAATATCAAGTTGTTGTTAATTTTGATGACTTGAAGTATATAAGCAGCGCGGGTCTTGGGGTTTTTATGGCTTATGTTGAAACTATGAGGGAGAATGAAGGCGACATAAAATTCTCCAACATGAAGGAAAATGTTTACAACATTTTTGATTTACTTGGGTTTCCTATTCTATATGAGTTTTTCAAAGATGAAAATGAAGCTATTAAGAAATTTTGTGACTCTAAATAAACTTGGCAGCTCAAAATAAAATATTGGAGCAACAAATTGTCGTCAAAAGCTCTACCGACAATCTTGAAAAGATACGTGAGTTTACTAAATCCGCTGCTTTAAATAGTGGTTTTGGTGAAGACACAATCGGAAAGATAATTTTAGCAGTTGACGAAGCATGTACAAATATTATCAAACACGCTTATAAATTTTCTCCAGAAGGAATAATTAATATTGCTATAAAGTTTTCTGGAAGTAAGTTTTCTATTTCTATTACTGATGAAGGCGAACACTTTGACCCAACAAAAATACCGGAACCAGATTTACGAGAATATTACAAGCAAAAACGAGTTGGCGGTTTAGGCATGTTTTTAATAAAACGATTAATGGACGAAGTTAAATACAGCACCCTTTCCGGCAATAAAAACCAAGTAGTTCTGATAAAATATCTGCAACAATAGAATGCAGCAGACAGATAACAATGCCGCTTTAAGAAATTTTTCAGCTCTTGTTGATTTCAGCAACCTAATAAATTCTAGCCTTGATATTAATTTTACGCTTAATAACATTCTTCTAACATGTTTTGGAAAATTTCACACTACCAAAGGATTGATTGCTCTTCTAAACAATGAAAGAATTTTTGAAGTTTCTACTTCAAAAGGATTTACAAAACAAGTAATACAAACATTCCCAATATTAAGCGCAGACAATTATGATTCGAATGAAAAACTTGCGGAATTTATTACAGAAAATAAATTACAAGTTTATCAAGAAATTAAATCATCAGAAGGATTAAAGGGTTTAATAATTCTTGGCTCACGATTAACAAACAAACCTTATGATGATGCCGATATCAATTTCTTGCGTACAATTGTAAATGTTGGTGCTACTGCAATTGAAAATTGTTTAGCTGTTGAGAAATTAAAAATTGTTAACCGAAACCTAGATTCAAAAGTTAACCAGCTTAACTCTCTTTTTGATCTGGGTAAAGAGTTTAGTGGTGTATTACAAACTGAACAAATTAGCAAGCTACTTTTATATTCATTGATCGGTCAAATGCTTGTGTCAAAATATGCTATCATATCATTTTCTGGTGGCATTGTTTCATTTTTAGAAAATAGATTTGATCAAGAGCATTTGAGAGGAGCACTAAAAGCATGTAATAAAGGTAGTTTTCTGAAAGTAATTACTCGAAATGAATTTACAGATGATTTAAAAGTATTTGCAGAAGTTGGAGTTGATCTGATAGTACCGATGCAAATTAAGAGCGAAACTAAAGGATTAATTTTACTTGGAAAGAGGAAAAATGATCTAGAATATTCTAAGTCCGATATCGAATTTGTTTCCTCTGTTGGAAGTATGGCGATAATTTCAATAGAGAATGCTCGTTTATTTAAGGAAACATTAGAAAAGCAGAGATTGGAAAAGGATTTAGAAACTGCACGCAACATTCAAAACAATTTGCTTCCAAAATCAATTCCAAAATTTTCAAATGTTGATCTTGCGGCATTTAATAAATCTGCTAGAATGGTTGGCGGCGATTATTACGATATTATAAAACTTGATGAAAACCATGTACTCTTTGCAATTGCCGATGTATCTGGCAAAGGAGTACAAGCGGCCCTGCTAATGGCTAATATTCAAGCCTTTTTGAAGTCAATTTGTAAAATGAATTTACCATTAGCCGATGCCACAAATCTTTTAAATGACCTTGTTGCAGAAAATACAACAAACGGAAGTTTTATTACTTTCTTCTGGGGTATTATTAATAATCAAAAGAAAGAGTTAACATTTGTTAATGCTGGTCATAATCCACCTTTATTGGTTCGAAATTCTAAAATAATAAAACTTAAAAAGGGTGGAATGATTTTAGGAGTTATGCCTACAATTGTTCCTTATTTATCAGATACTTTATTGCTTGAAAGTAATGATACAATAGTTTTGTTTACAGACGGTATAACCGAAGCAATGAATGTTAAATGGGAAGAATTTAGTGATGAAAAATTGGAAGAATTAGTTTTAGAAAAAAGTATTGCAGATTCCAAACAGCTTCTTGACGAAATAAAATTAAGTGTTGAACAATTTACTTCTGACGCAGAGCAATCCGATGACATAACCTGTATGGTAATAAAGGTGAAATAATGTTTACAACAATAAAATCATTTATTAGTCGCCATTTCTCACATTTGATTCTCTTCATATCTACAATTCTTATAATGATTAGCGCGGTCAATTACTTTTATCTATTTGATGTAACAGCACAGTCTAATGATGAATGCTTATGGCGAGATTCTGATTTTTCAAGTAAAGAAAACATTGTAAGTTTTGACCTTGTTAAATTTGAAGGCGTTACTTGGGTTGCGGGTATAAGAAATGGTGACCGGCTTGTTTCAATAAATGGCAAAGCCGCAATAAATACTTTAATAGCTAGTAAGGTTTTAGATAAAGTATCTTCCGGTGACTATGCGGTTTATGTTGTTGAAAGAAACGGTAAACGATTTACAACAAATGTATATGTAAAAAAGCTTGTTGCTTTTAATAACTTGGCTTTTACTTTGCTTTCTTCCTTATGGTTAATAGTTGGCTTCTTTGTTTTGATGGCTAAACCAGATGGAAAAATTCAACGTTTATTTTATAGTGTTGGAGCGTTCTCTGTTTTGTTTTCGATGACTAGTTTACTTACAAGAGGGCAACAAGTTGATAACCCGATCTTTAATAATATTTTTCTTTTATTAAGTACCGACGCTCTAATTGTATTCGGCGGTATCTTTTGGGCATTTAGCATGATTCGGTTTTTTAGTGTCTTTCCTATCGAATCTGAAATTGAAAAAAAGAATTGGCTAAGAAAATCATTAATCTATTTACCTTGGATTATTTTCATTTTAATAATGCTTGTTCGTGTAAAATTTGTTTATCTCGAAAATTCTAAGCCAGTTCAAAACATTACAGGTATTATAGTTGGCGCACTCGTAATGGGTTCACTAATGATGAGTTTTCTTCAATTAATTATTAGCTACAGAAGAGTTTCGGCAATAAATGATAAGCGGGCGCTTAGAGTTATTCTATTTGCTTATATAATTGGCATTAGTTCAATAATTTATTTTCTTCTTTTTACTGCTACTACAAATCAAGTTGTTTTTAATGATCCACTATTATTCACGCCAATAATTCTTATTGCAGTAATTCCAATTGCGTTTGGATATGCAATTTTCAGATATGCTTTAATGGATATTCGAGAAGCTGTAAAAAGTACAATTATATATGGTACAGCTACAGTTTCTATTGCCGCCGCATATTTTGTAATTATGCTTTTACTTGGGCAGGTTGTTAGCAGTGCAATTGGAACAGAATATCAAGGCGTTATTGCAGGCTTTGTTTTTGTTGTTTTCGCTATTGTATTTCAGTCTACTAAGGATAATTTCCAAGATTATTTAACTCAAAAGTTTTATCCCGAACAATTCGCTTTTCAAAAAGGGCTACTAAAATTTAGTGGAGATATTGCAAAGATAGTAGGTATTGAAAATATACTTAATTCAACAAATGAGCTTTATGTAAATTCATTGAGAATAAACAAATATGGTTTAATGCTAAAAAAGAATGATGGACTTTTTCATTTACTTCAGAGTCAAGGTATAAATCTTATAGAGCCTCAGTTATTTCCAATAAAAGAATTAACTAAATATTTACTTGAGCGGAAGAAAAATAATAAACGTGTTTCACTCGAACGTGTTAACTTCAATAGCGTACTTGGCAAAAATTCTGAGTTACTGATTAGCGAAGGCATATTTACTTTAGTTCCATTGATGATTAATGAAACAATAAGTGGGTTACTACTTTTTGGTCTAAAACAAACTGGTTCCCAATTTGATGGAAAGGATTTAGATTTACTTATTTCAGCTGCAAATCAGACTGCAATTTCAATTGAAAACGCCAGACTTTATCATTCGGAAATTGAGAAGAAACGGTTAGAACGTGATTTAGAAAACGCGCGTCATATTCAAGAAAGTTTATTGCCAAAGAATATTCCAGAAATTAAGAATTTGGAATTAAGTGGAATTACTAAACCCGCACAGCATGTTGGCGGCGATTATTATGATTTTATAAAAATAAGCGATACAAAATTATTTGTAATTGTTGGGGATGTTTCTGGTAAAGGCTTAAGCGCCGCATTGTATATGTCAAAACTTCAAACAATGATTAGATTGTATTGTACTGAAAATAAAACTCCAAAAGAAATATTATCAGAAGTAAATAAAAAGATTTACGTTGAATTGGAGCGAAATTATTTTATCACTGCTACTTTGGCAATGATTGATACAGAGAAATCATTAATTAAATTGTGCAGAGCTGGTCATCCTTCCACTTTATTTATCAGAAGTAATAAATGCGAAAAAATAAAATCAACTGGAATTGGTTTAGGATTGGATAGAGGAGAGGTCTTCGAGTCTACTTTAGAAGAAGAGACATTACAAATTACATCTGGAGATATATTAGTTATTTATTCTGATGGAATATCTGAAGCTATGAATGAACAGCAAGTTGAATTTGGAGAAGAAAACATAATTAAGGTGCTTCAAGAAAATGTTGATGATTCTCCTGTAATAATTCAAAATAAAGTTTTAGATGAAGTGAATCAGTTTTGTGGACAAGCAGAACAACATGATGATATAACATTGCTTCTAGTTAAATTTATATAGACAAGAAAATAAAAAAACCGGCTCAATGCCGGTTTTTTTATAGAAAGTAAAACGAATTTAATCTTAAAATTAAAACGTTACCTTTGAATTAGTTCTGTTTGTATATTCTAAAACGAATGCACTAGCAACAAAGATTGATGAATAAGTTCCAGTTATCATTCCAATAAATAGTGCAAAAGCAAATCCGCGCAAAATTTCACCGCCTAAGATTATAAGAATGATTATCATAAACATTGTTGAAAGACCAGTGATAATTGTACGGCTGAAAGTATTGTTAATTGCACGGTTCATAATTTCTTGTAGCGGAAGTGTTTTATGTAACTTTACATATTCTCTTACTCTATCAAAAACGACTACAGTATCGTTCATTGAGTAACCCACAAGAGTCAGAAATGCAGCAACAACAGTTAAAGTTATATCTAAATTTAATCCTGGAATAACTCCATAAAGAATTGAGAATAAACTTAAAGTAACTAAAACGTCATGGAAAAGTGCTAAAACTCCTCCAAGTGCAAAAGAGAACTTAAAGCGGAAGCCGATATAGAGAAGAATAACAATCAATGCAAGTATTATTGCAACAATCGCATCTGTTTTCAACTCTTGTCCAACTTTTGGTCCAACTTTATCTTCTTTCTTAACATCGAAAGGATTGTCTTTGAACTTTTCTGTTAAATTATCTTTTAGCCAATCAGCTATACCTAAGCGAACAACAATACTTCTGCCAGTCTGATCTTCATTTGCTATTGTTGTTTGAAAGCCAGCGTTAAATAGCTGGTTACTAACTTTTTCAGCAGTTAATGAATCTGTAAACGCATAAGTAATGGAATTGGTTGAAGAAGTAAGCACTTGTTTATCAATTCCAGGGTTATTCTGACTGATTAAAGTTTCTATTCTATTTTTAACTTTTGGTAATACGGAAGCCGGGATTTCTTGTAATTCAGATCTAAGAAGTATTCCGGTGTTACCGCCAAAAGTTTTTACTTCAACTTCGCCCAAGCCAATTTTATCAACTTGATTT
>CAZVYT010000083.1:0-10535 GCA_964631495.1 uncultured Melioribacter sp. | reverse complement strand
AAGCGAACTCAAATTTTAGGTGTGAAAATATTCCGGGGTGGGAACCAACAACTGGATAATTTCTTTTTGTAAAATAGTCATTACCTTTTTTACCAATGCAATAAAGGTCTAAATTCGAAGAGGAATGATATGAAGATAGTTCCCCTTTAATAAGTTCTTCCGAAGTTCTAATTACATTCATGTTGAAACTTCCGCATAAACCTCTGTCTGAAGTAACAACAACAAGCGCAATTCGTTTAACATCACGTTGGATAAAAAGTGGATTGTTAAATCCCTGCTCAATACTTAGCAAATGCTGCAATACTTCTGCAATCTTATTCGAATAAGGCCGTGCATATAGAATATTTTCTTGTGCGCGGCGCAAACGAGCTGCGGCAACCATTTTCATTGCTTTGGTAATTTGCTGAGTGTTTTTTACACCAACAATTCGTCGTTTTATATCGCGTAGCGTTGCCATTTATTTCTATTAACTTTTCTTAAACTTTTCTATAAATTCTTGCGCTGCTTTTTTAATCAATGCAACTGTATCATCTTTCAATTCTTTTGTAGTGCGTATGTTTTCATAAATTTCTGGATACTTCAATTCAGCAAATTCATGAAAATCTTTTTCAAATCTTTTTACATCTTTAACTTCAACACTTTCTAAGAAATTATTTGTACCCAAATAAACACTTACAATTTCTTTATCTACAGCTACTGGAACATATTGACCTTGTTTCAACAATTCAACAAGTCTTGCGCCTTTGCTAAGAGTTCTTAAAGTAGATTTGTCTAGATCAGAACCGAATTTAGCAAATGCTTCTAACTCGCGGTACTGTGCTAAATCAAGTTTCAATGAGCCAGAAACTTTTTTCATTGCTTTAATTTGTGCGTTGCCACCAACACGAGAAACTGAAATACCTACGTTGATAGCCGGACGAACTCCAGCATTGAATAAGTTTGGTTCAAGATAAATCTGTCCATCTGTTATTGAGATTACATTGGTAGGAATGTAAGCAGAAACGTCACCTTGTTGAGTTTCAATGATTGGTAAAGCTGTTAAACTACCGCCGCCTAAATCTTCACTTAATTTTGAAGCTCTTTCAAGTAAACGAGAGTGTAAATAGAAAACATCGCCAGGATAAGCCTCACGTCCCGGAGGTCTTCTTAACAATAAAGAAAGTTCACGGTAAGCAACTGCTTGTTTAGATAAATCATCATAAACAACTAAAGCGTGTCTTCCGCTATCTCTAAAATATTCACCAACTGTAGCGCCAGCATAAGGAGCAATGTATTGCAAAGGAGCCGGTGATGAAGCTGGAGCAGAAACTACAGTAGTATAAGCCATTGCACCAGAGGCTTCTAGCTTTCCAACCACTTGAGCAATTGTTGAATTCTTTTGTCCAATAGCTACGTAAACACAATAAACAGGCTTAATGCCATATTTTTTTGCTTCTTCACTGTGTGTGTATTTTTGATTAATAATTGTATCAATAGCAATAGCAGTTTTACCAGTTTGACGGTCACCAATAATTAATTCGCGTTGTCCTCGCCCGATTGGAATCATAGAATCCACAGCAACAATACCGGTTTGTAATGGTTCTTTAACTCCTTGTCTTTGAACAACACCGAGAGCTTTTCTTTCAATTGGTAAATATTTTTCAAATTGAACTGTGCCTTTGCCATCCAGAGGTTCGCCAAGAGGATTAACAACTCTTCCTAATAGTTTTTCGCCAACAGGGAAAGAAGCAACGCGGTTTGTTCTTTTTACTTGATCACCCTCTTTAATCAAAGAAGATTCGCCAAAAAGAACACAACCAACACTATCTTCATCAAGATTTAAAACCATGCCCATAACACCATTCGGAAACTCTACAAGTTCGCTCGCCATAACTTTTGATAAACCGTATACACGAGCAATACCATCACCAACTTGTAAAACTGTTCCAACTTCGTAAACGTCAACTTCGTTTTCAAAACCGGAAAGTTGTTTTCTCAGTATCGCAGAAATTTCATCGGGTCTTATTTCCGCCATTTCTATTCTTCCTAAATTTTTCTAATTGAGTTAAATACTAATTTCTTGAGCAAACTTTTTACGTAACAGTTTTAACTGATGGCTAACAGAAGCATCGTAAACCTTATCTTCAAGTTGAGCAATGAATCCGCCAATTATCTTACCATCAACTAAAAAACTTGACTGAACAATTTTTTCTGTTTCTTTTTCAAGTTTGCTTGTAATTTTTTTCTTTAGGGAATCATCAAGCTCTACAGCAGAAATTATATTTGCTTGTAGAATTCCTTCTTTTTTGTTTCTAAGATTGATAAACTCTTTGAAAATTTCATAGAGTATATCTTCTCTTCCTTTTTCAACAACAAACAAAAGAAAACTTTCAACATCTTTTGAAATCTTTCCTTCGTAAATTGCTGTTAGCAGCTTCTTCTTTTCAGTTGATTTAATAACAGGACTTTTAAGAACCGTGCGTAATTCTTTACTAGAGCCAAGAGAGGAATAAATTAATTCAGTGTCTTGTGCAATTTTGCTGTATATCTTTTTCTCTTCAGCAAGCTGCATAAGCGAATTAGCATAGCGGTATGAAATTCTGTAAACGCTCATTAGTTCTTGTTCATTTCATCCAAATATTTATCAACTAATTTTAACTGCTGTTGTTTATCAAGATTCTCTTTCAAAATCTTTTCAGCCGCATTGATCGCAATTTCAGCAACTTGATCTTTTAGTTTATTAAATCCTTCTGCGTTCTTACGTTCAATTTCAGAAGTTGCGTCGTCAATCATTTTCTTTGCTGTAACTTTGCTTTCATCCAGAATTTGATTCTTCAACTTTTCGGCATATTCTCTACTTTGATCTACAATCTTTTGCGCTTCCTCTTCTGCTTTACGCATTGCAACTTTGTTATCAGCAATTAATAACTCTGCTTCTTTACGCGCAGTTTCTGCTTTATCAAGAGATTCTTTAATAATATTTTCTCTTTCATTCAAAGAATTTAAGATCGGCTTCCATGCTATTTTTTTTAAAACCAGCAAAAGGAACACGAATGTAACAACTGTCCATAGAATTAATCCTGGATTAACATCTAATGGTCCGCCTTGAACAGCATCACCACCGCCAAATGCTAATACCAACATATAGCTTAACAATTCCATTTTTTCTTCCTAATGAAAGAGATTAAATATATTACTTAAGAGCTAAAAGAATACAAATAACTAAAGCGAATAAAGAAATACCTTCGATAAGAGCAGCAGCGATAATCATAGATGTTCTGATATCACCAGCAGCTTCTGGCTGACGACCGCTAGCTTCCATAGCTGAGCTTGCTAACTTACCAATACCGAAAGCACCACCAATTACTGTTAATGCTGCACCAAAACCGGCTGCTAAATAAGCGAATTCCATTTGATTCCTCCTTTATAACGTTTAATAATATTAATGCTCTTGATGATATGCCATTCCAATGAACAGCGACGATAACATAGTAAAAATATATGCTTGCAATAATGCCACTAACACTTCTAGTAAAAAAATAAATAAAGCAAATGCTATTGAAACCGGTACTACTACATATGTATGCAAAATAAATATCAAACCAAGTAATGCTAATATAACTATATGACCGGCTGTCATATTTGCAAAAAGACGAATAGCCAATGCAAATGGTTTAGTAAACAAACCTAATAACTCAACTACAAACATAATAGGGATTAGCCAAGTTGGTAACCCATGAGGTAATAATCCTTTTAGATAACCAAACACACCGTTTTTCATCATACCACCGGCTTGAATTACAACAAAAGAAATAGTAGCCAGAGTTGCAGTTACAGAGATGTTTCCTGTAGCGGTAGAACCGTAAGGTATTAATCCAAGAAAATTGCATGTGAGAATGAAAAAAAACACTGTTAATAAATATGGTAAAAACTTTTCATAACCTTTACCAATATTTGGTTTTGCAATTTCATCACGAACAAATAGAATTAGTGTTTCTGCAAGATTATTTACGCCTTTAGGAATAAATGATTTCTTATAAGATCTTGATACTTTTGAAAAGATAACAATAAGAAATATTACTGCAATCCACATAAAAACAACATGTTTGGTAATGGAAATATCCATACCTAATAAATGGAATTTTGGTAAGTGGATCATACCAAAAGGAGTTAAGTCAATTTCTCTGGAATCCAACACGTGATGCATTATCCAGCTAGTATCTGTTTTTTTAACTGCCTCTTGGACGGTTTTTACAGTATCAGCAACAATATTTGTGTTAGAATACCACATTTTTATTTACTTTTAAGATTTTTTATTACTTTCTTTAACTATTAAAATTTCGAATATTTGGAAGAACATATACCAAAACAAGAGTCCAAATATAAACGCATATCGGTCAACTTTCAAATAATTTAGTACCATAAACACAACAAATAACATTAAAATCAAACGAAAAATCATACCGCCAAAATGAAAAATTAAGAAGATTTTATTCGATTTTTTAATAGATAGTACAACAAATAAAACAAAACATATAAAATTTACAAGCCCAATTGCAGACGCTAAAGCAAATGAAAAGGTAATTTCGGGACTAAAAACGCCATAAAAGTAGCAAATAACTAAAGTTATCAGAAAAAATAAAAATATCGATCCAGAAACTATCAGCTTACTTTTCAAGTGTTTTCTTTTTATTCAAGTTTAGAACTGCTTTAATAAAATTATAAATACCGGCAGAAGAGCCGGCTAAAGAAAACAAAATTATAAATAAAGGCATTGTAGATAACATTTCATCAAGCCATCTGCCAAGAAAAAACATCAGGACAACTGTAGCGGCTAATTGAGTTCCTAATCCAAGGTAGGGTCCAATTTGCTTATAAGTATTGGATATTTTGGTAAACTCTGGTTCAGTTTTCAAAACAATTTATTGTCCTTCCATATTAGAAATGCCTTGAAAAAAAGCACCATCTTCAATTATTAGTGATTTTGCAACTAAATCGCCTTTAAGATTTGCTTTTGATTCGAGGCGAAGTTTTTCTTCAGCAAATATCTTTCCAGTTAGTGTCCCATTCATAACAACATTTTTTGCTTTTAACTCACCGTTTAATTTGCTTCCCTCTCCAATTGTTAAATTACCATTAACGGTAATATTGCCGTTAACAGTACCATCAATTCTAACATTTCCTGTGCTTTGAATATTACCATCAATCATTACGCTGCTGCTAATTATACTAACATCTTCAAGAAGATGATCTTTTTTAGTTGCCATTTTTACTCCTACTTAATAAAAAAACTATTAGGGTTTACCGGTTTACCTTTATGCCACAATTCAAAATGAAGATGGGGACCGGTAGTGTTTTTACCGCTGTTTCCGCTTAGAGCTATTATTTCTCCATGAGTTACAAAATCTCTAACTTTTTTTAATAAAGAAGAACAATGCTTATAAAGGCTAATGTAATCATTTGAGTGTTGAATAATTATCATATAGCCATCTTCTACAGTATAGTCAGAAAAGGTTACTAATCCACCAGCGGCGGCAAAAACTGGCGTGCCTTTATTTACGCCATAATCTATCCCAAAATGTCCTTTTGCCGGATTAAAATCTTTAGTAGTTACACCTAAGACAGGTTCAAAAAAAACGAACTTATTTTGAGTTTTTTCATCTTGCGAAAGCTTTAAATATAAATCTCGGAATACACTAAAAACACTTCCTTCTATTTTAACTTTTCTGTTTATTGTCTTTCGTAAAGTATCATATAGCGGATTTTTAGGATCAATAGTATCTCTTTGTGCAAGTTTTATAGCATACGTCATTCGTTCATTTACCGATGAAATATCTTGTAACTGTTGTGTAAGATTAATTACTCTACCTTGAAGCTCTTGAATTCTCTCATTCTGAGCTTTCAATTCTGAATTATCAACAACAAATAATACATCTTTTAATGGAGTTATTGAAAGAAGTAATATTAACACAAACCATGAAGCTAAAGTATAGAGTAATATGTATCCGGCTGCCTTTAATAAACTAACTTTATACCTTGTAGTAGCTAGTATTGGCAGATTAGGAGTTAAGTATAATGAAGAATTTTTAATACTTTCAAAATCGAACCACTTCATTTTGATCTCTTTTTGGCTTGAGCAAATATAAATATTTGAATTTTCTTAAGCTGGTATTATTTCTTTTAGTTTTTCATAAACATAGTTTGGCTTTAAAAGGTACGCACAAGCAAAAGTTTTAATCGGGCATTCATTGTGACCATGAATACCGCAAGGTTTACACTCCAAATCATCAAAAGAAACATATTTGCTAGTTTCATTATATGGATAAAAGCCAAACTCAGGTATGGTTGAGCAATATACAGTAAGTGTGGAAATGCCGGCAATCATCGCTAAATGAGTGGGAGCGCTATCGTTACAAACCAGAGCAGAGCAGTTTTTTAATAATTCAACAGATTCCGGAATTGTTAGCATACCGGCAAACGAAATAGTGTTGCTGCAATTACTTACTATTGATTCACATAAAACAACATCTTCTTTACCGCCTATAAGTACAACTCCGTATTCATTTTTTTTGATAAGACTAATAAGTATTTCAAAATATTCCTTTGGATAAACTTTGGTTTTCCAAACTGAGCCAGGTGCAATGGTAATGAATTTTTTAAAAGCAGTTTTTCTTAATAACGCAGCAACTTTTATTTTTACTTCATCTTTAATTATCATTTCAGGTAAAACACGCCATGATTGATTACTAACATCATAATTAATCAAAGATAAGTTTCTTTCAACTTCGTGTTTAGTATTAAAATATTTAACTCGTTTCTTATATAAAAAAGAAGCATCAGAAATATTGAACCCAACTGTATTTGTTGAGCCAGAAAAATATGAAATAAAAGTAGAACGTATTGAACGATGAGGTGATATTACAAGGTTAAATTTAGATGAACGTATTTGTAGAACTAATTTCAAATAACTAATAAATGATTTTTGACTTCCCCGCTTATCGTAAGTAATAACTTCGTCAACATCTTTTGAATTAGCAAAAACCTCAAAATTTGAAGGAATGCATAAAACGGAAATGCGGGATAATGGTTTTTGTTCCTTCAGTTTTTGAATCATTGGTAAAGTTAAAACAGCATCACCTAAAAAAGCAGTTTGAATAACCAATATTTTTTCTAGTACTTCCAAATCTTATGCATCCAAAAATATTGATCGGGATATTGTTTGATAACTTTCTCTAAAAAATTTGCATACCTTTGATTTATTTCAAGAATCCGCTCATCTGAATTCTCTGCTATACCACCAGTCTCTAATTTTTCTAATATTCCTTTATAATTTCCATTTTTCTCTCTAACAGCGGCCGCAAAGATTACATTGCATTTTGTTTTTTCAATTATTGTTGCTGTGCCAGTATAAAGTGGAGTTGGTTTTCCAAAAAATTTAACACGCGGGCTATCACTTGGACCTCTTTGGTCTCCCACAACACCAACAATTCCACCATTTTTTAGAACTTCGATCAAATGTCGAACTGAAGTTCCTAACCAAATTACTTTATTGCCATGCGCTTCTCTTGCTTCTTTAATCAAATCATTTAGAATTGTATTACTTTGTTTTTTTGCGAGTCCAAATATTGGCTTTTCAAACAGCAACCCTAAAACAGTTCCACCTAATTCCCAACTTCCTATGTGCCCAGTCCAAAAAACAACACCTTTGTTTTCAGCAATTACCGCTTTCATCTCATCCAAATTATCGGCTCGAGCCATTAACTTAATTTCGTTTTTTGAAAATGATGTAAACAAAAGAAGTTCTGTGAAAGTTATTGTAATGTTTTGATATGTACGATGAGCAATTTTTTTTAATTCTGAAATTGATTTTTCCGGGAAAGCAATAGCAAGGTTTTCTAGAACAACTTTTTTACGGATAGGAATAAAACAATAAAAAATGCTGCCTATGGAACGAGCTACAAAGCGAGTTCTTTGCAGCCCAATAAATCTTAAAAAAGATTGCAAAAGCTGTATAAAGAAGAAACCGATTTTTTGATTTAACTTCACTTATATTTATTCAATCAAAATTCTAGATTGCCAATTAGAATCTTCTATTTCTCCTCGTTTAGTTGAATGCAGAAGATCATATTTACCAAAACCGGTAATATCGCCAAAGAAGAAAGTAACTCCACCTTCTATTTCATTATAAAACCAAACTTCATAAGGTTTTAAATTTGGTTCATTCGGGTACATGTCCTTCTGATCAGGTTCTCCATATATTAATAAAACTCTTCCTCTATCTGTTAAATAACCGTCTCTACCCATACTTTTAAAATTCTGGTTTGCGTATGCAACACGTTTCATGTATTGTTCTTTATACTCGTTTCGAGAGGAGCCTTGATCTGGATTCCGTGCATTCCAAAAATTAAATAAAAATTCTCTTTTTGCTTTTAATGAATCTAGTTTACCATAAGTATTAAGCTCTGTTCTACTTGCGATATATTTAATTTGTTTAAACATTATATCGCAATCTTCTACCGAAAATACGCCAAATTCACTGTTCATAACGTTCATATTTGTGGGACCGCGTTTAACGGAATCCACTACAGTAGGGTTATATAAATAAAATCTTTTTGATGAAATAAACGCTTGATTTGTTTTAGGATCAATTAGACTTAAAGCCAAACTATATGAATCTGACGGAAGTTTACTCAGATTTAAAATACCAACTTCAACAACCGAATTGGATGCTTGTTTAATTTGTTTTTCACTTCTTTGAACCATTACGCCGGCACTATTTAGTAAATCACGTTTTAGAATAAAACTTATTGTTGGGTCTTCCAATTTAAGGTTATACAACTCCGCATAAAAAAACAAAACTGGAGATTGTTCAGTATATAACATTGATGCATTTGGAAATACTTCCAAGGTGTTCTTATAAAATATCGATTTTGTATCCTGAGCATCTTTCTTTATTCTTGTCGCAAGTTCAATATCGCTCATCATAAATTTGTCAGTTTTAAAAGGCTGTACTATAAAGTTTTCATTAATCACTTTTTCTAATTTCAGATTGTTAGCATCATATGCTTTAACCAATAGTGAATAATTTCCTTTTGGTATAACAAAGCCTAAAACGCCGGAAAGATTTTTTTGCAAAGAGTCTGATACTTCATTAACAATCTTATAATTTTTATTAATAAAGAATTCTTTAGAGTCAGTATTCTGAATTTCAAAGTGTACAATAGCTTCGGATGTTACTTTGCCGTTAGAAATTATTTTTTGCATGTTGACTGGAGAAAGCTCATAATAAAACTCCATAAAAACAGAAGTTGAGTCAAAGTTAAATCTTGCATAGTCTAGCTCAAACTCTAATTTAGTTTGGGCGTAAATAATCTGAGAAGCTATTAAAACAAATAGTATTACAAATTTCTTCATTTCATCTCCGGTGGCTTTGTTGCGCTGAACAGTGAATTCAAACAGAACCCGCTGTTTTTTTTTGTAAAGTTACAAATTGTTAAACAAAAAAAAAGCCCCGATTCCATAAGAATCGGGGCTAAAAAAAGTACTACTTATAAATTAGAAACCGATAGAAAGCGTTACAATGTTGTTAGCATCCCAATATTTCATTGTTCGGTATGCATAATCTATAGCAATAGCAGCACCGGCAACGTCATATTTAATACCAAATCCAGCATGTATTCCATTGTAAACATTTTCATAATTTCCTTCGCCTTCAGGAAGAACTATGTAACCGCCTCTTACGTAGAGAAGATTATTGAATACAACTTCGGCACCTAACTTAACTTCGTCATTATAGAAGTTATCATTTTTATAAACTGCGTTAGCTTGAACTCCAACCATTCCAAATTTCTTAGAATAACCGAAACCAAGTTCGATTGATGATGGAAGTTCGAATTCAGCTGCATCTACTTTGTAAACAGAGATTGGATCTTTTCTGTTTAACAAATCAGTACCAGAAGTAATTTCTGAGTTAGCGCCGTTTACTTGTACGTTCAATCCGGTACCTTCATACTTCATAGGTACGCCTAAGTTTTTTAGTACAACTGCAAAATTAAGACCATCAATATTAGCTAAGTTATTGTAGTTAATACCAACATTAAAAGCTAAACCGCTAGCAGAAACTCTATCCATTCTTTCACTGATAAAGTTACCTGTTAAACCGATAGAAACTCTATCGCTCAACATTGTAGCATAAGTTAAGCCTAATACTGTTATCGATGGTTTAATTATAGAGCCAGTTCCATCAGGAAAATCATTTGTTGTTATGTTAATTTCACCAAGAGACAAGGATTTTATGCTAAGAGCTAAAGATCCAAGTCCTTCAATTGCTGTAGAAACAGCACCATATTGAACTGCTATATCAGCAAAGTAATTCATGTGTGAAAAAAGCACATTTGTGTTTTGGCCGCCTGGTAAGTTTGCAGGATTCCAGTATAAAGATTCTATACCTTTTGTTCCAACTATTGAAGCGCCGGCCATAGAAATTCCTCTAGCACCAACCGGAATCAATAATTCCGTTGCGCCAGCAGTACCATTTCTTTTTCCACCGCCTGCAA
>CAZVYT010000082.1:0-10615 GCA_964631495.1 uncultured Melioribacter sp. | reverse complement strand
AGTTGTTGGTTCCCACCCCGGAATATTTTCACACCTAAAATTTGAGTTCGCTTCGGGCTTGATCAAAGAACTAACCACAAAATATGTAAATGGTGAAATTGATAAAGTCCTTTGTGTTTATAATGAATTTAAGTCTGTAATACAGCAAAAAACAAATGTTGATCAGTTATTCCCTATAAAGCCATTTGAATCTCACGAATCTGATTCTAAACAGTTAGATTATATTTATGAACCTGACAAGGTTAGAATTATAGAAACCCTTTTACCAAAACATTTAAATGCGCAAATGTGGCGAGTACTTTTAGATTCTTATGCGGCAGAACTTGGTGCAAGGATGACTGCAATGGATATGGCAACAGAAAATGCTAAAGAGTTAATTCGTTCTTTGAACTTAACTTATAACAGTAAACGCCAGGCTGCAATTACAACTGAAATTCTGGAAATTGTTTCCGGAGCGAATGCTCTCAAAGAAAGTTAATGTTTGAAATGTACATCCTTTTTGCTATCTTTATTTAAGACAGGACACGTATGCTCGAAGATTTGACCGAGAAACTTGAGAAAGCTCTAAAAAAAATAACCGGACAAGGAAAAATCACTGAATCAAACATCAGTGATACACTTCGGGAAATTAGACGTGTTCTTTTAGATGCAGATGTTAATTTCAAAGTAGCTAAAGATTTTATAGAGCGAGTTAAAGAAAAATCGCTTGGTAAAGAAGTTCTTACATCTGTAACTCCAGGTCAGCTCATCACAAAGATTATTTATGATGAATTGACAGATTTATTAGGAAGTACAGGTTCAGAATTGCAGTTGAATCCATCTGGTTTAACTGTAATAATGTTGATTGGACTTCAAGGATGCGGAAAAACGACATTTAGCGCAAAACTTGCTAAATATCTTAAAGATAGAAAAAGAAATGTTCTTTTAGTTGCTGCAGACGTTTACCGTCCCGCTGCCAGAAGTCAGTTGAAAATACTTGGTAATCAAGTTGGCACCTCAGTTTTTTCAATTGATGAAAGTAACGATCCGGTAAAAATTGCTACGGAATCTTTAGCATACGCAAAAGAAAATGGCCTTAATACAGTTATAATTGATACTGCAGGTCGTTTACACGTTGATGAAGTTATGATGAAAGAAGCCGCAGAGATTAAGTCTAAGATTAATCCAACACAAACATTGTTTGTTGTTGATTCTATGACTGGACAAGATGCAGTAAACTCTGCAAAAGCATTTCATGATAATGTTGAATTTGATGGTGTTGTTCTTACAAAAATGGATGGCGATTCTCGAGGCGGTTGTATTCTTTCTATTCGAGCGATTGTTGATCGTCCGGTTAAGTTTGTTAGTATGGGCGAAAAAGTTGATACGCTCGAATTATTTTATCCGGATAGAATGGCAAGCCGAATACTTGGCAAAGGCGATGTTGTTTCGCTCGTAGAAAAAGCTCAAGCTCAGTTTGATGATAAAGAAGCCGAGGATTTAGAAAAGAAATTCCGCGAGAACAAATTTGATTTTGATGATTTTCTTAAACAAATAAAAATGATTAAGAAAATGGGATCATTAAAATCTTTATTAGGAATGATACCAGGAATTGGCTCTCAACTTAAAAATGCTGATGTTGATGATAAACAACTTGTTAAAGTAGAATCAATTATTCAATCGATGACAAGGCAAGAGCGAAGCAATCCAAAAGTGCTGAATGGAAATAGAAGAAAAAGAATTGCCCGAGGAAGTGGAAATTCAATACAAGAAGTAAACAGATTAATAAAACAATTTGAACAAATGCAGCAAATGATGAAAATGATAAATAAAAATTCTGGTAAGTTTGCCTTACCGAAAAATAAAAACTTTAGATTAAATTAACCTTATAGGAGTAATACTAAATTGGCAGTAAAGTTAAGACTGAAAAGAATGGGTAAAAAGAAACAACCGATCTACAAAGTGGTCGCTGCAGACGCACGTTCACCAAGAGACGGTAAATTTATTGAAGCTATTGGTCTCTATAATCCTAAGACAGAACCAGCAACAGTTGAAATAAAAGAAACCAGAGCAATGCATTGGTTAAATGTTGGTGCACAACCAACTACTACTGTAAAAAATCTTTTATCAAGGCAAGGCATTATCTACAAAAGAGAATTGTTGAAAAAAGGCTTGAAAGAAGAAGAAGTGACAGCAAAATTTGAAGAATGGAAAAAAGTTAGCGAAGCTAACTTAGCGGCAAAGCTTAAAAAGAAAGCTGATAGTAAAAAATCTAAAAAAGCTTTAGCGAAAGAAAAGTCTCAAAGTGCATCGGAAGCTTATAGGTACTCTTATGAAGGAATTTGTTGAATTCATCGCTAAACACCTTGTTGACCATGCTGAGGATGTTGTGTTAGAAATGAACACATCTGACGAGAGGATTATTGAAATAATTCTCAAAGTGAATCCGAGCGATGTTGGCAAAGTTATTGGAAAACAAGGAAAAACTGCCCAAGCAATAAGAACTCTGCTTACAGCCGTCTCTGCTAAAGAAGGAAAAAAAGCGGTTCTTAAAATATTGGATTAATTTTTATTAGTGAGTGATCATTTTCTAATAGCTGAAATTAAATCAGCATTTGGTGTTAATGGCTTAGTTGTTATTGATTCCTTTTCTGATTTCAAAGAGCGATTCTTTGATTTGAAAAAGGTGTACATTGAAATCTTTGGAAACAAAAAACAATTTATTGTTGATGAGGCAAAGCTAATTGATAATAAAATCGTTCTAAAGTTTGCCGGGTTTAATTCTAATTCAGATGTTAATATTTTACTTGGTAAGAAAGTTTTTGTTGATGAAGAAAATTTAGTTCGCCCAGATTCTGACACTTTCTTTATTCATGATCTGGTAAACAGCCAAGTTTTTAGAAATGATTGTAAAATTGGAATTGTTGAAGATATTCTTGTCTTACCGGCAAACGATGTAATTATTGTAGCTGGTAACAATTCAAGAAGAATTTTGATTCCTGCTATAAAAGACTTTGTGAAGAGTTTTGATGCTAAAGCAAAAAGACTTGATTTGGTAAACGAATGCGAATTGTTATACGATGATGAGGATTGATGTTATTTCTGCTGTACCGGATTCTCTCGTTAGTCCGCTTAATACAAGCATTCTAAAAAGAGCTCAAGAGAGAAAGTTAGTAGAAATATTTGTGCATAATCTTAGAGATTATGCATACGATAAACATAAACAAATTGATGATAAGCCTTTTGGCGGCGGACCTGGAATGTTGCTAAAACCGGAACCGTTCTTTGATTGTATTGAAATGCTATTAAACGAAAGAAATTACGATTATATTCTTTACCCATCACCGGGTGGAGAAATATTTAATCAAAAAATTGCTAATCGGTTTTCTCTCGCTAAAAATGTAATTATTATAGCCGGTCATTATAAAGGTGTAGATGATAGAGTGCGTGAAAAATTTGCTACTCATGAAATTTCTATTGGCAATTATGTATTAACCGGTGGAGAAATTGCCTCTCTTGTAATTATTGATTCTATAATAAGATTAATTCCCGGTGTGTTAAATGATAGCGAATCTGCTTTAAATGATTCGTTGATGGATGGTGATATTATTGAAGCTCCTTATTACACAAGACCGGCCGAATACAAAGGAATGAAAGTTCCTGAAGTTTTACTTTCCGGACACGATAAAAAAATTAAAGATTGGAAAGAAGAACAATCAAAAGTTTTAACAGATAAGTGGAAAAAAATAAATAACCTGGAGTAATTAAAATGGATAAGTTAAAAACATTAACAGAAGATCAAACACGTACTGATTTTCCTGCATTCAAATCTGGCGATCATGTTAGAGTGCATGTTAAAGTTATAGAGGGCGAAAAAGAAAGAATTCAGCCTTTTGAAGGTGATGTTATAAATATCCGTGGAAACGGATTAAGCAAAACATTTACAGTAAGAAAAATTTCTAGCGGCGTTGGCGTAGAAAGAATTTTCCCGATGAACTCGCCAAAAGTTACAAAGATTGAAGTAGTTCGCGAAGGTAAAGTTAGAAGAGCTAAGTTGTTCTATCTTAGAGAACTTTCTGGAAAAGCTGCTCGTATTAAAGACAAAAATCAAAAGTAATAGTTTCGGTTCAATTATAAGCCGCTTTAAATTGAGCGGCTTTTCTATTTTAAATTTGGATTTTTATGAAGATTTTTTTGCCTGATAACATTTATTCGTCATTATTTAAATCCGCTTTGCCTAGTGATTTTGAAACACAAGTAAGACCTTCAACTCTAATTGTTAAAGAACTTGAGAAGCACACACAAGCACTTGCTTTAATTCCCTCACTCGAATTGCTTAACAACAAAGATTTACTCGTTTCTAAAAAAGTAGGAATATCATTTGACGGAATTCTCTCTAATTCATATTTATATTTTATGGAAGGACAGCGGGATTTTTATAAAGTTTTTGTTCGAGGCGATGTTTCTAAAAATGAAATTCTATTAAGTAAAATACTTTTTGAAGAAATGTATTCCTCTAAAGCCGAATTGATTTTAGATACTAGTGAAAAGATATTAGAAACAAATAATTACTTGATATGCGGCAAAGAGAATTTTCTAGATCAGAAGTATTTAAAAGGAATTAGCCTTGCTGATGAAATTGCCGATATGCTGAATTATCCATATCTAAATTATGTTTTAGTTACAAAAGACAGAGAATCAATAATAAACTTTCATAGAAGCATTGCCAATAATCTTGATGAATTAATTGAAACTAACTTTCAGAGTGTATTAACAGAATTGAACGCCACAACAGAGGTGAAAAATTATTTTATAGAAAATTACGACTCAGTAAATTACAACATGACCGAGAATGAAGAAGAAGGATTAAATGAATTGATAAAATTGATGTATTATCATGGAATTATAGCTGATATGTTTGATGTTAAGTTTGTCTAATAATAATTAAGAGTTAGTCCAAATTTATTGGGTTGTATATTGGAATTTCAGTTTCTATATTTTAAAGAAATGATTCCATTAAGGGGTTTTAATGAAGCCATCCAAACTAATCTTTTTAAGCATATTTAGCATTCTTTTCTGTTTTTTTTCAACTGTATTTAGTCATGTAGAGAATATTGAAATCAATGGAAAAATAATTGATCAAGAAACTGACAAACCTATTGGTAACGCTACGGTGTTTCTCACATTAACTACATACCATACAACTTCAAATTCGAATGGTGACTTCAACTTATCAAATGTCATGGTAGGAACTTATGCAATAGTTTGTGTCGCTGAGGGTTATCACAAAACTTCTTTTAAAATTTTTGTAAATGGTGAAACAAATCTAAAAGTAATTCTTACTCTTAAAAAAGTATTACCCTTTAATAAAAATAACATTTCGCAATTCCATACATTTATAGATCGTTACAAATATGTTGAGAAATTCAAGAAAGAATTCTTGGGCGAGAGTATCTTGACTTATAAATGTGCAATAGTTAATGAAAATGATTTAGAATTTAATCATGATGGTGTTCAGTTGTTTGCGCAAGCAAGTAAGCCTCTAATTATTATAAATAAAGCTCTTGGATATAAATTAACATTTTTCTTAAATCATTTTGCATGGGAATGGTTTTCAGATTACGGTGATTTCTCGTATGATGTTTATTTTGAAAAGTTAAAACCAAATGACAGTTTTGAAGCAGTAAAATTTTCGGTGAATAGGTTAGAAACTTACAAAGGCTCATTTCGCCATTTTTTAAAAGCTTGTGCTACTAATAATGTTTTTAACGAAGGGTTTGTTTTATTTTATGCAAATTATGTTCCTAATGAACTTGGCGATTATGATGATTTTAAAGAGCAAATAGAAGATGTGAGTAGTTCTAATGTTAAACGCATTATTGATAAGATTATAAAAAAAGAAAATGAAGATGAATTCTCGATTGAGTTGAATGGATATCTTGAGGTAGTATACAAGGAGAAAAAAGAAGAGTTTAATTATGCTGCATATAAAGAAAGGACTTATGGAACTAATCAATTGTATGATTTTCTTGACTCATGGATAACTTTTCCAGGAGGTAAGTATTTTTTTACTTCGAAAGGAATTGGTTTGGAAAATGATCAGTATAGCAAACAACTTTTCGGGTATTGGAATTGGAAAAGAGTTTCCAATTTGCTTCCAATCGATTATGATCCAATGGAAATTGAATAAAAAAAGCGGCAAAGCCGCTTTTTTAATTTAGTTCTACATGAGAATAACTAATCACATCCGGATAGTTTCGGATAGTTTCTAACATTTCTGCTGTTGCAGCTAATTCAAGTTTCATGGTGCAAGAAGCAACAATTCCACCGTCAAAAATTACATTTTCAACTTCTTCTATATTTATGTTACCTTTTTTTAAAGTATCCATAACAAATGCAAGTACACCAGGCTTATCATAATGTTTAACTATAAATTGATAGTGAGCGCGAGTAGTTTTTGCTTTATTTACCCAGTGAGCTATTACACCGCTATTAATGTATTGTAGAATAATATTTACTGCTTCTTCAGCTACAGCATTCTGAGCTTGTTCTGTAGAAGCACCTATGTGATGAGTAACATAAATATTTTCAACGTCTTGCAACTTAGAAGAAACCGGTCCGCTTTTATCTTCTGGTTCACCTTTAAAAACATCAAGACCAACTTTAATTCCTTTCTCTTGAACGGCTTTAATCATTGCATCTTCGTCAATAACTCCGGAACGAGAAGTATTAACCAATATGGCGCCTTTTTTCATCAAACCGAACATTTTTTCGTTGAAGAGATTTTTCGTTTCCGGTGTTTGTGGAAGGTGGATAGAAATAACATCTGCAATAGGTAGTACTTGATCAAATTCAGAAAAATCTTTAACACCAAAGCCTTCAATACGAGAAACATCTTTTGCGTAAATATTCATACCAAAAGCTTGTGCACGTTTTGCAACTTCTTTACCAATAGCCCCGTAGCCAACAATTGCTAATGTTTTACCAAACAATCCTTCAGCTTTAGAGTATTCACCTTTGTTCCACTTTCCAGCTTTGAAATCTGCAACATTTGCCGCAATTCTTCTATCAAGTGAAAGCATTAAGCCAATTGCTAATTCAGCAACCGCAATTGAATTTTTGCCTGGGCAATTAGAAACATATACACCTTTTTTGTTTGCTGATGAAATATCAATATTATTAACACCAGCTCCAGCACGTACAATTAAATTAAGCTTATCAGCTTTTTCGATTGTAGTAGCATTAACATTTGTTGAGCGGACAATCAAGCAATCAATTCCAAGAATAGCTTCTGGTAAATCATTCTCTCCTAGTTTAGGATTGTAAATAACTTCAATATCCGAGTCTTTTAATTTTTGGACATATAAATCCGGAAATTTGTCTGCGATTAATACTTTCATTTTCATTTTAACTTCTCCTTATTTCAACGTTGGGATTTTTATATTGAATTTTTTTGCATTCTCTATAGCTTGTTCATAACCGGCATCAGCATGGCGAAGAATTCCCATACCTGGATCGTAAGTAAGAACACGTTCTAATCTTTTTTCCGCTTCCGGAGTACCATCCGCAACTACTACCATGCCAGAATGAATTGATTTTCCGATTCCAACTCCGCCTCCATGATGAATTGAGACCCAGCTTGCACCGCCAATTGAATTTAACATTACGTTTAAGATCGGCCAATCGGCTATAGCATCGCTACCATCTTTCATTCCTTCTGTTTCTCTGTTTGGTGAAGCAACTGATCCACAATCTAAATGGTCTCTTCCAATTACAATTGGAGCGCTGACTTTTCCATCTGCTACTAACTGATTGAAAATTTTACCCATCTTAGCTCTATCACCATATCCAAGCCAACAAATACGTGCAGGCAAACCTTGAAAATGAACTTTCTTTTGAGCCATATCAATCCATCTTTTCAAAGCTTCATCTTCCGGAAATGTATTTAGCACAGCATCATCGGTTACTTTTATATCATTTGGATCTCCACTTAATGCCGCCCATCTAAATGGTCCTTTGCCATCACAAAAAAGTGGACGAATATATTCTGGTACAAATCCGGGGATATCAAAAGCATTGGCAACGCCATTCTCTTTTGCTTCACCTCGGATGTTGTTTCCGTAATCGAAAGCTACGGCGCCACGGGCTTGAAACTCTAACATCGCTTTAACATGCGCTACAATTGTTTTCTTTGAGATTTCTATATATTTCTTTGGATCAGAGTTGCGTAATGCAACAGCCTCATCAAAACTCATTCCCATTGGAACATATCCATTAAGTGTATCATGAGCAGAAGTTTGATCAGTAATTATATTTGGAACAATATCTCTTTCCAATATCTTTGGAAGGATTTCTCCTGCATTCCCAACTAATCCAACTGAAAGAGCTTGTTTTTTTTCTTTCGCATCAAGAACAAGTTTAAGAGCTTCGTTTAAATCTTCTGTAATCAAATCGATGTAACCGGTTTCAATTCTCTTTTGTATTCGTGAACGATCTGCATCGATACCTAGAAAAGCAGCACCGTTCATTGTTGCCGCCAATGGTTGAGCTCCACCCATTCCGCCTAGACCAGCGGTGAGTAAAAATGTCCCGGCTAAGGTTCCATTAAAATATTTACGAGCACATTCTGCAAAAGTTTCGTAGGTGCCTTGCAATATTCCTTGTGTTCCAATGTAAATCCAACTTCCGGCTGTCATTTGTCCGTACATTGTTAAGCCAAGAGAATCGAGTCTGCGGAATTCATCCCAAGTTGCCCAATCTGGAACTAGCATTGAGTTAGATAAAATAACTCTTGGGGCATCAGTATGAGTTTTAAAAATTCCAACTGGCTTTCCGGATTGAATGAGCAGTGTTTCATCATTTTCTAAATTAGTTAAAGAATCAACTATGGCATCGAATGCTTCCCAATTTCTTGCAGCTTTTCCGTATCCACCATAAACAATTAAATCTTCTGGGCGCTCAGCTACTTCTGGATCTAGATTGTTCATTAACATTCTAAGCGCCGCTTCTTGAATCCAACCTTTACAGCTTAATTTTGTGCCGGTAGGAGCTTTGATTATTCTTTTTGTGTTTATCATATTAATCTTTGAAATGGTTTTCTAAAATGTCTGAAAATTGTTTATATGCTGATTTATAAAGCCAGCGGCGAATAAAGAAACCTTTCTTCATTTCTTTTTTCATGTTCTCCAAGTTTTCTTTTAAGCGAAAAGTAAGCTTAGTTTTTTCTTCTTTTGTAAACTTAATTTCTAAATCTTTAGAAAGTAATTTTTCATTTATTGTTGTAAATGAACGAACGTCTTGATAAAACTTTTCATCAGTAGACATTTGCTTTAAAAGTGTTTTGCAAAAATTCGAAAGAAGTTTTGATTCGTTTTTTGAAAAACTGTAAGTGTAGTTTTTGAACAAAGGTTTTGCCATAATTAATCTGCTTTTAGTGATAATAATTTTTCCCGCATTTTTTGATAACCGGGTTTAATAATTTCGTAAATGTATCTCAGTCTCTCTTTATGTGGCGCAAATGAAGATTTCATTGCGTTGATATTCAGTTTTTCAACATCATCAAGATTTAACCCAAATAATTCATTTGCTGTTATGTATTCTTTTGTTAGAGTAGTATCACTCATCAAGCGATCGTCTGTATTTAGAAAAACTCTAAACTTTTCTTTATACAGTTTTATGAAAGGATGATTTTCTATTTTATCTACGGCACCAGTATGAACATTGCTTAACAAGCATATTTCCAATGGAAGACGAGTATCTAGTATATATTGAGCAAGTTCACCAAGCTTTGTTACATGTCCATCGCGATCAAAAGAAATATCTTCAATCAACCTTGTTGCATGACCTATACGATGAGATCCGCATATTTGAATAGCCTGCCAGATGGATTCTTTTCCGAAAGCTTCACCAGCGTGAATAGTAATGTAAAAATTCTTTTGTTTTATAAAATTAAATGCTTCTAGATGTTTTTTGGGCGGATAGCCTCCTTCTTCACCAGCTAAATCAAAACCTACAACACCTTGATCTCTATAATTAACAGCAAGTTCAGCCATTTCGAGAGTGTTTTGCATATTTCTCATTCCGCAAATTATCAATCCAAAACCAACACCAAAATCGCGTTTTCCTTTATCAAGACCTTCTAATACAGCTTTCATTATGTCTTCGTAATAAAGACCTTTTTCAGTATGAAAAACCGGCGCAAAACGGGTTTCAACATAACAAACACCATCTTTGTGCATATCTTCCATCATTTCATAAGCTGTTCTTGTTAAAGCTTCTTTAGTTTGCATTACTGCAATTGTATGTTCAAAGCCTTGGAGAAATTCTATCAAATTACCTTTGTTTGCTCCACGGTGAAACCATGCAGCTAGCTCTCCGGCGTCTTGAGTAGGCAGCTTAGAATGATTTATTTCTTTTGAAAGTTCAATAATTGTTTGTGCTCTAAGACCGCCGTCTAAGTGGTCATGAAGAAGTACTTTTGGTACACTTCTGATGATTTCTTCTGTTTTCATAATTTTCCTTTTGACGAAAAATATCTCTTTGTGCTCCTAAAATCAATTTGGTTATTGATGTCCTAGAATAAAATGTAATAACTCTTTAAAAATGTCAGTACTTAAAACTCCATAGAAATGTCAGT
>CAZVYT010000081.1:0-11093 GCA_964631495.1 uncultured Melioribacter sp. | reverse complement strand
ATTTACCGGAACCGGCGGGACCATCAATTGCTATTATTATATTCTTAGACATTGGCTTGCAAAAATAGGAAAAGCCCATTGAGCGTGCAAATATTATTTGGAATGATTTTAGTTGAAATTTCTAACTAAGAAAAGCGGTTCTTGCTCTAAAAAGGCAAGAACCGTCTATTCAAATTATCCACGTAAAGCATTTACAATATTTAACCTTGCGGCGCGAACAGCCGGTAAAAATCCGCCTAATAAACCCATAACTATAGCAAAAATAAAGCATGAAATAATTATAGATGGATTGAGGGCAAAAGTAAAAGTTAAATCCGAAAACGAATTCCAGTTAAGCGTTGAAATAGAAAAGAACTGCAAAAGCGATGCGAGTCCAACACCAACAGCCGCACCAATTAAAGTTATTAGAAGCGATTCGCTCATAAAAACAGTTAAAATACTTCTTCTGCTAAAGCCTAAAGAACGCATTGTTCCAATTTCAATAGTTCTGTTTGCCACGGCGGCATACATTGTTATTGTTGCGCCAATAGTTGCGCCAAAACTGAAAATAATTGTTATAAAAGTTCCAAGTATCCGTATAAAAATTGCAAGTGTTTCTGATTGCATTTCAAAAAATCTCTGTTCGGTCATAGCTTCATATTGCTGCAATCTTTTATCTGTTGCAAGTGCTCTCTTAAACTGTTCTAAGTTTTTCTTATCATCAAGTTTAATTGTAACAGTAGAAACCGCACTTCCTCTGTTGAAAGCGTTTAATAATTGATTTCCATCGCCCCACATTTCCGATTCAAACCCACTGCCATTGTCCTCGAATATGCCTACCACAGTCCAAAAATCTCCGGCAAATTTTACTTTGTTTCCAATTTCTGCACCAACAAACTTTTTGTTTACCGCTTTACCGGCAACTAATTCTCTAAGAGAAGGATTAAACATTCTTCCCTCAGTAATTTTAACATTTGGTCGTAAAAGATTTGCTTCTTGAGAAACTCCACGAACAGAAACATTACTTAATCCGCCGCTTTTGATAGAAAGATTTATAATAACATTGGGTTCAGCAGACATTATTTGCTTTCCATCAGAAGTAGTTGCAATATGAGGCAAAGTTCTAATCAGATTAACTGCGTCTCCTTCAACAATGCTCGAGATTTCTCCTTGCGAAGATTTTCTAACAACTTTTATATTATCCGGAGAACCAGTTGAAACAAGTGTTTTTTCAACGCCATAAGCCATCATTAGCACTGCTGCAAAAACAAATACAACAAGCGCAATACCGGTAATTGTAATAAATGTTGTTAACTTTCTTGTTACGAAACTTCTTGTAGTATATTTAAATGGAATTGCCATTTTTTAAATTCCTTAATTTTTTATCATTCAAGCAGAATAAAGAGTTTTCAAAAAAACTGAGTTTCTTCAGTCGCTTTTGTTTCTACATAATTACATCAACCATATCATCCTACAAATCTGAATCCATCAACAATTTTGGTGCTTAAAGCTCTTTGTATCGGGAAAATTGAAGAAATTAACCCAACTAAAATTGTAGCAGTAGCTGCTAATACAACGGTTATCGGTTCAATAAAAAAGAACGGGAAAAAGCCCTTTGGCATTGCTTGTTCAAATCCGGCAACAATCGGAAATGTAAGTAATAGCCCAATTCCACCGCCAAGCAAAGAGATGAACATTGATTCGCCAAGAATTAACCCGATTAAATGTTTTGCAGAAAAACCAAGAGTCTTGAAAACCGCATATTCTCTTGTTCTCTCACGAGCAGACATTATCATTGTGTTTGCGAGAACAAGCATTATTATTCCAATAATTACAAACGACATTACATTCATCGCAGAAATAATAGCGCCTGATGCAGATACAAAGCCCTGAGCAAATGCTTTTTCTGTTTCGGTTTTTGTTTCGGCAGTTGAATTTTTAAATAATGCATCTATCTGCTCAGAAATAATTGCAGATTTATTTGGATCTGCAATTTGAACAACATACCAGCCAACATCATTAGCTCTAATTGGTGATTCGGCTTTCAACCTTTCATTTACATAATCCCAATGAAAAAGCATTTGTGTTTTGTCTGTATTCTTATTCTTCCCGTGATAAATTCCTCTAACGGTAAACTCCCAACGACCCGGATAAATATCTCCTTCTAGAACCATTTTATCGCCAAGTTTTAGCTTATACTGTTCTGCAATGTCAGCGCCAATAACACATGCGTTTCTCTCTTTTTTGAAATTGGCAAGTTCTTCTGAAGAGAGTAAAAATTCGGGATAAACATCAAACATTGTTTCCGGATCAACCGCCATTCTAACAAAGAAATTACTTTTATCCTTATAAACGCCTTGGAACCATGTCTGGAATAAAACTTTATTTACACCCGGCACTTTTTCAATTTTATCCTTGTATGCATATGGCAGCGGAAAGATGAACGAAATAGCTTGACGTGTAATTAAACGGTTTGCCATTGTAGCATCAACTGAAGAATCCCAAATAGTAACAACAGTTCTTAACAAGCCAAACGCAATAACCGCAATTGAAATACCAAAGATTGTAAGCAGAGTTCTCAGTTTATGCCTAAGAGCGTTTTTAAATATCAGTTTCAATACTTTCATAATTATGCTCCAACTAAATCGCCTTTTTCGAGATGAAGCTGACGGCTTGCTCTCTCGGCGGCGTGTGGATCGTGAGTTACCATAACAATTGTTTTCTTAAACTCTTTGTTTAGTCTATCCATCAATGTTAAAATTTCTTCGGCTGATTTCTTATCAAGATCACCTGTAGGTTCATCTGCAACAAGAATAACCGGATCAGTAACAATTGCGCGGGCAATAGCAACTCGTTGTTCCTGACCGCCGGAAAGTTGTTTTGGGTAATGAGACATTCTATCTCCCAACCCTACAATACCAAGTGCCATTTCAACATGTTTTTTTCTTTCGGCTTTGGATAGTTTTGTTAATAAAAGCGGAAGTTCTACATTTTCGTAAGCAGTAAGTACTGGTATCAAATTATAGAATTGAAAAACAAACCCAACATTTGAAGAACGCCATTTAGCTAAAGCTGATTCACTAAGTTTAGCAATGTCAGTTCCGGCAACCGATAATTCACCCAAAGTTGGGCGATCAATTCCGGCAATAAGATTAAGCAAAGTAGTTTTGCCAGAGCCTGATGGACCCATCATCGCAAGGAATTCACCTTCTTGAACTTCCAATGATAAATTATTGAGTACGGGTATTTCTAAACTGTTTCTCCAATAAGATTTCGAAACATTTTTTACTTGAATAATACCACTCATTATTTTCTCCTTTAATTCAGTTTTCTTTACTAAGATTTTTTTGCTGCACTCAGATTAACTAATTATTTATTTTTGATTTTAGCACCATTTTTAATTTCATCAGTAACATTATCAATCACTTGTGAACCGTTTTCCAAACCGGTTTTAATTTCAATGTATGCGCCAAATTCTTTTCCTGTAGTAACAGGTACTTGAACTGCTTTTTCATCTTGAATTCGGAATACAACATCTTGCCCTTCTCGTTTTGTTAAAGCTGTTTTTGGGATTACTAAGCTCGGGATTTCTTTTTTTAATTCTTCCTTCATTGCTTCCCGCAAGAATAAAACCTTTGCGCTCATTTCCGGCAATACTCTTCTGTCGTAATCTTTGAATCCAATTTTTACCATTACTGTAGCTTTGCCACGGTCTGCAGTTGGAACAATTTTAGAGACATAACCGGCGTAATTGTGTCCAGGATATGCATCTAAACTAATTTGGCAATCTTGATTTGGCAAAATCTTTTCTATGTTGGATTCACTTACATCTGCTTCAACTTGCAGAGAATTCATATCTGCTATAGTAACAACTGCGGCTTTTGCATTTGCGCCAGCGCCAAGAGGAGCAACAACTTCGCCAACATCCGCATTTTTTGTAAGAACTGTTCCATTAAATGGTGCCCGGATTAAAGTGTTTTCCATTGAAACTTCTGCAGCTAAAACTTGTGCTTTTGCAACATCTATAGAAGCAAGCACTCTATAATATCTGCTTTCTGCCGCGTCAACTTCCATTTGACTTGTGGCTCCGGACGCAAGCAAAGTTTTTTGTCTATTGAAATTGTTTTCCGAGTCCTTTAATTCAGCTTGATTCAATTTTAGATTTGCTTGTGCTTGAGCCAATTGAGCTTTGATATCACTATCTTCCAAACGTGCAATTATTTGATCAGTAGTAACTTTATCTCCTTCAACAACTCCTAAGAAAACTAGTCTTCCCATTCCTTTTGAAGCAACCGCTGCTTTTCTTTGTGCAACAACATAGCCGCTTGCAGTTAATACAGCGCTGCTTTGCGCAGATGATTGCAATGTTGCTGTTGTTAAAGTTACTTCAACTGCGGGAGAAGTAATATTTTTGAAACCAAAGTAAATTAGTAATGCGATAGCAACCACTGCTATCGTCCAAAAAATCATTTTAATCACTTTTTGTTTCTGTTCTGGATTAACATTCTTTTGTGTTCTGTCGATTCGTAAAGAAGATAAATCAGCGTTTTTTGTTTCCATTAAATTTCCACCATTCTTTTTTTTATGAGAATTAACTATCTCTCAAAACATATTTTAAAACTAATTCCTATTTGTGACTACTGTAGGTTGTATTAAGTTTTAGTAAAAGCAATAGTTTTGAGAATAAAACTATTTTTGAAAAATAACTTGAAATTTTGACGTAAAAATATGCCTTATTGTTATGCCCTTTCAAAATATATTCGGTGAGATGAAGAAAACTATCGGTAAAACAGCCTTACACTCTAAATTCATGGGTAAATTAATGCCAATTGTGTAAAAGTTCAATTATATCTTTGAGAGCTCTGAAATATTATTTTTAGCTGTCATTGCGAGGAATTAAATGACAGCTTGTCCCGAAGTTTTGTTTCGGGAAAGCAATCTCTATTTTGATTCAATAAGTTTGTTTTAGTTTGCTTCACTTCTTTTTCAAAGACAATGTCTGCAATATTTCAGAAGTATCTCTTTAATAGTAACATCTTTTAGAGCGTGAAAATTCCCAACTTTCTCAGAGGTTCCAAACAAAACTTTCTAGTAAGAATTCTACGTATATTTTGTTTCACATGTTTATATCCGCAATACATTAATCATACTCTGGTGTACTTTACCGTTGCTAGCTAAAATTTGTTTATCAAAAATGTTCATTGGTGTGCCGGAAAAATCTGTAACAATACCGCCGGCTTCTTCAATTAATAACTTACCCGCAGCAATATCCCAAGCATTTAAAGAAACTTCCCAGAAGCCGTCAAAAACACCTTCTGCAACATAACACATATCAATTGCGGCAGAACCAAGTCTTCTAACCGCACGGGCAACTCGCAAGAATGCAGTAAATCGTTCGTAAGCAAAATCCGGGTTTTCATGTACATTGTAAGGAAAGCCAGTAACCAAAACACTTTTACGCAAATCATCATTTTCACTTACATTTAATTTCTTACCATTGCAAAAAGCGCCGCTTCCTTTTTCGGCAGAATACATTGCATCGCGCATTACATCGTAAATTACACCGTAAACCATTTCGCCTTTTTTTTGAATGCCTATTGAGACAGAAAATATCGGAAGTCCATGAGCAAAATTAGTTGTTCCATCAAGCGGATCAATTACCCAAAGATATTCGCTGCTCAAATCATATCCGCCACCTTCTTCGGCTATTGCTGAATGAGTTGGAAATTCTTTCTTAATAAAATCAATAATTGTCTTTTCAGATTTCTTATCGTATTCAGTTACAATATTTGCAACATTTGTTTTGTATTCAACTGAAAAATTCTTGCCAAATCCGCTTTTTAAAACTTGACCGGCTTCGCGTGCAATATATATCACTTTATCTAACATTACTTCCCTTATTTGATCGCGTAAAAATATGCTATTGTAAGTTATTCTGCTCCACGTTTTATTTTGATCAACAACTATAGACTAAATAATGGATAGAATAAAGGCTGAAAAATACCATTTTATGTTAAAACCGCTACCTTGTAAGCCCTAATCATTATTGGTATATTTGAACCAAAAGCATTTACGGAGATTGCAAATTTAATGAGTAACCAAATTATTAAGCCAAGTTCTGATGTAACTACAATTGAAAGCATACCAGCTGTTTTACCAGTTTTGCCTTTACGGGACAATGTAATTTTCCCTTATATGATTTTTCCTGTACTAGTAGGAAGAGAAACATCAATTCGTGCAGCTAATTTTGCATTAGATGGTTCAAAATATATTTTTCTTGCGGCTCAAAAACGCGCAAATGTTGAAGAGCCAAGTAAAGATGATATTTACATTGAAGGGACAATTGCAAAAATTATTCAGATTTTAAAATTACCAAATGGATTGCTTAAGATTTTAGTTGATGGAATAATACAAGCCAAAATTGTAGAGTATACAAAAAGAACAAATTTCTTTGAAGCCGAAATTGAAATTATTCAACCAGTTCACGAGGATAAAAGAGAATTGAACGCTTTAATGCGTCAATTAACTAACCTATTCAAAGAATATGTAAAATCAAATAAAGCTATTCCGCCCGAAGCAGTAAACGCATTCGAAAATATTGATGAGCCTGACCGCAAAATGTTTTATGTGGCTGCAAACATCAACCAGTCCATGGAAGTAAAACAAAAAATACTTCAGAGTTTTACTCTTACTGAACAGCTTTACGAAGTTATCAGTATTCTAAATTCTGAAATTGAAATACTAAAAATAGAAAAAGAGATTGAAGGCAAAGTTCAAGAAAATATTCAAAAAACACAACGCAAGTTTATCATTCAAGAACAAATTAGAATTTTACAAGATGAGCTTGGCGATGAAGAAGAATCCTCTCCAGAATTCATAAAACTAAAAGAGAGAATTGAACAGGCAAAAATGCCTGAACAAGTTTATGAAAAAGCTATTGAAGAGTTTAATAAATTACGAAAAACTCCACCAAGCTCTCCGGAAGCGACAGTGCTTCGTAATTATCTTGACTGGTTGATTGATGTACCTTGGCACAAGAAAACTAAAGATCATCTTGATATTAAAAATGTTAGAAAGATTTTAGATGAAGATCATTACGGACTAGATAAGCCAAAAGAAAGAATTGTAGAACACATTGCTGTTCTAAATTTAGTAAAAAACATGCGCGGACAGATTTTATGTTTTGTAGGTCCTCCGGGAGTTGGCAAAACTTCTCTTGGTAAATCAATAGCTCGAGCGCTTGGTAGAAACTTTGTGCGCATATCTCTTGGCGGCGTTCGTGATGAAGCTGAAATTCGTGGACATAGAAGAACTTATATTGGTTCAATGCCGGGCAAAATTATCCAATCAATGAAAAAAGCAAAAAGCATAAACCCAGTTATGCTACTTGATGAAATTGACAAAATGAGCATGGACTTCCGTGGCGATCCATCAGCTGCTATGTTAGAAGTTCTGGATCCGGAACAAAATCATACGTTTAATGATCATTACCTTGATATTGATTACGACTTATCTCAGGTTATGTTTATTACTACTGCAAATGTTCGTTATAATATACCACTTCCATTACAGGACAGAATGGAAATAATTGAACTTCCGGGCTATCTAGAACATGAAAAAATTCAAATTGCAAAAAGGCATATTAACCCTAAGCAAGTAACCGCACATGGTTTAGATAAATTTGATGTTGATTTTAAAGATGAAGCAATAAAGAAAATTATTTTAGAATATACACGTGAAGCTGGTGTAAGAAATCTTGAAAGAGAAATTGCTTCTGTTTACAGAAAAACTGCAAGAGATATTGTTCTTTCTCAGACTGCTAAAGGGAAAAAGAAAAAATCTCTAAAGAAGTTTGTTATTGATGAATCCATAATTGAAAAGTTTTTGAGCGTTCCTCGTTTTAGACATCAAAAAGCTGATAAAGAAATTCGCGTTGGTAGCATAACAGGATTAGCATGGACAAGTGTAGGAGGAGAAATTCTTCAAGTGGATTCAACCGTAATGAACGGAACTGAAAAATTAACACTAACAGGTCAGCTTGGAAATGTTATGAAAGAATCTGCTCAAGCTGCATTAAGTTACTTGCGTTCGAATGCGAAAGATTTTGGACTAGATACTCAATTCACAAAAGGCAAAGAAGTTCATATTCATTTGCCTGAAGGCGCAATTCCAAAAGATGGACCTTCAGCCGGCATTACAATGGCATTAGCAATGTACTCTGCTTTTAGCGGCAAACCGGCTAAAAGCGATGTTGCTATGACTGGAGAAATAACTTTACGCGGTAAAGTATTAGCTATTGGTGGATTAAACGAAAAACTTCTGGCTGCAAGAAGAAGTGGCATAAAAACAGTACTTATTCCGAAAGACAATGAAAAAGATTTAGTGGAAATTAAGGATGAGGTAAAACAAGGTCTAACAATCGTTTCAATAAAAACGATAAAAGAAGCAATCCCTTATGTGTTTATTGAAGAAAAAACAAATAAGAAAACAATAAAGAAAAAAACAAAATAATGGCTGAATCAATTTCCGTAGATAAAAATCTTTCTGATGTCGAAATTTACAATGCTATTGTACCGCAAGTAGAATATCTGTTAAGAAACGAAGAACCAGTAATCTCCAACCTTTCTAATATAACGGCTGTTCTAAAAGAGGCGTTTGAAAAAATAAGTTGGGTTGGCTTTTATTTTTTAAAATATGATAAACTTTACTTAGGTCCATTTCAAGGCAAAGTAGCTTGTACAATAATAAATGTAGGTTCAGGTGTTTGTGGTGCTTCTGTTCATCTTAAAGAGACAATTATTGTTGATGATGTTGATAGTTTCCCGGGACACATTGCGTGTGATTCAAATTCAAAATCTGAAATTGTTGTTCCTTTGATTCATAACGGAAATATTATTGGTGTGTTGGATGTAGATAGTCATAAAAATGCTTCTTTCAATTTGCATGATAAAATGTATCTTGAGATGATTTGCAGAATAATTGCAGAAAAGTTAAACTTAAATTCGATTAAAGACATATTAATATAAAATGAATGAACCTAATTTTGTTGTAACAGCAAGAAAGTGGCGGCCGCAGACATTTGCAGAAGTAGTTGGTCAAGAGCACATAACTACCACAATCAAAAATGCTATTGTAAATAATCGAGTAGCTCATGCCTATTTATTTACCGGACCACGTGGTTGCGGTAAAACTACAACGGCAAGAATTTTAGCAAAAACTCTTAACTGTTTGCATCCTATAAATGGAGAGCCTTGCAATAAGTGTGAAATGTGCTTGTCATTTCTCAATTCGCAGACTATGGACATCATTGAAATTGATGGCGCATCTAATAGAAGAATAGAAGAAATTCGAACTCTTCGTGAGTCTGTAAAGTATGCCCCGACTACAGGAAATTACAAAGTTTATATTATCGATGAAGTGCATATGCTAACAACAGAATCTTTTAATGCACTTCTTAAAACTCTTGAAGAACCGCCAGAACATACAATTTTCATTTTTGCTACTACCGATATACACAAAGTGCCATTGACTATAATTTCTCGTTGCCAGCGTTTTGATTTTCGCCGAATTGAAATTTCTGCAATGAAAGTACATTTGTTGAAAATTGCTCTTGCTGAAGGAATTGAAATAGATGATTTAGCATTGAGTTTAATTGCAAAAAAAGCAGATGGCGCTCTTCGTGATGCGCAAAGCTTGTTTGATCAAGTAATTTCGTTTAGTGGAAAAAAAGTCGATTCAAATGAACTATCTCAAATGTTCAATCTGATAGATGAGGAAGTATATTTTTCAATTTCTAATGCAATTCTTGAAAAAAACTACTCAAGTGCTTTTGAGGTTGCTCAAACTATATATGGAAATGGCTGGAATTTTATTGATTTCTTAAATGGACTAACCGAACACTTCCGAAATATTTTAACTGTTGTAATACGTAAAGACATTACTCTAATTGAAGTCGCTGAAATATTTAGGCAAAAATATTTATTCTATTCTGATAAATATTCTGAGGGTGATATTTTAAGAATTCTCTCTTTTATCAATAAAACTAGTTATGAAATAAAAACCTCTTCTAATCAAAAACTCAAATTAGAAGTTGCACTAGTTCATCTAATTGGCTTGGAGCGTTCTTCTACCATTTCTAATTTGCTTTCTCAACTCGATAAGAGTGATTTCAAAGTATCTTTTTCTTCTTCATCAGTAAGTGAACCAAAGCCTACTTTTGCAACACAATCCAAACTACTTATGAAGAATATTGAACCGCTTAAATCTGAAATAAATATTCCCCAGGTTGAGTCTTTTGTTATTCCCCAAATGAAAAACGATACTGATTTACCAAATGTTATCGAACAATGGAAAAGTTTTGTTGATCAAGTAAAAAATGAGAAAGTATTTTTCGGTTCAGTTTTATTTAACTCAAATCCAATTGATTTTTTAAACGACCAGATTCAGCTAGAAGTTGATCATCCTGATGACGAAGATATAATAAAGAATAATGAATCATACTTAGATAGTAAGACAAAAGAAGTTTTTGGAAAAAAGTTAAAAATAAATGTGAGTAAGAAAAAAGGTTCAAGTAAAAAATCTTTTTCTATTCAAACTACTTCTCCAAAAGAAATCGAAGATAATCCTTTGGCAATTTCTATCATAAAAGATTTGGGAGGAAGAGAAATTCAAAAAATATAATTTTACTTTTAGTTGAATTCTGATTAGTTAGCACATCATTAAAATCTAAAACCCGGTCTCAATTTTACCGGCGGCTTGTCTAATTATTGTTTTACCTCCTATCATATCTGCTAAAATATTTACAGCATTATCTGAACCTATAACTCCACTAAATAGACTCAAAATGTCATTCAAGTTAATTTACTCTTATCATGAATGGTACCCAATCCTGAACCGGAAATCCCTACAATTTCAAATTGATGCTAATAATTTGCAGTAAGCATTACCAAAATTGCAAAGACAGATAATTGCAATTGTTTTATTCATCAATAACTAAAATTTTATACAAAACTTTATAAATTGGGCAAAAAAAAACCTCAAACGAAAATCGATTGAGGTTGAAAATAAAATCCTGGCGACTACCTACTCTCCCACACACCTGCGCATGCAGTACC
>CAZVYT010000080.1:0-11828 GCA_964631495.1 uncultured Melioribacter sp. | reverse complement strand
GCGATACAATTTTTTCTACTGTTTCGTTTTGTCCCTTTGCGATGATACACCTCTTTGAATCTGTTAATAAATTAGGCGCAAATATAGTAAATGAGAAATGAAGTTAGAAGAACCAAAGTAAAAGGAGTGGTGATTATAAGTAGTATCCTCACAATTAGGCAGCAGCCATCGTACAAGAAAACAATGACCCCCGATAATACCGCCTTCATTATTTGGTTTGTTTATACCAATGCAGCTTCTTTATTCTTTTCACCAAGGTCAATTTAAAAACTTATATATTTTTTAATTTCTTGGCATTATAAAAAACTAACGATTAATTTAGGGTATAATTTCTGTAAATATTTTAGGATGAGCAATGCAAGAACATTTTTCGAAAGAAGTGGAAAACTTAAAAACCAATCTAATTAAAATGGCTTCTATTGTTGACGAGCAAGTGGAAAGAGCAATAACAGCTTTAGAAACCGGTAACATAGATTTGTGTAAAGGGATTAAAAGCAAAGACCTTGAAATTGATGCTTACGACAATCTAATTCAAACGGAGTGCGAAAATATATTAGCACTTTTTCAACCAGTTGCATCAGACCTTAGATTCATAATTTCTTCTTTGATGATAAACAATCAACTTGAAAGATGCGGAGATATTGCTGTAAACATTGCCCAGCGTGTTAAAAAAACAGCAGATCATCATTCGATTATTGTAGAATCGCAAATCTTGGAAATGGGCAAAAATGCTAGAGAGATGGTTAAGAATGCTATAGATTCTTTCATTCACACTGATACTGTACTTGCACAAAAGGTTTTAGAAAGCGACGAAATTGTTGACAATCTTAATAAGAGTGCGTTTAAAACTTTAATTGCAAAGATGCAGGCTGATTCTACTGTAATTGAAGCTTGTGGTCATTTAATTGTGCTAACAAGGCAAATCGAAAGATTGGCTGATCATGCTACAAACATTGCCGAAGATTTGGTGTTTTATGTTAATGCAGAAATTATTACTCACAAGAAAAAACTGGAAAGATATAACGCTACAAATTTGTGTTGAAATCAACCATACTTACCGGAGATATAATCTTCTGTAAGTTTGTTTGACGGGCGAGTGAAAATATTTATAGTCTTATCAAATTCAATCATCTCTCCTAATAGCATATATCCTGTAAAATCCGAAACGCGAGATGCTTGTTGCATATTGTGTGTTACAATTACAATAGTATAATCTTTTTTTAGATCTATCATCAACTCTTCTATTTTCATAGTAGCAATGGGATCTAAAGAAGAACACGGCTCATCCATTAGGATTACTTCTGGTTCAACAGATAGTAACCGGGCAATGCATAAACGTTGTTGTTGATCTAATGGTAACTCCAAGCCAGAATGATTTAGTTTATCTTTAACCTGATCCCATAGCCATGCACCACGCAAACTTTTTTCTGCAATGGTATCCAACTCTTTTTTATCTGTAATCCCAGCAACTCGTAAGCCATAAACCACATTATCATAAATAGAAAGTGGAAAGGGGTTTGGGCGTTGAAAAACCATTCCAACATTTTTTCTTAACTCTGTTACGCTTGTTGCTCTGGCATAAATATCAGTGTCATTAATTTTAATTTCTCCTGTTACTTTTACTCCTCGTATTAAATCATTCATCCTATTTAGGCATCTGAGCAGAGTAGATTTACCACAGCCCGATGGACCAATAAGAGCAGTAATCATATTCTTTTGAACATCCATATTCACAGAAATAAGCGCTTGAAAATTGCCGTAGAATAGATCTAAATTTTTAATTTTTACAATATAGTCGTGAACCACTTGTGTTTTCATTATCAGCCAAATTTTCCTGTTATATAATCATCGGTTTCTTTTTTTAGAGGAGCAGTAAATATTTGCCTTGTTGCTCCTAATTCAACCAGGTCTCCTAATAAAAAATACGCAGTGTTATCTGCAACTCTAGCTGCTTGCTTCGTATTATTAGTTACAAGAACTATTGTATACTTTTCTTTAAGCTGATTTAGAGCGTCCTCAATTTTTGATGTTGAAATAGGATCGAGACCAGAACTAGGCTCATCAAGAAGTATTGCTTCCGGTTCCATTGCAAGAACACGAGCTAAACATAAACGCTGTTGCTGCCCTCCGGATATTCGTAAGCCGGATAAATTTAATCTATCTTTAACTTCATTCCATAAAAAAGCTTCTGTTAAACTTTTTTCTACTAATTCATCTAATCGTTTTTTATCATTTATCCCACTTAACCTAACACCATAAACAACATTTTCGTAAATACTCATTGGTAAAGGAACCGGCATTGCAAATACAATTCCAACTTTTTTTCTTAATCCAATTACATCGTGTTCTTGTGAATAAATGTCAATTCCGTCCAGCAAAACTTTACCTTCCGTTTTACAATTTGGCTCAAGTTCATTCATTCTATTAAGTGCGCCAAGCAATGTTGATTTACCAGAGCCCGAAGGACCGATTATTCCCAGTATTTTATTTTCTTCAATTTCTAAACTTATACTATTAAGAAATTGCTCTTTCCCAAAGTAAACGGATAAATTTTCTATACTAAATTTGCTTGCCATTTTCTTTACACTAACTTCTTTTTGCAATAAACCGATGCATTGTGAAATAAGCTAATAAATTAACACAAAGTACTGCTATTATTAGCGTTGCCGCTGTACCATAAGCGTTTTCTGTAGATATACCCTCTCTTGCCAAAATGTAAAAATGCACTGCCATTGTTCTTGTGGAATCAAAAATTGTAGATGGAATTCTTAACGATGAGCCGGCAGTAAATATAACTGCCGCAGTTTCTCCTATCGATCTTCCGATACTAAGCATAATTCCCGTTACTATTCCCGGTAAAGCATTTGGTAAAACAACTTTTTTAACCGTTTGCCAACGGCTTGCGCCTAATGAAAAACTTACTTTTCTATATGAATTTGGAACAGATCTAATTGCTTCTTCTGTTGTTCTAATTATTGTTGGTAGAACCATTACCGCAAGTGTTAATCCGCCAGATAAAATTGACCAACCCATTTCTAAAGTTATCACAAAGAAAATATATCCGAACAAGCCAAAGATGATTGAAGGGATTCCGGCTAGGCAGTCTGTACCAAACCTTATAATTTTTGTGATCTTTGTCTCTTTTGTGTACTCGGCTAAATATACAGATGTACTAATTCCAAGCGGAGTTGCTATAAGCAGTGCCAAAACTGGAAGAATTATTGTACCTATTAGAGTTGGGAAAATTCCACCTTCTTTTCCCATTTCCTTTGGATTCTCTGTTAAGAAGCTTAGGCTTAAAACCGGCAAGCCTTTTTCAAGAATAAAGAAAATAATAAAAACAAGAATGAATATTGTAAAAATTGTGGCGCCGCTTAAAATTGTAACCGCACCCCATTGTGTGTATTTTGGATTTATTTTCATTTCTTCGCGTTCCTGTTTCTAATAGCAACGCTTGCAATAGAGTTTAGTATCATAATTATAATAAAAAGAACAACACCAGTTGCAAACAAAGCCTCTCTGTGCATTCCCGTAGCATAGCTCATTTCCAAAGCAATGTTTGCTGTTAATGTTCTTACAGAATCGAGTGCAGAATTAGGAATATTTACTGAGTTGCCAGCAACCATTATTACGGCCATTGTTTCACCAATTGCTCTTCCTAATCCAAGTATTACACTGGCAACAATTCCAGAGCGAGCTGCTTTAAGTGTTACCATGTGAGTTGTTTGCCAAGTAGTTGCACCCAATGCTAAAGAACCTTCTCTATATGATCTAGGAACAGCAAGAATTGAATCTATAGAAATACTTATAACTGTTGGCAGTATCATTATACCAAGAATAATACAGCCAGCTAAAAGCGATAGCCCGGGTCCGCCCAAATTTTCTCTTATAACGGGCGCCAAAACCATTACGCCAATAAAACCATAAACAACTGAAGGAATAGCAGCAAGCAATTCTATAGTAGGTTTTATTATTTTCATAACAATTGGGCTGGCATATTCACTTAAAAAAATTGCGCCGGCTATTCCAAATGGAGCGCCGACAATCATTGCTCCCAGGGTAACCCACACAGAAGACATAATCATTGGAAAAATACCATACTTGGAGTTTGTTGGATCCCATTCATTAGAAAAAAGAAAGTTGCCAACACCATAACTGAAAATAAAAGGAAGTCCTTCACTTAAAATGAAAAGTGCAATAAGTAGCAACGATGAAATAGCAGACAAAGCTGTTATCATTAATATATTTTGAACCCCCTTTTCTCCTACAAGTCTCACAAATATCCTTAAATTATTTAGCTGGTAGGAGACCGTCATCTTTTATCGTCTGCTGCCCTTCAGTTGATAAAAAATAATCAATTAGGTTTTTTATTTCGCCTTTAATTTCACCTTTAACAAGTAGATAAATTGGTCTTACCAATTTATATTGCCCAGCAATAATCGCCTCGGAAGTACATTCAACATTATCAATCTTTAATGCTTTCACTTTTTCGTTGATTAAACCATGAGATAAATAGCCAATTGAATTAACATCATTTGCAACAGTTTCTCTAATTGTTCCATTTGAATCTTGAATTAATGCATCTTTCTTGAGTGAAATATTTGTTAATATTTGTTCAAAAGAAGTTCTTGTTCCAGATCCAGCTTCGCGCGATACTACTGTAATTGAAGCATCTTCACCACCTAATTCTTTCCAGTTAGTAATTTTACCGTTAAAAATGTCTCGCGCTTGTTCGGTTGTAATGTTTTCAATTTTATTTTTTGGATTGATAACAATGGCAATACCATCTTTAGCTACAATTGTTGAAGTTAGTCCCTTAGCATCTTCAGGCAATTCAACCAAATCTGCCATTCCAATTTGTGCCGCACCAGAATTTGCGGACTGAACTCCAACAGCAGAGCCACCGCCTTGAACAGTAACATTAACATTCGGGTTTTTCATCATAAATTGTTCAGCTAACTTTTCTGCAAATGGTAGAAAAGCTGTAGAGCCCGCCAAAGTAATTGATGTTTTTCCTTTTTCACATCCACCAATAATAATAATTGAAATTGCGACAAGTCCTATAAGTGCAAGTTTTTTGAACATTTTCTTCTCCAGGTTAATCAAATCAGTTAAAGCAAAAATAGGTAAATAGGAAAGTACAGGACAACTGAATATTAAAATATTGTTAATTCTTTGTTAAAAGGACGATTTGTCATCTTATGTGAGTTAAAGAAAACAGTAAATCGAACTAAATTAAGGTAGTTTTTATTATTATTTGAGAAATTAAGAGGATTGTTAGGTTTATTTTTTGAGAATGATTGAGAATTTAGTTCCAACTCCTAATTCACTTTCAACTTCAATTTTACCTTTATGAATTTCAACAAAGTCTTTGCATAATATCAAGCCCAATCCGGTTCCAATCTCTCTTTGAGTGCCATAAGTAGAGCTAACCTTATCAATTTTGAATAAAGATTTAACTTTTTCTTCACTCATTCCTACTCCATTGTCTTTCACAGTGATTTTTAAAGTTTTTCCAAGTTCTTCAACAAAAACACTTACATACCCTTCAGTATTTGTAAACTTAATTGCATTAGAAACAAGATTGCGGATAACTGTTTTCATCATTTCAGAATCGCAAAAAACTGAAACTTCGGGTTTAATGTTATTTGAAATTGTAATTTGTTTTTTTGCAGCGATTTCTTCTAAAACTGCAATGGCTTCATCAACTAGTTTTTTTAAAGATTGATAGGAAGGAGAAAAATCTGCAGATCCAGATTGTGAACGAGACCAAACTAATAGATTTTCAAGCAATTTAAGTATTTGCTTTCCGGAAGAATCAATCTTACTTAAAAAGTTGATTTTCATATCATCATCAATGGATTTATAATCTGTAATTAAATGATCTGTTAAGCCAAACATAGAATGCAGCGGGTTTTTTAAATCATGAGCGATAATGCTAAACAGCTTATCTTTCATTGCATTTAATTCAGAAAGTTTTTGCCCATATTTGATGCTTACTCTGTATCTATTATAGATTAACAGCGCAAGTAATAAACATAAAATGAAAAGCATTATAACAAAATTTCTAACTTTTTCACTTAGCTCTTTTTCAGCCGAAAGAGATTTAATTTTCTCATCTCGTTCTTTTCTAAAATCTTTTTCCATTTGCGAAATCAACGAAACTGACTCGTGAGTTACTATTGAGTCTCTCATTGAATGGTATCTTTTACTAAATTGCAAAGCCGATTTGAAATCCCCAAGCTGTTGATAAAGCTCTGAATACGCCTTATAAGTTTCTAATTTAATTTGAATTTCGCTTGAAACGCTAGAAATTTTATAGGCTTCCTTCAATGATGCCAGCGCTTTTTTGTTTTGACCCAACAAATTGTAAATTTTTGCAAGTCTGTTATAACTATAAACAACTCCTTCAAAGTAAGATATTTTTTTAGACAAAGTATTTGCTTTTAGAGCATAATCCAACGAGTTTTTTAATTCATTCTTACGAAGATAAACTTGAGCTAAACCAATCCAAGCTGCTGCTAATCCCTTTTGATCATCTAATTTCTCATATTCTTTTTCAACAACTAAGTAATATTTAAATGCTTCTTCAGTTCTTCCTATCTCAAAATATACTTCGGCAATCAAGTTTATAGCTAACGCTTTTCCAGAATAGTCTTTTGTTTTCTCTCGAATCTCTAATGTTTTAGTCAAATATTCTAAAGCCTTTTCCGTAAGATTTTGGCGTCTGTATATTAATCCAATATTAATTGCGCAGAAAGAAATTCCGTCTAAATATTTATGACGCTCAAAAATTCCTAACGCAGGAAGAATATAAGTTAGTGCTTCATTGTAATTACCCTGCAGTCTATATATGCCGCCAATGTTATTTAAAGAAAAAGCGGTTTGAATAGAATCTCCAATTTTCTCTGAGATTCTTAAAGCTTTGTTGTATACTTCAAAAGCTTTGTCATAATTATTTAAGTTACGGTATACAACTCCAATTTTATTTAACGCTTCTGCCTGCCGCTTAAAATCAGAAATATTTTGAGCAATTTTAAAAGCTTCTTGACCGCTCTTTAACGCAAGTGTTGGGATTTTACTTCTGTTTTTCCAACAGAATTCTGTTAACCGATCAATACGTATTGTGTCTGTTAGTCCATCTATTTTTTTAATTAATTCATCTAATTGATTTTGAGCAAAGATCTGCGATGAGAAAAAAAGAATTACAAATAAATAAACCATTAAGGCACACCCTTTATATATCCCAAAATGAATTTATTAATAAGAAAGAAATAAAATCAAATAATTTAATAGTTATTTTGAAAATTAAATAGAGGAATTGTCTCGTTTCATGCGCTTACAACTCCTCCAAAAGAAAAAAATTATTATTGTATTAACCAAAGAAGTGTTTTCGTTTATTAAAACATGAACCCCAAAAATGTGTCCACATTGCTATAAATTATAGTTTATTATATTCTATCAGAAGGCAAAGAAAAACTAAAGCTGGAACCTTTACCAAGTTCGCTTTGCACCCAAATCTTTCCACCGTTTTTCTCAATAAATTCTTTACATAAAATTAAACCCAAGCCGGTACCGCGTTCACCGCTGGTTCCCGGAGTTGTACTTATAACATCAATTCTAAATATTCTATTAAGATAGTCTTTAGAAATACCCATTCCAGTATCGGTTATAGTAACAATTTTTTCATTATTCTTTTCTGAAAAACTAATGTTTATCGTGCCACTTTTTTGTGTATACTTAATTGCATTTGATATCAAATTCCTAACAACTGTTTTTATCATGTCTTCATCACCCCAAGCAGAAAATTCTTTCACTTCCGGCAGTATAACGTTAATACTTTTATATTTTGCGTTCTCAATCAACAAATCATAACAATCAATAATAATTTTTTTTAGGTTCATCATGGTTGGAACAAAATCCAAACGACCGGTTTGTGAGCGCGCCCAGAAAAGTAAGTTTTCTAATAAACGATACGTTTGTTTGCCGGCGTTATCAATAGATTTTATTAGTTCTAATCTCTCTTCATCTTTCATTTCTTTATAATCTTCAATTAACAATGAGGACAACCCAAACTGTGTAGTTATCGGGTTCTTTAAGTCATGAGCAATAATGCTAAAGAACTTATCTTTTGTTGCATTAAGTTCGGTAAGCTTTTTAGTTGTCCGTTTTTTAAAGAAATAGAGTAAAGTTAAAACCGCTGCAAGACCTATAAATAAAACTCCAATTAGCCCAACATATTTAATTTGTTCTTGCTGCCTTTTCAAATCGCTTTCTAGTAATTCATTTTCCTTTTCTTTTTTATTTATTAGATACGCTGACTCAACTTGGCTAATAGCCGTATTTTTTTGTTTTTCTGAGACAGAGTCTTGATAAACTTTTAATAGTTTTGCATACTTAAATGCGTTTGTATAATCCTTCTGTATTTCGAAATACTCAGTATAGTTTCTAAAATTAATTAGCTTCAACTCCGAAGAATCATACTTAAAAGCTGTTTTTCTTCCAAGCTCTAAAAAATTTCTGCCTTCATTTACTTTTCCCGTTAATGCATACAACACTCCAAGTTCACTTGAGTTAGTAACAATGCCCATCACATCATTAAATTTTTCTGATAAGCCAAGAGCAAGTTCTCTTTCTATCAAAGCTTTTGCGTAATCTTTTTTTCTCGTATAAACTTCCGCCAAACCCATCCTTATTACAATTAAGCTTCTTTGATCTCCAATTTTTTTGTAAGCATTTTCTATTTCGCTAAAAATTTTAAAAGCTTGCTTATAATCTTTCTTATATAAATAAATTTCACCCACTCTGCCCATTGCTTTTGTCTTTCCTTCAACATCACCTATTTTTTCTCTTAACTTTATTGTTGATTCAAAATTTTCCAGAGCTTTATCAAAATTCTCCTGTTTTTGATAAACTAAACCTAAATTGTAATAACAATATGCTATGCCAACTCTATCATTTATGTTTTCAAAAATTTCTAGCGCTTTATATAGTTTTTCAATTGCAGCCGGGTAGTTACCCATCAATCTGTAAATTGTTGAAATGTTATTATAAGAATATGCTTCTTGAGTTCGGTCTTTAATTGATTGCGCTAAATGTAAACTTTGAGTTGAGTAGGCAGATGATTTCTCATATTCGCCTTGATCTCGATAGATTACGCTCAAAAAGTTAAGAGATTTAGCTTTATTGCTTTTGTCATTCGATTTATCTGCTAACCTTAGAGCCGCTTCAGCTGCTCGTATTGATTGAGCCGGAACTATATCACGATTTTTCCAAGCAAAGTCATTCAAAATGTTTATCTGTTCTATTCTCGGCTTGGTCTTTATTGATGAGATAACTGAATCAACTTTATCTTGGGCTTGAATTACAGAAACAAATAACAAAAACCAAAACAACTTTCTTATCATTTTTTTCCAATAGTTTTTTGTGGGGGTTGTAATCAACTTAATTTATCAGGGTAGCGGTTCCATTCCGTAAGTAATCCATTCTTCTTTAGAAGGACCATAGACTCCCGGAACTTTCAGCCCAGCTTGTCTCATCAATATAGTTATTTGTCCGCGATGATGAGTTTGATGAGTTATTAAACTCAATAATACATCCGCGCGTTTCCAAGTTTGACCGTACATATTTAAATCATCCTCAAGCATAACATCGTTCCATTCTTTTTCAACTTGAGAAGACATTAAATCAGAAAGTCTTACGTATTCGCTTTTGATTTTTTCTGCTTTGGTAGGCATCGGCGCGTGTTCATCAAAACCATCGAATGATAATCCGGCTTTCGACATCATCTCACCAATAGTTTGTGTAATGTGCCATGCAATAAATCCTAAAGAACGACCATCATTCATCACTTTTTGGTTTAAAGATTCATCAGTGAGATTAGAAAACACTTTTAATGTTGATGCACTTTCGTGTTTCCATGCAGTAAGAAAATCATCAATTGTCTTTAACAAGCTCATAAATTCTCCAATTCTATTTTAGTTTAATTTCGTGAATTCCACCAGTAAATTATTTTTGAGCTTAAGCTTCAACTTTAATCTCGGTGTGAATGTAGCTATACATTTGTTTATTTAGTTTTTCTGCAAATTAATTTTTTGAATACTTAACACAAATTAAGTTTATCGAATACATACATTTTCAACCAAATTCACAATCTAATTTTGTTTAGCGCGACACGCACTTACATTTGAAAAACCTTTTTGTTGTTAAAGTCTCGATATTTCGTTTATAGCTTCTTTCAACAACTCATTAAATCTTTCGGGTTTTTGAAACATTGGGAAATGTCCTGTACCGAGAATATATTTAACTGAAAAATTTGGAATTATTTTTTTGTTTTCGGCTTCTTTCACTTTAAATTTTTGCCCGTTAACAGTTATGATTTTGGGCTGCAATTCTGTAGCCGCATTAAGAGAATTGTACTGGTAAATATTTCTAAAAATATCCATTCCAATCTTTGGTGGTAATTTTTGCATTTTTTTTACAATACTTTCAACATAGGCTGAGTCTGCATCATCCAAGAATAAAGTTCTAACATATTCTCTAACGCTAGGCAGATAGTTTTCTTTGAAGGTTGTTAAATAATCTTCTGCTGTTTTTGGGTTTTCTCCTTTTTGAAAAAGCTGATATGTATCTGCTCCTATTAAACCAATCACATTTTCTTTTACTTGTCTATATACTTCAAGGTTTATTATTCCCGCCATTGAGTGACCAACCAGAATCACTTTCTTTAATTGAAGTTTATTAATTACAGAAACAACATCGTCGCTAAAAGCTTTTATTGTATAGCTTTTTCTTTCTTTTCCGGACTTCCCATGTGCAGCTAAATCAAGAGTTACCACTTTGTAGCTTGTAGAAAATTTTGAAATCTGTCCCTGCCAAAGAGACTGATCCCAGCCCCAGCCGTGCACAAATACAAGTGCGGTTTCACCTTTGCCAAAAACAGAGTAGGCTATTTCTACTCCGTCTGATGATTTTACTTTACCACTTGCACCCAATATTGTTACGGTATTAATGATAATAATAAATAATAATTGAAATATTTTGTTTTTCATCTAATCTCCTAAAGAAGAACTATTTTACTAACAAATATTATGAACAAAAAAAATCCGCACATCAAGATAATGTTGTACGGATTGTAATTAAAATTATTATGTAATTATTTTTTTACTGGTTCTTCAACTTTATAGTTGGTTACAGAGAACTTACCATTCTCAACCTCCATAGTTTTTTTCTTCTTAGAACCATATTCAGCTTTTTCAATTACAAACTCAAAATTGCCGGCTATTGATTTATTAACTTTATCAAATGCAGTTATTACCAATTCTCCTTTTATTGTATTCCATTGTGGCTGCTCCGGATCAGGTACCCAAATAACTTCGGCATCTGGTAACGCTTGGTTCTCCGCACTGTGAGGCTCATATTTAAGCGCTAAAGGCAAAGCATCACTTATCTTATTTAACTTTATGTATAAGTGCAATGAATGGTTTTCTTGTTGTGTGCGTAACTGAAGAAAATCTTCGTTGGCAATAGTTACTTGAACTGCGTCCAAAACTTTGCCGTTATAGTTGTCGCCATCCACTTTACAAATTAATGTTGATTGAGCATTTATTTGTATTGATGAAAAAAGTAATAAGAACAAAACACAATTTAGCAGAAGCATATTTTTCTTCACACTTAACTCCTTGTTTAATATATAATGTGTTCCCTCTGAAAGGCGGCAGAAAAGTAGTTTTTTTATTTTTATTGATCAAGACATTTCAACGTGCATTCAATTTTTTTGTAATAACTCTTTAAAAATGTCAGTACTTAAAACTCCATAGAAATGTCAG
>CAZVYT010000079.1:0-11897 GCA_964631495.1 uncultured Melioribacter sp. | reverse complement strand
TTACTGCTTTTCTTCCTTTATTTACTTACTCATCAAGATTTTTCAGCGACGACTAAATATATTTACGAAACAATATAAGGAAGGGATAAGAAATTTGCTTCGAATAAAAAAAGCCGTTTAATTCAAAAGACTAAACGGCTTGTATAAAAAGATATTCTATCTTACCAAAGCATCTTGTAACTGTTCAACATTTTCATATAATTAGCACGTTCAAATGCAGCTGGTTCAGCTACGGATTTTTGGCTCATACTTCCCTTCATCAAATTGATCGAATCATATTCATTTTCTGTCATCCATTGTTCTAGGCTTTTTAAAATTTCGCTAACTCTTTTTACTCCGCCAGTAAGAACTTCTGAACAAATCATAGAAACATCAGCGCCGGCCATCATAGATTTAACCACATCTGTATGCGAATGAACTCCACTTGTTAAAGCAAGGTTTGCTTTTACATTACCGTATAGAATGGCTATCCAACGAAGTGGTAATCTCATTTCCCAATTTGTGCTTAAAACCAAATTTGGAACTACTTCTAACTTTTCTAAATCAAAATCCGGCTGGTAAAAACGGTTGAATAAAACAAGAGCATCTGCGCCAGCATTATCAAGTTTCTTAGCCATATTACTCATTGATGTGAAGAATGGACTTAACTTAACAGCAACTGGAATCTTCACATTGTTTTTTATTTCTTTTACAACATTCACATACATATTTTCAATTTCGTTACCATCTACGTTTGGATTAGTAGGAATATAATAAACATTCAATTCGAGAGCATCTGCGCCAGCTTGTTCAATATTTTGTGCGTATTTAACCCAGCCGCCAGTGCTTACACCATTTAAGCTGCCGATTACAGGAATGTTGACAGATTTTTTCAAATTAGCGATATGATCTAAATATTGATAAGGTGTTAATTTAAATTCTTCCGGTTCTGGAAAGTAATTCAAAGCTTCTGCGTAACTTTCTGCGTGTGCAGATAAATAATGGTCAAGCTCTCCAGATTCGTGATTAATTTGTTCTTCAAATAAAGAATAACAAACAATTGCAGATGCTCCAGCATCTTCCAATGCTTTTACTGTATCAACACTTTGCGAAAGCGGAGATGCAGATGGAACGATTGGATTTTTTAGTTTCAATCCCATGTATGTTGTTGATAGATCCATTTTAACTCCTATTTATTTTCAATTTTCATTTTCAATAAAATATCCGGCTGTTAACAAACAGCCGGAGTATAAATTAGTTCTTTGTTTCTTCTTTAGTTCCAAAATTCATTCCAGCCATCTGCTCATAAAATTTCCATTTCTTAATAACTTCATCTTGACCTAACTTTAATAAATCTTTCGCTTCTTTTGGATGAGATTTTGTTAACATGTTATATCGTGTCTCTGTATAAATATATTCTTCTAATTTAATCTTAGGAGGTTTAGAATCTAACTTCAATGGATTTTCACCTTTTGCAAAATTATCCGGATTATATCTGAATAATGGCCAGTGTCCAGAATCAACAGCAGCTTTTTGATGATCCATACCTTTTGCCATATTGATACCGTGAGCAATACAATGGCTGTAAGCGATTATTATTGATGGCCCATCATAAGCTTCGGCTTCTAAGAAAGCACGCAATGTTTGAACATCGTTTGCACCCATAGCAACTTTTGCTACATATACATTTCCATAACTCATTGCCATCAATCCTAAATCCTTTTTAGCGGTTGGCTTGCCCGCAGCAGCAAATTTTGCTACAGCACCAAAAGAGGTAGCTTTAGACATTTGCCCGCCGGTATTAGAATAAACTTCGGTATCCATAACTAAAATGTTTACATTCTTACCGGATGCTATAACGTGATCCAATCCTCCAAATCCAATATCGTATGCCCAGCCGTCGCCGCCCATAATCCACACAGATTTCTTTACTAAGTAATCAGCAACTTCAATTAGATTTAATGCGTCATCTGAAGTATCACCTTCAAGTTTTTTCTTTAATTCTGCAACTCTTTCTCTTTGTTCATAAATACCAACTTCATCTTTTTGGTCTGCGTTCAAAATTGCAGTAACTAAATCTTGACCTATTTTATCTTGCAGCTTTGCAGTTAGTTCTCTTGCATATTGACTTTGTTTATCTATTGATAACCGCATACCAAAACCAAATTCAGCATTGTCTTCAAAAAGTGAGTTTGACCATGCTGGTCCGCGTCCATCATTGTTCTTTGCCCAAGGAGTTGTTGGTAAGTTTCCACCATAAATTGAAGAACAACCGGTTGCATTAGCAACAATTAATCTATCGCCAAATAATTGAGATACTAATTTTACATATGGAGTTTCACCGCAACCAGAGCAAGCACCGGAGAATTCAAATAATGGTTGTTGCAGTTGTTGTGCTTTAATTACACTTGTATTGATTAATCTTCTATCCATTTCTGGAATGGTTAAGAAGAAATCCCAATTAGCTCTTTCTTGTTCGCGTATTGGAATTTGCGGAACCATGTTAATTGCTTTTAAGCGTGTTTCTTTTTTATTCTTAGCAGGACATACTTCAACACAAAGCTCACAGCCGGTACAATCTTCAACTGCAACTTGAATTGTGTAAGCAGAGTTTTCCGGGAATTCTTTGCCCTTTGAATCCATATGTTTAAAAGTAGCCGGTGCATTTGCAACATGAGATTTATCATAAGCTTTGATACGAATTGAAGCATGAGGACAAACCATAGCGCATTTACCGCACTGAATACATACTTCCGGATCCCAAGCTGGAACTTCGAGAGCAATATTTCTCTTTTCCCATTGTGTAGTTGCCGATGGGAATGTTCCATCAACCGGCATCTCACTTACTTTAACAAAATCTCCTTTACCTTCCATCATTTTTCCTAAAACATCTTTTACATACGCAGGAGCTTTATCAGAAACGATTGATGGAATTTGTATTGAACCAACTTCTAATTTAGAGTAATCAATATTGTATAAGTGTTCTAATGTTTGGTCAACTGCTTCAAAGTTCTTTTGTACAATTTCGTCACCCTTTGAACCGTATGTTTTCTTAATCGAATTCTTGATTTGAGCAATAGCTTCATCTTTTGGTAATATTCCGGAAATAGCAAAGAAGCATGTTTGCATAATTGTATTTACACGGCCGCCCATACCAGTTTTATTAGCTACTGCATAGCCATCAATAACATAGAAGTTTAATTTCTTATCAATAATTTGTTGCTGAACTCTACTTGGAAGTTTATCCCAAGTTTCATCTTTACTAAATGGAGAGTTTAATAAGAAAGTGCCGCCATTAACAATGCTACCAAGAACATCAAATTTTTCAAGCAAGCCAAAAGTATGACATCCAACAAAACTTGCTGTTTGCACTAAATATGATGAATGAATTGGGTTTGGACCAAATCTTAAGTGAGAAACAGTAGTAGAGCCCGATTTCTTTGAATCATATACAAAGTAACCTTGAGCATAGTTCGGAGTTTCCTCACCAATAATTTTAATTGAATTTTTGTTTGCACCAACGGTACCATCGGCGCCTAAACCATAAAACAAACAGCGTTTAACTTCATCACCTTCAGTCATAAATGTAGTATCATATTCAAGGCTTAAGAAAGTAACGTCATCAATAATACCAACTGTAAAATGATTCTTTGGAGAATCTAAATTCAAGTTATCAAAAACAGCTTTAACCATAGCTGGTGTAAACTCTTTTGATGATAAACCAAAACGACCGCCAACTATCTTAGGCATTTTTGTAAATGGAGCTGTACCATTTGCAATTGCTTCAGAAATAGCTGTAACTACATCAAGATATAATGGTTCACCAAGTGCGCCAGGTTCTTTTGTTCTATCAAGAACAGAAATTTTTTCAACAGTTTTTGGAAAAGCTTCTAATAAATGTTTTGCAGAAAATGGCCTGTATAATCTTACTTTAACTAAACCAATTTTTTCACCGGTTTTCTTGGTTAAGTAATCAATTGTTTCTTGAGCTGTCTCTGCACCAGAACCCATCATAACAACAACTCTTGTTGCATCTGGAGCGCCATAATAATCAAATAAGCGATATTGTCGGCCAGTAATGGATGCAAACTTATCCATAGCACTTTGTACAATTTCTGGACAAGCATTATAAAATTTATTAACTGTTTCTCTACCTTGGAAGTAAACATCAGGATTTTGAGCAGTACCGCGAATAACTGGATTTTCTGGATTCAACGATCTTTTCTTAAATTCTTTAACTTTTTCTTGATCAATCATTGCGCGGATATCTTCATCACTCAATTCTTCAATTTTCATTACTTCTGCAGAAGTTCTGAAACCATCAAAAAAGTGAACAAATGGCACTCTTGATTCTAATGATGCGCGGTGAGCAATAGCGGCAGTATCCATAACTTCTTGAACAGAGTTTGAACAGATAAGTCCAAAACCAGTTTGACGTGTAGACATTACGTCGCTATGATCTCCAAAAATTGAAAGAGCCGCCGCCGCAATAGAGCGTGCGCTAACATGAAAAACTGTTGGGGTTAATTCACCAGCAATTTTGTACATATTTGGAATCATTAAAAATAAGCCTTGAGAAGCAGTAAATGTTGTAGTTAAAGCACCGGTTTGTAAAGCACCGTGAACTGCTCCGGCAGCTCCACCTTCACTTTGTAATTCTGAAACTGTTGGAACAGTTCCCCAAATGTTCTTTAACTGTTTTGCTGCCCAAGCGTCAGAAAGTTCACCCATCGTAGAAGATGGTGTAATTGGATAGATAGCAATTACTTCGCTTACACGATACGCCACATGAGCGGCGGCTTCGTTGCCATCAATCGTTATTTTTCTTCTTTCCATTTATTCCTCTTAATTTATATTGAAAAATCAATCATTTACAATTTCGATGATTACGTGCAATAATCTTGCCATTTAAAAGAGCAATGTATCTTGTTAATTTGCGTGTTTTTGAAGTTTTTTAGGCTAAGTACAAGAAAATCTTTCAAAAACTGGGATTCTGCGGTGTTGGAATCTTAATTTTAAGAAACAACTTGCAAAGACGGGCTCAAAAATAGAAAATAACCAAGATAAAATAAAGACTTGCTTGTCTAAAATTTTTGTTGATCTAAAAAAGCGCCTGTATCTTCCTTTGGCAACTTATTTATAGCATGAATCGTGGTTTAGACTTTGCCTAAGCTTGCTTGCGATAAATAAAAAAATTACAAAGGCTCAACTATTTTAATTGAGTTGCCTTTTATTGTTTCGGTTTATGAGAGAGCAGTTTTTATATAGTGATTGAATATTGTTTATCATCTTCTCTCAGAATTTGATTTTGTCCCCAAATATTAACTTCAATGCTTAATGTTTCAAAATCCATTTTATCATTCTGACCAAACTTAAAATCAACTTGAAGCATTGTAAAAATCACAATTCTCCAAAGTTGTGTTAAAACAATTTTATGCTGTTAGAATGTTTTCCAGATTTAGAAGTAGAGCATCAATTCTTAGCATTATTACAATTTTCAGTATGCTACTCCGCTATTATAGTAACTACAATTTTCCTTGAGCCGCCATGATTTCGATGCTCGCATAGATAAATTCCTTGCCAAGTACCAAGATTTAATTTCCCGTTTGTTATAGGAATTGAAACAGATGAACCCAGAATAGATGATTTAATGTGCGATGTCATATCGTCTGTTCCTTCAAAAGTATGTTTAAATATACTTGCATCGCTTTCCGGAACAGCTTTATTAAAGTATGTTTCCATATCGTAACGCACAGTCGAGTCAGCATTTTCATTTATGGTCAATGACGCAGAAGTATGTTTAATAAATATTTGAGCAATACCTTTAGAAACACTTTGTATTTCGGGCATTAGTGAGAATATTTCATTAGTAATTAAATGAAAACCGCGTGGTTTCTGTTTTAATGTAATCTCTTTCTGTAATATCATTTTTTTTCCAAAATATTAAAGTAATAAATCAAGCTGTTTCTCCCCATCACTAAATTTTTGTTCATGTTCGATGAGCCATTTTTTGCGCCATAAACCGCCGGCATATCCCGTTAAACTTCCATCACTGCCAATTACTCGATGACAAGGAATAATAATAGCTATCGGGTTTTGTCCGTTAGCTTTTGCAGCAGCTCGAATTACCAACTCATCACCTAACATTTTAGCTATAAACAAGTAACTTTTTGTGTAACCAAAAGGAATTTTTAATAATTCACTCCAAACTTTCTTTTGAAATTCGGTTCCACTTGGACTTAGGTTCATTTCAAACTCTTTTCTTCCTCCATTAAAATATTCTTCTAGTTGCAAAGCGCAATTATTCACACAATCGTTCGTTTTAAATTCTGCATTAAACTTCTCTTCAATAAAACTAACACTAACTATTGATTCTTCATCTCCGGTAATTTCAAGCAACCCAATAGGAGAATTTACATAAGATTTATACTCAGACTTAAAAAATTCTTTTTCCATTAGAGTACCTTTAAAATATTTTTTATCAATTAAGTTTTTAGTTATCCGACATAGTGGCAAATAAAATGCAGAAAACTTTATTGCAATTACAATTTACATTGCACACTTAAATATGGCAATATTTAAAGAATTAAGTAATTCAAGAATGATTTTAGGAGTGCTGCGCATTAAAAGCAGAAAGCTCGCCCTTATTTTTTGGGCAAGCTTTTTTTAGTACACCCGAAAGGACTCGAACCTTTAACCTTCTGATCCGTAGTCAGATGCTCTATCCAATTAAGCTACGGGTGCATTTTTGGTGCCGAAATATACAACTACAGCAGTAAACTTTCAAAGAAGTATTAAAGTCATTTTCATTTCTTATCATTTTTCATTTATGTTTAGGTAAATATTTGGAATAAATATGTTATTCAATGAAAGTGTTTATAAATATATGTATGCCGCTCTTCAAGAAGCTGAAAAAGCTTTAGAAAAAGATGAAGTACCAATTGGAGCGATTGTAGTATATAAAAATAAAATTATTGGCAAAGGATTTAATCAAACAGAAACCCTTAAAGACGCAACTGCACACGCAGAAATGATTGCTATAACTGCAGCAGCAAATCACCTTGGCAGTAAGTTTTTAGATGAGTGCGATCTTTTTGTTAGCGTTGAACCTTGTGTAATGTGCAGCGGAGCAATTTTACTTTCGAGAATTAAAAGATTGTATTTTGGTACTTTTGAACCAAAATTTGGGGCTTGCGGTTCTCTCTTTGATATACCTAATTCCGGTAAATACAATCACAAACCGGAAGTTTTTTCTGGAATTTATTCTGATGAAGCAAAATCATTATTAGAAATATTTTTCAAAAGTAAAAGAAATTACAATTAACAAATCTTTGTTTAATAATAAGAAACTATTTATGTTTGACACGATTAAAATCACATTCACTTACCAAATTAATACTAATATATGAGAATAATTATTTTTGGCGCACCTGGCGTTGGGAAAGGAACACAAGCAAAGATTCTTGCCTCCAAAATGAAAATAGTACACATTTCAACCGGAGACATTTTACGCGCTGCAATAAAAAATGAAACTGAATTAGGCTTAAAAGCAAAATCGATTGTTGAGTCTGGTAGTTTAGTGCCAGATGAAATTGTTGCGGGCATGCTAAAAGATGCTTTAAAAGAAGATAAATGTAAGAATGGTTATATACTTGATGGCTACCCACGTACTTTAGCTCAAGCTGAAATGCTTACAGTGATTTTTAATGAGTTAGGTACCGAGACTATACACTTGATAAAACTTGAAGCTGATGATGAAATAATAATTGACCGTATAACTAACCGTTTGGTGTGCGGAGTTTGCGGAAATATTCTCGCAAAAATAATAGTTACTGAGAGTTTTGTTTGTCCTAATTGTAAGGCCGAAGAAAGTTATTATAAAAGAAAAGATGATGATGAAGAAGTTATCAAAAATCGATTAAGAGTTTATCACGAACAAACAGTTCCAGTTTTTAATTATTATTCTGATAAAGCGCATATTATAGAGATAGACGGCACAAAAAATATTGATGAAATTTCTAAAGATATTTTAGAGAAAATATCATAAATATTATTCCTCTTTTTTCTTAATAAGTACTTTAACTGCTTTGCCTCCTTCAAGACGAATAATTTTTGCATTTACTTTTCTTACTATTTCATAATTGTGCGTTGCAAGTAATATTGATGTTCCCCTTTGATTAATCTTTTTAAGTATTTCAATAATCTCTTCCGATGTTTCGTTATCCAAATTACCGGTTGGCTCATCTGCCAAAACTAAAACCGGCTCATTGATAATTGCCCGTGCAATTGCTACTCTTTGTTTTTCTCCACCCGAAAGCTGCTGCGGCATATTGTTTTGTTTGTGTGCTAAACCAACATCGGATAAAGCATGAAGAACTTTTCTTTTGATCATCTTACTAGATGTTCCGGTTGCATGTAATACAAATGCCAAATTATCATATACATTACGGTCTTCTAGTAGTTGATAATCTTGAAATACAATTCCAAGTTTTCTTCTGAGTAATGTTAGTTCTTTAACTTTAATTTGATCAGAATTATAGCCGGCAACTTCAACATAGCCAGCGCTGGGTAACAACTCCATATAAACCATTCTCATTAAAGTTGTTTTTCCAACACCGCTTTTACCAATCAAGAATATAAAATCTCCGTTATCAACTTGAAGATTAAGATCACTAAAAACCGGTTGGTTTAAGTAATTGAATTCAACATGATTAAATGTTAGCATAGCTTTTTCTCTTTTTTAGAACAAATTGAACTCTTTCACAACTAGAGGAAGCATTATTAAATGAAAAAGAATCGTAACAACCATAAACATAAAATTTTGTTTTTGAAATCATTTCAAAATAATCATCAAATTGATAAATGCGCTGCTTATGGTTTTCAATTATTTTCTTACCATCTTTATCAATAATAAATTTGTTAGAATGCATTTGTTTTGTTTTAGAATAATTACTGACTTGCTCGTACTTAATTCCATTATACTCACCTTTTCTATTCAAATACTTTTGATTGTTAATACTATTAGCTTCTAAACTTACATCAAAAGTATAAATGCCATCATCTGTTAAGCATAATTGAACACTATTCAACATATCAATAAACGATTTCTTAGTTAACAAGTAATTTGCACTATCGAATGTAGAGAATATAAAATCGAATTTCTTTTTAAATGGAAGTAAAATAAAGTTACAGTTGATTTTCTTAGTAATCTTTGGATCAATCAGCTTTAGCATGTCTAAAGATAAATCACATAAAGTATAATCTTTAATTTTTTTTGATAAAATGCAGGCAATATTTCCCGAACCGCAAGCAAGTTCTAGAACTGAAATATTTTTCTTTTTACTAAATCTGATAATATCATATATATATTTAGCCCACATTTTGTAATCTATCGATCGCATTAAATGAGAGTAGATTTGTGCCACAAAAGAATAGTTCTTAGCGGGCATAAAAACTATTTCTGTTTTTTATAATTTTTTCAGCCCATAGTGCCGCTTCTATCATACTTGAAGGATCAGCTATTCCCAAACCGGAAATATCATAAGCGGTTCCGTGATCGGGCGAAGTTCTAATTATATTTAATCCGGCAGAATAATTAACACCTTTTTCAAAATTCATCAACTTAAAAGGTATCAAAACTTGATCATGATACATTCCTAACACTGCATCAAAATCAAGATAATGCTTGTTACCAAAAAAAGCGTCCGGAACATGCGGTCCCGTAATATTTCTGTTTTTCAATTCTTTTATTGAAGGCGAAATAATATCTATTTCTTCTAATCCAAGCCTTCCATATTCACCGGAATGCGGATTAAGTCCTAGAACTGCAATCCTTGGATTAGTTTTATATAAATCTTTTTCAAGTGATTCAACTAAAACTGCGATTTTTTCTTTTAGTAATTCTTTATTAAGAGCTTCAGAGACTTTTTTATGAGGAATATGAATTGTAGCGAGTCCACATATTAGTTTTTGTGAAAGAAACAACATCATAAAACGTGTGCAAGAGTCAAGATTTGCATAGTATTCTGTTTGTCCGGGATAATCGATATTAGCTAATTGAAAAGCATTCTTTGATATTGGTGAAGTAATTACTGCTGATTGTTTGTTCCGAGAAGCTAAATGAAAAGAAAGTTCTATTGCTAAAGAGGAAACTTTTCCAGAAGTCTTTGTAGCTTTTCCGCAATCAATTTTAGATTTGCCTAAATCAATTATCGTAACAAAAGATGATGAGAGAGAATCTAAATTCTCTCTCTTAATAAATTTAAATGGAAATTTTGGATTTGAAATTAAAATATTTTTTTCAAAAACATTTGCCGGGCATAGAAAAACAATTTTTCTTTTCGCGGGATTAAAAAGCTTATTTATTGCTTTCATGGAAACTTCCGGACCAATTCCGTTAATGTCTCCGCATGTAAAGAATAATGTTTTCATAAATCAGCCATTAGCTGTTCATACTTAACATAAACTCTTTATTATTCTTTGTTCCTTTCATCTTATCAATCATAAATTCCATTGCTTCCAAAGAATCAAATTCTGCTAAGATCTTTCTAAGAATCCATACTTTGTTTAATTCGTCATCACGCAATAATAATTCTTCTTTTCTTGTACTGGATTTAAGAACATCAATTGCAGGGAAAATTCTTCTATCAGCAAGTCCTCTATCAAGCAACAATTCGCTGTTACCAGTGCCTTTGAATTCTTCAAAAATTACTTCATCCATTCTGCTTCCAGTATCAACAAGAGCAGTAGCAATAATTGTTAAGCTGCCCGCTTCTTCTGTATTACGAGCAGATCCAAAAAATCTTTTTGGTCTGTGAAGTGCATTTGCATCAACACCGCCGGAAAGAATTCTGCCAGAGTGAGGAATTACAGTGTTATGCGCGCGAGCTAAACGAGTTATCGAGTCAAGAAGAATAACAACGTCATCTCCGGCTTCAACCATTCTTTTGGCTTTTTCAATTACCATATTTGCTACTTGTACGTGGCGTTCAGCCGGCTCATCAAAAGTAGAGCTAATAACTTCCGCTTGAACTGAACGCTGCATATCAGTTACTTCTTCAGGGCGTTCATCAATTAATAGCATAATTATTTTTACTTCAGGGTGATTTCTTGTTAATGAATTTGCAACTTTTTGTAGCAGAATTGTTTTGCCGGCTTTTGGTGGAGAAACGATTAACCCTCTTTGTCCTTTACCAATAGGCACAACCAAATCCATTATTCTCATAGAATACTCGCCGGGAGCTGATTCTAATTTAAGTCTTTTGTTTGGATACAATGGAGTTAAGTTATCAAACAATGTTCTTTCTCTAATTGCTTCAGGATCTTTTCCATTAACCGCTTCTACACGTAGTAAAGCAAAAAACCTTTCACCCTCTTTTGGCGGACGCACTTGCCCACTTACATAATCTCCAGTACGAAGACTAAACCGTTTTATTTGCGATGGGGAAACGTAAATATCATCTGGTGATGGTAAATAATTATAATCTGCAGAACGAAGAAACCCATAGCCATCGGCAAGAACTTCCAGCACTCCCTTAGAAAATGTTAACCCATCTTTCTGAGATTGAGCTTCCAAAATTTTAAAAATTAGTTCTTGTTTGCGGTAATCGCTATATCCGATTAGACCGAAATCCTTAGCAATCTTATAAAGGTCAACAATTTTTTTTGATTGCAGTTCTGAAATATCCATTGGCATGGGTTTGTTCCTATTGATTTGTTAGAGCTTGATTTGACTAAAAATGATTTTCACTGGGGTTAATATTTATTGTTTAATGAATTATTGTTATGCAGAATACTACTGAGGCACGACGAAAAATTATGTTCCTTCGACCTCAATGTCAAGTTTTTTTTAAAGAATTTTTGATTTTTGTAATAACTCTTTAAAAATGTCAGTACTTAAAACTCCATAGAAATGTCAG
>CAZVYT010000078.1:11750-12327 GCA_964631495.1 uncultured Melioribacter sp. | reverse complement strand
TTGAGAGCGATTAAGAAACATTGTCTGGAATGTTCCGGATATGAAAAGAAGCAAGTGCGGGAATGTGTGATCAAGGATTGTGTGTTGTATGAATACAGGCAAGGGAAAAATTTAAGACGGTTAGGAGTCGGAAGATTAAAAAAAGCCCAACTCAAGGAATGATTTTAGATGAGATATTCTGTAAATGAGGTTTTGTATTACTCCAAAGAGTTTGTAGTTAAAAGTGAGCGGTGAGATGGGAGAAAATAGAATAGGATTGAAAAAAGAACATACCCACAGCGGAAAGATATAAGCGGAAAGAAATTACTCAGCACAACGAATGGTTTACAAAGTGGTGAAATTTCCGCATCAAATTTCAGAGTTGTTTGAGAAAATCGAAATTGAGTGTGAGGAATTTCTGTCCCTTACGAAAAACAAACATACTTACGGTTTGTTGTAAGCATGTTCTCTCTTTTTTGTTGTCGAGCAACATTCCGTTACAGTTTATTTCTTTCGTCATGATTGGACTATAACGACGGTGGGAATATCAACGAAAAAAGAAGTCTATAAAAAATGAAGACTCATTCATCAGCCATTT
>CAZVYT010000078.1:0-11734 GCA_964631495.1 uncultured Melioribacter sp. | reverse complement strand
AAAAATAATAGGTTCTATTTCATTTATGAAGTAGAACCTACAAAAAACAATATGCTACTTCTTTTTTAACAAAATGGCTCTAATAAAAACAAATATTCCAGAAATTGCCGTAAAGAGCATGAAATACATTTTATTAAAGGTGATCATTAAAAAATAAAGTTGTAATAAAACAGATATCGATAATAAAATATAACTCATAATCTTAATAAAAGAGTTTTTACCACTTAAAACATTCATTCATAACCTCTTCATTTGAGTACTAATAAATCTAAAGCGAAATTCTGTTTATTACCACCAACCAACAGTACAACCAATATTAACAACAGTAACAACACCACCAAAGATTGCCCCAACAGGAAGTGTTAGCATAGTAGCAACTCCAGTAACTATTCCGGCTCCAGCAGAGAAAGCACATAAATTAAACCCACCATGTAAATTTTCTATTTCTACATTTGTTATTGGTTTCATTTTTTATCCCTTTTAGTTTAAGTTTTTAAAATTTATTATAAACATGCAATTGCCATATGAGCGCCCACGGATAAAGCAACTGCTCCGGCAGGTGGTAGGATGGCAACTGCTATCCATCCCCAGGTAAATATCGCACCAGCTAACCCGCACATATATTCTTGCTGAGTAATACCACCTATCACTTCTTCCATTTGAAGAATATTGAGTTCTTTCATTTTTCTACTCCTTAATTTAATTAAAGATATACCCTTGCGGCAATAAGCCATAAGCTTATAAAAGGGAAATTAGTTAAGCCGCGTTTACCGATGTTGCGCACCACCGTTTGTAAAAAATATCACAGAAACTTGGAAATTAGCTTGTTAAAATATTTAACAAGCGACTTCATATATCTGCATCCAGAAATCTCCTGCCGCACCGTTACCTAGACCGTAATTTAGATATGCCAGAGCAAGTATCTGGTTGCAATTTAGTGGAGCTTCCCCACCAATTATTTTTAACATATTAGCGTTGTTTAATTTTTTCATAAACACTCCTTCGAAAAAGATTAATTGAATACTAATTATAAAGTTACGAAGTATAATTAGTGCTTTGTTTTTTGATTGAACCTAGGATTCTATCAAACTTTGTTTCACCTAGAATTTTATCTTCTAATACACCAGCGCTGTTATATATAAGAAATACCGGTGTTACATTAATTCCAATTTTTTCTTTGTATTCTTGTTCATCTATAGAAGCAAATACAATATTGTCTTTTTTAAGCAAATTGTTCCATTTACGAAAGACGCTGTCTTGAATATATTTCTTATCCGTTGTTACAAAGTAAATATTGATATTTACCAGAGCGTCTATTCTTTTATTCATAACCTCAAATTCGTACTTACAATGGGGGCAATCCGGTTTGAAGAACATAATCATCAATGGTACGCTGTCTGTGTTTATTTCAAGTCTTCCTTCTAGCGAATTTAGATTTAACTCCGGGAGTTTAGAGCCAACCGGCAATAATTCTTCTTGGGTTCCGAAGATAACCGCTACAACTACACCAACAGCTACAAAGCCGAGCAGTAACGCTATTTTTATTTTATTGTTCATTAATCCGTAGCTTTTGTTTACCCGGGTAATAATAGAAGTACATCATAAATAAGATCATTAAAGCGTTCTTTACTAAACTTGCAAATGGAGAGCTGATAATTTGAGTGCCAAAACAGCCGCAGTTTGAGTATCCTTGAACCATGAGATAAATGTTAATTAGTATGAATAGCAGCAGCAATACAGTGATAGCATAAAAGATGTAAGATTTAGTCCAGACTTTTACAAAGAAACTTATTCCAATTGCAATTTCAAATAGTGAAAGGAATATTAAACCGAACTTGATTATGTTAAAACCAAAACCGGTTATTGATTCGATAAGATTAATTGTGTTTGTGAAATCATAAAGTTTCGTAAAAGCTGAAACAATGAATATCAACCCGATGATATTTTCTATAATTCTTTTCATCATTCCTTAAGCCTTATTAAAATAAAGCACTAAACCGATCTGGAATAATGTTAAACCAAGCCAGACACTAAAGGCAAGAAGAAAAGAGTCTTGCTTACTTAATTTTTTTAATCGAGCAATACCAATAAATACAAATAGAATCCATAGAATTTCATAAACATTAATATTGCTAAGAAAGCTAAGAGCAACAGCGGAATATGATTCTTTTGAAATTAGATTTGTAACTGAACCCGGGATTAGAGTGAATAAATCACTTGAGTAATCTGATCTTGGCGTAGCAAAAAGGAGCAAAAGTTTAATTACTCCTAGTAAGATATAAGGTACATTTGCAAATGCGGCAATTCTGAAAGTCTCCTTAAAACTAACCTCAATATTTTTGAGCATAAGAGGTGTTTGTAGGAGTAACGCAATAAAAGTTATTTTCAACCATGTAATAACCGGAAGAGCTAAATATGTATATACCGAAAATCTTTTGAGCATTTCGTAATAGTCATCAATTCTATTGCTTTCAATTTTTTCAGACATCAATAAATGATAGATATCTTTTGTCATAATAAAGCGGTCGTTAATCAATGTTATAAGTAAGTATATAAGCGTAACAAAAAGGAATAAGTGCCAATTTTTAAGAGAGTATTCTTCTTTTTCTTTTAGGTTTATAACAAGCGAATCAGACATTTGCAGTAACTCCATTATCATAAAAATATGAGTATTGTTTTTTTACACTGTTACCGAAGATGCTGCCATTTTGAATTAGCATATTTGGGTATCCGTGCTCGGCAATATTCTCATTCTTCAGGACATACAAATAATCCGTCTTGAGTAAGTTTGCAAGGTTATGAGTAATTAGTAAAACTGCATTATTCTTGGAATACACTTTTATACTTTCATAAATCTGTTCTTCTATTTCAAAATCCACTCCGCTCAGTCCTTCATCAATGATCAACAGCTTTGGTTTGAATAACAGAGCACGAATAAGTGCAAGCATTTGCATTTCACCACCGGAAAGTTTTCTTCCGTTTTCACCCAAAAATGTAAATAAGCCATTTTCAAAGCGATTGAGAAATTCTGCTAGATTTGTCTCTTGAATAAGAGTTAGCAATTGCTGAACATCCTTTATTTCTCTACCGAGAATAATATTATCGGCAAGAGTTCCATTGAATATTTTTATATGCTGCGGTAAAACACCAATACTCTTTCTGTAATCTGAAAGTCCTATCTCTTTTGCATCAATTCCATCTACAAGAATCTGACCTTGAATTAAGCTGTATTTGCGTTGAAGAAGTTGGACGAGAGTGCTTTTGCCGGAACCGCTGGGTCCCCATAAAGAAGTAATTCGCCCAATAGGTATATCGATGTTAATTTCTTTGAACAGGAACTGACGACCATTCCATGAGAAAGCCGAATTTATAAACTGAATATTTTCTTTTAAGGAAAATGGAAGCGGTGAAGTACTTTTTTCTTCATCAACAAGAAGCATATCCATTAAGCGGACAGCAGCAATGTTAGCGCTCTGCAGAGAAATATTTGCACTTATTAAGCGGTTAATTGATGGTAGGATTCCGGCAGCAAGCGAATATGCAGCCATCATTTCTCCAAGTTTAAGATTTCCGTTAACCACCCATAAAGAACCAAAAAGAAGCATCCCGATGGTTATAACAACTGCACTTAGTTCAGATAGTAAATTTAATTTAGCTTGAGTTAATCCTAGTTTTTCAATACTGTTTTGAAATAAACCGAAAAACGTTTTATTGAATTGAGAAAAGAAGGATTCGCTGTTAAAACTTTTTATATCTTCATATCCGCCGAGTGTATCAATATAAGCAGATTCAACTTGAGCATAGCCTTTCATAACATCATTTTGCTGAAGTTTTAGCTTTTTTGAACTTTGAAATAATAGAATGCCGTATATAGGAAAAACTACAAGGGCTATAAAAGCCATATTAGCTGAAAAATTAAATAGTAAAGAGAATGAACCAATAATTATTAACAGATCGACAATAGTCATTCCACCAATTTGTAAAACAGCTTGTTGTATGCGCATTGCATCGTGAATTCTAGCTGTAATATCACCACGTTTTCTGGTATCGAAAAACTTCTTTGGCAGCTTAAAAAGATGCTCAAAAAAATCCCCCGTTATATTATTGTTGATCCTCTTATTAAGTATCACTAAAAATTTATCTCTGATAAATCCGCTGGAAGCTTTAATAAGCAATAGAAGAAAGAGGAAAATTCCGGTGTAATAAATCCAAGTGGTGTTCTTTTCCGGAATATATTTGTCTATTAGTTTTTGGATAAAAATTGAAGTGAGTAAACCAAGGATAGTATAAATGATACCAAGAAAGATGGATTGGATAATCCAGATATTATCTTTCTTGATATACTGCATTATCCAATTGAACCATGTGATTGTTTTTTCGTCTAGTAATTCTTTTTCCGGTTTTAGTAAAACGACAGCTTTACTTTTCCAAATTTCCAGAAATTGATTTTTGTTAAGTTTATAAAGACCTTTACCGGGATCGCCAATTAACACTTCCTTAGTATTTATTTTATAAACAACAACAAAGTGCTGAAGCTGATTATCTATAACTACATGGGCAATGCAAGGTAGTTGTTCTTTCATTAAATCTTCATATTCACCGGAAGCACCGAAAGCATTGAAACCAATTTCTTTTGCAGAATTAACAAGGTCGAGCATTGTAGAGCCGTTTACGGAAGTGTTCATCATTTCGCGTAGGTGAACTAGAGAGGTGTTGCCTTTATAAAATTTTAAAATTGAAAGAAGGCAAGCCGCTCCACAATCAACTTGATCATATTGTTTAATTACCGGATATTTTTCCCAAAACGGCAAAGTAAAACTCTCCGTATAAAATAATGTACCATGTAAATAAAACTGAATACGGAGAATTAAACACTAGTAAAAATGACAGTTTTATACTATCACTTTTGATAGTTTTTTATTTGTGTATACTGTCAATTTGTGAAGGGTGTGTCGATTTTGGAAGATAATCACGGTTTTCGAAAGCGAATCTGGCTAACCGGGAAGATGAGCCAATATTTAATTTGTTTTTAATATTCTGGCAATGTAGATAAATAGTTCGCTTTGTAACAAAAAGTTTTTCTGCAATTTCATCGTTTTTATAACCCTCAGCAATTAGAGCTAAAACCCTTTTTTCCGCATTTGTTAAGTCTTTTAATTGGTTAGAAGCAGTAAGATCAACGAGATGAAGATTTGAAGGAACAATTATATCAGAAACTTTATAACTATAGATTTTATTCAGTAAAGCTGATTTGTATTTTCGAGTCGGTCCTAAATATGCTATTGCTGATGGAAATATTAATCCCGCTATTAAAAAAACAGTAAAATGTTGCGTTAGAATCCCGTTGTATTCATAGTATAAATAGATTTTGAAAAAATCCTTCATGAGATCGAAAACTATGACCGGAATAAAAAGAACAACCATTGAAGAATTCTTTAATTCGTGTATAAATTCTTCAATAAAGAAATAAATTATGTAAGTGGCGGATATTGAAGTAACTAAAACCGGAAGTAAGGGAAGGATTCTAAAATATGGTAAAAGAAAAATCATTAAGATAAATGTAACTACTCTATTCTTTCTATCATTCGAAGGAATGAATAAGAGAAGAATTGCAAACGATAATGGAAGGAAATAGTAGGTGGATAATCCAAAAAGAAAATGAACAACTATAAATATTGGATCTAACAAAGAAATTATAAGGAAGAACCAGAAGTATTTACTTTTATAAAATCTAATGGCGGGAAGAAAATACAAAGCGATATTTAGAAATAGAACAATTTTCAAAGCTATAGGCATACTTTACTCTCCAATAGTGAATAAGATTTGATATCTTTTGCTCCCCCACCAATCTTACTATGGAGAGTAAAACTAGAATGAAAATAGTAAAGCGTGATTTAAATTGCAACCATTGAAATGAGACATAATCAACGTTTTATTGATGAATAATAACTGCATTTCTGTGAAGGGTTTTTAAATGTGCAATACTTTCGTATTTATATAAAAGCTGTTGAATGAAAATGAATTTGAGTGAGTTGTTATTTAAAATAGAAAAACCTCAACTAAACGAATGATTTTAAATACAATATTCTGCAAATGAGTTTTTGTATTACTCCAATGAGTTTGTAGCTAAAAGTGAGGGGTGAGATGGAGGATATTTAAGGAAATGGAAAATAGAGCATACTCACAGTTAGTTTGTGAGTATGCTTTCGAACAAATTATATAAGATTAACAGCATCTCTCAAATTTTGCTGCTGAAGGTGACTATAGATTTGAGTAGTTGAAAGCGCTTCATGACCAAGTAATTCTTTGACTACATATAAAGAGACTCCTCGCTGAACTAAAAGCGATGCAAAAGAATGACGCAAAGTATGGAAGTGAATTTTGTCGTCAAGTTCGGTAGCGCGGACATATTCTTTGAATTTCTTGCTAACATAGTTTTCATTTAACCGGGCATTGTGAATACGAAAGAAGACATAATCGATATTTTTAATGTTAATAATCCTTGGCTTTCGATTTAAAAAAATATTTTTAAGATGAGAGTTGATCGGGATTATTCTTCCCCTCTTACTTTTTGTTGTAAAGTTCTCTGTGCTCTGAATTAAAATATGGTTTTCATTCAGATTTATCCACGACCATTTCATATTTACAAGTTCACCTAATCGCATGCCAGTATAAAAAGCTGTGGTAAATAAGTCTTTAAGAACTTCTTCTTTTGTTTTCTCGATTATTAGTTTTAATTCTTCTTCAGAAATGAATACCGGTAATTTTTGAGAAACCTTAGGTGATTTAATTTTTTTGAAAAGATTTTCTTGTAAATAGTCCCAAAGAACGGCCTTGCTGAATGCTGCTTTTAGTGTTCTATAATAAACAATACAGGCTCTTGGAGTTCTAGCATATAAGGAAGTAACAAATTTATCTAGAGTTCGAAGATCAATCCGATTAAGAAAAACGTCGTCGGAGTATTGAATTAACGTCTTGAAAGATAGTTCAACAGATCGAACATAGTTTATGGATTTTGTGGTTTTCAAGTACTCAACATATTCTTCTTTGAATTGAGATATGGTTATTTGTTTTGAAGCAGATTTTTGTTCAGTTATTTTCTCTTTAAGGAAATTATATAGAAATAGTTGCGCTTCTTTATAGTTAGATGTTTTTGTGGAAATGGATGTTTTATTTCCATCAACTTCATAAACAAGTTGATAGTATGGAGATTTTTTGAATTTTGTAATTAACATAAGGTATTCACTCCTTATGTTTGAGAGGTATAAAAGGATAATTACTCGAAAAGTTCCTCCAAAGTTCCTCCAATATTTACATAGATCAGAGTGACACTTAAATCTTGAAGTAACAAAAAACCCCAAATTCTTTCAAATTCGAGCTTTTTAAGTGGGCCCTGAAGGACTTGAACCTCCGACCCGCTGATTATGAGTAATAGGGACTCTTTGCAATTTTTAGCAAAATCAAAGGATTTTTGGGCACTCCATACATAATCCATACACGGCAAAAAAGGAGTTTGCCATGTATGTCGTTAAAAATTATAAGTCTCCATTCTACCAGCTTGTATATTTTGTCAATGGGAAAAGAACAACCGTTTCAACAAAAACCAAAAACGAAAAAGCGGCCATTCGTTTCTTATCAAATTATGCAAACCGATCAATCGAGCAAAAACTAACAATAAATTCAATTACTCTTTCAAAATTCCATGAAGAATACCTTGAATATATCCGAATAACAAAGTCAAAACATTACGAAAGATCAGTTAAAACATCCTTCAAAATCTTGGTCGAATTCTCTGGTGATGTTCTCCTGAATTGTTTGGATCTCCGAACGCTCGATAAATTTATAACAGTAACATATCAAAGAACACAACGCGGCGCTTCACTTTATTATCGAACTCTTAAAGCTGCATTCAGTAAGGCTGTACTTTGGAATTATCTTGCAGAAAACCCATTTAAGAAAATAAAAACTCCAAAAGTTTCAAAGTCGTTTCCAGTTTTCATTACCGAATTTGAATTGAATTCAATTCTTGAGAATACTGAAGAGGCATATCTAAGAAATTTATTTACAACTGCTTTCTATACCGGGATGCGTTTAGGTGAATTACTTAATATGAAATGGTCTTGGATTGATCTAAAACAAAAACAAATTACCGTTCAATGTTCAGAATCATTTACAACAAAAAATAAAAAAGAAAGAATCATTCCTCTTAATTGTACTCTTCAATTAATTCTATCAAATCAGTTTCCAAAGGTGGTTAGCATTTTGAAAGATGAATATGTTTTTTCAAAACTCCGTGGTATAAAACTCAATGAAAACTTTGTAAGCAAACAGTTTAAGAAATCATTAAGAGCGGCAAAACTCGATGAGAAAATCCATTTCCACACGTTGCGTCATTCTTTTGCTTCGCTTTTAGTCCAGCGTGGAGTTTCTTTATACGTAGTTAAAGAATTACTTGGCCATGAGGCACTTTCTACAACTCAAATATACTCTCACCTTCAGCAGCAAAACTTGAGAGATGCAGTAAATCTTCTATAATTTGTTTGAGAGCATACTTACAATCATTTCGTGAGTATGCTCTATTTTCCTTTTCCTTAAAAATTCTGGCCTTTCAATATTCAATTTCAGCACAACCAACTTATGCCGATACATAACTCTCACCTTTTTCAAAACTTGTCGTTGAAGCACTATTTTTCCTTTATCTTTTTCTTTTGCTAAAAGCTAACTGCCAATTGCTAATTGCTTTTTCAAAGTGCGTCCCGGGCGGTTAGGATCAGAAACAAGTCTATAAGGAATTAAAACACAACTTTTAATCTCTACTATTAATTGAATATCCACCATCAGTTTTGCTCTATTCTTAATTTTCTTCTTCTTTAAATATTATATCCTTCCAACTTCGCTTTTTGAACAAACCCATTAGAAGACGCTTAAACGCCAGTTAGTTAAAAAAACCATTCGGTGAGAACACTTTGTGATTAAATCAAAAGTAACAGTGATTTTGGGATAACATTTTTTTGATTACTTCAAAAGAGAATTTTCTACTAAACTAAGCAATGCATTTTTGGTAAAAGGCTTGGACAAATAATGGTCAAATCCTTCACTTAAGAAACGTTCCTTGTCCCCTATCATAGCATAAGCCGTAACTGCTATTATTGGAACATTCATATATCCCGGAAGTTTTCTTATTTGCTTCGTTGCTTCCACACCATCTATACCTTCACCTAGATTAATATCCATTAATATAATGTCGAAATGCTCCTTTGACGCTAATGTTACCCCGGTAATTCCATCTTGTGCTTCTATTATTCTTAGATAGGTTGATAGACAGTGATTCATAAATAACCGGTTCGAAGAATTGTCGTCTACAATTAATGCTTTTTTCAATCCTCTTTCGTTTGTCGTTGGTGGTTTAATTACTGCTGTTGTACTTCTTTCCTTTACTTTCATCATAATCTGTTTTTCGTCAAGAATAGCCGGTAACCAAATTGAGAAAGTAGAACCCTTACCAACTTCACTTTCAACTTGTATATACCCTTTCATAAGTTCAACAATTCTTTTAGCAATCGTTAATCCAAGTCCGGTCCCTTCGTGTCCTCTACTTAAACCTTCATCAAGCTGCCTAAACTCATCAAAGATTTTTTCAAAATTCTGTTGTGATATACCAATCCCTGTATCAATTATTGTAGTAACCGCCCAATCCATATCTTGTTTTCTTTCCTGATGCAGAGAGATAAAGACTCCACCAACTTTCGTAAACTTGATTGCGTTGCTCACCAAATGATAGAGCGTTTTACCAAATAGTTCACTATCAATCTGAGCCATTATATTTATATCATTGAGTTCTGTTTTCAAAAACAGCCGCTTTGCCTGAGCCATTGCTGTAAAAGATATTGCCCTTAGTTTTATTTCGCTTGCAAGGTTGTACGGCACTAACTTTAAGAACGACCGTACAGTCTCCAATTTAGAAATTTCCAATATATCACTAAGAGTGTTGTTTAATCTTTGCCCTCCTTCAATTATGTTATTTACAAATACCAAATGCTCCTGGTTTTCCAATTCATTCTGAAGTAGTTCTGCAAAACCGAGTACAGAAATCAACGGCGTCCGCAATTCATGACTCATATTTGTAAGGAAGAAATTTTTAAGTTTATTCATCTCCTCGGAATGTTCTTTCGCCCTAATTAGTTCTTCTTCGGCTTTTTTTCTCTGAGTAAGATCTACATACATACCATATATGCCAATTATTTTTTCGTTTAACATAACCGGAACGCCAATAATTTGCACATATACTGTTGTGCCATCTTTTTTTCTGCGGTAACTTTCTTTATTAATATAATTCCCTCCACGTGTTAGATTAGTATAACTCTTTGCTTCTTCTCTTAATTCATTTGGTACAATTGAATCGGAAAGAGGCTTACCCTTTATTTCATCCAGAAAATAACCAAATAAAATTGAGAAGGATTGGTTTATTAGCATAATCCTATCTTCATTATCTAAAAGAGCAATTGCTATGGGGGAGTTATCAAATAGTTGAGCAAACTTGTTTTTTTGAAAAATGATTTCTTCTTCTGCATGTTTACGATCTGTAATATCATTTATACTGGAGAGCATGCATTTTTCATTTTGTATTAGTATTATTTCCGCAGAAAACAAACATATTATTACATCGCCCGATTTTTTGTTGAATGAGAATGTCCTACTCAAGATTTTATTTCCTTTCAGCAATTCCGAAATAACAAAACTGCGGTCGTTTGGGTCTGCCCAAAGATTTAATTCTGTTGAAGTCTTTCCTATAGTCTCTTCCATTGTAAAACCGGTAATTGTATAAAAACTGTCGTTGGCTTCAATAATTTTCCCATCTGATAATCTTGTAATTGTTAACGCATCCGATGCAGATCGAAATGCAGATGAAAATTTCTCTTCGCTTCTTCTAAGTTCTTCCTCAGCACGTTTCCGCTTTGCTTCATTCTGAATATATTCAAGAGCAAAGGAAATATCAGTAGCCATTTCTGCCAACAGATTAATTTCTTGTTCATCGAAGAAATTGACTTCGTTGGAGTAAATGCAAAAACCACCTATTACCTTTTCAATAACTTTGAGCGGGAATACAGCGAATGATCTATAACCATATCCCAATGAATTCCTTTTCCATATTTCCGTTATATACCTATCGTTTTCAATATTATTCGAAACGAAATGCTTACCTGTTCTAAAAACATTTACTATTGGATTAAAGTTATAATCTATATCTATTAAATCGTTCGCAGTACCGGCGGATGCAAACGTTTCAATCTTTTTATTCTCATTATTTATTATTCCAATCCAGGCACTCTGAAATTTCCCAACTTCAATAGCTATCATACAAGAATCTTCAAGCAACTGATTGGGGTCGTGGATTCTAACAATTATTTGGTTGATATTACTTAATACTGCATATACACGGTTTAATTTTTTGATTCGTTCTTCCGCACGTTTACGGATTGCATTTTCAGCAGAAAGTTCTGTTGTTCTTTCAGCCACCATTTCTTCCAAATGTTCATTTATTTTTTTTAGATCATCTTGTGCCTGAACCAACTCATCATTTTTTTGTACTGCTGCTTCATAGGTTGAAAGAAGCAGTGTGAGCATCTGCTGTTGACCGGCAGTTATAAATCTTCTCTTACCGCCTATAAGTATTTCAATACCAACTCTTACTCTTTCATTTTTGTAGATGTTTCTATTAGCAAGGATATGCCGG
>CAZVYT010000077.1:0-12378 GCA_964631495.1 uncultured Melioribacter sp. | reverse complement strand
TTACTGACATTTCTATGGAGTTTTAAGTACTGACATTTTTAAAGAGTTATTACACTGGCTGTAATAGTCACGATGTAATCTGACACTTCTGTTAAAAAAGAAATAAATTACAAACAAGCTTCCTTACTCAAACGGAATTTCAAGAACCCAAAAGAATCACAAACTACAAGAATTAAATAAGTAAGCATTGCAATCGGTCGCCAATTACGTTGTAGCCAGCTTTGCCCTTTCGTTTTAGATATTAAAGAACAAAAACGTCATAGTTTTTGTCATAGTTTTGTAATAGTTCTAATAAACGATGGGGGTAAAATGGGGTGTTTTTTATGTTTTTGAGAAATTCTTCAAAAAGAAAAACCCCAATTTCTTTCGATTTCGGGGCTTTTTGAGCTGGTGATGGGACTCGAACCCGCAACCTGCTGATTACAAGACATCAGATATTTCGCATTTTTCGCTCAGAAACAAAGCTTTTTAGGCTCTCCATACACACTCCATACAATCAAAGTATAGGAGTTAATAATGTTCATCACTAAGAACAACAAATCGCCTTATTATCAATTAGTTTATTTTGTTAACGGAAAAAGAACTACAGTTTCAACCAAAACAACAGTTGAAAGTGAAGCTCTATTATTTTTGGAAACCTTCCAAATAAAACCCATAGAAAAAGAAAACAAAACGGTTGTCCATATCAAGTTGTCAAAATTTCAGAAAGAATATTTAGAGTATGTAAAAGCTTCAAAATCCAAACACTATGTCCGTTCAATTGATCTAGCATTCCGAATGCTTATTAAATTTTGTGGAGATGGTTTTATTAATGAGCTTAGATTGCGAGACGCAGATAAATTTATTTCGTCTACTTTTTCTAAAACTGAAAGAGCGGCAGCTCTTTATTACCGCACACTGAAAGCAGCTTTTAGCAAAGCTGAACTTTGGGAGTACATAGAAAAGAATCCGTTCAAGGCATTCAAACTTCCTAAAATGAAAAAGACTCAGCCATTGTTTATTAATGAAGAAGATTTTTCAAAAATATTAGATCACACAAAATCAAAAGTTTTGCACTGTCTTTTCAAAACCGCATTTCTTACCGGCTTTCGTTTAGGAGAACTAGTAAACATGAAATGGAGTTGGGTTGATTTCCCAAAATCCCAAATAACAATAAAATGCTCAGATGATTTTCAAACAAAAAATAAAATTGAAAGAACGGTTCCCATCAATGATGATTTAAGAAATATGCTCTCAGAAATTTATCCCAAAATCATTAGCATTAAAATGAGCAACTATGTTTTCTGTATTAAAAAGGGAATAAAATTAAACGAAGACTATGTAAGCAAAAATTTTAAAAAAGCAGTGTTAGATGCCGAGCTTGAAAAGAAAATTCATTTCCACACTTTACGTCATTCTTATGCGTCAAGATTAGTTCAAAAGGGCGCATCACTAAAAGTTGTTCAAGAATTACTTGGGCATGAACAAATCAGCACTACAGAAATATATTCACATTTACAGCAGCAGAATTTGAGAGACGCAGTAAATCTTCTCTTATGAACCTACTGTATCTTAATACTGGCGTGAGAATGGTCTCTTCATCTTAATTAAACAAATTTTCCTCATCTCACCCCACATTTTCAAGACAAACTCAATAGATTTGTAATCTAACTCCAATAAATTAGTTAATACAAAAAACCCTATTTCACGATAGGGTTTTTCTTCCGCTGATACCTTTTCGTTTTGGGTTATTTCCTTGCCTGTACGGGTATAAAACGCAATTATTAATAATGCATTCTCTAACTTGTTTCTTTTCAAAACCGGAACATTCTAGACAATGTTTCTTAATCGCTTTTAATGGTGTTATATTCATTTCATTCCTTCAGAAATATTTTTTGTTTGTCGTGCTTATTAATCGGCATTAAATACTTGGTGTATAAAGAATGAATTTGAAATGCGTTAAATGGAAATTGCTGTCCGAAGTCCCACAACTACAAAATATTGCGGGACGAGTTTAATTTCCATAGCATTTCTAATGAAATTCTTAGCCAAGGATTTGCAGCCTTGATTTTTTGGTTCTTTTGTATCAAGACAAAAGAACATATAGTAGTCGTTGGTATTCTTCATTTCTTCTTTTCAGTTTTGCATTAATCAATATTTGGACGCAAAGGACAGTAATCATTTACCGTCACGTTCCTCATCAAACAAACTCTCGTCCAACTCGTCCAATATTACAGCGTCGCCAAGTAGTATAAATCTCTCACTCCCGGATTTCCTTTCACTTATCTTCAATCCTTTAATCTTTGCAGCTTCTTTAACCCATTTAGTAAATCTTATTAGCTGCATTTCCGCGTACTCTTCATAATCTTTCTTAAAGTTGTCTAACAAATCTTTCTTCAAGTGTTCTTTGCCAAGCTCAATCGAATCAAAGTAATCAGCAAACTCTTCACTTGTAGAGTTAATTAATTTTTTTCGCTCAAGATTTACATGGTTGTATTGTATCAATCCTTTTTGCAGATAAATCTGAAAGCATCCAACCATATAATTGAAGTAACTATTCCAGTCTTCATTACTCCATTCATCAAAAAATCTGTGTCCAAATTCTTTGATAGGAGAATGGCTTCTGTTATAATGATCCGAAAACTCAATTACAAACTGTCTGTCTAGAGTAGAATCATCTGAACCATCTATTGTATAGTTTGTAGAGATTAACACCTTGGGCGATTGATGAAAGGGGATTATTATTTCATTCTGATTTTTCTTCTCAACAGTTATATCATCAGTTATTATAGAAAAGAGCTTATCAAAATTGAATTTTTTATTCACATCATTGAACTCAATTATTGCGGTATCAAGTGAGACGGACTGAAAAACAAAATTCTTGCTGAAAGAAAAATTTCTTCCATCCAGCCGAATAGATTTTCTCAACTTACCAATCGCCTTAGAAACCACACCTTTGCCGCTTCTTCCATAAGCGCCGTCTGTAATTCTCTCATCAAGAAATATCACAGCCTTTGCGTTTGTTGAATCTTTGAAGTTATGAAGCAGATAACCAATCGCGCTTCGCATCGAATCAATTCTTTTATCGTCATTCTTGCAAATATTGCCTACAAAAATTCCAAACTCAGATTCAATAGTGCTTACCGCAAACCGTTTATTAATTACTTGCTTATCCCAAATGAATCCGTCTAATTCTTCATACCTTTTAACTGTTACCGCTTTTGTTGTTACTTCAACAAAGCTATTACTAAAGAACAAATACCCTTTCTCTTTCGTGTCCCGCAAGAAGTTCAGTTCCTTTGTTTCAAGAAACTCCAAGAAGGGCAGTACAAAATGCTGAGACGCACCTTTCATTACTTCATCAATTACTCTGCTTTTTCTTACATCAGTAAAATGCTCATCATCTAAAACTTTCAAATAGGTAATCACAAAATCCTTGATGTTAAAAATCTCCACCTCTTGCACAATATTTTTCTGCACCCGCAGCATTATATAACCTTTCTCAAGCTTCAGCTTACAGAATCCATTCTCTTCCAAGAACCGCTTAAAGTTTGGCTTAGAGATTTTCACCTTTTCATTATCTATATACCAGAACTTTACAAATGGTTTAACCCAGCCATATTTCTCTGCTATATGGTAAATAGTTCCAAGAGTAATTTTGCCGTCATACTTACTTTGCAGCTCATCAAACTTCTTATTTATTGCAAACTCGCTATCATGGTAGTGTGGATTGCTCAAACTCATCTTTAAGAAAAACTTTCTTCCTTCCTCGCCAATTGTAGCAAGAGCAAAACCTATTCGGTACCATTCTTCATAAGTGCTAGTGGGTAAGTTATTTCCAAGAAAATCAATTGCGCTTTCCAGCTTTTCATTATCAAAGCTTGTTGGCTCAAATGTTCTTTTCCCAACAGCAAGTATTTCTCTCTCTTTTTCCAATTCACATAAATCTTCCAAACATTCCATTAGCAATTTGGGATTTACTTCTGCCGGTGGCTCTTTGGGCTCATCGTACATAAAAGCGTACATCAATCCATTTGGGTGTCTGGAATAGGGAAGTACAGTAATAGAATTGCTCCACCTTAGTTCTATGTGGTCGCAAACTTCATACTCTTTTAAGTGAAGTCTGTAAACACTTTTTGTTCCGTTAAGCCTCTTAAAAAGTTCTTCGCTTTCTCTTACTCTTATCCAGAGATGAAAACCTTTTCCGCTGCCGCTTTTTACGGTCCAAGAATATGTTTCGCTTAATCCAAGTTTTTTCAAGAACTGTTCAACAATCTTTGGATCATTAACTTTGTCAAAATCAATATTACGGTATTCATTTATACCGCATACTCCGCTTATTCCGCTTACATTTGTTACCCAATTCATTTGTTGAACGTCTTCCTCGGTTTGTTCTATTAGCTGCCAGTTATCCCAAGGAATCAATGGCTGCTTTCCATTCATTGGTAAAACATTAATACCAAACATGGTTTTGAATATCATTGCTATTTCTAAGAATTTCTTCATTTTATACTCCGTTATTTATTTTATAAATCTTTGTTTGTTGTAGTGAGTTATCTTCTGTAACTATTTGTTTCTTCTTTTGTAAATCGAATTTCTTAACAGCGTCATGTAAAGTTGAACTGTTAAGATGACTGTAAATCTCGGTTGTGGTAATCGAAGTATGTCCGAGCAAATCTTTTACAGTGTTTAGCGGTACATCTCGCTGAACTAAAAAAGAAGCAAATGAATGTCTAAGCGAATGAAAGTGTATCGAGTTGTCTATTCCTGCAGCTTTGCAAGCTTCTTTGAATCTCTTTGAAATGTAATCTTTGCTGTATCTAAATCCTTTCTCTTTGCAGAAAACATATTTAGTCCTATTTCTTAAATCATCAATACAACCGGCATTTTCCGGATTAACGGCAATTATGGTTTTTAGATTTTCTCTTTTCTTTGTTAATAACTCAAAAACCAAATTGCATATAGGCACAAATCTTTGTTTTCTTCCTTTCGTTAGAAACTCATCATCACCAACTGTAATAGTTCGGGATGTTAAGTTTACATTTCGCCAAGTAAGATTAATTATCTCATCTAATCTCATTCCGGTATAAAAGGCGGTAGTAACAATTTCTTTAGTTGTTTCATTCTTTAACTGACTTATGATAGTCATTAGCTGAATGTTGTCTATATATGCCGGTGCTAAAACTTGTTTCTTTGGCAGCTTTAGCCCGGCAAAGTGGTTTACTTTTACATATTCCCACTCAATTCCTTTTGCAAAAGCAGCTTTCAGATTTCTGTAATAAACACGGTAGCCTTTCGGTACTTTATTCATTAGAAAGCTCAAGTACAATTCAACATCTTTTTTGTTGATTGAACTAATGACTTTCTGGGGTTTGAAGTACCCGAGTAGATACTCAAAAGAAACCTTAACGGATCTATAATAAGAAGGGGAGAGAGTAGTTCTAATAAGTTCAAGATACTCATCCCTAAACACACGCAGAGTTACAGCGTTATTAATTATGCTGTGGGCACTGTTTTGTAGAATAGAAGGGAGCTTATCCAAAAACATTTTCATCAGCTTTTCATTAGCTGCATTTTCAGCTATGTTGTTTTTATACTCTTCCATAATATTTCCGCTTAAATCTTCTCATCCGCTTACTTTTTGTTACTATCTTTTGCTAACATTTAATCTTCCGCTTTTCCTACTGCCTATTGCCTAATTACTAATACCTATCCTTACGGCGGTTCCACCTCTTCTTCGCTATTTTTTACGCTATTCTCATTTGCTGCTTTTGTTTTTCTTTTCAACTCATCACTCATAACTGAAAACTCATCACTGCCTTTACCAATCCACTCATCCAGCTCATGCTTAAAGAAATACAAATACTTTCCATTCGGTTTATGGCAAGGTATTTTTCTTTGATACGTGAGCTTATAAAGTGTGCTTTGGGATATGCTTAAATATTGAGCCGCCTCAACAAAGTTGAGTGGCTTTGAATTGTTGTTCTTTAGAAGAAGTGTTTCAAATTGCTCTAGTTTTTTTAATAATTCTTTGTTTCCCATTTTTAGCATTTCCTTAGTTATTTTACAATGCTAAAAAAAGAAACATCCCTCCTCGTATATAGGGTTTGTAGTGACCCCTATCGTCTTAGTTTTTCCGCGTGATCAATTATTTCATCTAGAATATCTGGTTTGCCCTTATAACTTAATTCTAATAGTTTTTTTATAAACTCTGCTAAATCATTTTTCTCACTTGGATTTGTCAGTAGAATAGTATCATTCTTTCTGTTACTGTATTGTTTAGCTTTAGCTTGAATAGCCTGTGAAGAAAAAAACAATCTCATTATCTGTTTTATTTCAGTTTTTTCTGAAATCAACTTAGTCATTAGTAATGATTCGAAAATTCTTGCTAAATCACTAACACTTAAAGTAGTTCTTATTCTAATAATATCGCTATTCATTTCTTCTCTATCGATTTCTTGTTTTGTTTTTTCTAATTCCTTTTCTAACTGCTTTTTTATAGAGGTTTCTTCCATATACAAATCACGTTTAAATGCACTTCTCACTACATATAATTCATGAATCACCGCCTCGTAATATTTTATTCGTTCTTCGGGTATTAGTTTGTCTCCGTGTTTTATAATTAAGACAATGTTTTCGTTAAAGATTTCAATTTGTTCCATTGATCCCTCATTTATTTGATTCTTAGATAAATAAATCTTTTATTTAAATCAATTATTTGGGGTTGTTAATAATTCTCAGATGGCTATCTCAAAGTATAATCGAATCATAAGCAATTATATTTCTTCTCTCTCCGATGTTGACTTCCTAAGCTTTACGCATAGGTTACTAAACAAAATATTCCCAGTCGAATATCCAAAGTCATTACAGCTTACTGCAAACGGATTTACTTTAATTAACAATAGTCTTTATTCGGTCATACCAACTTTAGATGACATTCAACCAAGTATTAAAAAAATCTCTTCACTTAAGAATAAACCCTTTTCTCACATTATTGTTTTAGCTAAAACCGCTGCTGAAGAATCCGTTGAGTTACAAAAACAATTTAAACGAAAAATGAAAAAAGTAACTCCGGAAATTTGGGATACTAACCAAATAGTTGAAAGGGTGAAGGATTTATCTGAAAATGATTACCTCGATTTACTAGGTAAATCTTCAACAATCTCATCATATTTCAAAGATTCTAGTGATCAATCTGTAGCCTTTGATACTTATCAAGAAATCTTTACCGATATTGTTAAAAATTTCATTGGTCCCTATAAGTCAATTCCTGTTGAAAAAGATAAAATTGAGTTTACACGAATTCTCGAAAAAGTCCCTCTTAACTTTTCATCTGTGCAAATTGGTGTTTGGGATATGTATTCAGAGTCTTATCAGTTTAAATCCTTAGCGGAAAAATTTATCCAAGAACAATTCAAGAGCGATGATGAGTTTAAGGAATTATTAATCTCTACAACTCGTTCAAGTTTCAGAACTATTGCTAATGCACCGCGCCATAATTATCCGGTCAATGATATTCAAGTAATAGAAAAAATGGCTCAAAGATGTTTAAGAGCAGAATTCAAAGAAGATCCAAAGTTAATAAAAGTTGCTAGGGGCATTATTCTTTATCTTTTTGAATTATGTGAATTTGGTGCAAGAAATATCAATGATCAAAAGTGCTTTAATGAACCTTCCTTTTTTGATAACCAACCCGAGAATGAATAATGCTAATACCTACAAAATTTGATAATCTTAATTACAATCCTATGGTATTGGCTTCTCACGTTTTAAGATTTGTCAGAAAAAATCATCGTTCTTTTGATGAAACCTTCATTCAAATAAACAAACGGTTCAATATTGACTTAAATCATTTTTACAATGTTTTAACTTTTCTTTGGCTATTCGATTTAATTGAAGTTAATAATAATAAAATATACTATCGGGGTGCAGATGTTTCTAAGAAAGATTTACACTAAACCTTCCAAGTTTTTTGATACTGTAATTTTCAGAGATGGAATCAACTTTGTCTATGCTTACCGGGATAAGAAAGAAAAAAATGGTACACTAAATAATCTTGGTAAAAGTACATTTCTAGACTTAATTGATTTCTGCCTAGGTTCTGATTTCAAAGCTACGCATACACCTCGGTTATTCGATGCCCTGGAAGAAGGAATTCTTAAAGGAATAACTGTATATCTTGAAATCGAAGTAGAAAACAATTCACTTCTAATTGTGCGTGGTTTTGACAATCCTAATAACCTAACATTTTATTCTGCTAATTCTGAAACAAAAACTCTAAAGCTCGATGAAGCAAGAGAATATTTATTCAACTTTATTTTTGCACGTTCTGGTTACCCGGGTATTATGGATTCTGCTTGGTTAAGAAGTCTTTTACCGTTTTATATCAAAATACTTCGTCACCGCAAAGCGGAATACCCAGATCCTTTCTTTTACCTCGATTATAAAAATGTCACTGTTCTCCTCCAATTTCACTTATTCATCCTTAATATCAGCAACACTTATTTTCATGATCTGCAAAATCTTAATCAACAGAATAAGAAAAACATTTCCTTTGAAAAAGAAAACCGCTCTCGTTTAATGACGATTTACAATCTCAGAAAATTTGAGCAAGCTCAAAGTATATTAAATCAAAAAATATCCGAATTGAACGAACTTCGTTCTAAACTCGAAACATTTCGGTTTGCTAAAACTCAGCAGATCAATTATGAAAAAGCTAACGAGCTGTCTAAAAAAATAAACGAACTCACTCTAAAAAATTACTTAGATCAGCAAAAGATAAATTCCTATCTGGAAAGTGTTAAAGAAACTTCAACTATTAGGATTAACGATGTAGAGAAGATTTTTAATGAAGCCTTTGAGTTGTTTGGTTCAACGGTTAAACATACACTTGAAGAATCAATAGAGTTCAAAAAAAATCTGCATATCTCTCGCAAACAATTCATTGATAGAGAAATAAAAACATTAAAAGAATCAATAAAACAAAGAAACGAACAAATTGATACTCTCGATCAAACTAGGGCAGAGTTTTACAGTATTCTTTCTACTGCAGATTCGGTTAAAAACTATACGGACTCTCGAAACGTTTATGATGATAAACTAAAAGAAATTGCAGCTCTTGAAGAACATATTAACGCGGTTAATCATTATACCAAAGAGATTATTAAATTGGAAACTGATATTGACGAAATTGCTTCCTCAATCATTGAATTTAGAAGTGAGGTCATACCGCAAGAAAAACAAATCTTTGACTTAATCGATGCTATTCACAAAGCTATTTATGTTAAACCTCCACTAAAGCATATTTTTTCTTTCTCTACGGATTTGAAAACAGATTCAATCCTAAGAATGAAAATAATGGATAGTTCTGGTAAGCAAGGTAAAGGAATCAATAAATCCCGCTCATTAATTTATGATCTTGCAGTTCTGTTTTATTCAATCGAAAATAAAATAAAGGCACCTCGCTTCATTATTCACGATGGAATCTTTGACGGCTTCGACAAAGCCAAAGCGCTGGAAACTTTTGATTTTCTTGATAAAAAAATAGCCGAAGGTTTTAAATTTCAATACATTGTTACCTTGAATGATGAGGGCATTTATAAAACGGCTGGTAAAAACGCTGATGCATTGCATCATAGAATTCTTAAAGAGGCAATACTTAAACTTACTCCGGATATACCACTGTTTAAGCAGAATTATTAAGACATCACTTTATAGTTGAATTATTAGATAATATTTGAAACAAATTAAACTTTATAGTTGTTTTTTTCGAAAATTATATAGAGATTTGATATGCCAAATCCAACACTCGATGAAATAAACGCTTTTTTACAAGACCTATTCTTAAAAATGAAGGTCTTTAATATTGTTTTTGAAGAAAGACCTAAAAATCGACAAACTCTATTGGATTTGGAGATTAATAAATTGCAAAGATTGAGTTTTATTACAAGCATGAAACCCGAAGATTATATCTCCGGTCCTAATAAAGATTCAAACGATACTACTCGCCCGGATTACTGGGTTTTTGGTATCAAAGTAAAAGAAAAAGATGTTTATGTTAAAATTAATCTTGGTTACAACAATAAACCTGTTATTTGTATTTCTTTTCACATTGCTGAATTTCCTTTAGAATTTCCTTTTAAGTGAGGTATTTATGAAACACGAACTCGAATGCCCATATTGCGATGGTATCGCTTCCTTACACATTGAACCTTCAAAATTATCTTTTAGAAAAGAAGAGTTTGAAGTTAACTCTTCTTTTTATAAATGCAATAAATGTAATCAAGAATTTACCGAAGAGTACACTGATACAATCACATTAGAGCAAGTTTATAATCAATATCGAGAAGCACACAATATTCTTTTCCCTTCTGAAATTCAAAAAATCAGATCAATATATAATATCTCTGCAAAGAAAATGTCCGAGATACTTGGTTTTGGTATAAATCAATATAGAAATTATGAAAATGGTGAGGTCCCAAGTGAAAGTAATAATTCTCTTTTGCTTTTGATTAGGAATCCCATCGATTTTATGAAATTAATTGAAGAAAAAAAAAGCCAACTCAAAGATTTGGAAATTCCAAAGATTATTAGTCACTTGAATTCTCTTATTAAATCAGAATCATCTCACACAATTCTTAGTCACATTTCAAATTTTAATCAAAGACCAAATAGATTTAATGGGTTCGTTCAACCCAGTCTAGAAAAATTAAGTGCTATGATCAATTATTTAGCAGATTCTTTTCCTTATCGTGTAAGAATGAATAAACTTTTGTTCTATGCAGATTTTTTGTCATACAAATATCGAGCTTATAGTATATCTGGTCTTCGTTATGCTGCTATCGATATGGGCCCCGTAATTGATGATTATAAGTATATCTTTGATTACTTATCGAGTAATGAATTGATTGTTACTAATTTTGTCAAAGTAGATAATGACTATCAAGAATTTATTAATAATAAAGTTGACCTTTCTCTTTTCACTTCTGATGAGAGAGATGTATTAGAAATTGTGAAAACTAAATTCGGCTCCTTAGATACGGATTCATTAAAAAAAATAAGTCATGAAGAATTTGGGTGGATTGATAACTTTCCTTCAAAGTCTATTATTGACTATCAAAAATATGCATCTCTTCTTAAACACTTTTAGAAAATAGCCAATGATCGAATTCAAAGCTAACGAACGGACTTTTCAAGGTGTGCTTCTTTCTACTTTTAACAGCATACTACAAGACAATTCTGAAATTAAATTCGCTTCCGCTTTTCAAGAATTAAATGTTGGTGTTGGTGAATCTCGTTTCAGCGATACAATTATTACCTCAAGTGTCGATTCCAAACTGAAAATCTTTATCGAACTTAAAAACCAAAGTTGGGATGCTACCGATGAAGATTTAGTAAATGATGCTATGATGAAAGCTTTTAAGAACGGAATAGAATATTTTATCACCGGAACGCCGCGTCAATTGGTTTTATTCAAGACTTTCGAGCCAAACACAACTCCACAAGACCGTAAGCTTAAACTTTATTATCTCGCTAATGTTAAAAGTGATAACGATGTAACTACACAATCTTATAAATCCCAAATCTTTCCGGTTGTCAAACAATTCTTAAAGGATCTAAGCGATTTAATTCATGGTATCACAGAAGTTCATTGGGATTCAATTGATAAACAATTCATAAATAAATTATCTACTTATATTCTGGAAGCATCTGCTCAAATGAGCGAAGAAATGACTCCGGTAATTCAATCTAACGAAAGTCTTAGAAAACAAATTAGAGAGTATATTCAAGAACAAGATATTTTCCACGTTACAATTAATTTCAGAAACGATGATATTTATAATCTCTGCCAGCTTGCAAATTATCTTCTTTACCTAAAAATTATTTTCTATTCATATCTTCTTCGTGATGTAGAAAAACTCAATCTAAAACCCTTAAATATTCCCGAAGACAAACACCTTCTCAACAAAGCATTACGCGAACGCTTCAATGATGTTCTTAAGCACGATTATGAATCCATCTTCAAAGAAACAGTTCTCGATGAGTTCACTTATCCACAAAAATATTTACTCGAACTGAGAAGGAATGTTAAACAAATTAGTCATCTGCAATTCTATGATCTAAATTGTGATATAATGGGTTCCATCTACAATACCTTGATTGAGAACCAAGAGCAGCATGATCGAGGTCAACATTTTACAAATACAAACGAAGTTGATATTGTAAATGCATTCTGTATAAATAAAGAAACCAAAACCGTTTTAGATAGTGGTTGCGGTGCTGGAACATTCCTTGTCCGCGCTTATGCTTATATGAAATACTTCAACAAAAAAGCTAAACATATCGAACTGCTTGAACGGCTGTGGGGAATTGATATCGCGCCATTCCCGGTTTTTCTTG
>CAZVYT010000076.1:0-12625 GCA_964631495.1 uncultured Melioribacter sp. | reverse complement strand
GGAAATCCAATCATGTTTACGAACCTATTTTTATTTTAGCTTTTAGCTATTAGCCTTAGCCTTTAGCTTATTATTTACAATTTGAAATAGAACCTAAACCTTAAAAAGGTTTAAAAAGCATTAAAAGAATAATTACTGCAAAAACTGCAAAGGCAACATAAGTCTGAACTTTACCTGTTTGTAATTTTCTGAATAACAAACCAACGAAACCGCTAAATAAAGCAGTGAAGTTTACTAAACCATCTACTACGTATGTATCAAATAATCCGCTGATTTTAGAAATAATTCTAGTAACATAAGCAGAACCATTTACAGCTCCATCAACTACTTTTTGATCGAACCAAGAAAGACCTTTACCGGTTTGAAGTGTACCATTTACAGCAGTAGCATCATACACTTCATCCAAATACCATTTGTTAAGCGAGAATAGATAAAGCGGTTTAATTTTTTGAGCTAATTTATCAGAGTCAAATTTTTTCCAAATGTAGAAAGCGAATGCAAGTAAAATTCCAAATGCGGCAACTGCAAGCGAAGCAAACATAGCCTTATAATGTGCCCAGTGCATTGTTTCGGTGTATAATGTTGAATGAGTTATTTCACCGTGCGTTTCAGAGTGAACTTCTTGATTTTGTTTTGATGCAACATCAGGTTTCATAAATTCGAAACGTGAATCATTTGGAACAACTTGTGCAGGAGTTTTAATCCAGCTGCTTAAAACCCAACCACTATCTGCGCTAATTGGATTTGGTGTGTACCAAATAAAAACTGAGAGTCCGGCTAAAATAATTAGGGGAGCACCCATCAACTTAGGAGATTCGTGTGCATGATCATACTTATGATGATCTCTTGGTTCACCATGGAAAGTTAAAAGTACTAAACGGAACATATAGAATGCAGTCATACCTGCAACAGTAAATGCCATAATAGGAATTAACCAATGACCAGTAAGTTTACCGAATGCTAAAGTTCCGGCAAGAATTCCATCTTTACTTAAAAATCCGGATGTTAGAGGAACGCCGGAAATTGCCAATGTAGAAATTAGAAACGTATAATAAGTAATTGGCATTTTCTTTTTCAAGCCGCCCATTTTTCTAATATCTTGTTCATGGTGCATTGAATGAATTACAGAACCAGAACCAAGAAACATACAAGCTTTAAAGAAAGCATGTGTTACCAAATGGAAGAAAGCAAAAGCATAAGCCCCAACACCAAGAGACATAACCATATATCCCAACTGACTAACTGTTGAGTAAGCTAAAACTTTTTTAATATCATTTTGAGTGAGAGCAATTGTAGCGGCAACAAGTGATGTAAATGCGCCTACTACAGCAATTACAAGCATAGCATCTGCGGTTAACATTACAAAGATTCTTGTTACAAGATAAACTCCAGCAGCAACCATTGTTGCAGCGTGGATCAAGGCAGAAACTGGTGTTGGACCTTCCATTGCATCTGGAAGCCACACATGAAGAGGGAATTGAGCAGATTTACCAACCGCGCCCAAGAAAATTAAAATTCCGGCAGCGGTTAACCAAGCATTACTTTCAAAAGGAAGAACACCAGAAGACATTTGAGTATAAATGGCATCAAAAGTAAATGTCTTATAATTTGCAAATAGAATTAGAATACCAAGAAACATTCCGATATCACCAATTCTATTAACAATAAAAGCTTTTTTAGAAGCATCAGCGGCAGATTTTTTTTCGAACCAGAATCCAATTAATAAATAAGATGAAAGACCAACAAGTTCCCAGAAAATGTACATCATTAATAAGTTATGGGTGAGAACAATGCCTAACATTGAGAAAGTAAAAATTCCGAGATAAGAGAAATAGCGTGTGTATCTCTTATCGCCATGCATGTATTCAATAGAAAAAAGATGAACTAGTAAACTGATTAGATTAACAACAAAAAGCATCATAACCGTTATGTTATCAATTTTTATTCCCAAATCAATATTGAAAGTGCCGTCAAATGGGGCGCTTCCCATGGTTATCCATGTAAACTGCGCAATAATATCATTAGAGAAGTAGGCTAATTTTGCATACATAACAACCAAAGAAAGTATGAACGCAACAGAAATAATTCCTACTTCAAATAAGTAAAGTTTGGGAAATCTCTTTCCAAGTAAAACAACAACAGAAAATCCCAATAAGGGAAGAAAGAGTATTGCTACAGATAAATTAATAATTAAACTTTCGCTCATGACTTAGTCTTTTAAGTGATCTATTTCGTCGATGTTAACATTTGTAAATTGTTTGTAGATATTAAGAACAATACCAAGTGCAATTGCAGCTTCGGCGGCAGCAAGTACAATTACAAACAGCGCGGTCATTTGTCCGCCTAACCCATAGTTGCCATACCGTGAAAAAGCAACAAAATTAATATTTGCCGAATTTAGAACTAATTCGATTCCCATTAGAACCATCACTGCGTTTTTACGTGTTATAATACCGTAAATACCAAGTGAAAATAAAATTGCACTTACTACTAAAAAGTGAGTTAAACCTACTTGTAACAAGATGAACTCCTTATTATGTATTTTGCTTTAGGGAATTAGGTAATTAATCCTTTCCTAATGCTTTGAAACTAAAATTATTCTTTTTCTCTTCTCGCAATAGATGCAGCCCCAATTAAAGCGATAAGAAGTAACAAACCAAGTAATTCAAAGTATAAAACGTAATCTGTTAAAAGCATTGAGCCGAGTGACCTCATAGTGGTAACTGGTATTTCATCAGCCGGTTGAACTTTCCACTCTGTGTATACCATAACAGAAACAATTGCACCCATTAAAACGCCGGTTAAAATTGATGCAGGCAAAAGATTTGCAGCACCACTTTTAATATCAACATTAGTAATTTTACTTGTAAGCATTACACCAAAAATTAAGAGAATTAAAATACCACCTACATAAACCATAATTTGAACCACTGCAAGAAAATCTGCAGCAAGTAAAACATAAATACCCGCTACTCCAAAAAAAGTGAACAATAAGAAAAATGCAGAATAGATCACGTTTCTTGTAGTAACAACAAAGCCGGCAGAAACCAATGTGATTATTGCAAATAGATAAAATAATATGTCGTAGTAATTCATTTTATTATTCAGTTACTTTTCAGTTAACAGATGGCTGAGCCGGTGTTTCCGGTTTTGCTGCAGCGGCAGCGGCTGCTTTCTGTGCTTCTTTCTCAGCTTGGAATTTTTCGTAATTAATTTTCTTTTGTAAAGATTCTTCTTCTGTCAATGTAGTAAACTTATAAAGTAAGTTTGCTCTTTCGTATTCGGCAAATTCAAAAACATCAGTCATATAAATACATTCAGTAGGGCAAGGGAATACACATAATTGGCAGTAGCAGCATTTGGCAATGTCAATTTCAAATTTGGTAACCCATAATGCTTTCTTTTTGCCATTTGAGGTTGTGCCCAAATCTTCACCCGGAATGCTTTTTACCGTTTCAATTTCAATACAATTGACAGGACAAGCTCTTGCACATTGGTCACATCCAATACAATCATCCATATTTACATATAATCTGTTACGAACGCGATCAGGCAGCTTAACTTTTACTTCTGGATACTGAATTGTAACCGATGGAGTAAAAAGATGTTTGAAAGTTATGCGCATTCCAACCAGAACAGTATAAATGCCATCCCAAGTATTTTTAAAGTATTGTTTCATAAACTCAATTCCGTCTTATTGCATGTAACAATAAGACTAGCGATTTATTACAATAAAGAAATTATTCCAATAATTACAAGATTAACAATTGCGTAAGGGATTAAATACTTCCAGCAAAGCGACATAAGCTGATCAACACGTAAGCGCGGCAAAGTCCAACGCAGCCACATTTGAATTAAAATAAAAAACCATCCTTTGGCAATAAACCATACAATTTGTTCTAATGGTATTAACCAGCTTACTTCAAGTGAATTTCCTAAGTAACCAATAGGAGATTGATAACCACCAAAGAAGAGTATGGTAACTAAAGCGGAAACAGCAAACATATTCCCATACTCAGAAAGCATAAACATAGCCCATTTCATTCCGCAATATTCTGTAAAATATCCGGCAACTAATTCAGACTCAGCCTCAGGAATATCGAATGGAGTTCTGTTTACTTCTGCAAGTGTGCTAATAAATAAAATTATAAAACCAACAACCATAAAAGGAATTAATAAAAATTTGGATAAAGCCCAGCCTGGTCCGCCAAAAATATTCCAATGCCAGAAATGTGCGGTTTGCATTTCACTAATCTGAGTTAAACTTAACGTTCCAGTAAGCATAACCATAGATAGAACTACAATAGCAGTTGGAATTTCATAACTGATAATTTGTGCGGCCGCGCGCATAGAGCCAAGCAGTGAATACTTATTGTTAGATGCCCATCCAGCCATTAAAATACCAGCTACTACAAAACTAGAAACCGCGAGCATAAAGAACAAACCTACTTCAATTTCGCTGCCAATTAAATATTTAGAGAATGGTATAACTGCAAATGCGGCAAAACTTCCGGCAAATACCAAAACCGGTGCAATGTTATATAATTTTTTATCGATTTCTGTCGAAGTGGCATCTTCCTTTTGAAGCATTTTAATAAAATCTGCAACGGTTTGAAATAAGCCGAAAGGACCAGCTCTATTTGGACCGACACGATCTTGCATCCATGCAGAGATTTTTCTTTCTAAATAAACGCCAATTAAAGCCACAATCAAAATGTTAACTAATGGAACAACAGCAACGGCTATTGTAGAGATTATGACATTTCCGGTTAAATCATAAAAGAATTGATACATTATCTATCCACTTCTCCTAGGACAATATCTATACTTCCGAGAATTGCAATAACATCTGCAACTAAATGACCTTTACACAATTCTCCAAAAACTTCTAAGTTAACAAAAGAAGGGGCACGTACTTTCACTCGGAAAGGATTTGTATTCCCATCGCTAATTATAAAATAACCAAGATCTCCGCGAGGATTTTCTACTCTAGCGTAGGAAGTGCCTTTTGGAGGTTTAATTCTTTTTGGAATTGCAGATTGAACATTGCCTTCCGGAATTTGATCAATTGCTTGTTCAATTATTCTAATGCTTTGTTCCATTTCTCTCATTCTTACATAGTATCTGTCCCAACAATCTCCAACAGTGCCTTGCAATCCTTTCCCAACCGGAATGTCGAAATCAAATCTATCATAAATTGAATAAGGGTCATCTCTTCTTAAATCAAATTCAACACCGCTGCCACGAAGAACTGGACCGCTTGCACCATAACTAATTGCCGTATCAGCAGGTAGAACACCTACATTAGCTGTTCTTTCAATAAAAATTTTATTGTAGCTTAAAAGGTTATCAACTTCAACAATAGTTTTTTTGAAATATTGAACAAATTCTTTTGTCTTTCTTACAAAATCTGGGTGAATATCATGAGATAGTCCGCCAATCCACATATAATTGTATAGCATCCGCGCGCCGCATGTTTCTTCAAAAATGGTAAGTATATGTTCGCGGTCGCGGAATAAATAGAGAAATGGAGTTAAAGCCCCAATATCAGCTCCGTTTGTTCCAATGGCAACTGTATGAGAAGCTATTCTTTGGAGTTCTGCCATAATAACTCTAATGTACTCAACTCTTTCAGGAACTTGAATTCCCAAAAGTTTTTCTACAGCAAGTACATATCCAAAGTTATTTCCCATTGCAGCTAAATAATCTAAGCGGTCTGTATAAGGTATAACTTGATTGTATTGCATTACTTCTGCATGCTTTTCAAAACAGCGATGCAAATAACCAAGATGAGGAATCACTTTTTTAATTAATTCGCCTTCAATTTCGAGCTCAAGTCTAAGCACTCCATGTGTAGAGGGGTGCTGCGGACCCATATTTAATACCATTGTTTCTGTTTTTAAAGCCATTTAATAAGGTACCTTCATTCCTTGGTAAAATTCCGGATTCTTATAATCTTTTCTTAAAGGGAAACCAGCTTCCCAATCATAAGGCATAAGAATTCTTCTTAAATCCGGATGATTTAAGAAAACAATACCGTACATATCAAAAGCTTCACGTTCATGCCAATCAGCGCATTTCCATACATTTTCAACAGATTCTACTTGCGGGTTTTCTCTTTCTGTAGATACTTTGAAAGTAATTTTGTGTTTTAATTCAATAGAATGAAGATGATAGTAGACACTTAATGTTCCACCTTGAATAATCTCAAAACCATCAACATCTTTAGTTTTAGTTCCGTTTGCATCATCCGTACCAGAAAGGCACATCAAGCTATTAAATTGAAATTCATCATTATCACGTAAAAACGTAGCTATTTTAGTAATTTCGAGCGGAGCACAGACAATAATTGCTTCGGTAGGAGTATCTTTTTCAAGTGCAATTACAGATTCTCCAAATTGCTGCTTTAGTATTTCAAAAATTTCTTCTGGGTTTTTCATGCTTTTTTGGTTCTTAATGATTCGTTACGGATTTTTTCTTGCAATTTGAGCAAACCTTCTAATAAAGCTTCTGGGCGAGGTGGGCAACCCGGGACATAAACATCAACCGGTATAACTCTATCTATGCCTTTTAATACATGATATCCATGTTCCCAATATGGACCACCGCTATTTGCGCAGCTACCCATTGAAATAATGTATTTTGGATCAGGGATTTGTTCGTAAAGGCGTTTAATACGAGTAGCCATTTTAAATGTTACTGTGCCGGAAATAATAATTGCGTCGGCTTGCCTTGGTGTGTTACGAGGAATAACTCCGAAACGGTCAAAATCATAATGAGAAGCAGAAGTAGCCATCATTTCAATAGCACAACACGCTAATCCAAATCCCAATTGCCAAATTGAAGAAAGTCTTGCCCAATTTAATAAATCTTCTACTGGAGCGATGACAATATTGCCATCGGAGAATTCTTTATCTAGTAAACCCATAATTCATTCATCTGAAGTAGTTAGCTAAAATGCTGAAATTACTTTGTATCAGCTTCTTTTTTTAATAATTCATCCAAATTTGGTGCCTTTGGAGTTGGGCGTACCCATTCCAAATCTCCTTTTCTCCATTCGTATGCCATACCAAGAAACAGAACAAGCAAAAAGATTATACCGGTAAAGAAGCCGTACACACCGAAATCTTTATAAACAAGAGCCCAAGGGAATAAAAGCACAACTTCTACGTCGAAAATTAAAAAAATAAGTGCGACAACATAGAAACGAATATTAAATTTTACCCAAGGTGAGCCTTCCGGATTTTCACCGCACTCATAGACTTTCTGTTTTTCTACAGTTGGTCTATTAGGTCTGACAAACTTATTGATAAAGAGAGTTATTACCACGAAGACAATAGCAAGGATGATGAATATGAAAATTTTTCCGAATTCTGTGAGCATATATCTTTTTAAAAGTTGCATAAAAAATAGCACATCCGTGTATTTTTGTCAAGAATTGTTATTGATTTCTTTGCGAAAATGAAAAATAAATTAAGTGAAATGAATTTTTAGTAAATTTTACATAACAATTTTTGCATTATTATGAAAAAAACAATTTTATTTTTCATTTTATTTTACTCCTTGGTTTTTTCACAAAATCCTGGACGAAAGTGGGTAACAATTCTCGATTTAGATGATCAAAAAGTTTTTGTTGATACTTCTACAATTAAAGAGTATCAGAATCAGATTTCTGTTTTGAGCATAACATTCTTCAAAACTCCTCAGAAAATTGAAACAATTGATGGCTTAGCGTCTAGTGTTAAATCTCGAATTTTATTTAATCTCAGCTTGCAAAAATATTCAACTGTGGGAACGCTGTATTATGATGATAAACTAAAAATACTTGGTGAAACATCATTACCAGGCTTTGCAGGAAACAGTGAAGCTTTCTCGGTTTCAATAGATAGTAATCAAGTAGTTGCAACTATTTACTCTTACTGCCTTAAATATATTAATCGAGGAGCAAGAGCTAATACGGAAAAAGAATTTAGCTCTCATAGCAATCAAACTAGAATTGCATTGGATAAATTAGCTCCAAAACAAAACACAACCGAGCAAAAAAGGGAAATTGAAGCAAATGCAAAAAAAGAAAAAGTATTCGAGAGTAAGAAAGAAAATGATGTAAACCCAAATAATGCAGATACAAATGAGAAAAAAAAGGAAAACTCTTCTGATATAAAATTAGATAATAGAAAGGAAAAGAGTGTTTCAGAAGCAGGTAACATCAAAGCCGCAATAAAACCAGTTCAACCAGACACAACAATTAAAGTGATTGATAATTTGGCTCAAAAACGCGCTGAAGCATTAAAAACTCTTACTGCAAAGAAAACAGAAATTAATAAAAGCAGTGAAGAAAAAACTAAAAAAGAAACAAATTCCACTCAATCATATCTTCCCGAAACGAATCCAAAAGAAACTATTTTTCTTGATGATGGAAAGTACTCGTTTCAAGTTTCTTCATGGAAAAGCAAAAGCAAAGCTGAAAGCGAAGTTTCCAAATTGAAATCACAAGGCCATAATGCATTTGTAGTTGAAGCATTAGTTAATAAGCAAAGAGGAACTTGGTACAGAGTTAGAATAGGTTATTTTAATTCAGTTGAAGAAACGGAAGCTTACAAAACGAAACTTAAATAATAAACTGAGAATTTGTAAAATTAACACTTTGTCATTTTGAGCCAAGTGAAATAATTACAAGCATTGATTTTCATGTTAAAATAAAGATCGCTTCGGCGTAAAGCACCTCGTGAAGAGAGAAAAAAGCAATTTTCAGAAGCTTCAAACTGTTAGATTAATTGAGAACAATTTAGAAAGATAGTAATATGAGTAGTGGAGTTATCAAAGTTTACATTGTACTTTTATTTTTTCTTATAACATCAGTTACATTATATGCGCAAGTCAATAATGCAAAAGATTCTACGAAAGAAAAAAAAATGAGTTCTAGAATAGAAAAAACTGATAATGAATGGAAGGAAGTTTTATCACCGGAAGAATTTCGTGTTTTAAGGCAAAAGGGAACTGAGCGACCTTTTACTGGAAAGTATTGGAATACTTTTGATGATGGTGTTTATAAATGCGCTGCATGTGAAGCAGTTTTATTTGATTCAAATTCAAAATTTGACTCCGGTTGTGGATGGCCAAGTTTCAGTGATATTATAAATAACAAAAATATTATCACAAAAGATGATTTGAGTTTCGGTATGCATCGAATTGAAGTTATTTGTGGAAATTGTGATGGTCATTTAGGGCATGTATTTGATGATGGTCCAAAACCAACTGGTTTAAGATATTGCATAAACTCCGTTTCAATAAAGTTTGAGAAAAAAAGTAATTGAAAAATTATTTCTCAGAGAGCTCTGAAATATTTTTTTAGTTGTCATTGCGAGGAATGAAATTACAGCTTGTCCCGAAGTTTTGTTTCGGAAAAGCAATCTCTATTTTGATTCAATAAGTTAGTTTTAGTTTGCTTCATCCGCCAAAGGCGGATTCGCAAAGACAATGTCTGCAATAATTCGGATGTCTCTCACATTTAATTTTTTACGTAAATATGTTTGATTAAAAAATATATTTAAGTTAAGCTGTTTTGTGAATAATCATTGTAATGTGCAAAGCTTGAAGACTTCAAACAACTCTTAGTTTTTATTTATGAAGTGGTTGATTTGGGAAATTATTAAACTGGTTAAGTAAAAAACAATTTAAATTACACTGTCATTGAAGGAGAAATATCTTCTGTAAATAAGTTTACGCACTCTTACTGTACATAAAATTATCAAGTTAACTACTGAAGCGGCAAAGAGGAATATTTTATGAGAATATTGAAAAAACAAAAACTAACTATTTGTTTTTTCATTTGAAAAAGTAACGCCGCTTACCTTAATGATACTAAAAACTAGAAGTGACACACCAAACCATTGGATTATTGAAAGTACAGTACCTCTTACTAAGTAATCCAATACAACAGCAGTAAGAGGAAATGCTAATTCGCAAATAGTTGCTACTGATGCAGATATTTTTTTAAGTCCGTAGTAATAAAGAAAAATTGCAGCTCCTCCGGTTGTAAAAGCAATTAAAATAAAAACTCCCCATTGTGTTTCAGAAATTTTACTAATTTGAAATAAATCGCTAGTGAAAAGTGCTACCAAAAACATTATGATTGCCGAGATAAGGAAACGCAAATAAGTAGCTACTTCAAAACCAACGTTTTTTAAAGCAAGCTTGCTTAATACAGTTGATGAGCCAAAACTTAAAGCTGCTACTAATGAAAGTGCAGCCGCAATTATTGTTTTATCTCCAGTTGATAAGTTTGGAATATTCAATCCAAAAGTCATAAAATATGCTCCTACAATTGCCAATCCAGCCCAAAGAAAAAATATTTTTGGTAGTTTCTCTTTAAGGATTATCGCGGCTAAGCCTAAGGCAAAAACCGGCTGTAATTTTTGTATTAGAATAACAACAGAAAGGTTTACAAAATTTACATAAAATAAGGCTTTGGTTATTGCCATTGTACCAACTGCACCTCCGAGTAAACCAACACCCGCAAAAGAAAGCCATTCTCTTCTTGTTAATTTTCTAATAACATCAAAATTCTTAAGCAGCACAGGAATTAATAATAACGCAACAATACTGGTTTCAACAAATACAACTAAAGGAACTGGCAAACTATAGAGCGCGGGACGTAAAATAATACCATCAAAACCCCAAAGTGAAGCTGCAATTATTACTAATAGTGGAGCAATTCTTTTCATTTAACCCATTTTAAAAATTTTTACGCACAAAGATATGAATATTTTTAAGAGTAGGTATCTAAGAATGCAGTTTCGTTTTATGATGAAATCTATATAACATAGTAATTCCAAGAAGAGCTAAACCAATTAATAAACCGATCCAAATTCCAACAGCGCCCATGCCAAAATAAAACCCAAGAAAAGCCCCAACTGGAATTCCAATGATCCAATATGAAAGTAATGTAATAATTAGTGGAACTTTAACATCTGCTAATCCGCGTAATACGCCCACACCACTTGCTTGCATTCCGTCAAAAATTTGAAATAAAGCTGCAACAATTAATAGTTGTGATGCAAGGTTTATTACTTCTAAATCTGTAATATAATAATGTGGGAGAATGCGATTTAATAAAACGAAAAAGACACCAAAACAAAACATTATTGTTACAGAAATACCTATTGAAGTAAAACCGGCATATCTAACTTTCTTCCAATCATTTTCTCCAACAAATCCACCAACGCGAATAGTACCGGCAGCAGAAATCCCCAGAATAATCATATAAGTAATGGATGCCATGTTAATAGCAATTTGGTGAGCGGCAAGGTTTTTACTTCCTATCCAGCCAATCATTACCGCTGCAAACGAGAATGCTGCAACTTCTAAAAAATATTGAAATCCGCTTGGTAAGCCAATACTAATAATTTTTTTAATAAGGTTTTTATCAATTGATGCGAAATATTTTTTTGAGTGATATTTTTTAATCCTTTCATATTTCATTACGAAAAGAACTAAAGAAATTGCCATTATCCATCTTGTTGATGTAGTTGCAATTCCAGCCCCAAAAAGTCCCATAGAAGGAATGCCAAATTGTCCAAAAATAAAAATCCAATTTAGAAAGGCATTTAAGAAATTAGCAGATAATGCAATAATCATAGGTGGATTGGGAATCGAAAGTCCTTCTAAAAATTGTCTGTAAGTTTGAAAGAGCATAAAAGGAATTACGGATGAAGCTAGTACTTGCATATAGGGAATAGCTTCGGCAACCACTTCTTTTGGCTGATTTAATAATGGGATTAAGTAAGAAGCAGAATAAGTTAATATTGAAAGAATGATAGAAAAACTAAAATTTACAATAAGCGAATGATTTAAAGTTTTGCCACAATCTTCAAATTTCTGAGCACCCTTAGCCATAGAAATTAAAGGTGTTGCGGCCATAGAAACCCCAATACCTAACACGAGAATCAGAAAAAACAATCCATTAACTAACGCCGCCGCAGCTAAGGAAACAGCACCAACCTGACCGACCATCATACTATCAACAACACCCATCATAACATGACCAAGTTGACCAACAGAAATTGGAATTGCCAGTTTAATGGTTAGTCGAATGTGTTCTTTAATCACGATGGTGTAACTAATTTTGTTATTATTGGCATATCAGCACTATTTGCTTTTGGCTTTGGCGCATATATTTTCAAGTATTTGGTAATTAAGTAATTGTCTCCCAAAATTTCCTTTATTTCATCAGAGTTCATTTTTTAATCCAAGAGGCTGCTACAATTTGATCATAAAGCATGAAATATAAAAAGAACACTTGTGCTTTCTTCTTAAGCTTTTACAAAAGCTGTTTTCATCAATTAGTTGCGACAATAGGTTTTACTCTTACGTAAAAATTACCCAGAAAGAGAAAACTATAAGAATATTATCAAAGTGAAGTTCCGGTTCATATCTTTTCCTAAATGTTTGCTATGGCTAAATTATCAAAACAAAGAACAAAATGTTATTCTGAAATAAGTTTACATCATAGTTATGAATAAAGATTTGATATTATTACTTCACACGCTTAATTTAACTCCATTGAATTCTGGCGCGTTCGTCTAGTGGTCTAGGACGCCGCCCTCTCAAGGCGGAGATCACGGGT
>CAZVYT010000075.1:8806-12847 GCA_964631495.1 uncultured Melioribacter sp. | reverse complement strand
TTGAAGCGGGATTCACATTCCGGGAGGATTCCTCCCTTGATCTGAGGATGAATAGAAATGAAGGATTTCCCGCTTCTGATTTTTTGAACGAAGTTTCAAAAGAAGAAATAGCAAAAGTATTATTTGAGTTTGGGGAAGAAAAAAACTCTCGCGCAATTGCAAAGAAAATTGTTGAGTTGAGACAAAATGAAAAAATCTCTAGAACATTCCAGTTAAAAAAAATAATTGAAGATTTAACACCAGAAAGATTTGTTACAAAAAGTTTAGCAAGGGTTTTTCAAGCATTAAGAATTTATGTTAATGATGAGTTAGGTGAGCTTAAGATATTTTTAGACAAATCAGTTGAATTGCTTTCTAAAGATGGAAGAATTGCAATTTTGACTTTTCACTCATTGGAAGACAGAATTGTAAAAGAAAAATTTAAGTACGAAAGTTTGGGTTGTATTTGTCCGCCAGGAATGCCGATTTGTATTTGTGGTAAACAAAAAAAATTAAAATTAATTACCTCAAAGCCAATTGTTCCTTCAGAAAATGAAATTGAAAATAACCGAAGAGCACGTAGTGCAAAATTAAGAGTTGCAGAAAGAGTATAAGTAAGATGAAAGGTTCAAAACTAACAAAGTTTATTATAATGGTAATTTCAGCTGCCTTAATCTTACTATCGTACGTGGTTCTTTTATCAGAAATAAAAAGAATTAGCAAGGATAAGATTAATAGGCAAGAAGCATTGAATGAAAGAATTAATAGAATTGAAATGAAAATGGTTGATGTACAAAAACTAATGTCTGAAGATAGAATAGTTCGTTTTGCTCAAGATTCTCTTTTGCTTCATCGTCCCAAAGATAATATTGAGACAATTACAGTATCAAAAGAACAAATAAATCAAATATTAAAAGCAGTTAACGAGAAGTATGAATAACTCACGAGCGATAATAATTACCGGAATTCTCTTGATTGTGCTGATCGTATTGGTACTCAAGCTCTTTACAATTCAAATTACTAAACATGAATACTATACTCGAATTGCAGAAACACAACAATACAAACCGCAAATTGTTAAGGCAGAACGAGGTTTGATAAAAGATATTAATGGTGAAGTTTTAAGCTACACTTTCAGCAATGTTTCTTTTTTTGTTGATAAAAGAATGATTAAGAATAACAATAAAAAAATTAATCAAATTGCTGAAGAATTTGCCAAGGTAATGAATAAGTCCAAAAACTATTACGTTAATTTGATTAAGACGGGAACCAGAATTGTTTGTTTAGAAAGTAAGATCCCGATGGATAAAGCTATACTCTTAAAGAAATTTGTTACTGATGGACTTACTTATCAAGAAGATTTTTCGCGTGTTTATCCTTACGGAAATTCGACATCACACATATTGGGATATGTTGATAAAAAAACTGGTACTGGTATAGAGGGAATTGAAAAAATATATAATCAAGAACTATCGGGCACAGATGGATATCTAGTTTATGAAAAAGATGTTTTTGGAAACACTTTATCGATTGATGAAAACACTTCTAAAGTTCCTAAAAGTGGAAATACAATTAACCTTACTATAAATAAAACTTTTCAAAAAATATTAGAAGAAGAATTAACAAAAGGTCTCGAAAAATTTGGCGGCGAATCTGCAGTTGGAATAGTTATGAATCCTAATACCGGAGAAATTCTTGGGTTAGCAAACTTACCAGATTTTGATCCAACAAATTACAATGTAGCAGAGACTGGCAGCAGAAGAAACAGAGCAATTATAGATCCATATGAGCCAGGTTCAACAATGAAATCAATTTCAATGGCGATTTTGTTTGATCAAAAACTTGCCAAAGAAAATGAACAAATAGACACTGAAAACGGAAGCTATAAGTATAAAGGCGTTACTATTTACGATTCTCACAAAAGCGGAATACTATCTGTTAGTGAAGTATTAGAGCAATCAAGCAACATTGGCATGGCAAAGTTAATAGAACGCGTGGATGCAGAAACATTTTATAAATACTTGCGCGATTTTGGATTCAGTAATAAAACTTCGGTAGACCTTCCTAGTGAAGCCGAGGGCGGTGTTAAGTTACCAAAATTCTTTACTGGAATTACAAAGGCTTTTATGTCTTACGGCTACGAATTATTAGTTACACCTTTGCAAATGGCTACAGCATTTAGCGCTTTAATAAATGGCGGAGTTCTTTATCAACCTTACATTACAAAATCAATTACAGATCATAAAGGGAACATTATAAAAGAATTCCATCCTGGAAAAATTAGAAATGTTATTAGTGATGCAACATCAAAAAGAATTAGAGAATTAATGGTTGGAGTAGTTGAACATGGTTCCGGAAAAGCGGCAATCCTTCCAAATGTTTTGGTTGGTGGTAAAACAGGAACTGCACAAAGGCTTGTAAATAATAATTATTCAAGTTCAAGTCACAACTCTTCTTTCATTGGTTTCTTCCCGGCAGAAAAACCAACAGTTGTTGTTTTTGTACTAGTTAATTCACCTACAAGAGGTTCATATGGTGGTTTAGTTGCTGCGCCAATTTTCCAAGAGGTTGCTAAAAGAATGATTGAATCCGATGTAAATATAGTGAAAGATAAAAAGCCGATTCAGAGAGACAATAAATTAATGGAACAATTAATTGCTGATTTAAAAAATGCACCAAAGTCATCTAAACGATCTTACTTAAATGTTCCGGAAAAAGAAATTATTAATACTAATAGAAGATTTGCTTACACAGATACAATGCCGAACTTAACAAATAAATCCGTGAGAGATGCAATTGCGCAATTAAATACAATGAAAGTACCATTCAAAGTTAATGGTATTGGAAAGGTTGTTTGGCAAAGTATTGAACCGGGTGTGCCGTTAAATCCGGGAATAATATGCACATTAAAATGTGAACCGGTAAATAAAAAAGTTAAACAGAGCGTGACTCAATGAAGTTAAATGAACTTCTAAATAAAGTTAAAGTAATTCAGGTGGTAGGCAACGCTGAATTAAAAGAAATATTAAAAATAACTATTGACTCTCGTTCAGCCGGAAAAAACTCAATATTCTTTGCAATTGAAGGGCATAATACAGATGGACACAAATATATACAAGATGTAATTAACAGAGGAGCAGACGCTGTTGTTGTTCAAAATGCAAATGTGGTTCCAAATCAAATATTTGCTCATGCCGGTTGTGTAAAAATTGTTGTTGAAGATACAAGAAAAGCTTTGGCAGAATTCTCAAATGTTTTTTACGATGAACCTTCTAAAAATTTAGTATTGATTGGAATTACCGGAACGAAAGGAAAATCAACAACAGCTTTTTTTGTAAAAAATATTTATGAAAACGCCGGTTATAAATGTGGTTTAATTGGAACGATAGCAAACTACATTGGAGATGTGGAAATAAAAACTACGCTCACAACTCCTCAAGCACACGAAATAAATTCATTATTGAATGAAATGGTAAAAGCAGGCTGTACTCATTGTGTTATGGAAGTTTCTTCTCATGCATTAAGATTGAACAGAGTAGATCATTTGAAATTTTCTTCTGCAATATTTACAAACATAACTTCAGATCATATGGATTATCACAAGACATTTGAACATTACTTTGATTCAAAAAAAATCTTGTTTGACATGATGGGTGAAAATGGAATAATAGCATTTAACACTGATGATGAAAGTGGTTATTCCATTGTTAAAGATTCAAAAGCAAAATCAATTTCTTTTGGAAGCAGCAATAACTCTGACCTCAAAATTGAAAAAATTGATTTTGATCTTGAAGGAACAAAATTTGAAATGATGTGGAAAGGATTTACTTACAAAGTGGATACAAAATTGGTTGGTCATTTCAATGCATTTAATGCTGCATCTGCTTTTGTAGTAACTGTTGTTAATGGAATAAAACCTGAGAAAGCAATTGAAGGAATTAAGACAACTCCACAAGTACCAGGAAGATTTGAAGTAGTTAGTATGAAAAACAAAAAAGTAATAGTTGATTATTCTCATACTGCTGATTCACTTAAACAAGCATTAATAGCTGTTCAACATAT
>CAZVYT010000075.1:0-8796 GCA_964631495.1 uncultured Melioribacter sp. | reverse complement strand
AAAAATGATAGAAAAATCTACACTGTTTTTGGCTGTGGCGGAGATCGAGATAGAGAAAAGAGACCTATAATGGGTCAGATTGCATCTTCGATGAGTGAACGTGTATATGTAACATCCGATAATCCCAGAAGCGAAGATCCTTTTTTTATTATTAATGAAATACTAAAAGGAATAAAAGCAAATAATTATCGCGTGTTTGTAGATAGAGAAGAAGCAATTCGTGCAGCGATATTGGAATCTGAAGATGATGCTGTAATACTAATTGCAGGTAAAGGGCATGAAAATTATCAAATAATTAATAATGTGCATAAGCACTTTTCTGATAAAGAAACAGCGGAAAAATATTTAAACGAATGGGCAAACTAAAAATAACACTCGAAGATTTATTTAATCTGCCAACAGCGGTTATTTACAATCCGGATGGATTTAAACCGTTAGCTAAATTTGAGATTGATTCACGCAAAGTGAAAAAAGGGTCTCTATTTGTTGCAATAAAAGGTGAAAAATTTGATGGACATGATTTTGTGTTAAATGCAATTGAGAATGGTGCCAAAGCAGTTGTTATAAATAAAAAGAAAATTAAAAAGTTTGCTTCGCTTGAAGTTACAGTAATTGCTGTTGATGATACTAAAATAACTTTAGGTGATTTGGCAAATGTTTGGAGAAAAAAACTTAAAGCAAAAATTATTTCGATTACCGGCAGCAATGGAAAAACTTCAACGAAAGAAATGATTGCAACATTGCTTTCCGAAAAATTTAATGTTGTCAAAACTTTGGCAAACAATAACAATCACATTGGTGTTCCTCTTACAATATTAAGCGCAGATGAAAAATGTGATATTTTAGTTTTAGAACAAGGAACAAATCATTTTGGAGAAATATCATATTCCGCAAAGATATCTCAACCGGATTATGCTTTAATAACAAATATTGGCGACTCTCACTTGGAGTTTTTGAAGAACCGAGATGGAGTTTATAAGGAAAAATCTGCATTGTTTGATGAAACTGAAAAAGTGGGCGGAACAGTTTTAATTAATAATGATGACCAAATCTTACGCGCTAATACTAAGGGATATTCGTATAAGGCTACTTTTGGCTTTTCTGGTAATGCAGATGTAAATGGAAAAATACTTGGCTTTACAAACGATGGAAAAACCAAGGTTCAATTATCATCCAATCAAGTAAAGTTTGATGTTGCTCTTCCGGTTTATGGCGAAGCTAATGCAAAGAATTATTTATCAGCCGTAACTGTTGCGTTAAAACTTGGGTTAACAAAAAAACAAATCATTAACGGCACTAAAAAAATTACTTCTGTTCAAGGACGAGTTGAAGTTAAAAAATATAAAGATGCGGTTATAATTGATGATACATACAATGCAAGTCCGGCATCAATCAAAGAAGCGGTTAACACTTTAAATAAAATAACACTATATAAAAACAAAATTGTTGTACTTGGAGACATTTTTGAACTTGGAAGTCAATCTGTAAAACTTCACAAAGAGTTAGGTGTGCTTTTTAAGCCTTCAAAAAATTTGCTTGTTTTATCTGTTGGAAATATGATGCAGCATTTAGTTAAAGAGTTAAGAAAGAAAAAAACTAGATCAATCCATTTCTTTTTGCGCGAAGCACTATCACTTTACCTACAATATGAAGAGATAGAAAATTCCGTGATACTTGTTAAAGGTTCGCGAGGAATGAAGATGGAAGAATTTGTAAACATTTTGGAAAAAAGGTTTGCATAATGTTCTACTATTTATTTGAATATATAAACAGAGAATTCAATCCTCCGGGATTTGACATTTTTCGGTTTTTAACTTTTCGTTCTGCTCTAGCAGCAATAACTGCATTACTGTTTTCATTTATAGTTGGACCTATAATAATTTCTAAACTTAAGAAAAGACAAGTTGATCAACCGATTCGTGATGAAGGACCAAAGACTCATAAAAAGAAAGCTGGTACGCCAACAATGGGCGGATTGATAATCATTCTCTCCGTAACTGTACCTGTTTTATTATGGGCAGATTTAAAAAGTGTATTTATTCTACTTGTTTTGTTTTCAACTGTTGTTCTAGGTATAGTTGGGTTTCTGGATGATTATTTAAAAGTTGTTAAAAAACTTCCGAAAGGGTTGATTGCTAGGTATAAACTTCTTGGACAAATATTTGTAGGTTTAGTTGTTGGCACTGCTGTTTATTTCTTACCAGAATTTGCTCAGTATAATACACAAACAACTTTACCTTTCTTTAAGAATTTGAATTGGGATTTTGGAATTCTTTTTATTCCTTGGGTTGTCTTTATAATTACAGCAACATCTAACGCAGTTAATTTAACTGATGGTTTAGATGGCTTGGCAATTGGAACTGTTTTAATAGTAATGATTGCGCTTGCAATTATCTCTTATGTAACGGGTAACGTTATTTACTCAGACTACTTAAATATTATTTACATGCCAGGCAGTGGAGAACTTACAGTTTTCATTGCGGCACTAATAGGTGCAGGCTTAGGGTTTCTTTGGTTTAATTTTTATCCGGCGCAAGTTTTTATGGGAGATACAGGTTCGTTAGCACTTGGCGGTACATTTGGTGTAATGATGATTTTAATAAAGAAAGATTTACTTATTCCAATTCTTGGCGGAATATTTTTTATAGAGACAATCTCTGTAATTGTTCAACGATTGTATTTCAAGTATACAAAGAAAAAATATGGTGAAGGAAAAAGAATATTTAAGATGGCTCCCATTCATCATCATTTTGAACAGATTGGCTGGGATGAACCAAAGATTGTTGTAAGATTTTATATAATCACAATTATCCTTGCAATTATAAGTTTAGCATCATTCAAGATACGCTAATGGAAATTAAAGGAAAGAAAATATCGATCATTGGAGCTGTAAGAAGCGGAATTGCGTCTGCTCAATTAGCAAAAAAACTTGGAGCTATACCTTTTGTAAGCGATAGTCGTTCATTTGATAAATTAGAAAAAGCTAAAGCAGTTTTTGAAAAAGAGAATATTGATTTTGAGTTTGGAGTGCATTCTTCAAAAATTTATGAATGCGATTTTATAGTAACAAGTCCAGGAGTGCCAACAAATTCTCTTGTGCTTTCAAATGCAATTGAAAAAGGTATAAAAATCTACAGTGAAGTAGAATTTGCTTCATGGTTTTGTAAAGGATCTGTTATTGCTATAACGGGCACAAATGGAAAAACAACAACTACTGCTTTGATGAATCATACATTGAATGAATGCGGCATTAAATGCTTCGCTGCGGGAAACATAGGCAATCCATTTTCAGAAATTGTTTTAGATGTAGAAGAAGGCGAGTATGTAGCTCTAGAAACATCAAGTTTCCAGCTTGATTTTATTAAACATTTTAAGCCTCATTTTTCAATAATTCTCAATATCACTCCGGATCATATGGATAGATATGATAATAGTTTTGAAAAGTATGTTGCATCGAAGATTGGTATAACTTCCAACCAAACAGAAGAAGATTTTTTTATTTACAACTCTGATGATGTAAATACATTTAAAACAATGAAAAACTCAAAGGTTCAAAAACTTGGTTTCTCTGTAAAAAAAGATATTCAAGTTGGTGCGTACCATAAGAATGGCGAAATGAACTTTGCATGGTTTGGCAAAGTATCGAAAATATGCTCATCAAATGATTTGTTTATAAAAGGTGAACACAATACAGCTAACGCACTTTCAGTAATGGCAATTGCAAAACTATTAAACATACCCAATCAAAAAATTAGAGCAGCATTTGCATCATTTAAAGGTGTTGAACACAGAATTGAATTTGTGCGCGAAATAAATGGTGTTGAGTACTACAATGATTCCAAAGCTACTAATGTAGATTCAGTAATTGTGGCATTGAAATCTTTTACTAAACCAATCTATTTGATTTTAGGCGGAAAAGATAAGGGAAACAACTACGACGAAATAAAAGAGCTAGTGAAAGAACATGTAAAGAAAATTTATGCAATTGGTGTTTCTTCACAGAAAGTTGAAGACTATTTCGGGTCAATTGTTATAACAGAAAAAAAAGATAGTATGCAGGCATGTGTAGAAGCTGCCCGTAACGAAGCCAAAAACGGCTCTGTAGTTCTTCTCTCACCAGCATGCGCAAGTTTTGATATGTTCGAAAATTTTGAACATCGAGGAAAAGTTTTTAAGCAAGCAGTGGAAAATTTAAAATAATGAATACTTGGGTTAAAATATTAATTGTACTTGTTGTAGCTCTTATTTCTCTTGGCGCTGTGATGGTTTTAACAGCAAGCGGAACTTATAGCATGTTGAAGTATGAATCTAATTTCAAACTTTTTCAAAATCATATTGCAAAAATTGTAATTGCAGTGCTAGGAATGTATGCTTTCTCTAAGATTAAATATGAGAACTACAGAAAGTATACAAAGATTGCTCTTTTTATAATAATAGCAGTTTTGATTTATACTTTCTTATTCGCACCTAAAGTAAAAGGAGCGCAACGCTGGATAAATTTGGGTTTCATACAATTTCAACCATCAGAAGCTGCAAAAGTAATTTTGATAATGCACCTTTCCTTTATGTTGGAAAAAATGGGCGACAAAATAAAAGACTTTAAAAACGGTTTCATTTTCCCACTGATCTGGGTTGGAATTGTTGGGTTGTTAGTTATGGTTCAGCCAAATGTAAGTACTACAATCATCATTGTAGTTACATCTTTTGTATTAATGTTTGTGTCCGGCGCTCAACTGAAACAAGTGTTTGGAATTGTTGCAGGGGCTGGTCTTGCACTTGGCTCGGTTGCTATGCTTCTTAAACATTCGCGCGATAGAATACTTACTTATGTAGATAGTTTGATTAATGGTGGCGACATAAACATTCAAGTTAAACAAGCTAAGATTGCTTTAGGAAGCGGTGGATGGGTTGGCATTGGAGCTGGGCACAGCAGGCAAAGCGATTTGTTCTTACCAGAATCTTATGGCGATTTTATTTTTTCGATACTTGGTGAAGAATGGGGATTTCTTGGCGCTGTTACAATTTTAATTCTCTATTTCGCTTTGTTTTTGGTTTGTATGGTTATTGCAAAAAAAGCTCAAGATAAATTTGGCCAATTGATGGTTTTAGGTTTAGCATTCAACATAATTATTAGCGCATTTATTAATGCTGGAGTTGTTACGGGATTGCTTCCAACAACCGGGATTACTCTTCCTTTTTTAAGCTTTGGCGGAACATCAATAATACTTTTTGCTATTTCTATTGGCATTATCATAAATGTTGGCAGGCAAACTGTTAGAACAAGCGAGCTAAAAATTCAACAAGTATGAGCAAAATGAAAACTCCATATCGATTTATTTTTGCTGGCGGCGGAACAGGTGGTCATCTTTATCCTGCTCTTGCAGTGGCTCAGCAAATACGTGAATTAAAACCGCAAGCTGAAATTTTGTTTGTAGGGGCTAAAGGAAAAATTGAAGAGCGCGTTGTTCCAGAGCATGATTTCAATTTTAAGACAATTTGGATTAGCGGCTTCGCTAGGAAGTTTAACTTGAATAATATTTTGTTTCCTGTAAAAATATTTGTGTCGCTTTTACAATCAATAGGAATAAATTTTTGTTTTAAGCCGCGTGTAGCAATTGGCAGCGGTGCTTACGTATCCGGTCCGGTAATTTGGGCTGCTTCAGTTTTAGGTGCAAAAGTTATGCTGTTAGAGCAGAATAGTTATCCTGGAGTTACAAATCGTTTACTAGAAAAGAAAGCAACAGAAATCCATATCACTTTTGAAGAATCAAAAAAGTATTTCAGAGAACAAGAAAAACTGAAATTAACTGGCAATCCAATAAGAATATCTCTCAAAATAAAAGATAGAATTGAAGCGTTAAGTGTATTTGGTCTTCATCCGGCTAAGAAAACTTTACTGATTATCGGAGGAAGCGGAGGAGCAAGATCTCTTAACCTTGCAGTAGCGAAAAACATACAAAAGTTTGAAGAACTGGGAATACAAATATTATGGCAAACAGGTAAAGTTTATTATCAAGAATTCAGACGCTACAATGAAAAAAACGTTAAGGTAATGGAATACATTAGTGATATGAGCGCGGCTTACACTGTGTCGGATTTAGTTCTTGCGCGTGCAGGAGCAACCACTATTTCAGAAGTTTCTTTGCTTGGGTTGCCGGTTGTGTTTGTTCCTTCTTCTAATGTTGCGGCAGATCATCAATACTTGAACGCAAAAGCATTAGTTGATAATGAAGCAGCAGAATTGATTGAAGATAAAAACGTAAATGAAGAATTGTTTGATGTAATATCTAAGTTAATGTTTAATGAAGACCGAAAGAATACACTAAGAAATAACATAGTAGAATTTGCAAAACCAAATGCTGCAAGTATAATAGCAAAAAGTGCAATTGAATTGGCTGAAAAATTATGATAAGAACGATATCGAAAAACAAAGTAAATGAAGTTTTAGTAAGATTTAACGTTGTTAACAGGTACGAGTTAAGTTTCACATTGGGCTTGATGATGAAATATTATTTGTACTTACTGAGCGCAATTACAACAGCAGCAATTTTAGAATTAGAAATAATTAGGATGATATAATGATGATGATGATAAAAGTTAAGAATGTACACTTCGTTGGTATTGGCGGAATTGGAATGAGCGGGATTGCAGAAATATTATTAAGTCAAGGATTTACAATAACCGGATCGGATCTAACAAAAACCGATGTTACTGAAAGATTGGAAAGTTTGGGAATTAAAGTTTATGAAGGACACTCAGCTGAAAACCTTGTAGAAGCAGATGTTGTAGTTTATTCTTCAGCGGTGAACCTTGAAAACCCAGAAGTAAAAGCGGCAATCGAAAGAAAAATTCCTGTGATTAAACGTGCAGAAATGTTAGCTGAATGCATGCGGATGAAGAATGGAATTGGAATTGCAGGAACTCACGGAAAGACAACAACTACATCAATGGTTGGATTAGTTTTAACTGAAGCTAACATTGATCCAACCATAATTGTTGGAGGAAATTTAAGCAGCCTTGGCGGAACTAATGCTCGTTTAGGAAAAAGTGATTACATAGTTGTTGAAGCTGATGAATTTGACAGAACTTTTTTAAAACTGACACCAACAATCGCTGCAATAACATCACTTGAAGAAGAACATCTTGATACTTATAAAGATTTGGACGATATAAAAGCATCATTCATAGAATTTGCTAACAAAGTTCCTTTCTTTGGTTTTGTAGTTTTATGTCTAGATGAACCTGCACTGCAAGATATTATTCCACAGATAGCTAGAAAAATATTTACATACGGTGTATCTCCACAAGCTGATGTTAGGGCAACGAATATAGCTCACTCAGAAAATCATTCTGAATATACTCTTGTATACAAAGGTGAAGAACTTGGTAGAATTAGATTAAACATTCCTGGACTCCATAACATTAAAAACTCTCTTGTAGCAGTTACAATTGCCAAAGAGATGGGAGTTGATTTCGAGATAATTAAAAATTCTTTAGAAAAGTTTTCTGGTGTTTTCCGCCGTTTTGAAATTAAGTATGATAAAGAAGTGATGGTAATTGATGATTACGGACATCACCCAACAGAAGTTAATGTAACGCTTGATGGAATTCGTCGCGGATGGAATAGAAGATTAGTTGCGATATTCCAACCTCATTTATATAGCCGCACAAAAGATTTTTATCTTGAATTTGGCAGATCATTTTTAAACTCAGATATTTTTATTTGCACCGATGTTTATCCGGCAAGAGAAAAACCTATTGAAGGTATAACCGGCGAAATGATTACGGAAACAGCAAAAAAGTTCGGTCATAAAAACGTGCATTACGTACCTGATAAATCAAAAGTTCCAGACTTATTAAAGTCAATTTACCAGAACGGCGATATTATTATTACACTAGGAGCAGGCGACATCTGGAAATTTGGAAAGCAGTTCATTGAATACTTAAAGGCTGATAAGAAATGATAAAGCTTCCTAAATACATATTTGCTGTTATTTTATTTGTGGGCACAGTTACAGCTATAGCATATATGTCTTTTGGTATTAAAACAGATGTAAGCAATAAAATCAAATACATAGAAATTTCTGGTAATGTTCATCTTTCACGTTTCGTATATATAGCATTTGCAAAGCTCAATAACAAACGTAATTACCAGTCAATTACTGTGCAGATTATAAAAGATAGAATTGAAAAGCATCCCTATGTTGATTTTGCCGATGTTCGTTATGATGGGAATGGAAAAGTATCTGTAACAATTAAAGAAAAGAATTTTGAATCTCTAATGTTTGATGGTGAAGAACAATACCTAATAACAGATGAGCTACAAGTTCTGCCGGTTTTAGAAAATTCATTAAAAATAGATTATCCAATTATTGCAAATGTACAACAGGATGAAGCTATAAAGATGTTGTTGTCAATTAAAAAAAATTATGATGTACTGACTGCGGCAAAAATTATTGGCGCTGTAAAACTTGCTAACCCGGAAATGCATGACGCTCTTTCTTCAATAGACATGCAATTTGGCGGTGAGATAAGTATTTATTTCTCTTCGTTTGATTATCCGGTTAAAATTGGAAGAGGAAATGAATTACAGAAAGTTCTTTATTTCAGCAGTTTTTGGAATTACCTAAAAGGGAAAGAATTAAATAAATATATGGATTATGTGGATCTAAGATATGGCGGACACATTTTCCTTGGTCTTTTAGAAAACATAGAACAAAACCAAGAAGAGATGGATAAGAAATCATGAAGAAAAATGTAATAGCTGGATTAGACTTAGGAACAACAAAAGTATGT
>CAZVYT010000074.1:0-13396 GCA_964631495.1 uncultured Melioribacter sp. | reverse complement strand
CAATGACCCTCTGCTTGTAAGGCAGATGCTCTGAACCAGCTGAGCTAAGCTCCCGTTGAAAAATTCAAAATTTACAAAAGAACATCAAATTTTGGGACTCAATTATAGAACTTTTGTCTTTAAGAAACAAGAAGCATAAAGAATTTTTTAATACTTTTTAGAGCGGGCGACGGGATTTGAACCCGCGACACTTAGCTTGGGAAGCTAATGCTCTACCAACTGAGCTACGCCCGCGACTCGACAAAATTAACTTACTCTTTAATCTAATTCAAGAATTTTAATTAATTTTTAGTAAACGATTGTTTATTATGAAAAATAACCCGGCGAAAAAAAACCGAACACAAGAATCAGTATTTATTTTTACAATTGTTCTCCTTTCCTTCTTACTTTGGAATACAATTTTCATATACCCAATTAAAATTTTCGTTGTCTTTTTGCACGAGTCGTCACATGCTATTGCTATACTCTTAACTGGTGGAAGAATTGCGGAAATTTCTCTTGGGTTTAATCTTGGAGGGAAAATAATTACTGAAGGTGGAAATGATATGGCTATTGCAAGTTCCGGTTATTTAGGAAGTTTGATCTTCGGTTTATTGATTTTTATTTCCTCCGAACTACAAAAAGTAAGACGATATATTTTTCTGGCTTTAGCATTTCTATTATTAGCAATAACTTTAATATCTACGCCATCACTAGAATTCATTTTAATTGGAATAATTACAATTGGTATTCTTGTTTTTTTTGCTTTCTTTGTTCGAATTCTATTAGTTAAGTTAATTGCTAAATCCTTTGCACTTGTAAGTTCAATTTATGTTATAATTGATATTAAAGAAGATATGCTAAATGATGTGTTTTCAAGCGATGCTCACATACTTGCCGGTTTATTAGGAATGGATCAAATAATTATAAGCTTTTTGTGGTTGGTTAGTAGCATAATTTTAATTTGGATAACAGTTAGATTATCATTTCAAAAAGGAAATTCTAAACATCTTTAACTTTTCTTAAGACAAAAATTCCAGCTACAAAGAAAATACCAATTGTAAGAATTGCTATTCTTTGAGTACCAGTTATGTAGCTAACTAATCCAAATACCAAAGGACCAAGAATTGCAGAACTCTTTCCAAAAAATGAATAGAATCCAAAAAATTCTGTTTTCTTTTCAAATGGAGTTAATTTTGACATCAAGCTTCTGCTTGTTGATTGCGTTGCTCCCATTACACTCCCTGCTAACAAACCAACAACGTAAAAACTATACTTTACAACTTCATTGGCAGAAAGTTTGAATACACTGGATAGAATAATGGTAATGTAACCGGTAGGATCGCTAGTTAAGTAGGCAAATAGAATCGTAAATATCCAAACATAAAGTGTTGCCATTAAAGACTTCTTTTGTCCGTGAGAATCTGCAATAATTCCAAAAAGTAAAGATCCAACTATAGCAGTTGATTGTACGATTATGAAAAAGACTATCAGCTCTTCAAGAGAAAATTTTAATGTTGTTGTAGCATAGTTTCCGGAGAAAAATATTACAGTATTAACACCTTCGATATATAAAAAAAATGAAAATAAAAATAACGATAGGTTTTTGTAATTCTTAAGATTTGTGATGGTATTATATACTCTAGAAAGCCCAATCTTTATATAGGTTTTTTTAACTTCATTTTTCTTTCTAGTATCTTTTAGAAAAAAGAAAAGTGGTAAACTAAAAACTAAAAAGACGAGTGAAGCAACGGGAAATGATTCTTTTATCATATCCTTTGATAGAAAAGGAAAAATTAAGGCAAGAGTTGTTAAAGAACCTAAATAACCCATTGCAAAGCCATAACCACTAACTCGTCCAAAATTCTTTGGTTCTGTTATTTCCGGAAGAAAAGAATCGTAAAAGACCAAACCGGCTTCAAATCCAACATTAGCAATAATAAAGAGAGTTAATCCTAGAAGAACATCTCCTTTGCCAACAAAATATAGAAGAGCTGTAGAAACTATACACAGGAATGTAAATATTAAAAGAAATCTTTTCTTTCCGGCAGAATAATCGGCAATAGCACCAAGAATAGGTGAGATAAAGGCAGTAATCAACATCGAAAGACTTGTACCGATGCTCCAATAGAAATCACCTATAGACTCACCATTAACTACTGTTTGCTTGAAATAGACGGCGTAAAGGAAAGTAACTACTACAATAGAATAAGAAGTGTTTGCAAAGTCGAAAAGAGTCCAAACAAAAACACGGAACTTTTCTTTGTCTTTAGACCTCGTTATTTTTTTTGGGTAAAGATTCACCAATCAAACCTCTTCCGGATTTATTAAGCTTACCACTTTCTTTTAATTCGGAAAGAATTGCATCAAGAATTCCATTTATAAACTTCCCACTGTTTGAAGTGGAATAATCTTTGGCAATTTCGATTACTTCGTTTATTGAAACTTTTGGGGGAATTTCCGGAAAATACATAATTTCAGTCATGCCTATTTGGAGCAGTAATTTGTCTATTAGAGCAATTCTGTCCATTTCCCAATTGGCAACTTTAATGTGAATTTCAGATTCAAGAGATTTTTTGTTGGCAACTACTTTATTTACTAGTTGTTTTGCGAATTCTAATTCGGCTTGATTTGTTACGTCAGCTAATATCCCATTCATAAGAAGGGTCAATCCGTCTCCATTAAGCTCATAAGCGTAAAGAACTTGAAGGACTTTCTCTCTCAGTATTCTTCTATTTGTCTTCATAATTACGTTAATATTTACAACAATTATTCAATAATAATTTCAAATAACATTATTTTCAATTTCGGGTCGAAAATTATAAAAAAGGGATATGGGGAACAAATAAAGTTGATATTTCTTTTCTCAAATAGCAAAAAACCAAAATAATAGAAGCGCAATACTCTCTCGTGTGCGGTAAAATATTGTTTTTTCAAACGATAACGAATAATCGGAAGAAACACCTACAGAATTAACCCTATAGAATTTGGCTATTTGAGTTATTCGCGATAAATGAAACCCATCTGATATAATTAAAACGGTATCTCTTGAAATTTCTTTCCCAAATTTTTGACTTAAGTATTCTATTTGCTCTGTTGTAGTGGAAGAACGATTTTCTGTAATAAGATTTTTCTTTTCTACACCTAGATTTAATAAATATCTTCTTGCTGTTTCCGCTTCGGTTAGCTCGCCAGGCGCATTACTTCCAGTTAATATTATTTTTTCTACTACTTTATTATTATAAAGTTGAAGTGTTTTTCTTATTCTGGCTTCAAAAATTGGACTTGGTCTTCCCTTGCTATAAACAGCCGCTCCAGGTATGCATGCAAATTTAAAATTTTTATTTTCTATTCTCTCTTGTGAATATGCTTTTACGTTCCATACAAAGATTAAACTAAATACTATAAAAAAAACTATTCCAATTGCACTTCTGACAAGACTTCGCAATTCTAAGAGTGAATCGCTCTTGGATATCCAACTCCACAAATAAATCGAAGTATAAAATTGAAAAGAAAAACTTAAGATATATGCAGTTCCCATATAAACTTTTTTTAGCGGAAAATTAAAAACAAGTTTATCTGTGTTTAGAAAGTCTAACTTTGCAAACATATAAACAGCAAGCAGTAAGCCTAAAGAAAGTATAAGTAATGTATTAATAAACAATACTCTTTTAGTTTCTAATTGCCGCTTTACAAAGTATGTTGCGATTACAGCAACGATTATAGAAAATGCTAAAAAGCCATTCATTACGTTACCAATGTAATCAAATCGAATTTGCCGGACTGACATGCCATTAAGATGGTATTTTAAGTATATCAAAGAAAAGAAATAAAGTACACCAAGTAATCCGGCTAGAATTACTCCAAAATTTATTTTCCTAAGTGAATTCTTCTTTTTCATCACATCTGTACAGGATTTATCAAAACATTTATAGAATTATCATTACCACTAATAACATCTGCATTAACTCGAAAGCTATTTCGGATAATTTCTTTTGTAAGAATAGATTTTTTATCACCATCAAATAAAATATTGCCATTTTCCATAATCACAACTCGATTAGAATAAATTCCAACAAGATTAAGATCATGCGAAACAGTAATTATAGTTTTTTCTTTTTCAGTGTTAATATTTTTTAACAATTCAAAAATTGCAACTTGATGCTCAATATCAAGGTGAGAGTTTGGTTCATCGAGAAGTAAAATCTTAGCATCTTGCGCCAAGGCTCGAGCTATAAAAACACGTTGAGCTTCACCACCCGAAATTTCGTTAATTCCTTTATTCGAAAGATGATCAACTTCAAGTTTAACTAGAGCTTCGTTTACAGCTTTTGAATCTTCTTCTTTTTCGAAACCTAGCATATTTAAGTATGGTGTCCTACCCATCATAACAATTTCGTAAACAGAGAATGGGAATGTAGAATTACTAATCTGCGGGACATAAGAAATAAATTTGGATAAGTATTTAAGATTGTCTCTACAAGTTTTATTATCAAATATTTCAATACTCCCGTTTATTGGTTTTAATAAACCAGCAATAATTCTTAATAAAGTTGATTTACCGCAACCATTTGGTCCAACAATACTAACAAATTCTCCCTCATTAACAAACAAGTTCTCTATCGAAAGCTTGAATCCTTCACTATTTCTTTGATTAGAATATGCGAAGTAAAGGTTATTTAATTTAATTGCACTCAACTTTACTCATTTTTATTTAGTTAGGATTTCTTCTGTAGACTTACCTAGCAATAAATCAAGTTTAGCATGTAATAAGTTATAAACGTAAATAGAGGTTATATAATTATACTTGGCTTGGGTTACAGAAACAAGCGCATCCGTAATTTCAATTTGAGTTGATAGACCGGAAGTATAACGTTTTTGCGCAATTTGATAACCTTTTTCTGTTTCTTCAACAGCACTTTGGTAAGAAGTTATCTGTTCTTTTGTCTTTTTTATTGTTGCCAATGTATTTTCAAAATCTCTAAGTAATTCTTTTTTTGTTTTTATTAATGACTCTAGAGATTTATCATAATCAATTTTAGCTTGCTGGTATTTAGAATCAATTGAAAATCCTTTAAATATTGGTACACGTAAATTGAGTCCGATTGAAACTGAATTAATAAATCTCCAATTTGAAAAAGAGCGGTCATCATTTTCTTGTGATTGTAACTGCCAATTTCCAAATGCTCTAAGTTCCGGATAATGTTGAGAATATTGAAAAGATGAGGAAAGCTCATTCAATTTTGTATTAACTTCAGCTTGTTTCAGCAACATATTAGAATTGAAAATTGTCTGAAATCCATTTTCTTTAGACATGCTCCCAAGTTCATTATACTCTAATTGACCAATAATTTCAAGCTGGTTTGTTAGCTCAATCCCAAGAATAAGCTTAATGTTATTTTCAGCTAATTCAAGTTGGTTCTTAGCTTCAGTTAATACAGGTATACTATTTTGGAATTGAACATTTGCTTTTATCTGATCATATTCAGAAACTCTGCCGACGGAGAACATTTGTTTAGTATTTTTTAAGTTTTCTTCAGCTCTTTTTACTTGTAATTCAGAAACGCTAACGTATTCTTTTGCAAGAAGATAAGTGTAATAGCTATCTTTAACTTTTGATATTAATTCCGCCACAGAATATTGTTGAGCTAATGATGCTAATTTGCTGAAAGTTTTAGAAATTCTAGTAGCTAAGAACATAGAACCAGTTACTAAAGGTTGATCAACTTGGATGCCTGCTACTATATTATTATTTGTTCCGGAAGGGAAAGTACCACTGAAAAATGGAGTTTCAAGAAAAAAAGCTGGTCGTTTAATTGCTCTTGAAAATGTACCAAATCCATCAATTGATGGGAGCACAGACTCACCAAATGTTTGACGAACTTTTTCTTCAGCTTTCTGTTTATCAAGTTTTGACTGTCTAAGGTCATGATTGCTTTCCAATGCAATTCTAATTGCTTTGTCCAAACTTAGTGTAAGCTTGGAATTCTGAGCAGTAACTATACTTAGAAGACAAAAGAAAAGAATAAATAATTTCGAAAACATGAAATCCTCAATTTTTTCGAGCTAATATATTAAGATTTATGGTGAACATTTACGATAAAATTATTCCATTGTTAAATGTAGAGAGGAAGTTTTTTTTAAAAACCATTTTACAAGTATTATTGCAAATAGCCCTCCAATTACATCTGCAACCCAGTCCAGAACATCCGCATATCTGCCAGGAATAAAATATTGATGTATTTCATCAAATGCTGCGTAAATAATTAAAACTAAAATCGAAAAAAATATCGGTTTTTGTTTTAAAAATTCAGACTTATTTTGAAAATGAAATGTAAGTGCTAATAAAATTTCAAGAAAAAAGTATGCAGCAAAATGTTCAAGTTTATCTTGTGCATTAAAGAGTTTTGGCATTTTATCAACAGGAATAGTAGTTGCGATAAAAATAACAACCCAATAAATAGCTAATGGTATATAAACCAGTAATACTTTTCGTTCATATAGAGTTTTATATGATCGATTTACGAATGAATTTAATGGCATTTGGTAAATTTTCTATAATATCAGAAGCGGTGTAAGAATATTCGGTTTTAGTTTGTAACAATAGATCTGCTGATAAACTGTGCAAATAAACCGCTGAAATTAAACTTTGCTCAATATTGCAGGCTTTTGCTATAAATCCAGCAATAATACCTGTTAAGGCGTCTCCAGTTCCAAATTTTGCCATTCCAGGGTTTCCCGTAGAATTAATTAGCATTTGGCCAAATGGTGTAAAAATGATTGTGGGCGCACCTTTTAATACAAGCCAACATTTATTCTCGGTTGAAAATCTCTTTCCATAATATGGAATTCTTTTTCCAAGTTCTGCAACTGAAATTCCAATTAAGTCAGCAAACTCTTGATGATGTGGTGTAAGAATATTGTTTTGTAGATTAATTTGCTTGTAAACATTTTTTCTTAAACTATAAATTGCATCAGCATCTATGACTATTGGTTTATTTTTACAATTGATTAATATTCTTTTTACTGCTTTAAGAGTCGATTCGTCTCTTCCCAATCCTGGACCAATAGCTATAACATCAGACCATTCTATTTTTAATTCAAGCTCAGAAAAATTGCTTTCCCTAAGGATTTCTGTTTTTTCATCGTCAATTGGAAAAACAACTGCCGAATCAAGTTTTTTTTGAACTACTTGTTTACATGACTTAGGAAAAGCCAATAAACAAGAACCTGCCCCACTTTTTAGTACAGCGTTTGCAGTAAAACATGCCGCTCCAGGGTATTGTCCACTTCCCGCAATAATTAATACCTTTCCGGCTGAATACTTATGAAAGTCTTTTTTCTTTGAAGGCAGCCCATTTAACGCATCTTCTGGCTCAATTAAATAATCATTTGTATTAAGGCTATCGAAGTATTCAGTACCAATGCCAATAGAGCCTTTTTCAATTATACCGGAATTAACATATCCTTTTCCGAAAAACAATCCAGATTTAAATTCACCCAGTGTAATTGTTAAATCTGCATTAAAAATATCCTTACCAATCGATGAATCAATATCAATACCAGTTGGAACATCAATAGCAATTCTGAAAGCGTCTAGAGAGTTAAGATATCTGATTATTCCAGCGTTTGGTTCGGTTAACACACCTTGAATTCCTGTTCCTAATAATGCATCAATAATCACAGAACATTTTTTTAGAGTCTTTAGATCATTCTTTGATTTGAATTGAATAAGTTTGCTTTTCTTGTTCTCACTTAAGATTTTCTTTGTTATCTTAAAATTTACGAGTGCATCTCCTTTCAATTCATTTTCTTTTCCTAAAGAGACTACATAAACATCATTTTGATTATTAATTAAATGACGAGCAAGAGCAAATCCATCACCTCCATTATTACCTTTTCCACAAACAATTCCAATCTTATTGCTTAAGAAATAATGAGAATATTTCACCATTATTTCATAAATACTTCTTGCGGCATTTTCCATTAAAACTATTGAAGGAATTCCTAACTTATCAATAGCATATAAGTCTGCACTTCTAGTTTGCTCGGTTGAAAATAAAGGAATCATTTTTGATTTATTGTTTGTTGCACAAAAATAACAAGAAAGGTAATAATACTTCTAAATAAAGTGCCTATAGTTATTTAACGACAGTTGTAATAATTCCTAGAAGTAAATCCGGGAAAAACCCGCATAATAGAACTAATGCCGCGCTTATTACTATTGCAGAATAGATACCAATGGATGGCTGTATTGTAAATTCTTCTTCAGATTTTTTAAAATATACATAGACGACAACTCTAATGTAAAAGTAAACACTAATAACACTAGATAAAACTCCAACAATTGCCAACCAAGTTAGATCCGATTGAATTGCTCCAAAGAAAACATAATATTTACCAAAAAATCCGGCTAATGGCGGAATGCCAGCTAACGCAAACATGAAAAGTGAGATCATTGCAGCGAGAAATGGATTTTTACTTTGCAATCCGGCATATGATTTTATATCAACTCGGGATTCATCTTTGCCCTCAATTGCGGCAATAACTGAAAAAGCCCCAATATTCATAAAAGAATAAGCAGCTAGATAAAAAATAATTCCAGCAATGCTAAATTTATTTCCGGCAGCTAACCCGATAACCATATAACCAGCATGAGATATCGAAGAATAAGCTAGCATTCTTTTAAGATTATCTTGTGATATTGCAACTATACTTCCCAAAACCATTGATAAAACTGAAATTACAGCGAAGTAGTTTTTGAAAAAATTTGGAGCGTTATAACTAACCACAGCAGATAACATAATAATAAAAACACTGAATGCCGCTGCTTTACCAGCAGTTGACATAAATCCTGTAACAGTAGTAGCAGAACCTTGGTAAACATCAGGCACCCACATATGAAATGGAACTGCGGCAATTTTGAAGCTGAAGCCTACAAAGAAAATCAGTAATCCTAAAACAAAAAGTATGTTTGAACTGTAACTAACAAAATTCTCTATAATATTTTGAATGTTTGTTGAACCAGTACTTCCATAAATCAGCGCAATGCCATAAACAACAAAACCGGTTGCAAATGCGCCTAGTAAAAAATATTTAAGTGATGCTTCGTTTGCGCTCAGTCTTTTGCGGTTTATTCCAACAAGTGCATAAAAACAAATTGACATTAACTCAAGTCCCATAAACACCATAAAGATGTCCTGAGCGCTTGCCATTACCATCATTCCTAAAACAGCAGATTGTATTAATATATAATACTCACCGTAATTTGCTTCATATTTTTTTAGATAATCTATTGAAGCAAGTACAATAAGAGCTGCGCTAAAATTAAAAATTGCATTAAAAATTGCTGACTTTCCGCCAACTTCCAACATCCCGCCAAATAAAATAAAATTCTGACCAACATTTACAATCGAATATATTGCAGTTCCAAAGAATATTAAAGTAGAGAACCAAGGCAATATTTATTTGCTCCTCTTTGTGATTATTTCCATGACTACAGATAAAACAATACTAACACCAATAATGATGTAAGGCATTAATAAATAATATTCATAAGTATTTGTTGGCATATCTTTTCGTAATTACTTTAATACATTAAATGTGTATGCAGAAACTTGCTGCAAAACTGTTTGAACTGAAACTTCTGTCATATTTAAAAATGTGCTTGGATAAATTCCAATCCAAACAATGAAAATGAAAATCGGGACAAGAATAACAATTTCACGTTTATTCAAATCCGTGAATTCACTTTCTAATACTTGATTAGTAACTTTGCCAAAAACAACACGTTGATACATCCAAAGCAAATAAACTGCGGCAAAAATAACTCCGGTAGAGGCAAATACAGAAAACCAAACTGTGCCTAAAACACTAGATTTGTATGTCCCAAGTAAAATCAGAAACTCACCTATAAAACCATTAAGACCAGGCAAACCAACTGATGAGAGCATTGCAATCATCAAAGCAACTGAATAAAGAGGAACAAGTTTAGCAATTCCACCATAGTAGGCGATGTCGCGTCTGTGTGTTCTTTCGTATGCAACTCCAACTAATAGAAATAACGCTCCGGTTGAAAGACCGTGATTTACCATTTGTATTACAGCTCCTTGAACAGATTCAATTGTCATTGCAAAAATCCCAAGCACTACAAAACCCAAATGAGAAACAGAAGAATAAGCTACAAGTTTTTTCATATCGGTTTGAACCATTGAGACTAAAGCACCATAAATAATTCCTATCACCGCAAAAACTGATATAATTGGAGCATACTCAACTGAAGACTGAGGAAATAAAGGCAAACAGAATCTAACTAAACCATAAGTACCCATCTTAAGCAAAACACCGGCAAGAATTACAGAGCCTGCGGTCGGGGCTTCAACGTGCGCATCTGGCAGCCAAGTATGAAGCGGGAATAGAGGAACTTTGATAGCAAAGCTTAAGAAAAACGCTCCAAACATCCAAGCTTGAATTTGATGTGGAACCGTTGGACCAACTTTATAAAGTTCAAGTAAATTTGTTGTGAAGAAACCGTTTACCGATGAAGAATAGACCGCTAACCAAATGATGGCAACTAGCATTAACAAACTGCCCAACATTGTGAAGATAAAAAATTTAACGGATGCATAAATTCTTTTTTCACCACCCCAAATACCAATGATAAAATACATTGGTATAAGCATTGCTTCCCAAAAAATATAGAACAAGAAAACATCTAAGGACATAAAAACGCCCAACATTCCCGCCTCAAGAAGAAGCATTGAGAATGTAAACATTCTCACATTCTTTTCTATGGCTTTCCAGGTTGAAAGAAAAGTAAGAGGAGTTAAAAAAGTGGTAAGTAGAATAAGCAACATCGAAATCCCATCGGCGCCGACAAAATAAGAAACATTTAAACTCTTTATCCATACTACTTGATGTGTAAGCTGAAATAATGGATTAGACTTATCAAATTGACTATATGCAAAAAGAGAAATCAAAAAAGCTAATGATGATGACGCTATTCCAAACCAACGAATAAGTTTAACTTGTTCATTTTTAAAAAATAATACAAGCACACTGCTTATAATTGGAGTCAAGAGTAAATATGTAAGAATTTCGCTATTAATCATTTTTTATGTTTTAAATTATAAACTTAGAATTAGCCAAAGCAAAACTATAGCAATACCCGTCATCATAACTACGGCGTAAGATTGAGTAACACCAGTTTGGATTTTTCTTAATGATCCGGAAAGTTTATCTACTAATTTTGCTAAACCGTTAACAGCACCATCAATTAAAGTTACATCCGCAATTTTCCAAAGTATTTTCTCGCTTCCCTTTTGAATAGGCTTAACAACAACGGATTCATAAGCTTCATCAACAAAGTATTTATTAAGAAGCATGTTATATAATCCTTTGAATTTTATAGATACACTTTCAGCTATTTGAGGTTTTTTGGTATAAATATTTAAAGCAAAGTAAATTGCGCTCAATACCAAAGCAACAGAAACAGACATCAATAAAATTTCTTCAAAGTGCGAATGAGCACCGAAAAGTGCAAGCTTGTTCAATGCCGGTTCATAAATTGGATGCAGCCAAGTTTCAAATAGATTGCCATGCTGACCTACAAAGACTTTTGGAAGTCCAACATAACCACCAACAATTGATAAGAACGCAAGAATCATTAATGGAACAGTCATTACTGCCGGAGATTCATGCGGATGGACATGATGATGATCAAATCTTTCTTTTCCGTAAAAGGTTAATGAAAGCAAACGGAACATATAAAAAGCCGTCATCATTGCAGTAATAATTCCTATTAACCAGAAAATAAATCCGCCATTTGCATAAGCGTTCCAAAGAATTTCATCTTTACTGAAGAAACCAGAAAGACCCGGAACCCCGGCAATTGCCAAAGTTGCAATGAAGAATGTTAAATAAGTGCGCGGCATATATTTTTTTAATCCGCCATACTTTTGAATATTTTGTTCTTCATGCATACCATGAATTACTGAACCAGCTCCAAGGAACAACAAAGCTTTGAAGAATGCGTGAGTCATCACATGGAAAATTGAAGCACTAAAAGCACCCATTCCCGCAGCTAAAAACATGTAACCTAATTGACTAACTGTTGAGTAAGCTAAAACTTTTTTAATATCGTTTTGCACAAGACCAATTGAAGCCGCCATTATTGCGGTCAACAGTCCAATAACAGCAACAACCAACATTACGGATGGAGCGCTTGCAAAAATTATTGCAGTACGGCTAACCATATAAACGCCGGCTGTAACCATTGTAGCGGCATGGATTAATGCGGAAACTGGTGTTGGACCAGCCATTGCATCCGGCAACCAAACAAATAAAGGAATTTGCGCTGACTTTCCTGTAGCGCCGATGAACAAGAAAATTGCAATTAATCCAAATGTTGCTTCCGTTATTGGAAAAGTTGCAGCCTTGGATAAAACTTCTGTAAAGTTGAGTGAATCAAATGTCATGTAGATGAGAAACATTCCGAGCAGAAACCCAAAGTCACCTATTCTATTAACAACAAAAGCTTTTTTTGCAGCTTGAGATGTAGTTCCTTTTTCAAAATTTCTATCGTACCAAAATCCAATTAATAAATAGGAACAAAGCCCAACACCTTCCCACCCTAAAAAGAGCACTACAAAATTATCTCCTAAAATAAGATTCATCATTGCAAAGATGAAAAGATTAAGATATGCAAAAAATCTCCAGAAACTTTTATCTCCATGCATGTAACCAATTGAGTAAATATGGATTAAAAATCCAACGCCGGTTACAATTAATGCCATTGTAAGTGAAAGTTGATCAACTAAATAAGCAAACTTGATATTTAATGCGCCAACACTAAGCCAAGTAAAAAGTTCTACAGTATTTGATCTTTGGTCAACCGGTAAAGAGATTGTTTGGATGAAAGCGCCAACAACAATTAGAAAGGATATTCCAACTGTTGCAGAGCCAATTGTTCCAATAACTTTTTCTCCAAGAGAATCGGGCAAAGCGTTTTTGATTTTTCTTCCGAACAATCCGTTAATCAAAAAACCAATTAGCGGCAAAAGTACTGTTAAGTATATTAGATTTATCATTACCACTTAAAGATATTTATCTCATCAATGTTTACTGTCAATTTATTTCTGAACATAGCAATGATTATTGCTAATCCAATTGCTGCTTCTGCGGCAGCCACTGTCATTACAAAGAATACAAACACTTGTCCAATTGGATTGCCAAGGTAAGACGAAAAAGTAACCAAAGTTAGATTAGCTGAATTTAGCATCAGTTCTATACTCATAAATACAACTATTGCGTTTCTTCTAATTAAAACTCCGGCAACGCCTACGCAAAACATAAACGCGCTTAAAATTAAATAATATTCCATTGGAACGTTTGACATCTTCTACTCGAATTTTTTCTT
>CAZVYT010000073.1:0-13588 GCA_964631495.1 uncultured Melioribacter sp. | reverse complement strand
GCAGCTTAAACTTAACTAACAGCGGGAGTTGTCAGATTAAATAGTGATTAGTACAATTAATCGCACTACAATAGAATTGAAACTTATAAATTTAGCGGACGGCATATTCACATATTTACCGTATTAATCGCACTACAATAGAATTGAAACGATCGTGTACTAGTTCGACTTTCCATTCCTTTATAGTATTAATCGCACTACAATAGAATTGAAACTGATGATATATACTGAACACAGTTGCCCAGTCATCAGTATTAATCGCACTACAATAGAATTGAAACGTAGGTCAAACATGTAGTGCGTCAAATCGGCTTATGCGTATTAATCGCACTACAATAGAATTGAAACGAACTTAGAAATAATAGATTTGATTTTGCGCGCTAGTATTAATCGCACTACAATAGAATTGAAACGAACTTAGAAATAATAGATATGATTTTGCGCGCTAGTATTAATCGCACTACAATAGAATTGAAACAAAAACATCAGCTGCATCAAAAGTATCAATAGAGTAGTATTAATCGCACTACAATAGAATTGAAACGAAGCAACCGGGCATTGATGCTCACCTTTACTGCAGGTATTAATCGCACTACAATAGAATTGAAACGATTTAGTGAGTACAAAGACGACCAAATCGGTAGTGTATTAATCGCACTACAATAGAATTGAAACATGATGATACAACTGGCGAAATGGGATTGCAGTTGAGTATTAATCGCACTACAATAGAATTGAAACATTATCAATTTGTGTTTGATGAAGTGAGCGATCTGTGTATTAATCGCACTACAATAGAATTGAAACAAAGTAAATGGAGTTGGTAAAGTTACAGTCCCCGTGTATTAATCGCACTACAATAGAATTGAAACGCTTCATAGACAACCTGTTTAATATTTTTCTTTTCGGTATTAATCGCACTACAATAGAATTGAAACGGCGATGTAGTGCCTATTGAAACGCTTTTCTCAAAGTATTAATCGCACTACAATAGAATTGAAACGTTTTCGCCTGACGCATCTTTACCGAGCAAGAAACGTATTAATCGCACTACAATAGAATTGAAACGGATTTCCGAAGCATCAGAATCTGCAACTAATTCCGTATTAATCGCACTACAATAGAATTGAAACCCATCTCTTGAATCATTTTGTAGCGCACATCAGGCGGGTATTAATCGCACTACAATAGAATTGAAACTTTGCACAAATGTATCGTACTTAATCATTCCGCCAGGTATTAATCGCACTACAATAGAATTGAAACAATGTTGAGATGTTTTTTCTCATACATAAAAGCGTAGTATTAATCGCACTACAATAGAATTGAAACTTCTTTCAGCCATCTGTTCTAAGGCTTCTTTCGGAAGTATTAATCGCACTACAATAGAATTGAAACAGAGATCATCTAATATAGGGACAAGGGTTTTGTCTTGTATTAATCGCACTACAATAGAATTGAAACAGTATCAAGAACTTCGTTACGCAAGTGAGAAGCTTTGTATTAATCGCACTACAATAGAATTGAAACTCAAATAAATGATTAAATATTTACGTTCGGCAAGTTAGTATTAATCGCACTACAATAGAATTGAAACAGAGATCATCTAATATAGGGACAAGGGTTTTGTCTTGTATTAATCGCACTACAATAGAATTGAAACAGTATCAAGAACTTCGTTACGCAAGTGAGAAGCTTTGTATTAATCGCACTACAATAGAATTGAAACTCAAATAAATGATTAAATATTTACGTTCGGCAAGTTAGTATTAATCGCACTACAATAGAATTGAAACACAAAACTGTCCCAAAGTTTCGCACCTTCGTCTGAGGTATTAATCGCACTACAATAGAATTGAAACAAATCTAACCGCGTTCAATTCGTCAAGTAAATTGCTGTATTAATCGCACTACAATAGAATTGAAACGAAGATTCTATCCGAGTGCAAGCGGCTTATTTCAAGGTATTAATCGCACTACAATAGAATTGAAACAACATTTGCAGTTCTTTATTTTCTGTTTGTTCAAGTATTAATCGCACTACAATAGAATTGAAACTTTATTTACCCTTACTTCTTCCATGCTTAGTTCGCAGGTATTAATCGCACTACAATAGAATTGAAACTTTACTTTCCGCCGCACCTCTTTAATCACGTCTGTCGTATTAATCGCACTACAATAGAATTGAAACCAAATAAAACTCCTCTTCTGGTGTAGCAAATTTTGGTATTAATCGCACTACAATAGAATTGAAACAGGTGCTTAATGCAGTCCCGCCAAGAGCAATAGCCAGTGTATTAATCGCACTACAATAGAATTGAAACAAACAAGTCGGGCAGTTCTGCCCCGCCCACCCCGATGTATTAATCGCACTACAATAGAATTGAAACAATAAAAGCGTCTGTAACACCGCCTTCATAAGCAATGTATTAATCGCACTACAATAGAATTGAAACTCAATTACATTTGCGAGTTACAACAATATCGGACTCTGTATTAATCGCACTACAATAGAATTGAAACTCTGTAAAATCTGTAACAATCATTGGAATATAGTGTGTATTAATCGCACTACAATAGAATTGAAACGAAACAATTGCTTACGGCGAACTTGCAATGATTGGTGTATTAATCGCACTACAATAGAATTGAAACTGATCAAGCGAAATGAGATGAGCGTCTGTTTCACGGGTATTAATCGCACTACAATAGAATTGAAACCGTATTGTTAGTTTTAAGCTTGTTACAGTTTGTTAGTATTAATCGCACTACAATAGAATTGAAACACGATTAAGAAGATATTAGCGAAGCGGAAAGAGGCGGTATTAATCGCACTACAATAGAATTGAAACTAGTCAAGCGAAATGAGATGAGCGTCTGTTTCACGGGGTATTAATCGCACTACAATAGAATTGAAACTTATATATATAATTTAGACGATGGTGCATTAAATAGTATTAATCGCACTACAATAGAATTGAAACCGTAAACACATAACAGCTTGCCTGAAATCTTCTTGGTATTAATCGCACTACAATAGAATTGAAACATGTCTAAGGTGTTGTTTGCACTTGCAAGGATACTGTATTAATCGCACTACAATAGAATTGAAACACTAAAATCCGTCCGCCTATAGTTGCAATCGTACTTGTATTAATCGCACTACAATAGAATTGAAACACATATTTGAATCGTTGTTCCGGAACATCTTCATAGTATTAATCGCACTACAATAGAATTGAAACATTAAAGACAAGTTTGGAAATTCAGCGTTGTTTTTCGTATTAATCGCACTACAATAGAATTGAAACATTAAAGTCAAGTTTGGAAATTCAGCGTTGTTTTTCGTATTAATCGCACTACAATAGAATTGAAACTGGAAGATTTGTTAGAAGGGGAAGAAATAAACTTGGTATTAATCGCACTACAATAGAATTGAAACAGAGATATTGCTTCTGCTTTTGAACTAGCAGAAAATATTAATCGCACTACAATAGAATTGAAACAAAGAAAAACCGGATACGTTTTGATATTTTCTCTTTGGTATTAATCGCACTACAATAGAATTGAAACTCGCTGTAAGTAAGTGGGCGCGTTTCTCATTGTCGCGTATTAATCGCACTACAATAGAATTGAAACAAAACTTGGGTCGTAAGGCTTTGTGATGGTTAATTCGTATTAATCGCACTACAATAGAATTGAAACAGCGGACATGCGCACCAGGCGAGCGATATTACAAGCGTATTAATCGCACAACAATAGAATTGAGTATTAATATTTTCTAACTTTATCAACAATTTTATCAAGATTCTTTTTCGGGACTTCTCTCCAGTTCTACCAATAAAACTTTCCCTAATGAGTTTAAGAAACCGGGTTAATAAAAATATAGTTGGCGTTTATAAAAAGATATTATATATTAATACGTAGAATCTTTTTATCCAAGCCGTTAATTTATCGGCCTACGCATATAACCTAACCCAAGAAAGGAGCAAACCATGCTCTTTAACCACTACAAAAGGTCTCTTACGAACCTCGCTTTATTTTTTGCTGTTTCTCTTCAATTGTTTGCACAAGGTAATGGTACAGTTAAACCATATACCGCTCAAGCTGTTGCGCTTAAGGGACAAACAAATACAGATATTACCTTAACATTTTTTACTAACAATGCTGCAAAGTTTTCAATTCCGGCAGAATTAAAAAAACTTCAGATTAAAATACGTAATCAAGCCGGAGATGTTTCTTATATACACAATGCAAAAGCATTAGGTCTTACAGGTAATGTTTATAAAACATCTATTGTTGGTCCACAAAATCACAATGTTCTTGAATTTCAGGCTCATATAAAAACTGCGGCAACCAAAAATGAAGAAATAGTAACTGGAACAGTTGTTACTAAATTATATCCTAACTTTAAAGTTGAAACTGTAACTGCTCCTACTGAAAAGAGAATCAATGAACCATTCAATATTGAAGCATTTATTACGGAAACTAATCTGCAAACAGGCGGAACTTTTAATATTGCTCTTTATAAAGAAGGCAGCTTAATTGGAACACAAACTAATGTTGCTGTTGCGGCTGGCTCAAATGCGAGTGTTGTATTCGGCAATTTAACTCATAATGCTGTAGCAGTTCAAAATTATTCTGTTGTAATAGAGAATGCACTTCCTGGAGATTACAATCCCCTAGATAACAGCAAATCAGTTGCAATTAATTTTATCAGCCCTGTAAGTGATGTCGCTCAATCTAACTATTGGCTATATTATGATAGACAAAATAATTATAACTATAACTATAATCTTACATACGCTAACTCCGGACAAGTGATTCACAATCAAAATCAGCGTGGCGATTTTGAGAATTTTCAGTATGGAGTTTATAATAATGTTAGTCTTAATTCTAACAATAATCATCCAATATCTGCTTCATACAAGATTGAAACATCGGATAATAGAATAATAAGCGGTACTTTCGAAAATATTGCCCCAAATAATTATTACTACTATTACCAATATTTTAGCGCGTTCGATCCGGTAAACTTTGTTCAATTTGATGGATATGTTGACAGTTACGGTTTTGTTCAAGCATATATCTACAGGTACCGTTCAAATTATGTTTACTATTATGATTACTACGGTTATAATAATTATTATTACGAAAATCGCGACCCGCTTAACACATTTATTAACGAAAACAGCCAGTTAAAAGTTAGTCTGGTTGCAACTTATGATAATTATACTTGGGGTGGTGGAGCTACATTAAACTTGTCTCCTACCCAGAATTACAACTATTATACTTCTTTACAATACTACGATTACTACTATGGATATGTAAATTATTTATATTCATATTCCTACGATAATACAAATGGTTCTAGTTATGGAGTAACAGATGTAAATATGTTGCCAAAAATGACTACACCTGCAAAATCAATTCTTGCAAGTGCTGTCGAAGTTCCGGCTACTTTCGGTATGGATCAAAACTATCCAAATCCATTTAACCCAAGTACAACTATTAAGTACGCTATTCCGGAAGCAAGTTTTGTTACATTAAAAGTATATAACATTACCGGAGAAGAAGTTGCAATGTTGGTTAACCGAAATATGAATGCGGGTTTCCATTCTGTAAATTTTGAAGCAAAGGGTTTAGCGAGCGGAACTTACATTTATAGAATTCAAGCCGGTAATAATGTTAAGACATACAAAATGTTATTGATGAAGTAAACTTTAAGACAATGTAATTTGGTTACAAAAATCCACCTAAATAAAAGGTGGATTTTTTTATCTAATTTTATTCAAATAAATACTTTTTTATTTTGAAATTAACTCAAGTGTAAAGGTAGTCTCTTTTCCATCTCTTAATGCAACTACGTCTACTTTATCTCCGGCTTTATAATCTTGAACTGCGTACATAAAATCATATATGTTGCCAACGGTTTTGGGTCCAAATTTTATAATTATATCTCCAGCTTTCATTCCAGCTTTAGCTGCGGGGCTGCCTTCCGTTGTTCCGGAAAGTTTATATCCGTTTCCAGAGTAACCAAACTCAGGCACACTGCCAACAGTTACTCTTGATCTTCCCATTGGTCGTTGAGCAACTTCTTGAACTTTTACATAATCCAATCTTTTTTCTAAATTCAAAACCTCATTAGCAACATCAAAAACGTATTTGAGTATTTTCTCTTGTCCGGCAAAATTAATTTTATCAATATCATCAGATGGTTTATGATAATCCGAATGTGTTCCGCTTAAAAAGAAAAGAACCGGAATACTCTTGTTTGAGAATGCTTGGTGATCACTTCCACCTGAACCGCCATCGCTCATTGCTAAATTAAATCCGTAAGTATTTTTTGAATTTAAAATTTCTTTCCATTTTGAAGAAGTTCCGCTTCCGATAATTGTTAGGTTGTTTTCTTCATTCAACCGTCCAACCATATCCATATTAAGCATTGCAGTTATGCTGGTAATATCAACAGAAGGATTGTTAGTATAGTATGTTGACCCAAGTATGCCTAATTCTTCACCGGAAAATGCTAAGAAAATTATACTGCGCTTAATATCACTTTTCATCGAAGTCACTAATTCTGCAACTTCCATAATTCCAGTTGTACCCGAAGCATTATCATCAGCCCCGTTATGAATTTGTTTATCAGTTCCTTTGTACATAGAGGCATCTTTAAGATGGTCAATACCAAGGTGATCGTAATGAGCACCAATTACTAGATATTCGTTTTTAAGAACTGGATCGTTTCCTTCAAGAAGTCCTCCAACATTACGAGCAATTTTTTGTACTTCAACCGCTTCTGCTGAGATATCTGCTTTTATGTTTTTTAAAACAAAGGATTTTGGTTTTTTAGTGCCATCTATCTGTTTTTGGATTTCAGCGAAAGAATTACCGATGTTTTTCAGCATCTCTTCAAAAACTGTTCTAGTAATTTGAACAACCGGAAAATCTTTGATACCAGGTGCACCATCGTATCTTGGATCGGGTAGAAGATCATCATTTTTTGGGAGCCAGCCATTTACAACAACTAATCCGGCAGCTCCTTTTTCTTTTGCTAAATTTGCTTTATTACGTAAAGTTGAATAACGTTCAAACTCAGAACGCGAACTGTCATTTTCCGGGTGGCTTTTCATAGCAACAACAATTTTTCCTTTAACATCTAAGCCATCATAATCATCATAATTTAGTTTAGCAGCAGAAATTCCATAGCCAACAAAAACAAGTTCTCCGGTTACTTTGGCTTTTCCTGAAAAGCCGAGCGTAGTAAAATCATTTTTCAGCTTAAGGTTTTTTTCCTTTCCACCTAAATGAAGTTTTAAAGAATTATTTTTTGTTAATTCAACTTTTTCAATAAATGGAAATTCTTGAAACCAATTTCCGTTAAAGGCTGGTTTTAAACCATAAGATTCTAGTTGTGCTTTTATGTAATCACCAGCCAGTCGTTCTTCAGGTGTTCCCGAAAAGCGTCCTTTTAAATCATCTGAAGCAAGAAAACTTAAGTGAGCTTTTATTTCTTCGGCAGTAATTTGCGGATTATTACTTTTATCTTGTGCTACAATAAGCGAAAATGCGAGCAATAAAAGAACCGAAATTCTTTTCATTTTAACCTCATTATTGATTTATAAAATTTGTGCGGAAATTTAAGTGATTCAAGCAAACCAACCAAGTTTATTTCTTGTTGATGGATGCTGTTATCTTTTTAACATTTTTAATATGATGTAAGTTCAATAAATTAAATTGAGCAAATCGAACTATTTTACCTCTATTTTATGTTAAAGAGTAAAGAGTTATTTTAAACAGCACAAAGCACATTAAATCAATATATTAATCTAATAATGGAGTTAATATGTCAAAGACATTCGAAGTAGTGGAACGTGTTGGTATTTCAACAGAAAGTATTGCAGAAGCTGTGCGTGAAGTAGTAATAGAAGCCAATTCAGAAAATAAAATTGGCTGGTTCGAAATAGTTGAACAACGTGGAAGAGTTACTTCGGAAGGAAAAGTTGAGTTTCAAGTAAAAGTAAAAATAGGAAGAAAACTAAAAGACTAAGGAGTTAAAAATGGCAGTTAAAGTTGGAGATGAAGCCCCGAATTTTTCGTTAAAGGATACTTCAAACCAAACACATAATCTTTCTGATTACAAAGGAAAAAATGTAGTTCTTTTGTTTTTCCCGGCAGTAGGAACCGGTGTTTGTGAAAAAGAATTATGCTCTACGAGAGACAGTATGAAAGATTACGAAGGCTTGAATGCGCAAGTTTTTGGTATTAGCGTTGACGGACCTTTTTCACAAAAACTTTGGGCTGATAAGTATCAATTCAATTTCCCTTTATTGAGCGACTTTAATAAAGAAGTTGCTCCAGCTTACGGTGCTTTTTATGAATTATGGCTTGCCGGTAAGTGGGATTTAAAAGGAGTTGCAAAAAGAGCAGCTTTTGTTATTGATAAACAAGGTGTTTTGCAATACGCAGAAGTTCTTGAAAACGCTGGTGAAGAACCAAATTATGCAGCCGTTCAAGAATGCTTAAAGAAATTGAACTAAAATTGGTTCAACCAAAAAAAGGAGACTTTTAGTGTCTCCTTTTTTTATTTTAAACGGAACTAAAATCTTCTTCAGTGTTGTTGAGAAAATAAAAAGGTTAGTATGCTTGTGGTTGGTAAAAAAGCGCCCGCGTTTAAACTTCCCGATTCTACCGGAAATAAAATATCGTTAAATGATTTCAAGGGTAAAAAAATAATACTATATTTTTATCCAAAGGATATGACACCAGGATGCACACAAGAGGCTTGCGATTTCCGTGATGCTTTCCCGGATTTCAGAAAACTAAATACTATAGTTATTGGTATAAGCGCAGATTCAATGACTACGCATCAAAAATTTACTGATAAATATAGTCTGCCGTTTATTCTGCTTAGTGATGAAAGCAAAGAAGTTTTAGAAAAGTATGATGTTTGGAAAGAGAAAAGTTTGTATGGTAAAAAATATATGGGAATTGAAAGAACAACTTTTGTTATAGATGAACAAGGAAAGATTCTCAATGTTTTTTCCAAAGTAAAAGTTAATGGACATGTAGAAGAAGTTCTTAAAGTTCTTAAGGGATAGTAATATGATTTACGTAACACGCAGAGAAGTTTTTTCTGCATCGCACCGTTTATATAATTCCAATTTAAAAGATGAAGAAAACAATATATTGTTTGGAAAGTGTAATAACATAAATGGACACGGACATAATTACGAATTGGAAGTTACAATCTGCGGAGAAATTGATCCAAAAACCGGTTATTTAATTGACTTAAAACTTCTAAAACAAATAATAAATGTTAATGTTATAAACAAAGTTGATCACAAGAATTTGAATTTAGATGTAGATTTTTTATTAGGGATAATTCCAACAACGGAAAATATTGCTGTAGCAATTTGGGGAGAACTGGAAAGCAGAATTCCAACCGGAAAACTTTATTCTGTAAAACTTAGAGAAACAGAAAATAATTTTATTGAATACAAAGGGAATAATAGTTAATGGATCATTCAAAACTAGAAAATAGTGTGTTAACAATATTAAACGAGATTGGAGAAGATCCAAATAGAGAAGGTTTATTAAAAACGCCTTCAAGGGTAGCAAAGTCTTTTGAGTATCTTACAGACGGTTACTCCAAAAACATTGACGAAATAATGAATAGCGCAATATTCAATGAAAAATATGATGAAATGGTAATTGTAAAAGATATAGATTTTTATAGTATGTGCGAACATCATTTGCTTCCTTTCTATGGAAAAATTCATATAGCATATATTCCAAATGGAAAGATTGTTGGTCTAAGCAAAATCCCACGCATAGTTGATGTTTATTCACGAAGATTGCAAGTACAAGAAAGAATGACTCAAGAAATTGCTGACACAATAGAAAAATATCTTCAGCCTCATGGTGTTTCTGTAGTTGCCGAAGGTTTCCATATGTGCATGATGATGCGTGGTGTACAAAAACAAAATTCTATTACTACAACAAGTGCAATGCATGGAATATTTAAATCCGATCCAAGAACTAGAGGTGAATTTTTAGCATTAATTGCAAAGAGATAGTAATGAATGAAAAGAAAAAAATAGTATGGATTACTGGTGCCAGTTCTGGGATTGGGAAAGCTATTTCTGAAGAATTTGTAGCAAATGGAATTTGTGTGGCTGGCACTTCAAGAAGAATTGAATTGTTGAATGAACTTAAAAACAATTTAGGTGAGTTGTTTATACCATTTATATTAAATGTCGCAGATAAGTTTAACGTTGAAGCTCTGTACAAAAAAATTTCTGAAGAATATGAAATAGAAACACTTATTAACAATGCTGGTATTACTTCATTCAAAAAAGTAATTGATGATAACATTGAAACAATGGAACAAATAATTCAAACTAATCTTCTTGGATCAATTTATACTATTAAAAATGTTTTACCTGAAATGATTGAAAGAAAGAGCGGAACAATAATCAACATTCTTTCAGTTGTAACACAAAAGATTTTTACTAGCAGCAGCGCTTACTCAGCTTCAAAATCCGGATTACTTTCTTTTACAAAAGTGCTAAGAGAAGAGCTTCGCGACAAAAATATTAGAGTGATAAATATTTCTCCTGGTCCAACCGCAACTGAAATATGGCAAGAAAAAACATTATCAAAGTTTTCAGAGAGGATGATGAGACCTGAAGCAATTGCAAAACTTGTATATAGAATTTATACTGAGAAAAGTAATCTAGTTGCTGAAGAAATTGTCTTAAGCCCTATTACCGGCGAGTTATAATTTTAGAAATTTTTTGCATAAAAAAAGCCGCTAAACTTTAGCGGCTTTTTTGTTTCTATAAAAATTACTTGGAATAAATTTTAGTTAATTCTTTAGGTTTTCTTTCCTTCCAACTTCCTTTATGATAAGCATAGCCGGCAACTAAAGGCATAGCAAGAGTTGCTTCGCTATAAACCATTTGCTCAAATGTTGTCTCTACTTTTCCCCAAGAACTTGCTTCTTTAAGTGTTGAAGAAGAAAGAGCGCCATCACGAACATCTGCAACAGTAATTTGAATAGCATACTTGTGCATTGGGGCGTCTTCTTGTAAAAGATCAGCAGCAACAACAATATCTTGCGTAAAGTTTTTAGGAACGCCGCCGCCAATCATAAAAATTCCGGTTTCTTTGTTTTTCAACTTAATCTGAGTCAACTCAAGAAAGTCTTTACCACTATCAATAGAAACATGTTTATCCGGATTTTTTACTTGATGCATTACAATTCCGAATCCTGCTGAGCAATCGGAGAATGCCGGAACGAAAATTGGAACGTTCTTTTTGTATGCTGTGTAAACAACGCTATCGTCAACTTTTGGTCCGCCATTATCTTCTAAATATTTACCAAAGTGCCACAACAATTCACGCGAAGAATATGGACGAGGCTCTAATGAATCGAAAATCTTTGCAGTAGTATCATCACAAATACGTAATTCGTCTTCATCAATAAATGTATCATAAATGCGGTCAATATGTAAATCACGCATTTCATTATCATCAACAAATGGAGAGCCAATGTAGTGCTTAAAACCTAAGGCTTCAAAGAAATCTTGGTCAACCATAATTGCTCCAGTAGAAACAATAGCATCAACCATGTTATTGTTTACTAAGTCAAATACAACTTTCTTTAAACCGGCACTAAATAAACTTCCGGACAAAGTTAAAATAATAGCGCATTCTTTATCCTTAAGCATCATATCATAAATTTTAGATGCGCGGTTTAAGTCTCTCGCGCTGAATGCCATCGCTTCCATTGAGTCGACAAGTTTTACAACATTGTGTTCTTTAATGTCTATATGTTTAACCAATTCTTTTAAATAATCTTGTTTTGTTGCCATTTATTTCTCCTTTTGTGGTGCGCAAAGATATAAAATTATTTATCTAAAATTTTCTTACCTATTAAATGAGAGAGAGAAGTATTTCCCATGGTAAAGGGCTGTTCTTCAAAGAAATTAAATCCAAGTTTTTTGTACCAGTTAAGAGCAATTTCGTTTTGGATCATTACTCCGATATATATTTCTAAATAATTCCTTTTTGTTGCTTCTCTACAAGCTATTTCAAAAAACTTTTTACCGATTTTCAATTTTTGATATTCGTGTAAAACATAAATTGATGAAAGATATATTCTGTTTTCTTTTCTAGATTCATAAATCTTTAACCAGCCGCAGACTTTTTCGTTTATAACAGAAACATAACAAGTCAAATCGGGATTATGGGATGCATGTTTAAGTTGATCTACAGAATAAGTTTTGTCCAAGTAATAATCCAAATCATTTTGTGGTATGAATGAAGAATAAGCATCTTTCCAAGAAAGTTTTAATACTTCTTGTACTACTTCTGCATCATTCTCATTCCATTTTCGAAATAATATTTCAGTTTCCATATTAGAAAAAAACCTTAGCAAATTTTAGAATTCCTTGTTCCCACGGTACGCGGTGGCTTATTCCTGTTTGGTCTTTAAATGAATTCAAATGCTCTAAATACCATTTATAATTTCTAATTAATGCTTCTTTGTTAGAATACTTTGGGGAGAAACCAAGAACGTTTTCAGCTTTTTCTATAGCTACAAAAGAATCTTTAGAAGCAGTTTCGTACACCCATTTATAAAGCGGAGAAAGTTTCATTGTTTCTAAAAGCTTAAGAGTTACAATAATTGGTTTCTCCGGAAGCGGGACAATTTTTTTCCCGAAGCCGGCATAATCTAATACAGCTTGATAATCTTCCTTCATAGTTGTGAAGTCTTTTGCGCCGATATTAAAAGTATTATTAACAATCTCTTTAGGTAAAAGCATGCACTTAAAAATTGCCTCGCATAAATCTTCAACATCAAGTAGTTGGTAACGGTTATTGCCAGAGCCAATCATAGGAAAGTTTTTTCCATCTTTTGCCCAATCATAGAATAAAGCAAACACACCAAGACGTTCTGGTCCAATAAAAGATTTAGGGCGTAGAATAGGAATACACATTTTTTCTCTGTGCCTAAGACAAACATTTTCTGCTTCGATTTTAGCTTTGCCGTAAGGACCAACACCATCAAGTTTATCATTTTCGTAAAGCGGATGATGTTTTGGAATTCCGTAAACAGCAGTAGATGAAATATGTATGAAACGAAGAACTCTGTTTTCAATGGAAGCATTTAGAAGTGTTCTTGTTCCAACAACATCAGTAGTATAGATATCTTCCGGTGCGTAAAGAGGCAGCGCGGCAGCAGTATGAACAACAATGTCAACATTTTTTATTGCACTTTTCACAGTTTCAGAATTTCGAATATCTCCTTTTATTACTTCAATTCGTTCTTTTTCCGGATAGTTAAAATCCGCAATGTCTAAAGAGATAATTTCAAAATTTCTGTCAAGTAGGTAGCGAATTAAGTTTATCCCAAGAAATCCGGAACCACCAGTTACAAGTATTTTCACAAAACTTCCGATATTTGCCCTAAAATTAAGCAAAAACAAAATATAAATTTTAAATGGGGGTTTTCTTGACATTCTAACTCCATGCCAATATATTTACACCCCTTGAAAAATAGTTATTTTGTGTTTGGAGG
>CAZVYT010000072.1:0-13761 GCA_964631495.1 uncultured Melioribacter sp. | reverse complement strand
AAATTTGTTAAACCCAGAACAAAAATTAAATGAAACAACTGATTTGGTTATTGAGGATGGAATAGTTAAAAAAATAGGCGGAGTTACTCAAGCTGAGTTCAAAGAATCTAAAGTATTTGAAATGAAAGGCAAGTATTGCTCTCCAGGTTTTTTTGATATGCATGTTCATTTACGCGAACCGGGCAGAGAAGATGAAGAAACTGTCTTTACCGGATGCAATGCCGCTTCTTCCGGTGGTTTTACCGGTATTGCATGTATGCCAAATACAAACCCAGATATTGATTCTGCCGAAGTTGTACGTTTTATAAAGGAGAAAGCCGCACAACATTTGGTTGAAGTATTTCCTGTAGCAGCGGCAACATTAGCAAGAAAAGGTGATGCTATTTCTCCGATGCTGGAATTATTTGAAGCCGGTGCTGTAGCCTTTAGTGACGATGGCGTAGCGATTAAAAATGCCGCAATGTTGAGAAATGTTTTAGAATATTCGAAAATGATGGATGCTCCGGTAATTGAACATTGCGAAGATGAATCTATGGCCGGCGGTGCAATGAACGAAAGTTTTACTTCAACATTATTAGGTTTAGAAGGAATACCAACAGTTGCAGAAGATTTAATTGTAATGCGAGATATTATGATAGCCGAATATATAGGCGGCAGAGTTCACATAGCGCATATAAGCTCTAAGAAAGCTGTTGAATTAGTTAGACAAGCAAAGAAAAAAGGAATAAAAGTTACAGCTGAAGTAGCTCCGCATCATTTTACTTTTACAGACGATATGCTTAAAACATTCGATACTAATTATAAGATGAATCCGCCGTTGAGGTCTCGAGAAGATTTAGAGGCAATGATAGAAGGGCTTAAAGATGGTACAATTGATTGTATTGCAAGCGATCACGCACCACATTCTATTGAAGAAAAAGAAATGGAATTTATTTACGCTCCCAACGGAATTTTAGGTTTGGAAACCAATATCGGATTAGCAATTTCAGAACTGGTTAAAAAGAAACATCTAACACTAGAACAGTTGGTTGAAAAGTTTGCGGTTAATCCTAGAAAAATTTTGAATTTACCGGTACCCGAAATTAAAGTTGGCGAAATTGCCAATTTCACTATTTTTGATCCTGAAGTGATTTGGACTGTGGACATATCAAAATTTAAATCCAAAGCTAAAAATGCTCCTTATGATAAACGATTGCTTACCGGAAAAGCTGTTGCAGTTATCAATAAAAAGAAAATGTTTATTAATGATAAAATGATGGAAATCTAATCTTTCTTATAGAGCTGTATATTTTATAATACAGCTCTGTACACATTTTATTTTTACTTATTAATCCTACCAACAAGAAATCAACAAATTTCGATGATTTTCGTCTAATTGTACAATAATCTTATGGCATATTGATTGATTATACAGTTATAGAAAAACATGGAGAATGACATGAAAAACTTAAAAAGATTTTACCTCGCTATACTTGTAGGTTTTGCTTTTATGATTAACGCATGCGATGAATTTGATCATTATTATGATGATACTCCACCATCGGCTCCTCGCAATATTCGAACAGTAACCGGAGATCAAAGAGTTGATATTTTCTGGGATGCAAACCGTGAACGTGATGTAGCCGGATATAATGTTTACTATTCATATTCTTATGATGGAAAGTACACTTTAATCGGTAGTACAGAAGCAACTTACTTTATTGACAATGGTGCAAAGAATGGGCAAACATATTATTATGCCGTTGCAGCATATGATTATGATGGTAATGAAAGCGAATTGAGTGAAGATGTAGTTTATGATACTCCAAGACCTGAAGGATTTAACCAAGCAGTTTTCGATCTAAATCGTTCTCCAAATAACTCGGGCTATGATTTTAGCAAGTATTTAGTTTTACCTCATAATGATAAAAATACAGATTTCTTTTTCGAAAGATATAATGGAGTAAACTATATAAATGTTTGGGAAGATTCAGATATTCAAGATATGGGTTCTACAAAAGATATTTGGGATGTTAGTTTTGCTCCTCAAAGCGGATGGATTCCATTAAAACAAGGTGAGAATATTAAATATGTTGAGGCTGTACCGGGTCGAACTTATGTAATTTGGACATGGGACAATCATTATGCAAAAATTAGGGTAAAGAACATTAGCGGAGATAGATTAGTTTTTGATTGGGCATATCAGTTAGTTGAAGGGAACCGGCAGTTAAAAAGATATGTACCAGAAGAAAGAAAAATTCTACCTGCAAATGCAAAAAGAAATATGTAACAATTTAATGCATACAACTCCTCAAAGAAGCATACCATTAACGGTATGCTTTTTTGTATCTTTTAACTATTTTGGATTATGGTAAAAAGCAAACAATAAATGAAAACAATCTTTAAGCGATATATTACGTTTGGTATAATCCTGCTTGTTTTTCCTGCTTGGATTTTTGCTCAAGAAACTAAGCCAAAAGATGCTGTTAAAGTATTTATTAAAATAGAAGAGGGTATCGGATCGGGATCAGTTGATAAATTTTCGAATTATTTCTCCCCAAGAAATTATTTAAGCTTTACAAATGGTGCAGCCGGTTATTACAGCGCTAATCAGTCTTATTACGTGATAAAGGATTTTTTAAGTGTAAATCAGCCTATTTCTTTTAAGATCACAAACATGGTAACAGAAACTGCTACACCATTTGCAGCGGGAACGTTAAAGTACATTTCAAGAGGAATTAGAACTATTGCAACAGTTTTTATTTCTCTCCAATTGAGTGACAATAATTGGAGAATCACTCAGATCACTATTAATTAGAATGCAGATTACCAAAATTGATTTAAAGAAAACAAAAATAATTTTCTTGACCACATTGGTCATTCTTTTTATTGTAACTGCTGTTACAGAACCTTTACTAATAAAAAGTACTAATGAAAACTGGGGAAACAAGTCCGATGACATTTCATTTACTCATGCACAAAAAATTCAAGATGCTTTTGATTTAAAAAGCTCACATCTAATATCGATAACTAATAAACTCAAAAATCGTTTTATACAATTAGATAAAGAAGAAAGCCTTAACCAAAAATCGCTTTTTGAAATTGTTATGGATAAGCAGTTTTCTCCCTATTCAATCCAAATAAATAACAATAGACATGATTTGTTAGCTTGGAATAATGAACCACCAGCTGACAGTAATAAATTGGCTTTATTTGCAAAAAATGATGAACAGATTCTAATCGTGACCAATAAACTTATAGACTATTTGGCAGTTACTAGTCTTTATTATAATGCTAAACATTCTTATTTGATTTTTGTAGCCCTACCAATTAAGGAGTTATCTCTTCCAACTAGAACGAAGATTGAAAAAGTATTATTACTAGATTCGTTGCAGCGGGAATTAAAAACAGATATAGAATTAGAATATGGTTTTGATTCGAAGCTTAAGCGTGACGGAAGATATTATTCATTTCCAATACTAAATAACTTTAAAAATAAAATTGCAGTTGCATCATTTTTAAAGCCATCATTGAACCAATATATTGAAAATCAAAAGAGAAATATTCAATCAATTCAAAGCATATTGTTGCTACTATTTGTTTGGCTAATTTCATTTGAACTGATTCTTTACTCACTCAAGCTAAAATCTAATTTTGTAAAATTTGCGAGTTTAACACTAATCATTTTAGGTAACCGTGTTTTACTTTTTCTTTTAGAAATACCAACCGCTTGGATTACTGGTAATTTGACCGACTCAACAAATTTTTCATCTAGATTTGCTGGTGGAATGGTTAGATCTCCGTTGGAGTTTTTTATTTCAGTAGTTGCATTTCTAGTTGTTGCGTTAATAGGATACCAACAAATATTAAATGTTTATAAAAGTAAGACAGTTTCTAAAAGTAACCAAAGGATTTTAGACACTTCTTTAATTCTTACTTCAATATTTCTTTACTTACTTCTATGGCGTGGCTTTGGAGCTGTATTACGAAGCGTGATATATGATTCTACAATACGTTATTTCAAAGAATTTTCCATAATACCTTCTGAAGCAGTTTTTTTAATGTGTCTAAATATTCTACTTCTTGGCTTTACAATCTTCTTATGCTCCCTAGCCTTACTTGTTTTTACAAGTAAAAAAATAAACGGAATATTTAAGTTGAGTTCTGGCAAGCTGTTTATTTATTTCTATGCTGTCGTGCAAATTTTTGGTTTTATTTTCGACCGAATACAATCAGAACCACAAGGTACGGACTTAATTAGAATTGTTTTCTTCACATTTTCTTTTATTATTCTATACTTTCTAATTAATAGAAATAAAGAAATAGTTTACAAGTATTTCCTATACGCAATAGCTTCTTCAATAATATCAGTATCCTTATTAACTTATTACAACTCACAGTTGGAAAGAGAATCGCTAAAAAATACTGCTTATGATATTGTTCGTGTTAATGAAGAACAAGTTCAATTTATGCTTTATCAAACATTGCTTGAAGCAAAGAGTAATAGTGAAATTGTAAATGATTTGAAAAAAGGTGTCGAGTGTTCAAAAACTGCTTTTTCAGTATGGATGAAAAGCATGATTTATCGCGAAGGCATAATTGCAACCGTTTTTATTTTAGATTCTAAAAAATATATTTTAGGAAGTTTCTCCGCTAGAAATAAAGAAAGACTTGAATTAGATGAAAATATGATTGATTCGACAAAAGATATTCAAATAAATACAAGGCAATCTATTTTTTCAGACGCTAAAATAATTGATGGATTTGTTAAAATTAAAGATGGTAATAACAATCTTGGTTACATTGCTGTTTCTGCACAAGTGAACTCTAGTAAGTTGAACCATGAATATTTAATTAAAACACTAATGCCGGAAAGAGTCGGCATTTTATCAGCTGTTGATTATGAAAATCTGAAAGTATTTGATTATTTAAACAAAGAGCTTGTTCGTTCATCAAAAGGTGAAAAATTGAATGAGTTCGCCGCTAAAAATATTTTCTCTGCAAAGTATAATGAATCTGGCGAAGCATGGTTAGAATTAGAAATAAATGGAGAGAAAAACTTACTCTTTTTATTGAAAATAATGTCGAATAATGGAGAAAGGATTTTAGCAATTGCGCGTGAGAATAAGAATTTTACATGGAACCTTTCAGATTTCTTTAAAATCTTTTTCATTCATGTTGTAGTAATTGCGTTATTATCTTTTATGTTTTTTGTGAGTAAGTTCAAACGAAGAAAGTTGGCTTATGTTACTTTTAGAACCAAACTAATTACGGCATTTCTTCTTCTATCTATTATACCTCTTTTTCTTATTGCTGCATACATCAGGAATATAACCGAAGACAGAAATAATCTAACATTATCGAAAGTATTGAGTGAAAACATTTCACAAATAAGAAACTATTTAGAAATATATTTAAGTGAAGGCGGTGTTGATCAGAAAATTATTTTTGAAAAGGCTTCTAATGAATTAAATAAAAACTATTCTGTTTATACAAGAAAAGGAAATATTTACAGCAGCAACCCTACACTTTATAAATCTGGATTATTCAGTGGAAAAATAAATCAAGAAGCTTATTATAATTTAATTATCAGCAAAAATAGTTTTTATGTTGGTACCGAAGATTTTCAAGGCATAAAAGTTAATTCTGCGTTTGGTACACTGGAAACTTCTGATGGAGTAATGATCATTGAAGCAAACGATTTACTAAATAAAACACATCTGCCTCTCTCAGAATACGAATTAGATATATTCTTGTTTGGTGTTTTCTCATTTGCAGTTATTGTGATAATATTTATAAGCACAATTTTATCCGGGCAAATATCTTTTCCAATAAAAAAATTAACAAACGCAACAAGAGCGGTTTCAAATGGAGATTTAAGTGTTGAAGTTGAAGTAACTACAAAAGGTGAGTTGGGTGAGCTATCAAATGGTTTTAATATAATGGTGCAGAAAATAAAACAAAATCAAATAGAAATTGCTCAATTCGAAAGAGAGGAAGCATGGCGAGAAATGGCCAAACAAGTTGCACATGAAATTAATAATCCTCTCACACCTATGAAGCTTTCTGTACAACAGTTAGCTGCCGCTTATAAAGATAATTCACAAAAGTTTGATCAAATATTTGAAAAAGTAACTTCAACTATTATCTCACAAATAGAAATATTAAAAAATATTGCATCCGAATTTACGAACTATGCAAGAATGCCTAGAGCCAGTTTAGTTAAAGTAAATGTTATAGTTCTAGTTTCTGAAATAATTAATTTATATGCGGAGCAAAATAAATACGTAGAAGGTATATATCATGCAAAAGAAATTTATATAGTTGCAGATTCAGATCACTTTAAAAGAACTTTGGTCAATTTGATAAGGAATTCTTTACAAGCAAATTCAGATAAAGTATTAATTGATGTTGCAATGGAAAGTGAGTTTTGTGTTATTCGAGTAATAGATAACGGCACGGGCATTACTCAAGATATATTGCCGGAAATATATAATGATAAATTCACAACAAAAGTGTCTGGCATGGGACTTGGGTTAAGCATGGCAAAAAAATATATTGAAAGTATTAATGGGAAGATTGAGGTTGAAAAAACGAATACTTCAGGAACTACATTTGTTATTACAATTCCAATAGCATGATGAAAAAAATGCTAACACCATATCAAGAAGAAGCTTTAGATTACACTAAACATATCTCTTTAGCTGCCAATGCCGGCTCAGGAAAAACTTTTGTTCTTTCTAAGCGTTTTGTTGAGATATACAAAAAGGAAGAAATTGATCTCGATAAAATTGTCGCAATAACTTTTACTGACAAAGCTTCAGGCGAACTTAATAGAAAAATAGCTGATGAAATTGATGAGCAGCTTAAAGTAGAAAAAGAATTAAATGCTAAGCAAAGACTTGAAAGACTTAGAAGAGAATTGGTCTCAGCCAATATCTCAACAATTCACTCTTTTTGCATTAATATTTTAAAAGAATATGCTCCTGAAGCAGAAATAGATGCAAACTTTTCTCCAATTGATCAACAGTTATCTAATGAATTGATAGACTTATCAATAGAAGAAACCTTTCAATCTATAATTAGGGATGATTCATTGTCGCCAGAATTTAAGTATCTGGTACGTATAATGGGATCAAAATCATTTCTAACTTCTACTTTACAAGATGCTATTAAGAATAGAAGAAATATATCCCAGCTTGCGGCTTCGATATATACAATATCCAATGTAGAAGTTGCTGAACAATTCAAATCAAAATTTGAAAGTGAAGCAAAAAACGTATTAGGAAATATTATTGAAAAAGGTATTGCTGCGATAGAATCAATAAATAATGCTGTGCTTCGTGGAGATAGCAAAAATATAAACGCTGAAAATATATCAGATTACCTTGAAGCAATTAATTCTAAAACAATATCACAGCAATTATCGTTGTTGTTTCAAATTAAAAAAGTAATAATTACTTCTACTGAGAATTCTGTTAGAAAAATTGGATATCTGAATAAAGGAAGAGAAGCTTTTTATTCCGAAATTGAAATCATCGAAAAGTTATACGAAGAAATCTTACCATTTACTGAAATTGATTTAAGTAATAAATCTGATAGTGAATTAGCGGAATTTGGAATAGCATTTGTTAAACTATTTAAGAAAGTACTTGAGACCTATGAAAATAAAAAGAAGATAAGAAGCTATTTGGATTTTGAAGACATACTACTCTTTGCTAATAAAATAATAAAGAAGTCGGAAGTTCAATCACATCTTCGTGAAAAGTATAAGTATATAATGATTGATGAATATCAAGATACAAATGACATTCAGTATGAAATTGTTATGCCAATTCTTGATGAACTTAAGCAAGGAAACTTATTCGTTGTAGGCGATGAGAAGCAAAGTATTTATATGTTTAGAGATGCAGACCTTGAAGTATTTGACAAAACAAAGCGCGAAATATTAAATAGTAAATTTGTTGGGAAGAATTTAACTCTGCCTCATAGTTTTAGAATGTACCCTCAGTTGGTTCTTTTTACAAACAAATTATTTGGTAATTTATTTGCTAATCCTATTAAGGAATTTAACGAGGTAGAACCAAGCGATTTAATTTGTACAAAAAATGATGACGAAGTTGGGCAAGTTGGAATATTATTGGCAGATGAAAGCGAAAGTGTTTTAGAAAGTGATCTTGTTATTAAAAAAATCATGATGCTGCTTAATGCAGATGAAAATATAACATTCGGTGATATAGCTATACTTTGCAGAAAAAGAAAAGTGTTTACTGAAATCGAATCATCCTTGGTAAAATATAATTTACCATATATTATTATGGGCGGTAAAGGTTTCTATCAAAGACAATCAATTTATGATGTGTATAACTATTTGACTTTTCTTATTAATCATAACGACGATCAATCTTTAATTGGTGTCTTACGCTCTCCGTTTTTTAATATTTCTGATTCTAAATTACTGCGAATATCACTTGGAACAGAAAAAGCATTTTATGAAAAACTAATTAATTATTCAGCACATGATGAAAATATAAAAAATATAATTGCTGTTATTAATGAAAATATACAAGCAATTATAAGCATGGAACCGTATTTATTGATTAGAAAACTTTTAAATGAATCGGGCTATTGGTCTGTGCTATCATCTAAGAAAAATTGTGAACAAGAAATTGCGAACATGGAAAAATTGTTGTCCTTATCCAGAGAATATTCTAATAAAGGTTTTAAGAATTTATATGATTATACTATTTCATTAAAAGAATTTATAGATGGATATGAAGACGAAGGACAAGCTCAAGTTACTGAAAATCAAAATGCCATAAAACTGATGACAATTCACCAATCTAAAGGCTTGGAGTTTAAAGCCGTTTTTATTTACGGAACTAATTCAAAAGGACAAGATGATAATGTTAAGTCAAAAAGTATTAGTATTAGCAAAGAATATGGAGTCTTGACAAAAGTGCCAATTGAAAAAAAATATTTCTCAAAGTATTCTCTTTCTCCTATAGCCGCTTTTCACAATTATAAGACTAAGAAAAAAAATTATGCAGAATTAAAAAGATTATTTTATGTAGCTGTTACAAGAGCTGTAAAGTATTTATACATTTCCGCAAGTCACAATAAATATAAACCAGTTAAAGGCACGTTTTACCAATTATTATGCGATGGATTTAGTAATAAATTTGAAAACAATTCAATTACTCTTTCAGCAAATACAACATTTATGAGCCGGCGCGATGATACCTTTGCAATGAATAATAAAACGGTTGATCTGGATGTCTCAATTGAAACACAAATTGAGTGTGAAATACTTTCCGCTAAGAAACCGGAAAAATCAATTTCATTCCAAAACCTAAAGAATGAATTAATCTCTTCATATCCCCGACATGAAATTATTTCTGCTACTAAAATCTCAATGTATTCTCAATGCCCTGTAAAATATGAACTGACTTATAATATTGGGTATTTACCGCTAATGAACTTGATTAAAAACCAAGAGCATAATTATGAATATCAGCTTGATGAAGAAGAAAACAACTTAAAGCAATATGCCCAGATTAGAGGCAAGTCAATACATAAATGTTTAAGTGAAAATGTTCCTCAAGAAGGTATTAAAGAATATATTGAGAAGGCACTGGTAGCCGAAGATGTGAAAGAATTCTCAAAACTTACTTCCGAGATAGTTGATGAAATTACTCGATATTATAGTTCCAAAGTATATGATGAACTAAACAGTTGTGAAAAATATAAAAATGAATATGAAGTATATTGTAAAGAAGGGGACTTCTTTTTATATGGAATAATTGATAAACTTATTTATCAAGACGAAAAGTTAATTATAATAGATTATAAGACAGATACAATTGAGAAAGACCAGATAAAAACTAGAGCTGAGAATTATTTTTTACAATTAAAGTTTTATGCATATGTATTAAGTAAAATATATCCTAAAGCTAATAATTATGAACTCCGGCTTGTCTTTATTAAACATCCTGATGAATTAGTAGTTAATGTAATATCAAAAGAAGCAATAGAAATATTCGCCAAGCAAATCCAAGAAGCAATAAAAAACATTCATACATTTAGTTTTACATCTAACTTAGAGCATTGTTTTAATTGTCAATACGCTCTGGAAGGGAATAAATGCGTAAAATCAATTCAAGAATAAGTGTACTATCAGTAGTGATGGTATTGTTTTCAGTTGGTTGCTCATCCACAAGTAATATTTCTTTATTTGATTATCCTTTGGATTGGAAAGATATAGAGACGCGTTCTATAACAATAACCGATTACTCACACCATCTATCAGGTAAAAAAATATTTCTAGACCCCGGACATGGTGGAGAAGATAGAAGGAATACTAGCCATAATGGAATTGTTGTAGAAGCAGATGTTAATTTACGTGTTTCATTAGCGCTAAAACAATATCTTGAACAAGCAGGTGCCACTGTATTTATTTCTCGCGATAAAGATACTACTGTTGATTTAGGTTATAGATCTGTTTTAGCAAATAATAGCGGTGCAGATATTTTCATCAGCGTTCATCATAATGCGCCGGGCAAAGCTGAAGATGATTATACTAATTACACTTCTGTATACTATCATGGAAAAAATGTTGATTATGAATATGAACCTTGCAACCAAGATATGGCTCGGTATATTCAGCGCGATCTTTCTTATGTTATGGGAAATCCGGGTGGTCTTGGCTCTTTCGATGGAACTTATTCTGATTATAACATTTATCCTGGACAAGGTTTTTCAGTGCTTCGAAAAACGAAAATACCAGCCGTGTTAATCGAAGGGGCATTTCACACAAGCAGAATGGAGGAGATGCGATTAAATAACGAAGACTTTAATCGAATACAAGCTTGGGGAATTTTTAGAGGTCTTGGCAAATACTTTAGATCCGGAGTACCAACTATTTCGTATTTACCGGACACCACAAAATATGATTCTGGAAAACTGTTAATGTCTTTTTTACTTTCAGATAAAAGCGGTATAAATCATAAATCTATAATTGTTTATTTCAACAAAAAGGAAATTGAATACAATTTTGATAGACTAACAAACGTGATATCGGTTGAGGTTGATGATGTTGTATTAGGTGAGCATTCATTACGGATAATATGTGCAAATAAGAATAATAACCACGCATTGCCTTATCACAAGAGCATCGTAATTAAAAACAATGCTCTTGTTGAATTTCTAGATTAATTAGCAGAAGTTTTTAAATTATCCTTTTTCTCGGTTACATATTTAAAAATGAAAAGTGCTATTCCCGCAACAAAGCCAATTGCTAAGAAATAAAACCAGATGTAATGCGCATCTTGATAATATAAAGCTTTTTGTGCTTCCGATATTCCAACCGGAAGTGTTTTCGGATCGGGGCAGTATGCGTCAAGCAAAAAACCTGAGATAATAAATCCGAATAAGGCAGATAAAAAAGAGTGAAGATGACTGAAACCAAGATAAACACCTTCTTCACCTTTCGGGGCTTGAAATGAGAAGTACTCTAAAAATCTTGGTGATATAAAACATTCTGCCAAACCTTGTATTGCAATTCCAATTATCATCATCACAGTTAATGGATGAAGGGTAAACCAACCCAAAATTGATACTGAATCGCCGGTCAAATTAAACAAAGCTTGACTGCTTGCCATTGCGAGTGCAGAAAAAGGCATCAACAGCATACCAATCAACATTGAAGTAACGGCTTTTTTCTTTTTCATCATATTAGTAACAACAACCACAAAAAGAACTACAACTGCTGGATTTACATTAGCAAGCCACTCTGGTTTTGCTGAATCACCTAACAAGCGAATTACATATTTTGGCATTGTAGCGTACATCTGTTGTTGAATGATCCAAAAACCAGAAACTATTAATGTGAGAATAATTAAACGTGGTTGCGAAAAAATTCTTATTAATGAAGAAAAAACATCGCTAATTTTTTTAGATTCATGTGATTTATCAATTGGCTTGAAAAAGAAAATAGCAAATAGCATTGCTAGAAAAGACATGCCTGCCGAAAAGAAATTTACATACTCAAGTCCCATCCCTTGTCTAATAAACGGAACGAAAGTTTTACCGCCAAAAGCACCAATATTTACAACCCAATAGAATAATGCAAAACCACGTGCGCGATTATCTTCATTAGTTAACTTTGCTACAGTTCCAGTTATCAAAGGTTTAATAAAAGAGCCGCCAATGAGAGAAATAAAAAGAAAAAATAATACCAAAATTTTATCATGAAACATTCCTAATAAAGTATAACCAACTGTAAGCAAAGCGAAAGCTAGTATTAAGCCATTCTTAAATCCAATCTTATCAGAAACAGCGCCGGCAAACGGAGGAAGAAGATATAAAAGTGCATAAAAAACTCCGGCAACTACACCGGTTTCTTTATCAGAAAATTCAACTACATCAGTCAAATAAAGAGTAAGAACAATGAAAAAACCGTAATAAGCAGCCCGCTCGCACAGTTCCATAAAATTTGCAAGCCAAAATTCTTGTGGAAACTTCCAGCCGATTGGCGCTGTAGTATTTTGTTCTGCTCTTTGCGTCATATCTTTTCCTTTTTTTGTTTTAAGTTTGTCAAAATTAGATAAAACAGAATTCCTATCAAACCAAGAAATTATTACCAATGTTTGAAGTAGAACTTTTGTTAAGTTAATTTCCAATTAGAAAAATTCAATTAAAGGAAAAAAATGAAAATCTATTCCAAAAGTGATCTTAATAACTATTCACTTTCGCTTACTTATGATGATTTAAGTTTAATACCAACAGAAATATCTCGTGTAAAGAGTAGAACCGTTGTAAACATTAAATCAACTTTTCTTGAAAAAGAATTAGCAGTGCCTGTTTTGGCAAGTCCAATGGATTCTGTCTGCGGCATTGAAATGGCATGTGAGTTAAATTCTTTGGGCTGCATTGGTATAGTTAATAGATTCGATACGTCGTTAAAAGAATTGTTTAAGGATGAAAATTCATTTAACGGAATACAAGCAGTTTCAGTTAGTGTAACTGTTGAAGATGAATTACTTGAAAAAATTGCCGAAAAGAAAATGCTTGTTTGTATAGATACTGCAAATGCAAACAACGCTCATGTGCTATACAAATGCGAAGAAATAAAAAAGAAATACAATGTAAAAATAATATTAGGTAATGTTGCCGGCGGATCAACATTAAAAAGCCTTGTTGATGCCGGAGCGGATGCTGTTCGTATTGGAATTGGAGGAGGAAGTATGTGCACAACTTCAATACAAACAGGAATTGGCATTGGTCAAGTATCCTCTTTATTGGATGTATATCATACTCGTCAAGAGCAAAAGTTGAATATTGCATTAATTGCAGATGGCGGTATAAAATCTCCTGGTGATGTTGCTAAAGCTATTGCTGCCGGAGCGGATGTTGTAATGCTTGGAAGAATGTTAGCCGGCACAAAAGAAACTCCGGGCGAAGTTATTAAGTACAATGATCAACTTTGGAAAAAATATCGTGGTTCTGCTTCTTTTGGTGTTAAGATGAAAAGCGAATTTATTGAAGGCGAAGAAACAATGGTTCCATACAAGGGTCCGGTTAAAAATGTAATTAATGCTATATCTGATGGTCTAAAAAGTTCTATGAGTTACATGAATTGCGAATCAATTGATGAGTTAAGAAACAAAGATAGTTTTGCTTTATTAAGCACAAGTAGTTACTTAGAAAGACTTCCTAAAAAATGAAATAAGAGGCTGTCTCAAAAGGGCAGCCTTTTATTGTAAAAGGAAAAAGATTTAAATA
>CAZVYT010000071.1:0-14036 GCA_964631495.1 uncultured Melioribacter sp. | reverse complement strand
GTAGTATTGTTAGTAAGAGGAAATATGAAAAGTGTAGTTGATCTTATGAGCAATGTTCAAAATAATTTACCGAATAAAGATGTTAATTATATAAATGCCGTATTAGAATTCATTTCAATTTTTAATCAAGAAGTAAACGAAAGATTTGAGAACGCAGAGAGCTTAATGGATGCGGTTATTAGTGCTGAATCAACTTCTCAAAGCTATCAACCATTGAATAAATATATTGGTTAATGAGGGCTTACTTTAAATTTATTTTTATACTTGCTGTTCTAACGGCCGGGATGTTTTACGCCCAGAGCCGTAATGATGTTTTGAAGCGTCAAGGACTGTTATTAATGAACGAAGGCAGATATGGTGAAGCCATCGATCAGTTTAATAAATATATTGCCGCCAACCCACGCTTACCAGAAGGTTACCATTTAAGAGCTTTAAGTTTCGAACAACGTTTGCAATATTGGGATGCCGTTTTTGATTTACGCAGAGCCCTAAGGCTTTCTTCTAGTGACACTAAGATTAGATCTGATTTAGATAGAATTACTGCCTTTTGGCATAAGCAGCTTTATCAAAAGATTGAAGGTCATAAAAGAGATCTGGCAGTTGATCCTAATCATGCATTTACGTATTTGGAAATTGGAAAATCTTATCGTTGGCTTGAAGAATGGTATGATGCAGAACGATGGTATGATGAATACTTAAAAAGAGATGACAATGCTTCTCCGGATGAAATAATTAGATACACAGTAATTCTTGCTAAAACACGCTCAATTGTAAAAGGAGAAAGAATACTAAAAAAGTATGTCGCTCGATATCCTGATGATTGGAGATTATGGAGTCGTTACGGATATTTTACTTTATGGCTGGGAAAAAATAAAGTTGCAGAAGACTCTTTTATAAAATCTTTGAGCTTTAAACCTTTCTTCGAAGAAGCGGAAGATGGATTAGATTTAGCAAGAAAACAAGGTTATTTAAATATTGATGTTGGTAGAGATAGAACAACTCAACAGTTAGCTTCTCAAGAATATGCAATAGACCGATATTACAGACTTCTTGAAAAAAATCCAGAAAACGATAATATGAGATTCGATTTGTTGGATGAATTAGTAAAAAATTATCGTTATGAAGAAGCATTTCAACAGTTGCAGTATCTTCAACCAAAATTTGCAGAGGAAGAAAGATACAAATCGGTTTTCAAAATAGTCTCGGAGTATAGAGACAGCACATTTAACAAAGATGTTAATCATTACACTGAATTATTAAAAAATAATCCTGCTGACAAAGAAGCGGTAGCCAAACTTTCTGACGCATATGCTAATCTATTTTATTATGATAGTGCAATAGAAGTTTTGAATGAATATTTGCAAGATGTTCCAGAAGATCAAGATTTTGATCTTCGGTTTAGATATGCAAAATATACTGCATGGAACTATGAATGGGAAAAATCTATTTCTCAATTAAATAAATTATTAGAGTTTGATCCAAACAACACAGACTACAAACTATTGCGTGGACAAATAGCTGTTTGGACTTTAAACGATTTAGAAATGGGAGAAGGGTATTTACTAGATGTTTATAAGACAAATCCTAAAAACTTAGATGCACTTTTGTCATTAATTAATTTATTTACCTGGAAAAAAGATTTTGTAACTGGTAAAAAATATTTAGACGAATTGAAAAGTTACTTTCCGAATAATTCAGAAGTTAAGAATATGGAAAGCATTATCCAGTTACGTCAACAAGCAGATGATGAAGCAAAATTATTCGAGATTCGCGGTCAAGCGGGTAAACTTTCTATGGAAGGGAATTGTACAGAAGCATTAGCAAAGTACGATGAATATTTTTCAAAGCGTAAAAGTTTAACTCGAGATGAAAAGATTGAATATGCTGATATTGCCACTTGCGCGCTTGCATATAACCGTGCCATAGTTTTGTACGACGAAATACTAAATGAAGGATTTGATTATAAAGCTGCGTTGTTAAGAGCAAAAAACTATTTCTTAAATAATGATACAACTCAGGCAAGAATAGAACTTGAAAAACTGGGACGGATGAATCCCGATGATGAACAAGCAAAACTATTATTAGCTAATACTTATGCTGGCACTAATCGTCTTGAAGAAGCAGAAAATATTTATCGTGAACTGAAAAATAATAGCACTGGTGCAGAAGCAAAAAAAGAAATAGATCAACAATTGTTATTTCTAGCTGGTAATTATATTGATGCAAAAAAATATGAAAGAGGAACAAACATTTACAAAGAATTGGATTCGGATAGTTCCTCAAGTGAAATTAAAGAACAGTTAGAACAAAGACTGATATTTCTTGCAGATACTTACGCTGCTGACAAAAAATATAACTTATCCATCCAGGAGTTTGGTAAACTTGAAAACCGAATTACAGATCCTGAAAAACTAAATGACCTGTTCAAACGCCAAACTTATTTGGGTTATTTGATGACTCAAGATAAAGAGTTTGATAAAGCCGAAAATCTTTTTGAAGAACTTGCAAAAAAGATAAATACTCCTGAGCTTTTAGATGATCTAAACGAAAAAATTCTTTTCTTAGGCGATGCTTATGTTCAAAATGAAGATTATGGTGACGCTCGATCTATTTATGAATCTCTTTTAGAATCTACAAAAGATACTTCACAAATAAGTAAAATTAATCAAAGAATAAAATGGCTACCTCCATCTGGATTTAACAAAGGTTTATCAAGCATTCAAAGCTTCTTTAATTTATTTATTCCAACTAATATTGGTGTGTCTCCTTTTATTAATTTTTATAGCGATAATCAAAAATTCCGCTTATGGAATTATGGTTTGTTTTTAGATGCCGGTTTTATTGGATTCTTAAATCTTGGTGTAGTTTGGAATAGAACTAGACTAAGCAATACTGTTATCTATAAAGAATTTACTCAGCTAAAAGGAAAGGGTTCTATTCATTTTTCAAGATTCTTTTCTGTTGGTGGTTCGTACGGTAAAATGAATACCATTGGCGAACCAATTTACAAAGTTTGGAATGCAACTGTTAAGTATGAAAAACCAAGTGAACTCATGCTATCGGCTAATTTTGAAAGCACTGATGCAAGATTGTTTTTATACTCGCCAAATATGTTCTATAATAGAATGAATGCAGAAATCTACAGATTTAATTTTTCTTATAACATTCAAAACCTTGCTTTAATAAAGAGTTATTATCAATATTTTGAATTATCTGATAAGAACAAAGGAAATGATTTTATGTTTAGATTGGGTAAAAGGTTTCTTTCATTCGGAATGTTTGGTTATGAATACTTTTTCTCGGACTATGCAGCTAACTCAATATTTTATTACTCTCCACAAGATTTTTATACTCATAGTATTTGGGCTGAATATGATTATGAATATCAGAAAGAATGGAAGTTAAAGTTTGGCGGTAAAATTGGTTATGCGCCAGTTGTAGACTATGTTATTGGTGAAATATTTGGTGAAGTAATTTACAATCCATTTCAAAATTTAGCAGTTTCTGCAAGAGCTACTTACGGAAATAGTTTTCGCTACGGTTTAGGTTATCAAAGTTTTAACGGATCATTAACAGCCTACTGGAACGTGTTTTAATTTTAAGTTATTTCTCCAGTATAATTATTCGTCACAAAAATCATCGAAAGGGCATCATGAAGTTTTTTTATATATCTGTATTTGTATTATGGATTTTAACTTTTTCGTATTCGAAATCTTTTAGCTTAAATGTTTCTTCAAATCATGAATATAATGCGTCTCTTCTTTTTGAAAAAACTGATTTAGATAATCTTATCTGCCCATTTTATCAATCGGTAGGAAAGTTTACACCGCTTACAGGTAGTATTTCTCAAATGAAATATTTTTATGAAGCTTTGAGTAATATTCGTAATAAAGAAGTTAGAATTGCTCATTACGGAGATTCTCTAATTCTCGGTGATATAATTACTGATAATTTAAGAGAAAAAATGCAGCAAAGGTTTGGCGGTCAAGGTGTTGGAATGCTAAATATAGTATCAGATGATAATCGCATGAGAGTTACAACAATTCATACTTATTCAAACGATTGGGATTATTACTCGTTTATTACCAGAAATCCTAAACAATTGCCATTAGGAATTACAGGAGCTGCTGCAATCCCAAAAGTTGGGAGTTGGGTTAAATATGAAACAAATCCAATTTATAAATCATGTTCACAGTTTAATATTGTAAGAATTTATTATGCTAATGCTGATAAAAATTCAACAATACATTATTCAATAGATAATGGAGAAATGGTTAAACAAGTACTGGATGCCGGCAGTAGTTTGAAAGAATTAGTTATTAAGGCAAAAGGGAATTCTAAAAAATTCTATATGCAGTTTTTATCTGGTGCTAATCCAACCTTTTATGGAGTTAGTTTGGAATCTGATGGTAATGGCATTTATGTAGATAACTTTCCAATGCGAGGTAACTCTGGTGCATCTTTAGCAGATATCCCGGAACAATTACTTTCAGAGTTTAATAAAGAATTACACTATGATTTAATTATTCTTTCCTACGGAGCTAATGTATCTTCTCCAAATAAAGGAATTTTTACTGTTTATGAAAATAAAATGGTAAATGTGATAAAAAAATACCAGAGGACATTTCCAAACACAAGTTTTTTACTAATCAGCTCTTCAGATCGTACTCAAAAAGTTGGAACTCGTTTTGTAACTAACCCTGATGTATTATTACTCTTAGAAACTCAAAAAAGAATTGTAGAAAAAACCGGCATTACTTTCTGGAATTTAGCAGAAATGATGGGTGGACAAGATTCCATGGATGATTGGGTTAACGCATCTCCACCATTAGCGCTTAAAGATTATGCACATTTTACTCAATTAGGTGGTGCAAGAGTAGCCGGTTTTCTTTTCGATGCTATTATGGATGCGTACTCGAAATTTAGAAAATAACTTTTACTAATTAAAAACAATTTACAGCTTTTGCTTGCATATATGCTTTAGATTTAGTTCTTAACTTATTTTCTTGCAATAAGTTAATATTTCACTTATATTCAAAACGAGATTGTTTCTTTCTGATGCAAAATGCGTTACTTGTTTACCGATGGTACATTGTAAACGAGAAAATATGCGGAAAATTGTAAAAAAATGAAGATTTTATTATGGCATTCATTTTGAAACTTAAATAGTGCAAAGTATAACAAAGAAAAATGAACAATCAGAAATATCAAATAGCGTTAGATAATAGAGAAGTTAAACCGCCAAAAAGAAACCAAAGCGGTGAAAAACTAAGAACCATTATCATATCTGGTGTGATGTCTGTTTTACTTATCATCACAATATTAATAACGCTGCCTCTTACAGTTCTTAGTTGGAGCGGACTCTTCGTTTACTCTTCAATTGTCTCTTTAGTAATTTTTCTTTTCATTCTTTTGATACGTTATTTTGCAACTTTATTTATGGCTTATTTTTATATAACCAGATATACAGTTGAAGAAAAATCTGGTTACTATCCATTTGTTTCTATTATTGTTCCAGTTTATAACGAAGGTAAAGTTATAAGAGAATCGATAGAATCTCTATTGGAATTAAATTATTCTAATTATGAAATAATTATTGTTAACGACGGTTCAAAAGACAATACAGCAGAAGTTGCTGAAACTTTAGTTGGATATCAAAAAGGTGTAACCGGACTTGTAAAAGTTTCATTAATAAACAAGCCAAACGGTGGAAAAGCTAAAGCTCTTAATGCTGGCATTCAATATTCTGAGGCACAATTTGTTTTATGTATGGATGGTGATTCACAATTAAGTGAAAATACATTGAAAATGGCGGTTCGCCACTTTATAGATCCATTAGTTGGGGCAGTTGCTGGTAATGTTAAGGTTCAGAATCGTAAGAGAATGCTTACCGATCTGCAAGCATTAGAATATTTAGAAGGCTTGAATATGGCTCGTAGCGCTCAAGGCTTTGTTAAGATGGTAAATATTATTCCTGGTCCTATTGGTATTTTCAGAAAATCAGCTTTTAAAGATGCCGGCTTTTATTCTAGCGATACTTTTGCTGAAGATGCGGATGTTACATTAAAAATCCTTGCAGCTGGATGGAAAATTATTTACGAGCCAAATGCCATTGCATTTACAGAAGCTCCTGTAACTGTTTATCAATTATTAAAACAAAGATACAGGTGGACTCGCGGAATTTTACAAGCAATTAGAAAACATAAAAAATATTTGATTAATCCTACGATAAACTTTAATAATAGCGTTATTCTTTGGCAAATGTTTTATGAAGCTTTGGTTTGGCCGGCTATGAACATTTTTGTGAATTTGTATTTTATAATTGTTGCTATTTTCTACGGAATGTCTAGTTTTATTTTCCTTTGGTGGATTGGAATAGCAGTATTAGACCTTATGGCAGCTGTTTATTGCGTTGCAGCTGAGAAAGAAGAATTTCGTTTAGTTCCTTATGCAATAATTTATCGTATGGTATTCATTTTATTGATTGATGTTACAAAAGTTATGGCAACAATAGAAGAATTTTTAGGTGTTAGCATGACTTGGGGAAAACTTGAAAGAACAGGTTTTGTTCAAAGTGGTAGTAAAATGTCACCGCAAGGTGCTAAATAAAAATTAAAAGTAAGAGGCTCAAAATGGAACTAATTCCAATTCTTTCGTTAATTATTTTAGTCGCAACCATTTCAACTTTTATGCTTTCGGTTGGCGCTTATATTTTATATAAGATCAGAGAAAGAAAAGGTATGACAACATCGGCTCCGCAGCCATCTGCTTTACCAGCTGAGCTTGTTGCACCGGCACCACTGGTCTCTGAGCAAAGGATTATTACACCGGCTTCTGAAAGAAAAACTTTTGATATCCCTCAACAAGAGTATGCGTTTGACCAACAAAGGCAGCAAACATATATTCCTCAAGAGGATTATAATAGAGGACCAGAATTACGTCCTACATTTGTTGGAAAGGCGCCTTCGCAGTATAGTGAAACACGATATCAAAGAGAAACCGGTGAACAACCAAAGCAGTATGAACAAGAAAGAAAAGCTGCTAAAGGTAAGTTTATGCGTTATACAAATGAAGGATATGTTGACCCATCACGCCAACAAGAACGCAAAGAGGATAATTTACGGTGGCGATAAGAGATGCAGCCAAAGGACTTAAGGTTAATTATCTAATCATTTTTCTTAGTGGATTAGTTTTATTAATTACCGGAGCTTTAGTATTTCTTTTAATTATTAAAAATGTGTACGGTAATTATGAAATAAAAGAATTAGTTCCATCTAAAGAAAATTTGACATTCTTAAGTTCTGATAAAAAAGATAAGGTTGCAATTCTTTATTCAAGATATACTGAAAATATGTTAGAACCAGGCAGTACTTGGTTAAAAGACAATGTAAACTCTTGGAAAGAAAGAATTAAAAACGCAAAACTAAATTATGATATTATTTCTGATCAAAATATAGAACTTGGACAGCATTATGAATATAAGTTAATAGTTTTACCGGGCGCCAAATCTCTTAGTGATAAAGAGATTATGCACCTAAAGCGTTATATCGAAAATGGTGGAAGTGTTTTTGTTACTGGCGGACCAGCAACATATTCTGATGAAGCCAAGTGGAGAGGTTGGAATTTTTTCAAAGAAGTATTTGGTATGAATTTCAACCGCGAAATAAAACCTGAAGAAACCTATAAGGTTCATACTTTACGTGGAAATCTTCCAATTACCGGTCAAATTCCAACTGGGTTTACTTTAAAAATCGCTACTTGGGATAGACCAATTTACGCAGAAGTTTTAGAACCAAGAACAACTCAAGTTAGTTTTTGGTATGATTTTAGAAAAGAGGCTGGACTTGTAAGAGAAGGAATTCAAAAAAGTGCTGGAATTTCATTTGGTACTTACGGCAAAGGTAGATTTGTTTGGTACGGTTTTGAATTAAATTCAGTAATCGGCGTACAGAAAGATTGGATATACTTTGATAAACTCTTTAATAATTCAATTAATTGGCTAGTATACAATCCAACTGCATTTGTAAAAGATTGGCCTTCTAACTACGAAGCTGCGATGATAATTTTACCAACTATTACAGAACAGCCAAATAACGTAAATAATATTTCTAACATTTTTGGTTCTTCCAAGACTCCATTTACTTACTTTATAGATCCAAATGTAGCAATGCAAAATCCGAAATTGATAAAATCTTTAGCAAAACAAGGCGATATTGGAATAATACAAGATATTGGCTACATAACTTCACCAGAAGATACAGTTAATAAATTATTTAGCAGAGATGTTCAATTAGCTAGTTTAAAGTTCGCGGCAGATTCACTAAGTAAAATAAGTGGAAAAAAAGTCGTTTCTTTGATGCCTCTTAATGGTTACTATGATGATAACACATTGCTTGCTATGTCTACAGCTGGTTATGAATTCTTAATTACAGATTCTCTAACTGATCGTTCGATTCCCGAAGTGAGATTTAGAAACAAAAAACCAATCATGATCATTACAAAAACTGCAAGAGATGATTATGAAGTAGTAAGGAATTACGGTTTAGTAAACACTGAATTTCAAAGATATACCTACGAAGAAGACGTTGATAGAGTTTTATTTGAAGGCGGTCTGTTTGTTTTCAAAATTCATTCCGATTATCAATTGCAGTCTCAGTATGCTTCTGTTATAAAGGACGTTATAAAATATGCTAAAAGTAAAAAAATGTGGCTTACTTCGTTAAAAGAATTGCAAGAATGGTGGAATAAAAAGAGTGGAGTTGAAGTAAGATATGAATCAAGGAGCAAGAGAAGAATTGCAGTTGAGTTAAATAATCCAAAAGATAATAAAACAGATGCTATAGTCGTTCAAGTTAATCTAAATAAGCGCGTTAAAAACATAGAAGTAACTTCAGATATGATAAATACCAAAATTCCTAAGCACAATCTAAGTCCCGATGGTCAAACAATTTTCTTTTATTTAGATAAAATGGAACCACACGAAACGAGATCTCTTGTTGTTGATTTCGAGAATGTTGGTACATAATATCATTTTAATCAAAAGTTATATTTCCAGCCTAAAACAAATTTTTAATAAAAAGACCAAAATTCACTTACGTGTATGTAAACTCAAACTGTTTTTATTATTTTGAACATAAGAAAAATAGCGATTTGAAATTGAATGCAATAAATATCAAAATTGGCATATTAAGAATATTTCTTTTAGTATTTATCGGAATAGCAATTTCCTCTTGTGTAGAATCTTTATCAGAAACTACAAGTTCAACTTCAAGCGCTACTCCTACTATTGAAATCACTTTTCCTAAAACAAATGATACAATTATGGTTGGTAAGAATACCATTTTCTATCAAGCAACAGATGGTAAAGGTGGTGAGGGTTTATCGCATTTTGAATTGTTCATTAATGGAATTTATACACAAAAGATTATAGTTAATACAGATGGCACAAATCCAGCTATTTATATTACTGTTGATTCTACTATGATTGGGAAATCAATAAGTTACTACTTAATTGTGTACAATAAACAAGGAAAGCTGAAAGTTAGTAAAGTGCAGCAATCTATATATGTAAAAGATAAACCACCAACAGCGCCTTCTAACCTATTAGCCAGTTTTACTTCTACAAATACTGTAACTTTAATCTGGGATGATAATTCTAGAAATGAAAAAGGTTTTGAAATTTGGAGAAAAGATATAGGCTCATCAGGAGTAATTGATTACAGAAAAATAAAGACACTTACTGAAAATACAATTAGCACAACAGATATTGGACTTTCTCCTTTTTCAGCTTACTACTATGTTGTTAGAGCATTTAATGGATCCGGTTACTCAGATTTTAGTGCTGAAGCTTCTCCACAATCTTCAACCGGAGGACCGTGGAACTTACGTGCTGAAGGTATTGGAAGTAGTTCAATTAGGTTATTTTGGACAGATTTTGTTCCTAATGAATCTGGATTTATTCTTGAAAAGATGGATGCTAATACTACTAATTTTAAACAGATAAAAATATTACCTGCAAATACAACTACTTACGAAGACACAGATAATATAGTTGCAAACGGAACGTATACTTATAGAATTAGATTCTTTACAAACAATTATAAAAGTCCATATTCTAATGTAGCAAGTGCATCCACTGCTTATACAGATTTACCAGCACCAAAGCTTTCGATTGTTGGTAGAAGTGGTTTAACAAGTACTTTGTTTCAATGGGAAGTTACAAATACTACAAATAGTTATAATGTAGAAGTTGAGTGGAGTACTGACGGCTCAAATTTTAATAATCTTACCATTGTGCCGAATAATTCTTCAAATACTTCTGATGTTTTTACTCATTCTAAGGCAGATTCAAGGACGGTTAATAGATACAGAGTAAGACTAATAATTTCTACATCTGGCAAAACTTATTCACCTTATTCTAATATTATTGGACCTTTTTAACAGATGGAAATTACATGTTAGATGATTTTGAAACCTTAGAAAGTTACAATCAAGATTCTAAGAAATCTATGATTGTTGATAAATCTGGACGTGTCATTGCAATAAGTACATCTTTAAGAAGAATTGTTCCAGATTTAGCACCAAATACTGATTTTCTTGATCAGTTTAATTCTGAAGAAACTACAATTCTTACAAAGATATTTACAGAAGCACGCAGAAGCGATCAAACCGTTTCAAATAGTGTAAATATTTCTACAAGTGATGGAGTAAAAGAATTCGATGTAATTATTACTCCATTGAAAAGTGAAAATAATCTTTACTTTAATATTCTTTTCGATGATAATCCGAATAAAAAAACAAATTCTGAGTCTAAAAAATTCAAGATAGCTTCACTTGATCTTGAAATGCTTGATAAGAATTCAAAAATACCTGGAATTATAGAGCGCATAAAATTATCCTATCCTTTTTCTTTTATAGAAAAAGCAAAAATTCAAAAAGAAATAAATGAGATAGATGAATTTTTCTGGTTAAAAGATGCCGATGGTAAAATTTTATTAATCAATGATTTATATGCATCTGCATTAGGGTATAGAACCATTCAAATAGAAAATAAATTGGAAGTAGAAGTACTACCAAAATATTTGACAGACATTTACTCTACATTAGATTTATATATCAAAAATTCTTCAAACTCAATAATTATAGAAAATATTTCGAGTGCTGGGATTAACAGCAGCTTTTCCGGACATTCTATAGTTGAATTTCCTTTAACTGATTTAGATAGTAATACTGTTGCAATTATTGGTTTTTCAATTAAACAAGCCATTAATAAAACAATAACAAGAGAAATTACAACCAGCCCAAACTATTCTACACTGCCAATTCCAATATTCTTGTTAAACAATGAAAATAAAATCATTTCACATTCTGTTGAATTGTTAAAACTATTGTCTTTAGGCGAGCAAATTAATTTAGAAGGACAAGATGCCATTAAGATATTTGAAAAAGATTTTCTTGATCAAATAGACTTGATGAAAAAGGATAGAAGCATAACCGGCGAAACTACATTTAATTATATACTCTCTGAAAGAGGAAATCTAAAATGTACTGTTAAACTATTACGAATAGTTGCCAAACATGAAGAATTTATCCAAGTTGTGCTTTTCCCAATTAACGAAAAAGATACACAAGTAGAAGTTAAAGCAAATATGTACGATGCTTTAATTGAACATTCACCTGAGGCTATGTTTATTTACGATATTGAAAATCTTCGTTTTTTAGAGGTTAACCAGCAGGCATTAAAATTATACGGATACAAGCGTGCTGATTTTCTCAATATGGATTTAACTGATTTATACGACCCGGAAGATATACAAACGTTAATAGAAACTTCAGATACAAAAAATCCTTCCGGCTCGTTCTCTGGTCCTTGGAGGCACAAAAAAAGTGATGGAACTTCAATTTATGTAGAATTAAGGCGCACATCAATAGAATTTAAAGAGCATCGTGCGCATTTAAATCTAATTAGAAATGTTAGCGAGAATATAGAAGAAAAGAAAAAACAGCAATTTCTTGAATCTTTGTACGAAAACACATCTGAACTATTATTAATTACAGATAAAGACGGCTTTATAAAAGATGTTAATGAAGTTGCAATTAAAAAACTTGGTTATCCAAAACGTGAGCTTGAAGGTCGGCCATTTATTACATTATTAAGCGATGATGACAGAGCTGTTGTAAATAAAAATATATTTCATTCTGGAATATTAAAAACAATTAGTTCAGAAATTGAAATAAAAAAACCATCCGGCTCTTTTCAAAAAGTAACACTTGTGTCAACTCCTATTAAAAATTATACCGGTGAGATTGACTCTTTTAGTTTACTACTTAGAATTGTTGAAGAAGCTATAGCAGCTAAAGATTTGCAACATACTCAGGAAGATTCAACAGAAAAAATTGATGCATCGTTTTTATCGAATATGTTCCATGAAATTTTAACACCAATAAATGTCATTCTTGGATTTACACAAGAATTGAGCGATAGCATTGAGTCTCCGAATGAAGAACAACTAGAAGCAATTGATATAATTAAAGAAAATCAAAAACTTCTTTTGCAGATAATGGATAATGCTGTTGAATATTCAACCTTAGAACAGAAAGTAATAAAGTTTAGACCGGAAGTATTTGCTTTTGTTGACTTATTGAACGAATTGAAAGAGCAAACTAAAAAAACTGCTGAGAGTAAAAAGATTGAACTTAATTACGGTAAAATATCTTCTTCTCTTACATTAGAAACAGATAAACAAAAATTTATTTATTTACTTAGTTTGTTCATAAAATTTGCAATACAAATTACAAAAGAGAAATCCATTTTCCTTTCAGCATCAGTTTATGAAGAAAAATACTGTGCCGTTGGGATTAAGGATCTACCAGGTGGCATTTCTCAATATTTGATAAAATCATTTAGTGATGTATTCTCTGATGATGATAATGTTATTCGAAGAAATTATGGGTTCTCTCGTTTTTCAATTAAGTTAGCAAAAAAACTAATAGAATTATTATCAGTAAAGAAAGAAACTTTGATAAAGAATGGAGAACAAACAGAGTTTGCTTTAATATTCCCACTTAAATTTGTAGTTGGTGATACAATAAATGCAGAAATTGATTCTGGTAATGAAAAAGATTCTATTAGTGCAAAGCAAAGTAAAAAAATAGAAATAATTCCAACAATAAAAACAGAAGCTCCTATATACAAACCATCGTTAAATAATAATAAACCATTCGATATTACAACTTTAAGCTGCTTATATCTTGAAGACCAATTAGACTCTCAAATGTTGTTCAAAGTGCAAATGAAGGATCTAAAAACTATAGAGTTTGCTGTAAGTTTTGAATCAGCTCTGCCACTTCTTAAAACCAAAAAATTCGATTTCATTGTAATGGATATTAACCTTCAAGGTGAATACAATGGCTTAGATGCTCTCAGAGTCATTCAAAGAATGCCAGGTTACAAAGACATCCCTGTTATTGCGTCAACAGCTTATGTACAACCAGACTCTCGTGATAGTTTTATTGCAGCTGGATTTAATGAATTCGTATCTAAACCGCTACTCAGAGATAAACTAATAGAAGTTCTACAGCGAATATTTAGCTGATTATGCTAATAACGGCTCATTTTCCCACTAATTAAAGTATTTCAGATATCTTCCGATAATACCTATGGTATACACTGTGTTACCAAGGAAGGACAAATTAATCCACTAAATCAAGGAGGATAAAATGGATATCAGTGTATCGAGTCTTCAATTTAAAGACCCACCAGTCACAAGAGCAGAGCTTATGAGAGCCCAGCAAATGATTGCGCCTGTCAATTTTCCAAACAATCATGATAAAATTGAGCTTTCTGAAGAAGCAAAAGTGTTAGCTATCAAAATGGCTTCCCAAGCAATTAAACATGAATCCATTCAAGCACTAAAAGCTAAAGAATGATTTTAATTTTTATCTGTTTATTGCTTATTTGCAATTTGCTATAACTGTTTAGAGAAGCCGTCTCAAAAGTGATTTTGGGACGGCTTTTTAATTTGTGCAAAAGAATA
>CAZVYT010000070.1:5775-14154 GCA_964631495.1 uncultured Melioribacter sp. | reverse complement strand
TTTTTTACCTTACTTTATTAACCCGAAATTCCATTTCACGCTGAACCAATACAACTCTTCGAATAAAAGCTAAAATCGAAGAAATAAAAAGTAAAAAGAAAGCTTCAGGGTATACTAAAGGCCCACTATTGGTAAAGATAAAGTAACCATTAGGGAAACATCCGGGAAGCTTTATATTACATCTTTATGTTACAATCTTATCTTACATCTTTATGTTACATATTTATATTACAACATTACATTACTATACTATTTAATAAAACCCAATAAAAAAAACTAAAGTAAATTAACCGCATCTCTCAAATTCTGCTGCTGAAGGTGAGAATATATTTCTGTTGTTGTAATTGATTCGTGTCCGAGCAGCTCTTTAACAGTATACAACGAAGAACCCTTCTGCACAAGCATTGAAGCAAATGAATGACGCAAAGAGTGGAAGTGAATATGGTTATCAATTTTAGCAGAAAGAACTGCCATTTTGAATTTTTTGCTAACATAGTCTTCGTTGAGTTTGATATTTGTATGTTTAGTGAAAACATAAATACTTTCATTCTTATTATGAACTTTAGGAAACCTTTTGATTAAAACAGTTTTTATCTTTGGATTAATTGGGATAATTCTTTCCTTTTTACTTTTTGTTAGAAATTTATCAGAGCAAGTTACTTTTATCTCTTCCTTGCTCAAGTTAACCCAAGTCCAATCCATGTTTAATATTTCTGCAAGTCTCATACCGGTATAAAAAGCTATTAGAAAAATATCTTTAAGATTTTGTTCTTTAGTCTCGTTAATAATTAATTGTAATTCATACTCTGTTATGTAATGCGGAAATCCTTTAGGAATTTTAGGAAGTTTAACTTTTTTGAAAGGGTTGTCTTCGATATACTCCCAAAAAACTGCTTTACTGAATGCAGCTTTTAAAGTTCTGTAATAAAGTGCAGCAGCTCGTTTTGTTGTGCTAAACTTTTTTACAAGAAAAGTATCAATTATTCTAGGGCTAATTTTGTTAAGGGGAATATTACCAACACTTTCGCTAAACATCTTAAATGAAAGTTTTATTGAAGTTATGTAATGCTTTGATCTAATTGGAGTGCAGTAATTTACATACTCATTCTTAAAATAATCTAATGTTATTTTTTGTTCGTTAAGTTTTTCTTGTTCGAAAGTATTTAGTTGTTCAGTTTTCTTTTTCAATTCCGGAAAGGTAATATGAGTTGTTGTAATTGAATTATCATTTACTTGTGTTCTGAAATTGTTTAGAAATTTTACTGCTTCACTTAGTAAAGTAGTTTTTGTAGATATGGTTGTTCTCTTTCCATTTACTAAATAAGTAAGCTGATAGAAAGGTGATTTTTTTGATTTTGAAATAAACATAAGGCAGTCTCCTTATGTTCAAAAAAGTGTAGATTGGTAAAAAGTCCCTACCTACTCCCTACTTAGTCCCTACCGTATTACAAAAAATCATCGGGAATAATAGAATTCATAAAAAGAAAAACCCCGAAATTCTTTCAAATTCGGGGTTTTTTAGTGGGCCCTGAAGGACTTGAACCTCCGACCCGCTGATTATGAGTCAGCTGCTCTAACCAACTGAGCTAAGAGCCCAATGTTTTAAAATTTTGGTGGCAAAAAATACTTCTTTATCAAAAGTTATGCAAATAACTTGATGCTTTAATTCTGTAAATTTTTCTATTTGTTTCTAAAATAATCTATTGTTAAGTCCAAACCGCTTTGCAAGTTAAAATCCGGAATAAATTTCAATTCTTTCGTCGTTTCAGATACATTTGCAAGACTATGTTTTATATCTCCTTTTCTTTCGGGTTTATATACAATCTCACTATTACTTTGGGTTGTTTTAACAATTCCTTTTGCTATTTCATTTATGGAAGATGATGCTCCTAATGCAACATTAAAAACACCATTTACATTGTTATTTGTAGCCGCAAGTACGTTCGCTTTTACAACGTCTTTAACATAAATAAAATCACGAGTTTGCTCCCCATCGCCATAAATTGTGATTGATTCATCCTTTAAAGCTTTTTCTATGAAGATTGGAATTGCGGCTGCATATTGAGATTTTGGATCTTGTCGTGGTCCAAATACATTAAAGTAACGAAGTGAAACAGCGCCTAAATTATATTGCTCATTATACATCTTTAGATAATATTCACCATCGAGCTTTGTAATACCATAAGGAGATTTTGGTTGAGGGTTCATATCAATTTTTTTTGGAGATTCGGGGTTCTCACCATAAATAGCAGCGGAACTGCTGAAAACAATTTTTTTAACTCCATTTTCTTTACAAGCATCAAGAACATTTAATAATCCGTTAATATTTATTTCAACACATTCATGAGGTTTATCTACAGATTCTGGTACAGAAATCATTGCCGCTAAATGATGTACATAATCGGTGTTTTCAAGAATAGAAAATACTTTTTCCCTTTCAGTAACACTTACATTATGAAACACCGCATGAGGGAACATATTTACGTTAGATAAAAATCCGGTTCGGAGATTATCTAGTATATGAACTTCAGCTCCAGCCTTTATCCAATGTTCAACAATGTGGCTACCTATAAAACCGGCGCCGCCTGTTACAACTACTTTTAATTTATTCATAAACGATTTGTATTAAATTTATCTTGCAAAAAAGTTTTTACTTTTAATATATCACTTTTCATTGTAAGATCAGGAACAGCTTCATATAAAGGATAGCAATAAAGTGATTTTGGATTTTTCTCAAGCATAATTTTTACCGCAGAAGGTAATTCTTTTTCTTTTCTAATTTCATTCATTGGTACAATTTCTAATGCTGGTCGAATCATATCATAATTGAATTTGAAAATGTTCATGCTGACACCAACAAATCCATTTACCGATTTAACAGACTCAACTTCATATTCTGATGGTTTCTCAATAATATCAAGCAAGAAACCATTATCATCTTTTTTTGTAACAGCAAATTTCTCTACTCTCTCTTTTTCAAAACCTAAACCGTTTCTATCATAATCAACCATCGCATTTAAGTATTCAGAATTATTCATCAATTCAAGAGAATGTTTAGAATAAAGATTATCACTATTACACATTGTAAATGATTTTCCACTCCAGCATTCTTTAACCAACAAAGCTTGAAGTAAAGCGTCAGCCGTTCCAAGCGGTTTTGTTCTGCCATCTGGAATTAGTTGAGTTGCAAAACAAAATTCTAATCCGTCAAACCAAGAATCATTTTTATTCGATTCGTAATATTTTTTTATTGAATTATCTTTTTCACTTACTACAATTACTATTTCTGAATAACCAGCAAGTTTTGCGTTGAGGAGTAAATAATCTAAGAATGGTCTTTCACCTTCGCCCAGCCGAATCATTGATTTTGATTTTTGCTCAGCATCTTCTAACAATTTACCATCAATTTCGTTTAATTCAACAATTGATTGTTTCATTCTTGAAGAAACACCGCCGGCAAGAATTACTAATCTACCACTCAAACCATTTCCCCGTTTTTTGTACCTTCATCAACTTGAACAATCCAACTTTCCGGAGCAATAGATTTAACAGCTTCTAAAACTCTTTCGGTGTTTTCCGGTGCATAAGCAAACATACAACCGCCTCCACCGCTGCCATTAATTTTTGCACCAAACGCTCCAGCATTAATAGCGGCATCAATCATCTTATCAATTTTTGTTGTGGAGATTTGAAGAATATCTCTAAGTACGCTTTGATGTTCATTCATTAATCTTCCAATCCGTTGATGATTTTGCGGATCAGAATTTAAAACTTGTCTGGCTTCAAAAGTTATATCTCTATTTTTTATTGTTCCACGAAGTAATTCGAGCTGCTCTTCATTCAAATCATCTATGTATCTGTCTAATTCTTCAAGTCTTATGTTTTGCAATGAGAACTCGGAGTTTTTCTTATTTAATTCATTAACAATATTTATAACACCTTTTTTTACTTTTGCAAGAATATATTTAGTGTCTTTTGGTTCTTGAGAGTTTCCTAAAATAAAAGAACCAAGTTTTGGACTAATACTTTCTAGAAGAATTTCCGGGACTGATTCAAGCCAGATAACTCCACCTACAGCAGTTGAATAATGATCCATCATTCCACCAGGTTCACCAAATTCCAAAACTTCAGCTTTGTAGCCTAATTCTGCTATACTTTTTGAGTCCAAAATTTTCTTCTGATCACTCATTTGAGTTAAAAAATTGATCCATGCAATTATCATTGCCGACGAACTTGACGTTCCAGCATTAATAGGAATACTACCATACATTTTAACATCAAAGCCTTTTGAAAAAGTAAATCCATCTCTTTGTAAAACATTAATGCAACTTCTCAAATAATCTCTTTCAATTGTATATGGAATTATCTCCCCAAGTTCGAAAGATTCATTTGTATTCAAATCTGGCAGTGAAATATTTATTTGCTTGTCTTTGCGCCTAATTCCTTCCACAATAAATCGTTTAGAAATAGCGGCGGCAATTATTGGTAGATTTAGATAATCTTGATGTTCACCAAACAAACATACTCTTCCGGGCGCTGAAACAGTTAATTTATTCATTAGCTCACATAAATCAATTACTGCATATTATTATGAACAGCTTGCACGTCATCATCATCTTCTAATGCATCAAGCAAAGCTTTCATTTCAATTTTTTGTTCTTCATTTAATTCTTTTGTAGTTGTAGGCACATATTGAATTTCAGTAGCGCCAATTTCAATATTTTTTTCTTCCAATGCTTTTTGCATTGAACCAAAATCATGAAAAGAAGTTGTTATGTATATATTGTCATCATCATAAGAAAGATCCTCAAGACCAAAATCTATAAGTTCCAACTCGAATGAATCAATATCCGGCGCAACTGATTTTGCAGCCTTAATTAATCCTTTCTTTTCGAACATAAAAGCAATTGAACCGGCATTTCCAAGCGTTCCTTCATTTTTTCTAAATATATGTCGAACATTTGCCACCGTTCTAGTTGGATTATCGGTTGCACATTCAACCAAAACTGCAACGCCATGAGGTCCATATCCTTCATAAATAATTTCTTGATAACCAGTAGTATCCTTAGAATGAGCGCGCTTAATGGCAGTTTCAATTTTATCTTTTGGCATATTTACGCTTTTTGCATTTTGGATAGCAATTCTAAGCTTTGAGTTTGATTTCGGATCTGGTCCACCAGCTTTAACTGCAATTTCAATGTCTTTCCTTACTCTGTTAAATGCTTTAGACATTCGCGCGTAGCGGGCAAACATCACATGTTTTCTGGTTTCGAAAATTCTTCCCATATTTTACTCTTTATTTATTATTTGATTTTTGATTTTGAGTATCATTACATAATTTTTTAAAACAGTTAAGCCTCAAAATGAGGCTTATAATTTATTTCATACAATCACAATGTTTGCATTCCATTGGATACTTCATTTCTTCCTTCATGAACTCTGCAATTGAATCGACTACATATTTAATCTGATCGCTTGATAATTCCGGATAGATTGGGAGAGCTAAAGAATCGTTAGCCGCGCAATTTGCAATAGGATAATCTTCATCTTTGCAATTCAGATATGTGAAGCATTCTTGCTTGTGGAATGGAACGGGATAATATACTTCGCAACCAACTTCTTTTTGCTTTAAGAAATCCAACAAAGCATTTCTCTTTTCTACTCTTATTATGTACTGATTATAAATATGATAATTTTTATGACCACTTTCTTTATAAACAGCTTTTGGCAAAAGAACTTTATTCATTTCATCAAAACAAATCTTGCCTTCTGTTTCTGCTAAACCAGCTTCTTGAAAATACTTTGTGTAAAGCGAAGCGTTCTCTCTTCTCTTTGCAGACCAACTATCTAAATGTGGTAGTTTAACACGAAGGACAGCGGCTTGTAAAGTATCTAATCTAAAATTACCACCAATTATTTTGTGATAATATTTCGGTTCCATTCCGTGCATGCGCATCATTTTCATAATCTTGTAAAGATTTTCATCATTTGTTGTACAAATACCGGCATCGCCAAATCCACCAAGATTTTTACTCGGGAAAAATGAAAAGCATCCAATATCTCCAATTCCGCCAACAAATTTTCCATCTTTGTATTGAACACCAATTGCCTGAGCGCCATCTTCAATCACCTTTAGATTATGCTTCTTTGCAATATCCATAATCGCGTCCATATCGGCACTTTGTCCGTAAAGATGAACCGGGATAATCACTTTTGTTTTTTGTGTAATCTTAGCTTCAATCTGCGCCGGATTAATATTGAACGTTACTGGATCGGAATCAACAAAAACCGGAATTGCATTTAATCTTGCGACAACACCTGCTGTAGCAAAAAAAGAATAAGTTGGCACAATTACTTCATCACCTGGTTTAATGTTAAAAGCCATCAAAGCCAAAAGTATTGCATCAGTTCCAGAAGTAACCCCAACAGAATATTTTACTCCAAGATAAGAGTTAATTTCTTCTTCAAATTTTGCTACATCGGGCCCGTTTATAAAATACTGTGAATCAACAACTCTCTGAATTGAGTTATCAATTTCTTGTTTAAGTGCTAAATACTGGGGTTTAAGATCGAGCAAAGGAACTTTCATCAAATCCTCTATAATTTTTTGTAATTGTGGACTCAAATTTAAGGAAAATAGCCAACATTACATTGCAATTTTATTAGATCAAATATCAACCTGTTGTGTAATTTGATATTTGCTATTTATAAGCAAAAATATATTAATAAACTAAAGGAAGGTTGAATGGATTTATGAGGATTCACATAGAGATTTTTTGAAAACTTTTTTTGCTAACATTTGGCAATCTTATTGATCTTATGCACGCAACCGGGTACATCTATCATTCTTTTTCGCTTTCTTCACTTTATTCAAAAAAGAAATAGTTTCAATATTTCAGAGTTTTTTTCAATATTAAAAATAACAGGGTATGCTTTTAGCAATACCCTGTCATTTTTTTTACTTGACCAATAACATTTTCTTAGTAGAAGTGAAATTATTCGACTGAAGTTTGTAGAAATATATTCCGGAAGACAACTCATTTGCGCTAAAACTAAACGTGTAGTTGCCAGCTTTAAGATCTTGATTTACTAAAACAGTAACTTCTTGTCCAATAGAATTAAATACTTTTAGACTTGTAAAACCATCTTGTGGTATTGAGAACTTAATTAATGTAGTTGGGTTGAAAGGATTTGGATAATTTTGTTCTAATTTGTATTCTGCCGGTATTATGGCATCATCTTTAACACCAACCAATGTAACTGAAACTGTATTTGAATTTGGTCCTATTCCATCGCTATTGTATGCTCTAATTCTATAAAAATGTGAAGTGTTTGGTATTAAGTTGGTTAGAGTGAAAGTTTTAACATTTCCAACATCTTTATTATTAATACCGTATGGTCCAAAATTTGTAAAAGTGCTGTTTATAGCCACATCAAGATAGTAACCGATTGCGCCAGTAACTTCATTCCAATTAGCAGTAAAGCTGGTTTTGGTAATAGCTGTTGCTGATGTTGCTGTTGGGGCTGGAAGAATTGTAATTTTTCCTTTTGCAAAATAAACGTCATCTTGGTTATTGGCTAAACCGATACACCAAACGGCATGGAGTATATCATTCCCATTAACATATATAGATGGGTTCTTAGCATCCCCGTTTGTGGCTGAAATATAGACGGTTGCAGGGAAGGTTGCGCCTTGGTCATTAGATTTGGAGCAGAAAAGACCAGTGCGCAAAGGCAGAGTCGTCGCTACACCCGGATAAGCAATATAAATTTCTCCGGCAGAATTTATTGCTAAATAAGGGGAAGCATTGGCAGATGAAATTTCCTTTTCAGCGCCAAACGAAGTGCCGCCGTTTATTGATTTTCCAAATAGAATTTTGATATTGCTTCCACTACCATCATCTTGCTGTCGCCAGACTGCATAAACATTTGAACCACTAACAGCTATTGTTGGAGCAGTTCTAATTTTATCACTGCTTCCCGAAATGTCATTCACCATAATGTTGGGACCAAAGCTTACGCCATTGTTTGTGGATTTGGCAATATAGATATCGGAACCGGTTCCAATTCTTCTACCATCATTCCAAACGCAATAAATAACACCACTATTGTCAACATAAATTGAATTTGGAGATTCCATTTTAAAGTCGTCAATTGTTGCATCGGTTATTTCGTACGGGACTGCAAAAGTACTCCCGCCATTTGTAGAACGAGTGAAGAAAAATCCAATTTTATTATTTGACTTAGTATTAAAATAAAAGATATACACATTATTTCCGTAGACGACTATTTGCGCGAAAAATCCCGTTAACGATATTGTTAAAGGCGCGGAAAATGTAGCGGCTTCATTGGTTGATTTTGCAAAATAGATACCGTTTG
>CAZVYT010000070.1:0-5765 GCA_964631495.1 uncultured Melioribacter sp. | reverse complement strand
CCATAAACCGCTAAAGAATTTCTTCCCCACATTACCTGCTTGCCTGCTGTTATATGGTTGACTCTAACATTTGTAAAATTTTGACCAATAACAGAATTTGCAGCTGCCATAATTGCGACTAAAAGTAAAAAGTAAATTGTTTTCATAGCCGTGACTCCATTTTAAATATTTGTAAATGATTTCATTTTTTCAAAACCGTACAGATTTTTTTTCCGCTGTTTTACCCGGATAGTTTTTTCCGCAGTATTTGCAAAATTTTGCGTAAGGGTTAATTATTTCTTTACCGCAAGAAGGACAGTTATCAATTAATGTGCTGCCACACAGTGAACAGAATTTATCGGGTTCTTTTTTGTCGCAAAAAAATTCGCAATTGGAACATATCATAAATGTGCGTGTTTTATTTTCCATATGGTTTCTCGAGTAATTTGCTTCTCTGTTTGTATTTCAATTTGTGTTCCATTATTTTTTTAACTAAGAATTGAAGTTTTGTATGTTTTTTAACTACTTAATTAAAAAACTGTTACTCAGCCAAGTAACACTGTCGCTTGAGCGAGCGACTACACATTATGTTGCTTCAATAATGTTTTTAACTCTCATCTTATTTTTAAACTCTATTTATCCACAGCAAGAAAAAATTAATTGGATAGTACACACTCACCATCCGGATAATCAACCAGTTAAATTTATCACTGCAAGTTCGAGAGATAATTTTTGGGTTGAAGATAGAAATGGTTCTTTGTTAAATTTTTTAAATGGTAAATGGATAAAGTATTCCTTACCGATGAAGTCTATTTATCATAATTACCATTATCATTCTTTGTCTAAGGACATTTTTTTAATTGGTGTGATTGATAAAAACTATCACACACATTTCTTCAAATTTGAAAAAGGTAATTTTACTAAGTACAAATTCGTTACTCAAAAACCGATGGAAGGATTTATTGCTGCACCAAATGGGGAAATTTTTGCTTATGGAGATTGGGGATTGCTCGCAAATTTTTCTAATGATCATTGGAAGTTGCTGCACCCGCCAATTAGAAATCATATTATCAGTTCCGAATTTAGTAACGGGATATTTTATTTTGGAACCCGCGCAGAAGGAATTTTTTCTTATGATTTAAATATTTTTAAATTTCATAAAACGGAAAAGGGGGCGAAATCAGATATCACCGCAATTAAAAAGAGAAATAATGATCTTTGCGCACTTAATAACCATAGCGAGACTTATTTATTTCAATCAGATACTTTTCAAATAACAGATAAAGTTCAACCGGAAGATTTTGACAAAATTATACCTGCCAAATTTGGCTTCAATGAAATAAATCAAACCGTATTTAATTCTAAAAACAAATATACTTTCCCAATTGAATTTGATTATTTCGATTTCATCGAAGTAAGTGAAGATTTAGTTCTGCTCTCACTTAAAGACGGGAAAATATTAGTCTCGAAAAAACAGAAAGAAAACTTTTTCAGTAGGATGGATTATGTTTATCAGACTGAAGGGGTTGATAAAACATATTCTATCGGTGCTGCATTCATTCATTTTGATTCAGATTTATTACCAGATCTTTTTGTTCTGAATTCAAGCAGAGAATTTAGCGGCAAGCTTTACAAAAATAATTTTAATTCATCCTTTTCGGATTTATCGGTAAATCTTAAAAGTATTAATAATAGCAATTATTCTTTATTTGGGTTTGGTGATCTTAACAATGATTATCGGCCAGATTTTATAGGAGTAAGCGCAGTCAATGGTCTAAATTTAATCTCAGTAGCGCAAGGTATTAGTGATTTTAAATTCCGCAACGAAATTAATTTATATAGTACAACTACAAGTTCAATCAGAAATCTTCGCCAATTTGATATTACCAAAGATGGAAGAAATGACCTTCTCTTCAATCAATATTTAGATGACGAACGGGGTAAAGGTTTTGTTCAACTTTATACAAATGAAAACATTAACGGAAAATTAATAATTGACACATCGTTAAACCAGATATCAGCAAGCTGGAATGTTCAAACAATCAATGCTGATTTTAATAACGATGGCTTTGATGATATTTTTATAATAACAAGATGGCAAAACAATATTCTCCTTATAAATAAAGTAGGATATTTTTCAGATGAATATAAATTAAGATTTCCAAAAGAAGATCTTAAAAATTCAAATTCCGGAATTGCATTCGATTACGATAACGATGGTGATCCAGATATTTTAATTACAACCGATGATCAAATTCTTCATCTTTATGAAAACAATGGAACCGGATATTTTAAAAATATTACCGATCATAAATTTACAATCCACAAAACTTTTGATTCTTCCACAATATTAACCACTTTTATAAACTCTGGCGATTTTAATAATGACGGCTTTACAGATTTATTTTTAAACATAACTCAAAAAGGAACAGGGATAAATGTTCTGTTAGTAAATGATTCTGCCAAAGCGTTTATTGATTTATCACAAACAATGAATATTATTTCTCCAGATGTTAATGGCACTGCTATTGCTGATGTTGATAACGATGGCGACCTTGATATATACGGTTATCGTAAAGGTATAAATGTATTTTGGATAAATAATCTTGATGATAATAATTATCTCAAAATTTTCTTAAAAGGAGTTATCTCAAATTCAGATGCTAGTGGTACAAAAATATGGATTTATAAAGCAGGGCATTTGAATGATAATAATTATTTAGTCGGATTTAAACAATTGGGCAGCGACATTTCTGGCATCAACAGTTATAATGATGTAATACTTCATTTCGGACTTCCCGGCAATAGTCAGTATGATATAAGGATCGCTTTTCCTTCTGGGAAAGAAATAATTTTGAACAGTATTAATGCTTCTCAAATTTTAACCATAGCGGAAATTGAAGGATTATTAGCGGCAGTCTATCTAATTCCGTCAAATATTTTGCACCTTACAAGTAGAACTGAAATACAAACCTATTTTATTGTTGTTCTGCTTGGAATGATTATTTTGTTTGCCGGACTGAAATATGGAGTAATCGCTTACAAGTGGGATATAAAAATTACGTTAATATTTACCGTTGTTAATCTCTCAATATTTTGGCTGTTAATAATGCTGACCTACGACGACGATTCTTTTCATAAATATTTAATTCCTCCGTCAGTGCTTCTTATCGGGATTTTTTTACCGAATTTGATTTACTTTTACATCAAGAAAAAAGAATATAGGAATGAATCATTAGGAGAGCAATTAGATAAGTTATTCCAGCTTCTTTTTAATTTTTCACACGGTGAACTGGCATTAAAAAATCTTAATGGACTTCAATTATTTTGTCAAAATGTATCGGAATTAAAAACTGTTGACCCAGATTTTATGGTGCAATTTGCAAATAGAAAAAATAGAATGCTCCAAATGACACTCCCGCTGATTGATAAAATACTTCAATTGTCATATAGTGTCGAAATAGATTCCACAATTACGAATGAGACAGAAAAAGTAACGACTTTCATTAAAACAAATCTTCCTAAAATAACAGCAGATCGCTTAATCTCTTCCGCAGAATTAATGAAAGAGCTTGGAAATAGTTTTTCACGGTTAAAGCTTTGCCTCGGTAAATTAAAAAACATTGTGTTTGCAAAATATTCATCATCACCGGTCGAAGTAATCAACGCGGTAATAGATGAGCTTAATCCATTGTTAAAAGAAGAAATGATTAGCATAAATAAGTATAAGTCTGATGATGAATATAAGAATGTACTAATGCGAAATTATGAGCTTGCAGATATTATTGATAACTCAATTCGAAACTCGATTAACGCGCTTAAAGATTCATCGTCAAAAGAAATAGAAATTTGGCTAAATAAAAAACCTCCGAAGATTATTATCGAAATAAAAGATACAGGTATTGGAATAAGAAAAGATGATTATGAAATAATTTTTGAACATGGATATTCCACTTTTGGCGGAACGGGACATGGTTTATTTTCAGCAAGAAAAATTCTTGAAAAATATGGCGGGAGAATATTTGTAAGTAAAAGCAGCCCAAATCAAGAAACAATTTTTACAATCGAATTAAACGAAGGTACAACCAATGAAACCTCTGATTTTATTAATTGATGATGATGCTGATTTTATTTCCGATTTTTCAGTGCTACTAAAAAATGATTTTAATTGTATTTCTGCCTTAAATGGCAAGGATGGAATTCGTTCTATCAAAGATAAAAATCCAGATGCGGTGCTTCTCGATTTGATGCTCGAAGACGGAGAATCTGGCTTGGATACTATTGATGAAATTCGTCTAATAGATGAAGATATTCCAATAATAATGATTACAGATTATGCATCACTTAATACTGCGGTTGATGCTATCAAACGAGGAGCTTTTAATTACATCAATAAAACTCCAAATCTCAAAGAGCTAAAACTAACTATAGAAAGAGCACTTCATCAAAGACTATTAAAATATCAAACCAAAACACTTCAGCAAGAAATCTCAAAACCGTTTGATGCAATTATTGGAACAAGCGGTGCAATTCATAAGGTGAAAGAGTTAATTAAAATATCCGCTGATACCGAGTACACAATTTTAATCACTGGAGATACCGGCTCCGGCAAAGAACTTGTTGCAAGACAAATACATAAGCAGAGCAAAAGAAACAATGAACCATTTGTTGCAGTTAATTGTGCAGCGCTTCCAAAAGAATTAATCGAAAGTGAATTGTTCGGATATGAAAAAGGAGCTTTTACTGGAGCTGTTATACGTAAGCTGGGTAAATTTGAAATTGCCGGCAAAGGAACAATTTTCTTGGATGAAGTTTCTGAGCTTGACGCTCTTGCTCAAGTTAAATTATTACGCATTCTTCAAGAGAACGAATTCGATAGGGTTGGTGGAACTCATTCTATCAAATCATACGCAAGGGTAATTGCTGCAACTAATCGTAATTTATTTGAACTTGTAAAAGTTGGAGTATTCAGAGAAGATTTATTTTATCGCCTTGATGTTTTTCGGATTAATGTCCCTCCATTAAAAGATCGAAAAGAAGACATTCCGGAATTAATTAAACACATTACAAATCAAACTTGTAGAGAGTTAAAAATTAATACAAAATATTTTAATGAAGAATCTGTAAAACTTTTTATGAATTATGATTGGCCTGGGAATATTCGTGAACTTCAAAATCATATCACTCGGACAATGCTTCTTACCAAAAATCAGATGATAACTCCAGAGGATCTCGATTTTTCATTAAAAAAGAAAAGCAACCAGCGTTTAGAATTTGAAAAAATACCAGAGACCTGGAAAGAAATGGATGAAATGAGAAAAAGAGCAATTGATTGTGCGGCACGAAAGGTAGAAAAACTCTTTCTAGAAAATCTTTTTTGTAAATATGATGGTAACATTTCAAGAGCCGCTGATGCCATAGGAATAAATAGAGCAAATCTTCATAAGATGATAAATAAATGCGGGTTAAAATTGCAAAATAAATCAACAACATAATAAGCTTATGCAAATAAATGAATAATTTTTCATTCTGCTTAATCTTAACTAACTGCGGGAGTTGTCAGATTAAATAGTGATTAGTAAAGATTAGGGAAGAAATTTCAACTATAAATTGATAAAATCCTTTTCGCTTCCTTCACTTTATTCAAAAAGGAAATAAATTCAATATTTGAGAATTTTTATCAATAATAAAAATAACAGGGTATGCTATTAGCAATACCCTGTCATTTTTTTTACTTAAAGTTTAGGTCATATGACCACAGGAGATTATTTTCAATCATAAAATTG
>CAZVYT010000069.1:0-14850 GCA_964631495.1 uncultured Melioribacter sp. | reverse complement strand
CTTTCGCAAATGAACAGTGCACCACAAAATATGTTGTCGTTATTCCGTTAATTGAGAATAAACTTTCAAGATCCCCGGTAATTGCCGGGGTATCTATTCTAGTGAAAAATGAGTAACAAAAAAATATATAGTTCTTTGTAGCACATACATACAAACGAAAAATTGAATATTCTGTTAATTGAGAATACACATCCCAGACCCCTGAACTTATTCAGGGGCTCTTTATTTATACACAAGTTAGTTCAAGCCCATTTTCCTTAGCTATAAAAAGAAAGGAAATTTTATTAAACATTTTACAATCTCTCTCGATAATCACTTAGAGATCATTATTTGTTAATGATCAAAATAATAACCGTTGCTTGAGCAGGGATGGCTCAGGTAAACTTAAACAAAACATGGAGGTACATCATGGCATTCTCAGTTAACACTAATCTTGGAGCCTTACAGGCTTACAACGCATTGGCTAAAATTAATGCGCAGACAGAAAAAGCACAGCTTCGTTTAGCAACCCAAAAGAAAATCAACAGCGTAGCAGATGATACATCAGGTTACAATGTTGGTAAAAAATTGGAAGCTCAAACATTAACACAAAAAGCTCAATTAAATAATATTTCTTCTGCAAAGAATTTTTTAGCAACAGCAGAATCTGCATTACAGCAAATCAATGATAAACTCAATCAGATCAAATCAAAACAAGTTGATGCAGATGATCCTTTAAAAGATACAGCGAGCATTGCTAAAGACATCAGGACACTTGCTGCTGAAATTGATTCCATTTTGAAAAACACCAATATCAATGGAACTCAATTGTTAGCTAGTACGGATGGGTCAACAGCATTGGTTGCGTCAACCTTCGACGTAGGTGGCGCTACATTCTCTGTAGATTTTGCTTCAAGTAATTTATCGGTAGGCACTCTTGCAACCGCGGTTGGTTCTAGCGGATTACAGAGCAGCACAGATGCTACAGTTTTAGATACTACAGATATAACAACTGTATCTAATAATGTACGATCTGCTCTTGGAAGAATTGGCAACTTATCTCAGACACTTGATTCACGCCAAGAGTATTTAACCGCTGCAATAGCTAACAATACAGCAACAATTGCTAATTTATTTGATGCTGATATGGCTGCTGAACAATTGAATGCAACTAAGGGACAAATATCCGGACAGATTGCAACAGCAATGCTATCCCAAATGAACTCGGCTCCTCAAAATATCTTGTCGTTGTTCAAGTAATTGAGAAAAACCATTAATCCCCCGGCAATAGCCGGGGGAATTTTAAACTCAAAAAAATGGATTGAGAGATGTACGCTGCTAACTCATACTCGCAAGCAAGAAAAATTAATTCATATCTAATTAATGATTTAACAAACGCAAGCCCTGCTCAGTTGATCATGAAGGTTTATGATTTTGCAATTTTAAATTGCCAAAAACATAATTTGTTTAAGACAAATGAAGCTTTACAGGTTCTAATTGATAACCTGAACTTTACCGATGAATCTGCTAAAGAAATTTCATTGGGATTAATGCGTTTATATCTTTACTGCCAAGAGCAGATGAGAAAAGAAAACTACGAAGCTGTATACAAAACTTTAACTGAATTAAGAGATACTTGGAGAGAGGCTTTACAATCTAGGAAGTAGCAATGGCTTATGATTTATTAACAACTTCTGGTATTAACAATCTTGTTAATACTTATAAAACAAGTGAATCGAGCAAAAGGCTCAATCCTATAAATACGCGCAAGACACGTTATCAAAACTTAGATTCTGCTTATACAACAATAAACAGCAAGATTACCTCACTTACATCACTTTTAAGCTCACTAAAAGAAACCGGAACAAACTCATCGTTTGTAGATAAATCCGCTTCATCGTCAAACACAAACTATGTTGCTATAACCGCTAGTTCAACTGCAATTCCGGGGAGTCAAACAATTCGTGTTAACCAGCTTGCAAAATCCGATCTTATTCTTTCTAAAGATCTTAATTCGTCTGAAATTTCTTCCGAGATTACTGCGCCTGGGACTCACAATTTTGTTGTTACATCCGGAGACGGAAGCGGGGGAACCTTAACAAGTTCTGTTAGTGTAACTTTTGAAGCTTCCGATTTTACAAACAATACTATTACTAATAAAAAGGTAATGGAAAAAATTCAAAGCACAGTTAGAAATGACAAAGCAGTAGCAACTTCAAATTTGGTTACAGATTCAAGTGTTAGTAGTGGTAGTTTTATTTTGAATTTGGGCGGGAAAGAAAAAAATATTACATATACAGCAGGCACTTATTCTGAAATTTTTGACAGCATTGTGAGCCAAATTAATGGCGTTTCTGGAATTACAGCAGAGAAAGTACTTGACGGATCAAATTATCAATTGAAATTGACTGTAACCGATACAACCAAATATTTAACTTTAAATGGTGATACAAGCAATTTGCTAACCGAAATTGGTTTATCTGCGACAAAAGAAAAAAGTGCTGCAGAATTAATTACTGTATCAACTTTTTCTCCAGTAACATTGAAATCTCAGTTATCAATTACTACTAAACAATCCGGATATGATAATAGAATACTTTCTATCACTGATAGCGGCACCGGAAAGGCTTTAACATCTGTTGGATTAAACTTAGGATCTAACAGACAACCCTTTGTTCAAAATTCCGGCGAAGATACTCCGGGTTATGTGAATTTAGCAGCTTCATTAAACAGTAAATTTGATTTTAATGGAGTGAGCTTAGAGAGAAACACTAATGTAGTTTCCGATTTGCTTGATGGTGTTACAATAAATCTAAAATCTGTTATGCAGCCTAGTGACGCAACTGTAAATCTGGCAGTTGAAAATGATACTTCAAAAATAAAAGATAAAGTACAATCTTTCGTTACTAAGTTTAATGACCTATATAACTACTTAAAAGAAAAATCTGTTTCTTCTGGAACAACAAGAGGATTATTACTCGGTGATTCTACTGCAGACTCAATTTTGTCTATATTAAGAACAATTGCTACCGGAACAATCTCCGGTATAAATTCAAATGAAATTAACACTCTTTCCAAACTTGGCATTACATTTTCAACAAGCGGTGGATTATCTATTTCTGATAGTTCAAGACTGGAAACAGCTATAAAAGATAATCTTTCTCAAGTTGAAGCTGCTTTTAATTCCTCAAACGGAATAGCCAATACTTTATATAGCAGGCTTAATCCATATCTTGGTTCCGATGGCTATATTACAAAATCTAAAGCAAATTTTAACTCATCAATAGAATTTCTTTCCGACTCAATTTCATCTCAGCAGGCACGTATTGATAAAAGTGCGGAGTTATTAAGGAACCGATATCTAAAATTGCAAACTCAATTGGCAACATTACTTTCAACCCAAAGTTACTTTACAACAAATACACAATATTAATATGAGTACTTTACAACTGAAAATAGAGTCTATTAAACACTTACTTTCATTTGTTGGTGAATCACTGGATAATTTAACATTTGAAACTTTTGATGCAGTTTTTCCTGCCGCACTTTCCGCTATTAAGCAAGTTCATCAACTAAAATTTGAACTTTCAAGTGAATTTGGAAATAGCCGGGTTAAAATTTATGAAAATGAGCTAAATTCAAGGACTAAACTTATTGAACAAAAATTCGATAATATAGTTGAAGTCTTTTCAGCAGAAGAAAAGAGGCTGGAGAAAGAACTTTACGGAACAACACAAAAGAAAAAATTAACTGCTTATAAAAGGTGATATCGTGGAAGTAAAAGGAATTTCAAATAACCCGTTGTTTGTTAAGCCGACAAAGAATACTAAGGCTGAAGCAACACCTACTTCTTCCAAAAAAGACAAAATTGAAATTTCGTCTGAAGCCAGAGACTTGGCAAAATTGGAATTGAGTACAGAGCGTCTAGAGGAACTCCGCACAAAATTGGCAAACGGATTTTATAATAGCCCAGAAGTTTTGGATAAGGTTGCTGAAAAGCTAAGCAAAGATATTATTAAATAATAGTTTAGCTAACGCAGTTAAACTAAATTATGTTTTTCGAGACATATTATTCCGAATATTTCATTTTGAGACATTAAACCTTTCAAATTTGCACTAAATTCAACTGTTCCGCATGGCATAGAGATTGCAAATGTATTGTTCTAATCGAGGGTTCTTATAATTTATCTGGATTGTTAGTCATGGACGGCAGACAAAAAGTACTAATAGTAGACGACGAAGAATTAGCACAAGACTTTTTGCGCTTTTTTCTTTCAAAAAGATTTGATGTTTACACAGTTGGTAGTGTAAGCCATTTTTATGATGTGATCAACAAAGTTGATTTTGATGTTATTTTAATGGATATCTCGTTAAGAGATACAAAAGATGGTATTCAACTTACCAGAGAGCTGCGGCAATCTCCAAAACACAAAAACATACCAATTTTTGTTTTAACAGCATTTAATACAACTAAAGAAAAATCTAATGCTGAAGCTGCGGGTGCAAGTAAGTTTCTTACAAAACCAGTTGATTCTAAAATGTTAGTTAAACTTATTGATGAGGCGCTTGCTTCCAAAATTGCAAGTTAAGCGGGTTCTTCATGTGTTAGGCAGTGGATTGTTCCTAAGCCCCAAACTAAATCAACTGCATGGATTCCAACAACTTTTCGTGTTGGAAAAAAATCGCTAAGAATATTTAGTGCGAGTCTATCATTAGGGTCATTAAAAGTAGGAACTAAGACAGAAGAATTGCAGATATAAAAATTTGCATAGCTAGCCGGCAATCTTAAATCTTCAAAATTAATTGCTGTGGGCATTGGAAGCTTAACAACATTTAGTTTATCACCGTTTGCAATTGTTTCATTTTGTAATCTTTCAAAATTTTCTTCCATAATTATATAGTTTTCATCTTTAACGTTTTTCTCTGAGCATAGAACAACAGTGTTATAGTTAACAAATCTGCATAAGTCATCAACGTGTCCGTGAGTATCGTCTCCGGCAATTCCTTTTCTAAGCCAAATTACTTTTTTGATTCCAAGAAATTCTTCAAATATCTTTTCATAATCCTTTTTTTCTAAATCGGGATTGCGAACTTGAGTTGTTTTATCTAATAAGCATTCTTCAGTAGTTAATAAAGTTCCGCCGCCATTATAATCTATGGCTCCGCCTTCAAGAACTATTTCTTTATTTTTATATTTTGCTTCAATTAAATTAAGCTCCAAAACTTTAGAAAGTGTTTTGGGAATATTTTTATCTTTTTTCCAATTAGAATATTTTGCCCAACCGTTAAATTTGAATTTAATAGCAATAGTTTCATCGCCTTGTTTTACAAAAGCCGGTGAAGAATCACGCATCCAGCCTCTATCAGTTTGGGAAATGATAAATTCGATGTTGGTTAAATCAACATGTGCCCTATCTAAAAATTTTTTTACTCTTAGTATTTCTTTTTCAGATTGAACAAATAGGCGTACAAGTTCACCTTCGCAAATGTTTTTTATTATTTCAACATATACCCAAGGAATTGGCTCAAACTTTTCTGGCCAATCTTCTTTTTGATGAGGCCAGCAAATAATTGTTGATTTATGTTCTTCCCATTCTGCTGGTAATCTGTATTTCATATTCAATCCAAATATCTTTTTGTTATTTCACTATAAGCATCTATTCTTCTGTCTCGTAAGAAAGGCCAGTTACGGCGAATAGTTTCTAAATGCTTTAAATCTACTTCAGCTTGAATAATTTCTTCTTTGTTGTAAGATGCTTCGGCAATTATTACTCCTTGAGGGTCACAAATAAACGAGTTACCCCAAAATTCTAAACCAGATTGTTCTTTAACCGGTTGTTCAAAACCAATTCTATTTACAGAGCATACATAAACGCCGTTAGCAATTGCATGACTTCGTTGTATAGTTATCCATGAATCTTGTTGAGCTTTGCCATATCTTTCTTTTTCAGCCGGATGCCAGCCAATAGCAGTTGGATAAAACAAAACAGAAGCTCCTTGCAGTGCTGTTAACCTTGCGCCTTCAGGATACCATTGATCCCAGCAAATAAGAGAGCCAACTTTTCCATATTTAGTTAGGAATGCTTTAAATCCTAAATCACCTGGTGTGAAATAATATTTTTCATAGAAAGCAGGGTCATCCGGAATGTGCATTTTTCGGTAAAGACCAAGTATAGAACCATCTGCATCAATCATAACAACTGTGTTATGATAAATTCCGGCTGATCTTTTTTCGAAGATTGGCAGAACAATTGCCACTTTATTTTCTTTTGCAGCTTTTTGAAAAGCTTTTGTTGATGGTCCCGGAATCGTTTCTGCTAAGTCAAATAACGAGGAATCCTCTTTTTGACAAAAATATTGCGAACGATAAAGTTCTGGTAAGCAGATTATTTGAGCACCTTTTTTTGCGGCTTTCTTAACCCAGCTAACAGTCTTTTTTTCATTCTCTTTCGGGTTAGAAGAAAATGAAAGCTGCAAACCAGCAATTGTAAATTTACTTTTCATTTAATCTCGGAATTACTAATTCAATTGACAGGTAAAAATAAAAAATAGGAGGGAATAATTTTGAAATATTTTTTAAGTAACAGAATTACGAAAAATAACTTTTTATGTATTCTACTAGTTTATCGATGTTTTCGTTTTCTTCATCGCTAAGTTTATCTCGGTAAGGATCAATTAAATTTATTAACCAACGTACATTAAGTTCTTTTGTAGCTATTTTAATCTGGTTTTTATATTTAGTTTCATCGCTTAGTGCAATCTCAGAAAATTTTGCCGCGGCTTTTAGGTTTATCAAATAATCTACATTCTTCTGATTGCTGATTTTGATCAAATTTGATACGGCATCATTATTTTTTGTACAAAGTTCAAATGCAACATTTGCTGCTTGCATCATAAGTTCATCTTGTTTTAAGTATTTTAAGTCGTTATCTGTAGCTAAACCGAGTAAAGATTTTATCCCTTCATCAACAGTAATTTTAAACTTAGAAACATTTTCAATGGTTTTGATCATACAATTAGTTACTGCTCTTGAAACACCCAACCTAGCTGTTTTAATTGTTTCGGGTGAGTAAGTAATATCCTTAGATACTTTTATTAATTCCGAATAATTTCCTTCTGTAATTAGTTTTTCAAGTCCGGGATGAGTTTTATTTACACCTTTTTTTAGCTCAACATTCTGTGCGTATACAGCTAATCCATCAATATACTGCTGGTTAATTTTCTCGAGTATGCTTTTTACTTTTTTATCATCTGACTGTATTACAAATCCATTGAGATTAAGCACTTCAATTACCAATGCAAATTGACTTTGTTTTGATATAGTAAGTACACAAGTAAAGTCTTTATTGTTCGATGCTAATTCAAGAGGTGCGGCATCGATATCCCTAATTAAATACTGAAATTGCTCAAGCATATATTCGAACCTTGAGCGGTCACTTTCATGAATTAGTACTTTTATTTTGTATTTAGAAAAAAGCATAGTTGTACGTGTTTAGTTGAACACCTAATTATCGTTAAAACCCTTATAAAATTTAGGCATTTCTGAGTTTTAATTTGTTGCTTCGATGAAAACTGTTTTATAAACTAATTTTGTAATTGCTTCTAATATGCTCTCGTTAAGTGTTTCTGGCTTATCACTTAGCATATGCAGATGTTTATAACTGTTAGTTGTAACAAAATAAAGTGTTGGAATTCCTTTTTGAAAAAATGGTTCAGCATCAGCGCCACCGCCGCTCCATGTTGCATTGACCATAAGTCTATCATTTTGGGAATCAATTTCCTTAACTCTGTTCCATAGGTTAACCGCACTTTTACCGCCGCCAACTTGTATGCTGTCACCAAACCCGATGCAATCCAAATTAAACATAGCTTTTACATTTTCTTTAGGAAACGGTAAGTTATTTGCCAAAAAAGTCGATCCATTTAATCCTTGTTCTTCACTTGCAAAAAAGGCGAATATAATAGAGCGTTTGTTTTTAATTTTTTGATAAGCAAATTCTCTTGCGATTTGTAAAAGGGCAGCCGAACCTGAAGCGTTATCGTTTGCGCCAGGGAAGTATATCTTTCCCGCTTGCTGTCCAACATGATCTAAATGTGCACCAAGAATTATGTACTCTTCTTTTAGTTGAGGATCATTGCCTGGTAAAATGCCAATAATGTTTACTACTTCTTTTTCTTTAACATAATTTGTCTTTACATTTATTTCAACATTGTGTAACAATCTCATAGAATATGGTTTCTTTTCATTATCAATTAATGTCTGAAGTTCTTTAAGTGTCCTTCCGCTTCCATCAAAAAGAATGTTTGCAAGATTTAATTCAATATGTAATTCGGGAAAGTTTATCATCTGCTCTCCTTGCCCATTAATTACGCTTCCAATGAGTGCTTGAGGATGGGAGTCGTTTGGAAATGAAACGAAGAGAATTCCAATAGCTCCATGTTTTGCAGCAACAATTGCTTTTTCTCGTGGATTTCCATTCTTGAAAGCTGTTCCGGCAAAATTCCATTTAGGATTGTATTTGAATACTAATGCAACTTTTCCTTTTACATCAACATCTTTATAATCGTCATATCCCAATTCTGGCTGAGAAATACCATAACCGCAGAATACAACTTGCGCATTGAGGTTGCCAGAACCAGTAAACCCGCGATAAACATAGTCAGTGCCCAGATTGTAAAATGATTTTTGTCCAAATTTAATAATTGCGAAGTGTTCGGGAGCTAAAATATCATTGTACTCAACATTCAATTTTTGGAAATAACTTTTGTCGTTAAATGGGCTCAAATTTAATTTACTCATTTCGGATGCAATGAATTTTGCCGCCTTATCATAACCTTCATGCCCGGGTAATCTTCCAGCTAATTCTTTACTAGAAAGAAAATTAACAGTTTTCATCAACTCAGTTTTTGTTATTTGTCCCAAACAAACTAAGTGAGAAGTAATAAAGAAAAGAAGTAAACCATATTTAAATACTTGCATTAAAACCTCAAATAATAGACACTCTTAAAATAGTGTAGTTGTCCGATATTAAAAAATCACCCAGAAATTTTAAAGCCGATATTAAAAAATACTTGACTTGAAAAAGACATGTCAATAATTTCCTATTAAGCTTTTGGGGTTCTAAATGAAACTTCTGGGGAAATCCAAAAAGTCTTACTAAATAATTCACGAATTGTGTAAAACTAAAAAACAACTCGTGCAAATAATTAAAATCAAATTGGAGATTTTATGAAAGTCGTAAGAGTCAATGCGTTGAAAGATAACAGCAATAGCAAAACCGCCGCCTTTTTCGATATTCAAACTTCTGAGGGAATAACAATTAAAGGTTTTAAGTTGATTAATGGACCACATGGTTTATTCATTGCGGCACCCAATCAAAAAGGAAAAGATGGGAAATATTATGACACAGTAATCATTCCCAAAGAAGCAATTGAAGATTTGCAAAAAACAGTTATTGAAGAATATAATCGTTTAAGTTAATCGCAAAATAGGATGTGCTTTGAACATCCAAGCACATCCTCTGTCATCTATACCCACTTTATTTTAAGAAATTTCCCGAACAGTTTTCTTTTCTCAGACATTCTCATTTCTAACTAAAACATAATTAAACTATAAACTAAAATTAATTAACTACGATAATATCGCATACAGAAAGTAACAAAGTAGAGGAATGATTATGAAATACAAAGTAACCCCCATAAATAAGTTTAGAGAAATGCGGGAAGATGATTTTATTGTCTCCAAAACAGATTTAAAAGGGAAAATAGAATACGCAAACCGGATTTTTATGGAATTTGCACAAATGACAGAACAAGAATTACTTGGGCAACCGCACAATATTATTAGACACCCAGATATGCCTCGTGCAATTTTTAAATTGCTTTGGGATACAGTTCAAAACGGAAAAGAAATTTTTGCCTATGTTCTGAATATGGCAAAGGATGGATCGGGCTATTGGGTGCTAGCAAACATAACACCAGTGCGAAATGAAAAAGAAGAAACTGTAGGCTATTATTCAGTTAGAAGAAAACCATCAAAGAAAGCCCTGGAATACATAATACCGATTTATAAGAGAATGCTTGAAGAAGAGAAAAGAAATGAAGCAAGAGATCAAATAGAAGCTTCAACCAAAATTTTACATAACCTATTACAAGAAAAAGGAATGAGCTATGAAGAATTTGTACTCAGCATTTAACAAAATGCCATTTAGTAAAAAGCTTGGTGCGGCATTTGTTGTAATGTTACTAAGCTCAGTTATATTTTCATCATTAGTTGTTCTCCGCTTATTTGCAATAAAAAACGCTGATGAGTCTTTAGATGTAAGAGTAAAACAAGTTTATATGCTAAAAGATTTGCAATTAAACATTACTAATATTTGGCAGTTTAGTACCGATGCCTCTCTTACTCAAGATAAAAGTGTATTAGAAACAAAAGTAAAACCAAATACAGAAGAAGCTAAAAAGATTATCACAGAACTTAAAACTCTTTATACTGATGAATCCGATGTGATTGCCAAACTTTCTTCTCTAGAAGAAAAAGTAAACGATCTATCTTACACCGGAGAAAAATTAGTTTTAGCATATATACAGGCTAAAGCAGAAGGTGATTTAGTAATGATCGAGTTCGATAAAGCGAGTGAAGAAGCAATTAGCAGTATTGATGTTCTAGTAAATGCTGCCGAAGTTTCTGCCAATGAAATACAAGAAGAAAGCCATTCTTTAATTAATAATTCTTTAGTCGTAGTTATAATTTCAGTTATAGCTTTAATTACAATTGTTATTCTAGTAAGATTTTTCTTTGTAAAATATATAAGAGGATTCTCGGCTAACATTAATAGAGTGATAGATAAAGTATCACACGGAGTATTTTCTGAACGAATAACTAACATTAAGTATATGGACGATTTTGGTCTTCTACAATGGAAGTTTAATGAAATGATAGATCAGCTTGAAGCGTTTTTAAAAGAAATAAGTACTTCGATTGAATATGCATCTGAGATGAAATTTTACCGTAAACCATTAACAAGCGGCTCTCACGGAATGTTTATCAAAGGAGCAAAAAATGTTCAGAAATCTATTGAACTCCAAGAAAAAGCAATTAAAACGATTCAAGATGAACATGCATATTTATCAAGAAGCATCGAAAACATCCTTACAGAAATGAACAAATTTTCTGAAGGTGATTTGACAGTACAAGTAGTTCCAGAAAAAACAAATGATGAAATTGGAAAATTGTTTTTAGGATTTAACACAGTTGTACAGAATATGAATCAGATTTTACAAGCTGTTACTGAGGCTGTACATGCAACTGCAAGCGCAAGTAATGAAATATCTTCTAGTGCCGAGCAGATGGCTGCTGGAACGCAAGAACAAAGTTCGCAATCACGCGAAATCTCGCATTCAGTTGAGGAGATGACTAAAACTATTTTTGAAACAACTGCAATAGCTTCAAAAGCCGCTAATGCATCAAAACATTCTGGGGAAATAGCAAAAGAAGGGGGAAAAGATGTTGAGCAGACAATTGTTGGAATGAATAGAATCGCGGATGTAGTAAACAAATCTGCTGTTACTGTTCGGGCACTGGGTAAAAACAGCGATCAAATAGGAGAGATTGTTCAAGTAATTAATGATATTGCCGATCAAACTAACCTACTCGCTTTAAATGCTGCAATAGAAGCGGCTCGCGCAGGTGAACAAGGAAGAGGATTTGCTGTTGTTGCCGATGAAGTAAGAAAATTAGCAGAACGTACTAGCAAAGCAACAAAAGAAATTGCCACAATGATTAGGCAAATTCAAAAAGATACAGAAGATGCGGTTGTATCGATGCGTGCAGGTACACAAGAAGTTGATAGAGGGAAATCTCTGGCTGATAAAGCTGGTGATTCTTTAAAGAAAATTATTAATTATGCCGATGATGTTGTTGAAATGGTGAACAAAGTTGCTGCCTCAAGCGAGCACCAATCTCTAACCGCAGATCAAATTAGCAAAAACATTGAGGGAATTTCAACAGTCACTCATGAAAGTGCTCAAGGAGTTCAACAAATTGCTGTTGCAGCAGAAGATCTTAACCGGCTGACAACCAATTTACAAGAACTTGTTGCTAGGTTTAAGATTATGAAAGATCAAAAAACATATAAGCGGCATGATTTATTGACTTCTAGAAATTAACACCTTAAAAGCCCCGTGATAGGGGCTTTACTTTTGGCTTTCATTCTCTTTTGAATAAATATAAAATTCTTCTACTTTCTTTCTTGCCCAAGGTGTTTTACGTAAAAACTTGAGACTGGATTGTATGCTGGGATTATCCCAAAAACAATTTATTCTAACATTATAAAACATTTCATCCCATGAATAACGTTTTGTGAGGTATTCAAGTATTTCCGCTAGAGTTACTCCATGCAATGGATTGTTTGGCTGTGTTGACATGTTACTTGAGTATTTTATTCATTTAAATGTTTAGTGTAATGTAATATTATTTGATTTTAAAAACTGGATTACTTGTGATAATTAGAGCTTACTTTGATTTACTATTTGCCCGACTGTTTTGTCGAGAAACTCGACTGACTTTTACTATAAACTAAATTCTTGTTTTCAAATATTCGTTTTTATAAAGAAATCAAACAAAAAATATTGGCACAATCTTTATATAGTACTCTATAACAACATATTCAACATCATAACAAAGGAGTACAAAATGAAAAACGCAGCATTGTTAACATTAGCAATTATATTATCATTAACATTCTTTGCTTCCTCAACAAACGCACAAACAAAAGGCAAAGGTAATCAATCAGCAACAAAAACAAATTGGGTAGATTTAAACGGAGATGGTCTTTGCGATAATGTAGGCACATCATTGCAAGGTTCATCAAAAGCAGGAAAAGGTTATGGCAAAAAAGATGGCAGCGGCACACAAGTAAAACCTCAAGATGGTACCGGTTTAGGTAACAAAGGTGGAAACGCAACATTAAGCGGAACACATGATGGAACCGGGAAAAAAGGCGCTTCAGCAGGAAGACGCGGCAAAAATAAGTAAGCAGAACTGAAAAGATTAGTGAAAAAGGAAGCATGTGAACCATGCTTCTCTTTTTTGTATCTAACCAATAAGGTTTTGTTTATTTAAACAATGAAAAATTTTTTGAAATTTATGAGGTGTTGAACAAGATGAGAAAAACTAGTTTTTCCTTTTCCCTTTCAAATTTGTACTACTACATATTTATTGTTTTGATTGCTTTCACTTCGAATGTAATAAGAGCACAACAAACAAATTTTACTACCAAAAAGTTGTATGATATCAAAGGCTTTGTTTTTGACTCAAAAACTAAAGAGCCCCTTGTTTATGCAACAGTAATGATTAAAAATACATCAATAGGAACATCTACCAACCTACGCGGTTATTTTATAATACCAGATGTTGAGCTTGACGCAAAGGTGTTAACTGTATCCTACATTGGTTATGCAAAAAAAGATATTGCCCTTAAAGATTCTGATAAGAATAATTCTTTCCGTATTGAATTAGAACAAACTGATTTTCAAACCGGAGAATTATTAATTGTTGGAGAGCAATACAAATATTGGAAAAGCTCTGAAGCTGTTAGCCAAATAACAATTTCTCCTTTAACAATTTCAAAACTGCCAAGTCTGGGAGAAAAGGATATTTTTAGATCTCTACAACTTCTGCCCGGAATTAGCTCATTAAATGATGGCTCTGCCGGGTTGAACGTTAGAGGAGGAACTCCAGATCAAAACTTGATTCTGCTTGATGGAATTACAGTTTATCATGTAGATCACTTCTTCGGGTTTTTTAGTGCATTTAATGCCGATGCTATGAAAGATGTGCAAATCTATAAAGGTGGCTTTGATGCAAAGTTTGGTGGAAGGCTTTCGAGTGTTGTAGAAATAAGCGGTAAAACTGGTGATGTTGATCAGTTTAGAATGAGTGTTGGTGCAAATTTATTAAGTGCAAATGCTGTTGCCGAAATTCCATTAGCCGGTAAAGGAAGCATTTTGATTTCTGCAAGAAGGTCTTATGCAGATATAGTTAACAGTGGCTTTTATGATAAAATATTTGGATTTCTAAGCGGCGGAGAAAAAACAAGCAATACTAGCGGCGGAACTGGGTCAGGAAGAGGAATGAATCAAGTAAACACCACGCTTTTGCCATCATTTTATTTTTACGATTTGAATGCAAAGCTTTCTTACAACTTATCCCAGAAAGATTTTATATCTGTAAGTTTTTATAATGGGCAAGATTATTTAGATCAATCACAATCTCCTCAGGCTGTAACAACAAAAGGCGCTCGATCTACAAACGCAAATAGAACAATTACTGATTTATCTGACTGGGGAAATATTGGCGCTAGCATAAAGTACTTTAGACAATGGTCAGACAGATTATTTTCCGATGTAACTATTTCCGCTTCACATTACTTCAGCAAAAAAGATTTAGGAACTAAATTCGATTTTAACGTACTAGACTCAAATGCAGTTTTTACATCACAAAGCAATAAATCAATACAAGACAATAATGTTTACGATTTCACAATGAAACTAGATAACGATTACATGCTTTCTTCTAAACATAAAATTGGTTTCGGAGTTTGGTTTTCCAATATTTCAACAGATTATAAATACATAGTAAATGATACTCTCTCAATATTGAATAAAAACCAAACAGGGTTTCACTTGGCCACCTATGTACAAGACAAATGGAAAGTAAGTGATAATTTAGATGTTACCATTGGCCTAAGAAGCACTTATTTTGATCCAACTAAAGAAATATATATCGAACCACGTGCATCTTTTCTATATAAGTTACTCAAGTTGACCGCTTGATTAAGCAGCCAACAACATTTTTTTAATTTCTGCAAT
>CAZVYT010000068.1:0-14950 GCA_964631495.1 uncultured Melioribacter sp. | reverse complement strand
TTACTGACATTTCTATTGTGTCCTATCTATGACATTTCTATTGTGCTATTACAGATGTCCTAGAATAAAATTAATTTTGATTTCGATGCTTTCTCCTAAAAATAGCCAGTTTATTTTGCCTTGCCTAACCAAACCAAATTAGCTATTTTTCGTTACATAATATGAATAAAAAATCAATAGGAGAAGTAATGAAAAGAAGTTTTATCTACCTGAGCATACTTGGCGTAGCTTTGGCATTTATGGCTTTTGACTGTTCATCTGCAGAATTAACAGGTGCAAAGTTATATTTAAACCAAAAACAATATGCTAAAGCTGAAGAAGCTCTGTTAAAAGAAGTTGCAAAAAACCCAAAAAGCGATGAAGGCTGGTTTATACTAGGATATCAGATTTATGGCGAACAAAAAGCTGATTTTGTAAAAATGATGGACGCTTTTAATAAATCTTTAGCCGCTAGTCCAAAATTTGTTAAAGAAATTGATCAAGCTAAAAAATATTATTGGGCTTCTGCTTTTAACAGAGGTGTTGGTTATTTCAACAATGCAGCAAAAGCATCTACACCAGACTCTATGAAAATGCTTTTTGGTAAAGCAGCCGAAATGTTTAATAATGCTTCTTTGTGCCAGCCTGATTCAATTATTAACTATACAAATTTAGCTATGGTTCATATCAATACCGGTGAATTTGCAAGTGCAATTCCGCCGCTTGAAAAAGCTGTTAAGATAGGTAAATCAGCAGAAGCCTATTCTTTACTTGGTCAGCTTTACTTAGAAAACGCAAATAAAGCTAAAGAAGCTAAGAATGATGCAGAATTTAATACAACAATAGAAAAAGCAATAACTGTTTTAGATGCCGGAAGACAAAAATATCCGGAAAATGGTGAAATTCTTTTAAGATATTCTAATGCATTAATTGCTGCTAATAAAATGGATGTTGCAATGGCGGCATTCAAAACCGGCGTAGAAAAAGAACCAGAAAACAAATATTACAGATATAATTATGGTGTTGTTCTTTTGAATGGTTCAAAACTTGAAGAAGCTGAAGCCCAGTTCAAAAAAGCTATCGAACTTGATCCTAAGTACGCAAATGCTATATATAACTTGGGTGTTACTTATGTTAGATGGGGAACATCAATCAGAGAAGTAGCAGAAAAGAAAGGTGAATCTGTTGACGAAAAGTTAGTTAAAGAAAAATATACATTAGCTTTACCACAAATTAAAAGTTATTTGGAGTTAAATCCAAAAGAACCGGCTTTGTGGGAACTTCTTGGTAAGATTTATGCTAATTTAGGAATGTCAAAGGAATCTGAAGAAGCGTTTAAAAAAGCTGAAGAAGTTAGATAAGAATTAAATTGGACAGAGTTTTACCCACAGTTTGATATTCAAGCTGTGGGTTTTTTATTAAAATTTATGAACGAGGAAATAATGAATCAGAATAACCAAAATTCTCAACAGATTAATATTGAACTTGGTGAAAAAGAAGCCGAAGGTATTTATTCTAATCTTGCAATAATTACACACTCTCCGGCAGAATTTGTAATTGATTTTACTCGTGTTGTTCCAGGTGTTCCAAAAGCAAGAGTATTATCAAGAATTATTACTACACCTCAACATGCAAAAATGTTGTTGAGAGCATTAAAAGATAATATAGATAAGTTTGAGTCTAGATTTGGCGAAATAAAAGTAGATGCGCAATCAACACCACAATTTGGTTTTATAAATCCGGATCAAGAAGAACAAATAAATTAGTTTTAATGGACTCCTTGTGGAGTCCTTCTTCAAAACATTTCACAAAACATCAAAAAACATATCTTGAGTTAGAACTAAATATTAGTTAGTTTAATTTAACGATATCCTCATAATTCCAATAACAGACATATTGATGGAGCTATTATGAAACGAGCTGCTTATGTAATTTCATTATTGCTTTTAATCTTACCATTTAAACTAAAGGCACAAAGTGCAACTATTGATATTCAGTTTTTATCTGACTTAAGTTCATTAGATCTAAGTGCATTTGCTTTAGAACGTAATCTTTCCAATCAACAGAAAATCTTCCAAGTGATAATTAATCCTCATAACATTAATGCTTACATAGAAGGAAGTGTTGACTGGCAAGAGACTTTTAATTCTAATCTGCGTGAAGTAGTAAGATTCCAAACGAAAATTTTTAAAACACGTAATTTCTTTAGTGATGAGCTTGGTACTGCAAATGATATTTTACTTGAAGATAAAACAGTAGATAACAATCTAATTGAAGATATTGTTAAACGAGGAAAATTAACCGGAAAAATCAGTATTAAGCTTAGATTATTCAGTGAAACTGGACAGAATCTTGATGATAGCTTTTATGAGGTTGTTTTGTTAAATCCTTCCCCAACAATTAGCATTAACCTCCCACCGACTGGTTCTCAATTTGATGTTGGCAACATACCATTACAATGGACACCAGTAAACGGTGTGCTTCGTTATTTAATTAAAGCCAATACTTATGACGAAGGAATAGATACTCCCACGGCAGCATTGAATTCCGGAACTTCTATTATAGATAATTTTGATGCCGGTAAATTATATAGTGTTAATCTTGCAACGGTTACAAAAACACGAGACTGGTTTGGAGGACAAAAAGTTGTTGTGATAGTAAAAGCTGTTATTTCTGAATCCGGGAGAGAAACAGAATTGAGCAGTGAACCAGTTACTTTTGAATTAGTTAAGTCTGGGGGCAATGAATTAACTAACACAAGAACTTTAGAACCCGATGCTAGCATGGTTAAACTTGCAGATGTAGTTCAAGATGGTGTTTCTTCTGCGGATGATTTTCTTAAGAAATTAAAAGATGGAACTATTAGATTAGGCGATGTTCAGATTCTTGATGAAAATAATCAACCTATATCTCCGGAATCTTTCATGCTTATTCTTTCGTTTCTAGAAGCAAACAATTCACTTATTATTTCAAAAACATTTATTCCAAAACAATAAGGAGAGCAAAATGAAAAAAGTATTTTTTCTTTTTATAGCATTATTTTGTTTTGGGATGAATTCTATTTTTTATGCTCAAAAGAAAACAGATGTTAATGCAGTTGCATATGTACAAAAAATTGTAAAAACAGTTCAACATAAAAATAGTGAAGATGAAGCTTGGGTCGCTTCAAAAATCGCCTCACCGTTGCCAGATGGTGGTCAAGTTAAAACCGGTTCTAAATCACTTGCAATAGTTAAGTTTCTTGAAGGATCTATATTGCGGTTAAGAGAAAATAGCGTCCTAAATATTTATGGTAAAAAAGAAGGTAATAAAGTAAGCCGTAATACTATAATTGGGAAAGGTGAGGTTCATTTTGATATTCAAAAGCAAGGTGAGGATGAGTTTAAGTTTACCACTCCAACTGCTGTAGCTTCTATACGAGGAACCGATGGGTTGATTTTTTGTGATAGCACGGTTACAAGAGTATTTCTGGAAAATGGAGAACTATATATCGAATCAATTACAGATCCTACAAGAAACGGAAAAATTGTTGGTGGTGAAAAAGTAGTACAAAATGAAGATGGCTCTTTTACAAGTTCACCCTTAACAGAAGAAGAAAAAAGTATAATTAATAGAGCAAAAATCCAAACTACTAAGAAAGTTATAATTAAAACAGCTCATGGCGATGTTGAAATTGAATATTTCTCATCAGATCAAAAATAAACTAAGTGAATTCTAATTTTGAGGATACCATGAAAAAGTTTTTATTTGTATTTATCTCAATCTGTTTACTTAATGTGTATATAGTTGCTCAAGTGAGCAATTATATTTCTGAGGTAAAAGTTGGAACCGCTAGAGAAAAAAATCCAATTACTATTTCCGCGGAATTAATTTCAGCAGAAAATATTTTGCAAATAACTTTTGCGTACAGGTCATTTGGTGAAACAGAATTTCAAAAAATGGAAATGCAGATTGCTTCTAATAATGCAACAGCAATAATACCGAGCGTTAAGGTTTTGCCACCTTATATTGAGTATTATCTCATAATTAATCTCAAATCTGGCATCCCGCAGACTTATCCAATGGGCGTTGCAGAAGGTGTTGCCCCATTACAAATATCTATTTCCGGGGTATCACAAAAGGAAAAGGAAATATTGATTTTAAGTCCCAATGAAGATGAGAGTATTTCTGTAGAGGAACAATTAATTTCTGTTTCATTTGTTAGGGCGCCAGAAACTATAGATATAGAAAAAACAAAATTTTACTTAAATGGTAAAGATGTTACTGAATATGCTGTAATTGCTGGTGAATTAATTGTACTTGCCGGAGAGAATTTACCAACAGATTTTAATGGCTCTGAAAGAAATCTTAAAATCGAAGTCTTTGACAAAGAAGGAAATCTTTACCATACTTTAAAAAGAAGATTTAAAGTTGCATCTGCGTTAGCAGTTGCTGAAATAGAATCTCAATGGAAGTATTTCGGTTCTTTGCGAGGAGAATCAAGAAGTGAAAATTATAATTCATTAAATACTTGGTATAATAATGCAACTGCAAATTTTAGCGCATCTGGTAATAGTTTACAAATTTCAGCTTATGGATATCTTACTTCTGAAGAAAAAATTAACAAACAGCCATTTAACAGATTTACAGCATCTCTTGATGCCGGAAACTGGCTTAGCTTAAAAGCGGGTGATTCATATCCACGTTTTCCAAATTTAATTATGGAAGGCAAGCGCATAAGAGGATTTAGCGGTTCATTGAATTTAGGTTTTCTAAATGTTCAGGCAGCATTTGGTGAAACAATGCGAGACATAGAAGGAAGCATTATTAAAAAATATTCTGCAAAAGATGTGATTCTTGGCTCTGATATAATAAAAATAAATGATCCTTTAACACCTTACGCCAAGGTTAATTTAGGAACATACAACCGTAAACTTTTAGCTGTACGTCCATCTTTTGGAAACGGAGAGAATTTTCAGTTGGGATTTTCTTATTTGCATGGACAAGATGAAGTGAGCTCAATAAAATATGGTGCGCGTCCGCAAGAAAACGTAGTAATTGGCTCCGATTTTTTACTCGCATTTGATGATCAGAATATAAAAATTACTACTCAGGCAGCAGTTAGTTTACTCAACAAAGATATCTCAACTGGTTCATTAACAAATGCACAAATTGATTCTATATTTGGACCAGGAAGCAGTTTTGATGTTAATCCGGACAAAGTAAAAGATTATAGAGATTATATCGAAAGATTTATTACTGTTAATCAGTATCTCGGTCCGTGGAACCCTCAAGAGTTTGCTTCGTTTGGTGCAGAAGCGGCGCTAAGTTTGAATTATTTGAATAACAATATAAAAGCATCTTACATCTATCGCGGAAATGATTTTCAATCATTTGGTCAATCATTTTTAAGAACAGATGTCCGAGGAATAAACATTGTTGATAGGATTAGAATGTTAGATAATAAATTTTTTATTTCACTTGGATACGAGGAGTTGCAAGACAACTTACAGAATACAAAACTAGCTACAACAAATTTTAGAACAATTAGCGCATCAGTTTCACTTTTCCCGCGTGCTGATTTTCCAAATATCACAATTGGCTATAATAAATTTACCAACAATAATGGATTAGATGTTACTAACCCTAATGATGGCAAATACGCAATTGATGATCAAACAAACAGAATACTAGTTCAGCTTGGGTATGATTTTACTGCCGGCATTCGACACAGCTCCAATGTTTCATTTACAACATCAGATAGAGAAGATAAAGGCGCTGCAAAGTCAAATGCTAATTTCAATAACCTATCTCTTAACCTAAATAGTTTTTGGGATAAAGATTTAATGTCAGTTTTTGGAGTAGTTTATAGTTCAAGTGAAATCAGTAACATTCCATTTGATTACTTTACAATTACTGCTGGTGGCAGGTACAGAATGCTTGAAGATAAATTAACACTTACAGCAACTATGAGTCCTAGTTTTGGCGATTTTAAAAGGCAAGCCTTAGAGTTTGTTGCGGACTATAATGCTTATAAGAATTTTAATATTGCTTTTCAAACACGATTATATAGATTCCCAGGTAAATCAACAAACTCAATAGTTGGGTTGATAACTAGATTTAATTTATAACAAATGCAAAAACCAAAAATTAAATGGAATAACCTAGTTGTTCCACTTTCTATTTATTTAGCTGTTTTATTAATAACAATTATTATAACACAAGAGTGGTTATTTTCTATCTCTCCAATAAAAAAATTAGAATTAAAATTTATTGATGATAGATTTAACCAGCGAGGAAGTTTAAACATAGCCGATTCTTCAAAAGTTATAATTCTTGAAATTAACCAAGAATCATTAGATCAAATTCCTCCACCAAATAATCATTTCCCATTCCCTCGATCAATCTATGCGAAAGTAATTGAAAACTTAACAGAAGCCGGCGTAAAAGCAATTGGAATTGATATTATTATGCCAGACTCAGACAAGTTCTCAACTGAAAATGATACTGCTTTAACTAATGCAATTAGAAAATCTGGAAAAGTTGTAGTTGCAGGGAAGATTGATGATTACAAAGAGCTGCAAATAGAAAGTGGAGGGATTAGAAATTCATCAAAGTACATTGGCGAAAACTTTGGCAATATTTTTTTTGATGCTGATAGTTCAATCGGTATAGTCATGCCTCCTTCAGATATGGATCAAGTTTATAGAAGATACTACCCTTATATAGCCACAAATTTTCGCCTTGAAGATGGAAGCTTGATTTCAATTAAATTGCCTAGTTTTGGCTATGCCTTGCTTAATAAATATTATGGAATTTCTAAGTATAAAGTCGCTTCTAAAAAACAAAATGGCTTTTTTCTTTATGATAAAATGATACCATCATTCGATAATTATAGTGTATTAATTAATTTTTATGGACCAAGCGGAAGTTTTAAAAGAATTCCAATCGCTGACGTACTTGATGACAAAGATTTTAATACTATAGATGAATTAGATGGTAAGGAAATTAATTTTTGGGATTGCGAGGATGGCTTACTAAGCAGTGGAATTTTCAAAGATAAAATTGTTTTGATTGGTTCAACAAATCCTGAAGATAGAGATTTGTTCAATGTATCTTATTCTAAAGGAGAAAAAACAAGTGATAATCAAATGTATGGAGTTGAATACCATGCAAATGCTATACAGAATGTAATAAGCAATGATTTCATAAAGAAGCAATCAATTCTTGATGAAGTTTATTTCATAATTCTTTTTACCGGTTTTGTTTTTGGAACTACTACTTTAATTCGGAAAGTAAAATATAGATATGGTGCATTTATAGAAATAGCTAACCTCGTTGTTGTTTTCTTACTTATTTATTGTGTTTATCAAATTAGCATTTATTATTTCATTAACTATAAAATACTAACAGCAGTTGTAAGCCCTTCTCTTGGTATTGTTTTAGGATATTTTGGCAGTACTGCTTATCATTTACTGAATGAAAGAAAACAGAATGTTTTTATTAAAGGGATATTTTCACAATATGTTAATAAAAACGTAGTTCAAGAACTTCTCACAAATCCTGACAAACTAAAACTTGGCGGCGAAAAGAAAAAAGTAACAGTATTATTTAGCGATATGGTCGGATTTACAACATTTTCAGAAAGCAAAACACCAGAAGAATTAGTAAAATTTATAAATGGATTTCTGCATGAGATGACTGAACTTATTATGCAAAACACTGGAACACTTGATAAATATTTAGGTGATTCGGTTATGGCTTTTTGGGGCGCACCGCTTGAGATTAAAAATCATGCATATCTCGCTTGCAAGACAGCCATTGAAATGCAAAAAAAAGTTGAGCAGATTTCTTGTGAGTGGGTTGAAAAAGGCGAGAAGCAACTTAACATTAGAATTGGACTAAACTCAGGAGAAGTTATTGTTGGTAATGTTGGAGGTGCAAAGCATAAAAATTATACAGTAATGGGAGATAATGTAAATTTGGCTTCGCGTCTTGAAGGTGCAAACAAAGAATACAATTCAGAGATTATGATTAGTGAAGCAACCTACGAAGAAGCTAAAGAATATCTTTTAGTAAGAGAACTAGATTCTATTAAAGTGAAAGGGAAATCAAAGCCTACAAAAGTATATGAGTTGATTGGAATGGCTGGTGATTCTGATGCTGAAGCGAAACTCAATCAATTACTTGATTATAATTCCGCACTTAAACTTTATAACCAAAGAAAATTTTCTGATGCTTCTGTTTTATTCGGGAAGTGCTATAAGGAATTTAATGATTATCCTTCAAAAGTATATTTAGATCGTTGTGAAACATACATTGTTAGTCCTCCAGAAGAAAATTGGGATGGCGTTTTTATATTGAAGAATAAATAATTACTTCATTGCACGTTTTAAGTTGAATAAAGCTGCTATAAGAAAAATAAAATTTGCCAGCCAAGATGTAAGTATTGGGTTTAATACTCCATTATCACCAAAGGCTTGGCTAATTTTCATAAATACAAGATAAAGAAATGTTACAGTCATACTTATACCAAATTGAATTGCTAAACCTCCTCGTCTTCTATTAGCAGAAATTGGAATTCCAAACATGATTACAATAATGCTAGAAAATGCATAAGCGATTCTTGAATGGTAAGCAATGTCTGTTCTAGTCGAATTATTACCGGTTCTAATCTGCTCTACACTGTAATTACTAAGTTCGCTTAAAGTCATTTCTTCCGGTTTACGTTGTTTCTTAACAACATCATCCGGTTTAAAATTTAAAGAGGGGAAATCCAGCACAGTAAACTTTTCTAACTTTTCTGAATTATCATAAAAAAAGCGTTTAGACCCGCTGAATAATTGCCAAATATTTTTGGTTGAATCATAACTCATTCTAAATGCATCGGTTCGGGAAATAATTCTTGTTTTGTCTTTAGAATCAAACTCTTGAATGCTTACTTGATTAGCTTGCCCCATCGAAACATCAAAATAATTTATTGTTACAATTCTGCTTTCTGTATCTTGAAAGAAAATATTACTTCCAAAATGAACAAGTCCTTTTTTCATATAAGTTTGTTCGATAAAGACTTTGTGTTTATTTGCCATTGGAACAATATAGCCGCTGAAATAAACTGTAAAAAAACTAATGAAGACAGCAGTAATTAAGAAAGGTATCATTAATCTGTATAAACTTACTCCGCTTGCTTTAATTGCAGTTAGTTCATTTAGATTTGCAAGCTTTCCCGCAGTGAACAAACTTGCAAGTAATACTGAAATGGGAAGAATTATTCTGATCATTTCCGGAATGAAAACAAGGTAGTACTGAAATACTAATTTACCCGCAACATTCTCGTCAATAAAATCATCAAGATTTTCCATTGCGTCCAATACAACAAAAATCAATGTGAATGATAGCAATGCAAAAAAAAGAGTCTGTAAAAATTGTTTAACTAAATATCTGTCAAGAATTTTCATCTTTATCTTCTTGTATTTTCCAAGATTTAGGAATGTATTTAGTTATAAAGTCAAAGCTCAGAGTAACTTTTTCCTTTGCTGTTTTTATTAGAACCAAAATGCCGAAAATTCCTAAAACAAAATTTGCACTCCAAATTCCAACAAATGGAGAAATTAAATCTCTATCGGCAAGTTTTTCTCCACCTATAAGAAACGCCCAGTATATAATGAAGAAGAAAAGACTAATGCCAGCAGCCATGCCTATACCACCTTTTCTGGTCATAGTTCCAAGTGGAGCGCCAATTAAAACAAAAACAATGCAAGCAACCGGAAGTGCGTACTTTTTATGAATTTCGACTAAATAACGGTTAATTTCCTTACGGTTGTATTCAATTCGAGAAAGAATATCCGACATTAGTGATTGATTTGTGCGCAGTCTTTGTTCTACTTTGACATATAAATATGTATTACCACTAGTAATTGAAGGGAAAGTGTTTTTTGAGAGATCTGTTATTGCGCTAATTTTAGATTTGAATTCATTGAAATATCCTTTTTGAATATTTCTGAGACTGTCAACAATTTTCTGCATTTCATTTGCACCTATTTCACGGTCGCCGCGCTGTCCTCCTGGCGTACTTTGTTCAAATGTAAATTGCTCTGCCGACATCGCAATTTTATGATGTACAAATCTCAGTTTTCGGTAAATATCTTGATCGTTGTGGTCTGATTCGTGTATTTCTCCATTAGTTAAATCCATCATAAGTTTTTTTTGAATTGGTGTGAAGTAAATTTTTCCTTCTTCTGCCGTTACAATATTAACTTTTGGAGGATTAGAATAATCATAAATAGTAATTTGCTTAAGTTGGTTTGCAGTTTGATTAATTTCTCTTACCAATATCGAATAATTTGCTACTTCTTGAGAGAATACGCCAGGAACTAACGAAAGAGTAGGTTTTTTTCTGGTAATATCTTCTTGCAGAACTCTTAATTCGTGGTTAGCATCGGGATAAATGTTATTATTGAAATAAACCAAACCAATGGCTACAAAAACGCTTGCAATTAGTGGCGGAATTATCATTTTGTACATACTAATTCCGGTAGCTTTAAGTATAGTTACTTCATTATTCTGAGACATATTTCCAAAAGCCATAAGTGTAGCAACTAAAACAGCCATAGGAATAACAAGAACCAGTATGTAGCCAAGGCTTAAGCCTATAAGCTTAATTATCACCCAAGTGCCCAACCCTTTGCCAATAAGCTTATCTGCAACTTTCATCAAAAATTGTAATAAAAACACCGCAATAAGAATAAGAGTGGCGAAAACAAATGGTAAAGAATGATTTTTTAGTATGTATTTGACTAATATCATTGAGTTCAATTTTTACAACATGAATTTACCAATAAACGACGAAGTATGAAAAGCCAATAAATAATCGAGAATAATAAAAGATACTCACTCTAACAACTTGAATCCAGCACTACTTAGGTGTAAATTTGATACAAAGAAAAGAAAACATATCTTTATCAAACGATAAGATCAAGGAGGAAGTTTTGGAAAATGTTATCAAGTATCTAAAAAATAATTTTGATAAATATTTAGAAGAACTTAAAAATTATATCCGCATTCCAAGCATTAGTACGCTAGAATCTCATAAAGAAAAAATGGTTGAATGTGCAAATTTTGTAGCAAAGCAATTTGAATTAGCCGGAATGGAAAAAGTAAAAATATTTCCAACAAAAGGTCATCCGCTAGTATTTGGCGAATGGATGAAACAACCTGGTAAACCTACAGTCTTGATTTACGGACATTATGATGTACAGCCGGTAGATCCTCTTGATCTTTGGCATACAGATCCATTTGAGCCAAGAATTGAAGATGGTAAAATTTATGCTCGTGGTGCAAACGATAACAAAGGACAAAATTTTTTCCATGTTAAAGCAGTTGAAGCATTTATGAAAGCTACTGGTTCTTTACCTGTAAATGTTAAGTTTTTGTTTGAAGGTGAAGAAGAAATTGGCAGCGCAAATCTCGCAAAGTTTTTAAAAACAGAGCAAGAATTGCTAAAATGCGATTGTATCATGATTTCAGATACAAGTATGTATGCACCAAATGTTCCAACAATAACATACGGTTTGCGCGGTTTATTATATATGGAAGTTGAAGTTACTGCTGCAAATCGTGACTTACATTCCGGTAGTTTTGGCGGTGCAGTTGCAAATCCGATAAATGAACTTGCTAAGATGATAACTAAACTTCACGACAAAAATGGAAAAGTTACTATTCCTAATTTCTATAAAGATGTACCTATGCCGGCTAAATTTGAAAGAGAGAATTTCAAAAAGTTAAAATTTTCTGAAAAAGCTTATGCTAAAGCAGTTGGTGTTATAGAGTTACAAGGTGAAAAAGGTTTTAGTACAATAGAACGTCTATGGGTAAGACCAACTTTAGACTGTAATGGTATAATTGGAGGCTTTACAGAAAAAGGCGCAAAAACTGTTCTTCCATCTAAAGCACTTGCAAAAATTAGTATGAGGTTAGTTCCAAATCAAGAACCAGAAAAAATTGCTAAAGAATTTGTAAAGTTTTTCAAAACGATTTCACCAAAAAGTGTTACAACTGAAGTGCGCAAACTACATTATGGCTCACCAGCTGTTGCACCTTTAAACAGTAAAGCAATTAAAGCAGCCGCAATTGCACTTCAAAAAGCTTTTGGTAAAAAGGCTGTGTTTACTCGCGAAGGCGGCTCAATTCCAATTGTAGTTGATTTAATGAAGCAATTGAAAGCTCCAGCAGTTTTAATGGGTTTAGGATTAGATTCTGACAATATTCATTCTCCAAATGAACATTTCCGGTTAGCGAATTTCGAAAAAGGCTTATACAGTGCAGCGTATTTCTTGGATGAATTATCAAAACAATGATTTTGTAAGAGGTGAAATTATGAAGAATATTGGTTGGTTATTATTGCTATCGCTTTTCGCGTTTTTTGTAATAGCATGCTCTAAAGATGGTACTTCAGAAGGTGATGCGGCGACATCGGCATCAAAAGAACAGGAGATTAAGGAGTACAATCTTGCTATTGAAAAAGAACAAGCGAAAAATAGATTTCCTTGTGATACTATTTCATTGAGAGAATACATTGCAGACAATTACGGCGAGGGAAATTACCTTGTTGAGTTTGATAAAACTTTTACATACAATGTTCCCAAATCAGCTGTAATTTACTTCCAAGATGACGCAAATTATGTTCTTGCTGTTATTGCAAAAAGTAAACCGGGCGAAAGATTTATAGAATCTAAAAACGTAATTGGCTTCGAATCAAGCTTCATCAATCTTGATAGCACAAAATTGGGGACTGCATTTTTTTGGCTTACGTTGTTTGAGTGTAGAGATGGTGAATTCACTCGTCATTGGGAATCTGAAGTTCCGATTCATGGCGGGTTTAATAAGATGTCTATTAAGACTTGGAAACCTAAGAACATGAAGTATGTTGAACTTAACTACGAAGATGGAATTATTTCCGGCAACCGAAACTATAACTATTTTATGATTGATGGCTGGCAAAAACCACCTCATCTAATGGAAACTTATGTGGCTTTAACAATGAAAAGAACAATGGCAAATATTAATAATGATAAATACCCCGATTATTTCGAGTATGATTTTACCAGTCATTTCTGGGAAGATTCTTTGCGTGTAATTAAACTTCGTGATTCGATTCCATTTTATTGGAGTGAAAAAAGAAAACTTTACATTACCAATAGAACATCACGTTGGTTTAGAAAATACTAATTGAGTTAGTGGAGAAAAATTAATTAATGATATATACAGAGTACATAAAAGAGAATTATCCTAATTCTGTTAACGAAAATGGAAATTATCTTTGCTTTACAAAAGCAGAAGAAGAGTTATCAATATTTAAAAACGGTGTGGGATTAAAAGTAACAGAAACACCTTCTCTAATTAAAATGGTTGGAAAAGATACTGTAGAATTTCTGCACCGTGTTTCAACAAACGATTTAATGAATATTAAATCTTATGAAAAAAGGAATACACTTTTTTTAAACGAAAAAGGAAAGTTTATAGCAAAATCAACATTTCTTTCTTTTGAAGATGAATATTGGGTTTTAAGTGATTATGATTATTCAAATAGAGTATTAAGCTGGATAAACAAATTCATTATTATGGAAGACATAAAAACTGAGGATATTTCTGATAAATTCAGTTTATTGGAATTATCGGGACCACAAGCCGGATCGTTTATTATGCTTCTAATTGGCGATGAAGTAAATAAAATAAAATTAGAAGAATTCAAACGGTTCGATGTAGATGGTTTTACTTTTTATTTATTCAGCAACTCAGTAAAATCAAATTGTGTTTCTACAAAGATTATTATTGAATCAGCAAGATTAGTAGATTTTATTAAACATCTATTTAGTATAAAAAGCGTTTTCGATTTAGAGTTAGTTGGGAAACAAGCATTAGATACATTTCGAATTGAAAAACTGATTCCGGCTTTCCCAAATGAAATAAATGTTGAAGCGAATCCACATGAAGTAGATTTAATGAATGATATATCTGCTACAAAAGGTTGTTACATTGGGCAAGAGGTTATTGCTCGTTTAGAAACATATGAAAAAGTGCAACGAAAGTTGTTTAAAGTTGTGTCCGCTGAAAAAATTAACGAAACTTCTAAATTTTTACTTGATGAATGTGGTGAAGAAGTTGGTGAAATTACAACTCATAGTGTATTTGCTAATAACCATGGATATACTTCATTGGGGTTGATTAAGAAAAAAGCAATTAAAAATAATTGCAGTTTTTATGTTTTAGCAAATAATAAAAAAATTTATGTTAAAGCATTAACTCCAGAATGTGATAAATGAAAATTTACACCAAAACCGGTGACAATGGAGAAACTTCACTTTTCGGCGGAAAAAGAGTTTGGAAAGATGACCTTAGAATTGCCGCCTATGGATCAGTAGACGAATTAAACGCATTAATTGGAATAGCGATAACAGAAATAGAAAATCCGGAACTTATACTAATCTTAATGAGTTTACAGAATGATCTATTTGTACTTGGTTCGGATTTAGCAACACCTTTTGGTAAAGTGAATAAGAATTTTGTTGTTCCAAGAATTCAAAAAGATAATTTTGAAAAATTGGAAAAACTTATTGATGAGATTGATGTAAAACTACCTCAGTTGAAGAATTTTATTCTACCTGGAGGTACTAAAGGTTCTGCTTATTTACATTTAGCAAGAACAGTATGCAGAAGAGCGGAAAGAGAAGTGGTAGCTCTAAGCAAAAAAGAAGAAATCAACAATGAAACAGAAGTATATTTAAATCGTTTATCGGATTTATTATTTGTGTTGGCACGTTATCAAAATTTTATATCTAATAACAAAGATATAAACTGGAAAAAGTAAAATTGTTCTTTACATTAATTGGTTCTTCATCTAGGACTAAGTTCTTAACCCAATGTTATTTTCTCCGCGTTAAAACGGGGGTGACACTGGTTTCGACGGGATTATAAGTTCTTTGAACTGCGCACC
>CAZVYT010000067.1:0-15659 GCA_964631495.1 uncultured Melioribacter sp. | reverse complement strand
AATCTTTGGTAGATGCAATACGCCGCGCAACAGATTTAATGATGGCTGGTAAAGTTGCTGTTGTTGCCGGTTATGGCGATGTTGGTAAAGGATCAGCTCAATCACTAAGAAGTGCGGGCGTAAGAGTTATAGTAACAGAAATCGATCCGATCTGCGCGCTACAAGCTGCAATGGATGGTTATGAAGTAAAGAAAATGATTGACGCAATTCCACGTGCAGATATTATTGTAACTGCAACCGGCAATGTTGATATTATTTCTGAGCAGCATTTTCGTAAAATGAGAGATAAAGCAGTTGTGTGCAACATAGGTCACTTTGATAATGAAATTGATATGGCTTGGTTAAACGAAAACTATGGTAACACAAAAGATACTGTTAAGCCTCAAGTTGATAAATACAATGTTGAGGGAAAAGACATTATCGTTTTGGCAGAAGGAAGATTGGTAAACCTTGGCTGTGCTACCGGACATCCATCTTTTGTAATGTCAAACTCTTTTACAAATCAAACCCTTGCCCAGTTAGAACTTTGGCAGAATTCAGATAAATATGAAAACAAAGTTTACATGTTACCAAAACATTTAGATGAACAAGTAGCAAGATTACATTTGAATAAGATTGGTGTTGAGCTTGAAACGCTAAACGAGAAACAAGCAAAGTACATTGGTGTTACTGTTGAAGGTCCCTACAAACCTGAGTATTACAGATATTAATTTGAAATATTTTTAATTAATGAAATGAAAAGTCCCTTTTTTTAGGGACTTTTTTTTATGCCGCAACAAAACCCGGATTGATTCTTTCTCTAGATGTAGTTTGTGATTTTCTATCGATTAGATTAAACAATTCTTTTAATAATGCATAAATATTTGAAGGTTTACTAATATATGCATCGCAGCCAGCATCCAATGCGTTCAATCTATCATTTTGATATGCATGCGCAGTATAAATAACAATAGGTATTGAGGAAGTCTTTGGGTTATATTTTGTTTCACGTGTTAATTCTAATCCGTTTTTTTTACCACTAATTGAAATATCCATCAAGAATAAATCATATTTTTTTCTTTCTGTTAACTCGTAAAACGAATCTGCTGAATCGCATGAATCTATTTCAAAATATCTACCTAAGAAAAGATTAAGGAATTTTTGATTTTCATAATCATCTTCAACAATTAAGAGTTTTGGTTTTTCTTTGGGTAATTGCCCCATAATTTATCTCCGTTTAAAACTACAGTGAAAGTTGTTCCCTTACCATGTTCGCTTGTAAATCGTATTTTTGCATTGTTTAAGTTTGCAAAGCTTTTAACAATAGCCAAGCCTAAACCAGTGCCATCAAAGCGTCTTGTGTAACCCATTTCTTCCTGTGTAAAAGGAACAAAGAGTTTATCCATATATTCATTAGACATTCCCTTGCCGGTATCAATTATATCCACATTTATATTTTCTGATTCACGATAAATTTTTATTTCAACGCTTCCTTGTTTTGTGTACTTAATTGCGTTATCAATTAAATTGACAAAAACTTGTGTAATAGAGTAGTGATCGCAAAACACAAAGGAATTCTCTTCTATATTATTTGTTAATATTAATTGTAATCCCTTCTCCTCGGCTAAAGAAGCGTATTCTGTTTGAATCGAAGTCAGTAAAGCGAATAAGTCAATTTTGGCAATTCTAGCATCATAACCGCTTGCTTGAATTTGCGACATGTTAAGCAACAAATCAAAAGTACGGTATAGGCGTTTGCTATTATTTTTAACAGATGATAGAATAGACAGCAAATCAGAACGCTCGGAATTCTTTAGTTCTTCGGTAAGAAGATCGGAATAACCAACTATAACATTAAGTGGCGAGCGTATTTCGTGAGAAATTTGTGCTAAAAAATATTCCTTTAATTTTTTTGATTCTTCTGCTTTGATTAAAGCTTCCTTTAAGTCTTGCTCAGTGAGTTTAAGTTCGGTAATATCCCTACCATAAACATGACACATTTTAAATCTTTGGCTACCTACAATTAGAAACTGATAATAACTTTTTTCAAAAGAAATCGTATTCATAACAGTTTTACTTGCATCAATTATTTCTTGCAAATTGTATTCATTAGTAAATGGTAGTATTTCCTGAACTTGTTCACCAAGTAAGATTTTTTGAGGAAAAATTTTATGTGCGGAATTATTAGCTAAAATTATTTTACCAGTTTCATCAAATCTGAAAACCGGATCAGGAGAAAGAGAAGCAAATAAAGCCATTAACTCAGCTTGATGAAGTTTTAAGTTTTCTTCTTCTTCAAAATGTTTCCTTTTTAAAGGAATAATGATAAAGCGGTTATATACAATTATAACCATTATCATCACAACCATAATCAAGAGACCAAATAAAATAGGGTTCTCTACACTAAGCAGTGATTCCGGTCCTATCTTCTCTAACGACTGAAAAGTAGAGTCCAAAGAAGATTTGGGTAATACTTGCAATAATGAAAAAGCTAGATGCATCTGTAAAGCCAATCAATAAGTTAAAGTATTTTAATATAACAGTAATTATGTAAAAGATTAACATCAAGTAAAAGAATTTAAGTTTCTTATTCTCTACAAATTCAGCTATCAACCATTTAAGAAAAATGAAAAGTAAAACCGAATTCTCGAGAATAATAATGAAATGGTAGTGATTAGTTTGTAAAAATGGAATTAGTGAAACTAGAAAAAGAGGAAGAATAATTAAAAAATATTTTAATTTTTTTAAATACTCTTCATTTGTAACGCTAATAATTAATAGAAAAATGAAAAGCGTAAAAACCCATAGCGGGAGACTTTTTCTTGTCGTTAGCCCATAGATTAAAGTGATTGGGTCAATAACAGCAAGTACGAGAAAAAAATCAAACATAAAATTTTTGTACTGCCGAATAGGAGGTAAAACCCAAATAACAACACTAGCTAATACTAAAAACTGAACAATTTCTGATAAATTCATTATTCAAAACAAATAGGAGGACAAGGCAAAGACATTTCTAAAGTATATTCACCGGCGGTGAGTGTAGTAATACCGCTCCGATCTTCAACTGCAATTGAAGAACTACCAATTAAGGAAACAAATTCGGAAACTTTGTCTTTCCCAAAAATAAACATTGTTTCTTTTGTAGTTATTGCTTGTGTTACGCCTGCAAGAACTTGTTTTTTCTCATTTACAATTGAGAGCTTTCCATTTTTTACAACAAATACAACATAATCTTTAGCTTTTAATAAAGCTTGTTTTAAAACATTTGGACTTAGTTCAACAGAAGATTTTACTTCGCCAAATAAAATATTTGCTTCTTGTTTACTAAAGATTTTTCCAACAAATCCAAGTTTACCTTGTGCGGTAGAAATAGTGGATAGAGAGACGAGTAGGATTAAAGTAATCCCAAATAATTTCTTTAACATAACAACTCCTGGCTGGTTAGAGTATTTTTATTAAAAGAACGAAAAGACAAATAAAAGATATTTAGTTTAAAGTATTAAAGCGAGAAATATTTTAAAATATACCGGAAAGCTTTTCTTTACAATTTACACAAACACCATTAGAGATGTTCACCATATTTATCGAGTGCCAGTTTCTTTGAATAAGCAAGCTATTGCATTTAGTACAATACGTTGATTGTGCTACTTCAAGATGTACATTACCAAGATAACAGAAATTTATTCCACTCTTTAGTGCAATTTCTCTTGCTCTGATTAATGTAGTTATAGGAGTTGAGTTTTTGTTTATCAACTTAAAATCCGGATGAAAAGCAGTAAAGTGCAAAGGTACATTTTCGCCCAGATTTTTTAATATCCAATCGCACATTTGTATTATCTCTTTTTCAGAATCATTTTCATCTGGAATCAAAAGCGTGGTTATTTCAAACCAAATATCTGTTTCATTTTTTAGCCAAGTTAAAGTATCTAACACAGGTGCCAAATGCGATAAAGTAAGTTTATAATAAAACAACTCCGAGAAAGCTTTTAAATCAACATTTGCAGCATTAATGTATTTAAATACATCTTTACGAGCATTCCTATCAATATAGCCGGCGGTTACCATTACAGAATTTATTTTTTCTTCACTTGCCAATTTCGAAATATCAACAACATACTCGCCAAAGATTACCGGATCATTATAAGTAAATGCTATTGATGGAGTTTTATGTTCTTTTGCTAATGAAATAACATTTTCGGGAGATGCATAAGTTGAATTACTTGAATTTAATTTTGCTTTGCTGATTGACCAATTTTGACAAAACTTGCAGCCCAAATTGCAGCCGGCAGTTCCAAAACTTAATATGTAAGAGCCTGGTAAAAAATGGTTTAATGGTTTTTTTTCAATTGGGTCAATTGCAAACCCTGACGGTCTTCCATAACCAAGCGAATATAATTTTCCATTACTGTTTTGTCTTATATAACAAAACCCGGCTTTACTTTCTCCAATTGTACAATACCGCGGGCAGAGTGTGCATAATAATTTCCCGGTTGAGTGTGGCTCCCACCAGTCAGCTAATTTTAATTCCTTTTGATGGGGTTTCATAATCTTTCTCAAAATTTCCGGGCTTTGGTTCTAAAGCCCGAAATAATTATTTAAATAACTTCAAAACGAACCCAGTTTTCGCGCGCGTTTTTCATTTTCAACCCGCCTTCAGTAAATATAACTAGATCGCCTTTATCTACTATTTCTTTATCAAGAAGCATTTTATGAACAATCTTTGAAGCGCTGTGTCTATCGCTAATATCTTTGCAGTGAAGTGGAATGATTCCCCATTTTAACGAAAGCTTATTCATAGTTTCAAAACTGCTTGATACTGCAACAATTAATGCTTGTGGTCTAAATTTGGAAAGACTAATAGGTGTGTTACCTTTTTCGCTAAACCCAACAATAACTTTTGCGTTGATTTGTTTACTGATAGAACAGATTCCTTTATTCATTGAATCGAATAAATTTTCATCAATGTATTCGGGGCGCGAGAAGTTGATCTCTTTTTCAAACTCATAAGCTTTTTCTGCATTTATAATTATTTCTGCCATTAATTTTACTGCTTGAGCAGGGTACTTACCAACAGAAGTCTCTGCACTCAACATAACTACATCGGTTCCATCCCAAACAGCGTTTGCAACATCGGATGCCTCTGCGCGTGTTGGCACTGGATTGGCGACCATTGATTCCAACATTTGCGTAGCAGTAATTACAAGTTTGCCAACTTCATTACAGCGTTTGATTATTCTCTTTTGAATTATAGGAACTTCATAAGGTTTCAATTCCACACCCAAATCACCGCGTGCAACCATTATTCCATCAGAAGCATGTAAAATACTCTCAAAATTTGAAACGGCTTCAGGCTTTTCAATTTTTGCAATGATAGGTATATCAAAGCCTCGTTCAGTTAACCATTTTCTTAACTGTATAATGTCTTGTGCATTGCGAACAAAAGAAAGCGCAATAAAATCAACACGATGTTTTAAAGCAAATTCAAGGTTTGTTAAATCTTTGTCTGTAACCGAAGGCGTACTCAGCTTCATACCGGGAAGATTCATACCTTTCTTTGGTTTTAACTTGCCGCCTTCAAGAACTTCGCACATAACAGAGTTTTTCTGTTTGCTGATTACTTTTAAGTGAATTAAACCATCGTCAATCAAAACTTTATCACCAATTTCTGCATCTACAGCTAAAAGAGAATATGATGTAGAAACTCTAGATGCCGTTCCAATTACTTTTTCTGTAGTTAATTCAATGTGCTGACCTTTTTCTAATAGAATTTCCGGTGATTCTAATTCACCAATTCTAATTTTTGGTCCTTGCAGATCGATAAGAATTGGAATTGGAAGCGATTTAGATACGCACAAATCGTTTATAGATAGAAACACTTTTTCAAAATATTCGAAATTACCGTGTGAAAAATTTAGTCTGAATGCATTGCATCCTGCATCAATTAATTCTTCTAGTTTTTCCTTAGCGTCAACAGCTGGTCCTATTGTAGCCAGTATTTTAGTCTTTGCAAATGCTTTACTCACTTTTTCTTTCCTTTATTTGATTTAGGTTTTGTTACAGTTTTATTGCTTTTAGTTTTCGGTTCTGGGCGCAATCTTTTTCTCATAGCTTTTAGTTCTTTTTCTACTTCACCAAAAACTGTGTTAGGCTCCCAGTTGCCATTTTTTTGTTTTGTACCAGCTTTAATTCCGGTTAATATTTCTACAGCTTCTTCAACTTTTGAAACAGAATATATATGAAACATATTTTTATTGGCTGCATTAATCACTTCTTCTTTTAGCATAAGGTCTTTTACGTTTTGCTGTGGAATGATTACACCTTGCTTACCAGTAAGTCCGCTTCCAACGCAAGTATCAAAAAATCCTTCAATTTTTTCATTCACTCCTCCAATTGGTTGTATCTCACCTTTTTGATTGACTGAGCCGGTTATTGCAAAACATTGCTTAATTGGAATTCCTGATATAGCAGATAGTAATGCAGTAATTTCAGTAATGGATGCGCTATCGCCATCGATCATTCCATAACCTTGTTCAAAAACTAAACTAGCAGTAAAAGAAAGTGGATTATTTTTCCCAAAGTTTTCCCGGAAGTATCCGGTGATAATTAGCACACCTTTGTTATGTGTGTTACCGCTCATTCCGGCTTCACGCTCTACGTTGATAATAGAACCGTTTCCTAAACCAACACTTGCAGTTATTCTTGTTGGCTTGCCAAATCCAAACTCGCCGCTTTCATAAACGGCTAATCCATTTATGGTTCCAACACGTTCACCATCAGTATCAATTAGATATGTTTTATCTTTTATCATTTCAGATACTTTTGATTCATACATGCCATGACGTTCTTTAGCTGCTTCATAGGCTTGGTTAACATCTTCAGCTGTTACAACATCTTTGCCGTTTTCGGCTGCCCAAAAAGAAGATTCTCTTGCAACATCGGCAATATAAGCGAAACGAGTAGTAAGTTTATTTTTCTCTCCGGCATAACGAGCGCCATATTCAGTAATTCTAGCAATTGCGGATTTATCAAACTCAAGTAGTTTTTCATTAGCTATCAGTTTTTTAATAATAGCCGCATACTCATTTACCGTTACATCTGTACGCTTCATTTCATAATCAAAATCTGCTTTGATTTTGAAAATTTTATTGAAATCATCTTCGTAATTAGAAAGAAGGGAATAGATATAATTACTACCAATCAAAATAACTTTAGTTTTGATTTCAATTGGTTCCGGTTTAAGAACACTTGGAGAAAATTGATACATATTTGATAAATCTTGAATTTCTATTTGACCGAAAAGCAAAACTCGTTTTAAAGCTTTCCAAACACCGGGTTCGAGAAATGCATCTTTTGCGTTGATGATTATGTATCCACCATTTGCGCGTAAGAGTGAGCCGGCTTTTATTTTTGTAAAATCAGCATACCAGCCGCCGCGACCATCGCTATATTTTTCAATGGTGCCAAACAAATTACTAAATGTTGGAAATGATTCAACTACTATCGGGCATTTTTTCTGTTTCGAATTATCATGAATTATGTTTACTTCATATTCTTTTAAGTAATCAATTATAACTCCATCAGATTCTACCCTTGTTGGCTTTTTCCCTTTAAATACATCAAGGTTTTGTATGATGTTCTCTTCCACCTTTAGCATATATTTTGAAACACGAGCGTTATGATATTTCTTTTTGATTTCATCTATACTTAAGGCTATCAACCCGCTTACAAAATCAGTTTCTAGTTGTACAAGTCTTTCTTGGAATTCTTGTGTATGTTTTAAGCTGTTTCTAAAAACCAGTTGCAGTTCATCCTGATAACTTGCATACTTATTAATAATTTGCTCACGTGTTTCACTAGTAATTTGCTCTGCTTTAACCAATTCGCCTAACTGATACATGCTTATTGGCACATTGTTTACAATAGCAAAAATTTCGGGACGAATCATTTCTCCATCTTTAACTTGCCCTAAAGTAAAATTATCTTTTTTAAGTTTTTCTTCGAAATTTGCCATAATTGCTTGTTGCCTCTGCCCAAACTCCGTTATAATTTTTTTCTTTTGGGCAACAAATGGATCTGCTTCAAGAAGATGCGGAATTTTTTCTTGTAAAAAACTAATAACACGAGCAAGATCTCTCTTAAACTTAACAGCCTGACCTGCCGGAAAGTGAATTAACATTGGATGGTCTTCATCACCAAAATTATTTACATAAGCATAATCGCGTAAGTTTTCACAATCGCTGGCAATTGCTTCTAGCATCATTTTAATTGTAGAAAACTTGCCCGTTCCACTTAAGCCGGTAATAAAAATGTTATATCCGGCACTTTTTAAATCAACACCAACACGCAATGCTTTAAGCGCACGCTCTTGACCAACAATTCCCTCAATTGGTTTTACATCATTCGTTGTCTCAAAATCAAATACAGATGGATCGCACGTCCACTTTAAATCCTCTGGTTTTAGCTTCTTTACTAATTTTGCTTTAATAAGAGTCATATAATTTTTCCAAAATTTTGTAGTTGCTATACTAAAAATAAAGATAATAAATAAAAGATGTGGAGATGGTGTTATTTCCTTAACATTCTTAATACTTTCTTAACTTTGCGCGACAAAAATCCTTTCGCCTGCTGGCGTTAAGGAATTTCTATATTTTAAAAGAAGAAAAAATGAAACAACCACCCGAGTTTATTATTGATAAGATTGCTTCTTTTGGCTTACTTGAAGAGAAATTAAAAACAAAAGAGAAAATTTTATTTGTTTCTCCATTTGCTGGCTCATCAAAAAGTTTATTTATAAAAAAAATACAACATTCTGAAAAGCATATCTTGATTTTATGTCCAAGTGTTCAAATACTTAACGAAGTAAAAGTTGAGCTTTCAATTCTTGGCTTGGAAAAAAATGTTATTACTGCCGATGATCTCTCTACAGAAATGCTGCAAGAAAAACTAACTGATATAAACTCACGTAATTGCTTCATATTACTTTCTACCTATGAAATTCTTAAACTTAAACTCCCTTCAAAACAAAACATTGAATCAAATACTACAAATATTGAAATAGGCGGTAATCTTGGTTATAACGATTTAATTGAGTACTTCAACGGGATAAATTACAACCGCGATAAATATGTTGAACAGCCAGGCGATTATGCGGTTAGAGGTTCAATTATTGATTTTTGGTCTTACAGTGAGAAACAACCTTGCAGATTGGAATTCGACGGTGATTTTATAGAATCAATTCGACACTTCGATCCCGAGACACAACGTTCTGCCGATAGACTTGAACGTGTTACACTTGCCGCCTCCTTAGCTCCACTGGAAGAAAACCTTGGTGATATTTTTGATTATTTAAACGATCCTTTAATCTTTGCAGATGAATATGAACTTCTAAATGTTTTCAGTGAAAAAGCTGCCGAAAAAACTATAGCAGAAAAAGAAGAAATTGATGTCGATCTTAGAGAAGAACTATATGAATCCGTGGAAGTAGAACAAGATCAAAATAATGAGCAAGAACAAAAAGTAAATGATATAACAATTGAGGATTTGTTTTCAAAAACAGCACGCTGGATTATTGAGCATATACTTGATAAAGATGAACGAATTCAGCTCAATCTTTATGACGCGCCCGTAATAAACTCTAACTATGAATTACTTTCAAATATATTAATAGATTATTCCGGAAAGCAGTTTCAAACAATAATTGCAGTGGAAAACGAACTTCAGAGCAAGCGACTATACGACTTACTTTGCGAATTTAATAGCGAACTAGTCAGACTATTTGATGCCGGAAAAATTAAGCTTCAAGTCTTTCCAATTAAATGCGGTTTTGTTGACAAGCACAATAAACTATTTGTGCTTACAGATTATCAAATTTTTAATAAGCCTTACAGAACAAAACTAAGCACAAAAGCCAAATACAGAAAATCTCGAGTTAAAGATTTCGCTTCAATTAAGCGCGGAGATTTTGTTGTTCACGAAAGTTTTGGAATTGGACAATATGCCGGACTAGTAAAAATAAAAATTGGAGATGTTGAACAAGAATCAATAAAGATTCTTTATGCAGAAGACGGCGTAGTATATGTTAACTTAAATTACTTATCACTTGTTAAAAAGTTTTCATCACAAGATAATGCTCAGCCAAAACTTTCCGTTCTTGGTGGAAGCGAATGGAAAACGACAAAGAAAAAAGTTAAAGCTAAGATTAAAGAAGCAGCTCGAGAGCTGATTACGCTTTATGCAATTAGGAAGGCATCAAAAGGTTTTTCATTTAGTGCCGATTCTATTTGGCAGCGCGAACTTGAAGCATCGTTTATGTATGAAGACACACCAGATCAAACAAAAGTTACGGAAGAAGTTAAAGCAGATATGGAAGGAGAGAATCCAATGGATCGTCTTGTATGTGGCGATGTTGGATTCGGTAAAACAGAAATTGCTGTCCGCGCAGCTTTCAAAGCGATGAATGATGGAAAGCAAGTTGCCCTGCTTGCACCAACAACAATTTTAACAGAACAGCATTTCAATACATTTAAGAACCGTCTTTCACAATTTCCTGTTAAAGTTGAAGCTCTTTCTCGCTTTCAATCAACTGTAAAACAAAAAGAAATTGTTGAAAGAATTGCAAAAGGTGAAGTTGATATTGTAGTTGGTACTCATCGCCTTCTTTCAAAAGATATTAAATTCAAAGATCTCGGTTTGTTAATAATTGATGAAGAGCACCGATTTGGTGTTATGGCAAAGGAAAAACTGCGCTCGTACAAAACTAATGTTGATACATTAACTTTGACAGCAACACCAATACCAAGAACACTTAATTTATCTTTACTTGGTGCGCGAGATCTTTCTATAATGGCAACGCCACCACCAAACCGGCAGCCTATTTATACTAAAGTATCAACATTTGATGTACAAAAAGTACGTGAGTGGATTTTAAATGAGATTAGAAGAAACGGACAAATATATTTCGTTCATGATAGAATTCAATCAATAGAAAAAATTGCAACATATATAAAAAAGTATGTACCGGAAATAAAAATTTGTATTGCTCATGGCAAAATGAAACCGGCTGAACTTGAAAAACACATTTATGGTTTTCTAAATAAGCAATATCATATGCTTATTTCTACAAAGATTATTGAAAGCGGGCTTGACATTCCAAACGTGAATACAATTATTGTTAACCGAGCAGATAGATTTGGATTAGCCGAGCTTCATCAATTGCGCGGTAGAGTTGGTAGAAGCGACCGGCAAGCATATGCTTATTTTCTTGTTCCTTCTTTAAATTCGATTACAAAAAAAGCTGTTAAAAGATTACAGGCAATTGAAGAATATACAGATTTAGGTGAAGGATTTAGTTTAGCAATGCGCGATCTTGAAATACGAGGTGCTGGTAATTTATTGGGGACTGAGCAAAGCGGAAATATTGATACTGTTGGATTTGATCTTTATATGAAAATGGTTGATGAAGCAGTAGAAGAATTGAAACTTGATGAATTCAAGGAAGTATTTAAAGATTTGCCACGCCAGCAAGAAAGAAGCGAACCAACAATTGATGCTTATTTTGAGCTTGGAATTCCAAATTCATATATGCCTGATCAATCGGATAGGCTTAGTTTTTACTCTACGCTGTTTACGCTTGTTAAAATAGAAGAACTGGATGAAATACGAGATGAAATGAGAGATAAATTTGGAAAACCACCTCTCGTTGTTGAAAGATTAATTCAAGCGGCAGTTTTGCTGTATCATGCCTCTTTTGCTCTACTCGAAAGAATAATAATTCAAAGTCAAAAAATAATAATTGTGCTTCCCAAAGGTGAGCGTGAGAATTTTTATCAAAATCAATTTGTTCCTTTGTTGACCTATATCAATTCCAGATACTCAAAAGAAATTAAATTTGTACAAGCAAATGAAACGCTTAAGTTGGAGTTACAAAATAAATATGATTCACCGGAGAAGGTGTTGGAATTTTTAATTACATTCTGCCAAGAGATTATAAGTGTTGTCTCAAAAATTGTTGCAAAATAGATAGAAAAATTTATTGGAGGAATAATGTCTTTTACAAAAAAAATAATGATTGTTTTATTGTTAGCACTTGTTGGCATTCAATTTATTAAAGTAGAGAAAACAAATCCGCCTGCAACAAAAGAAATACAAGCGTCACCTGAAGTAATAAGCATTTTTAAATCAGCTTGCTATGATTGCCATTCAAATGAAACCGTATGGCCATGGTACAGTAAAATTGCACCAATCAGTTTTCTAATTGTGGATCATGTTAATGAGGGACGTAGACATCTAAACTTTTCAACTTGGGGAGATATGTATACTTCTAGACAAAGAGAGTACAAAAAGGAAATATGGCGAGAAATAGAAAATGGCAAAATGCCTATAGGCAACTATACTTTACTTCATCCAAAGTCTAAGTTAAATCCGGAACAATTACAGATACTAAAAAAATGGGCTGAAGGTAAGAAATTCTAAACATATCTATTTCGGCACTAATTTAATTAAGACAAAATATGGCTAAACTCTATATCGGTACTTGCGGGTGGAAGTATGAATCATGGCGTAAGTTAGTTTATACCGAAAGTTCAGAAATAAATTATCTAAAAGAGTATTCTGATCTTTACAATACAGTGATAATTGATAAATGGTTTTTTTCATTATACGGCAATAACAAAGTAGTCCTACCAAAACTTGAAACAGTTACTGGTTATAAGAACTCGGTAAATAAGGATTTTAAGTTTTCAGTTAACATACCTAACAGCATTACCTTAACACATTTAAACAGCCATGATAAAGAAGAGCTAATTCCAAATTCATATTTTCTCTCTGCTGATTTAATGAAGGAATTTCTTGGTGTACTCAAACCATTAAAATGGAATCTTGGCGTTTTACTTTTTCAGTTTGAGTACTTGAATAAACAAAAAATAAAATCGCAGTATGAACTGCAAGGATTGCTTAGGGAGTTTATTTCACTATTACCGGAAAACATTCACTTTGCGGTTGAAATAAGAAATTCATCTTTTTTAAATGAAGAATATTTTCAATTTATGCGCGATAACAAAATGGGGATTTGTTTTTTGCAAGGTTATGATATGCCGGATATTTTTGATTTACATAAACGATACAAAGATTATATAAAGGATTATTGTGTAATACATCTTTATGGCGAGGATAGAAAGGGAATAGAAACCAAAAGCGGCGGCGAGTGGAATAAAATAATTTCTCCTAAAGATGAAGAGCTAATACGCCTTGTCGAAATGATTAATGAACTGCATGAAAGAAGTGTGGATATATATTTATATGTTCACAACTATTATGAAGGCTCAGCGCCGTTAACAATTGTTAAGATTCAAAATTTGATGAAGGAAGTGAGCCACTAAGTTTAATCATATTTGAATTTGATTTTTACTTGTTGTTTTATTGCTCTACTCGGTTCTCCATAAATTAAATACTATTGGTAATAATTATACTTTTTTATTAGAAGTTAAAGTTTAACCAACACCATACATTATGGGTTATAAGCCTTCCCAAGAAAATGGATCCCCCAAAATTGTAAAGTATATATGAACGACGAAAATCATTTCATCTAAAACAACAAATACTAAGGCAGTCAGCTGTGTTATATTTGTACATTAATCCACTGCGAAATAATTGATTGTAGAAGTAAGAGATAAATTTAGAAAGTTTGTATTCAATCATTTGGATTCATTTGTTGAAGTCAATAATTGCAATCCTCCTGATAAACTTAAAGTCCCTTTTTTAACACTTCTTGACATAAATAACTCGATTTAAATTGAAGAGAAACAAATTAGGTTGCAAAAACAAATTCTTTGACTTGACTTTATACAAAGACTCATTAACAAGTTGTGTTATACTAGCTTCCGTTGCGAAGATGTGGTTGCGGTTGGAACTCGTGCCATCTATTTATTATCCAAAAATGTTTTTAAACGATTTGTCAGAAAATATTCCCACCCGGCAATACAGCTCTCTCTTGTGAATTCTGGAATATCCTCTGGAAAATTTTCTAGAACCTCAACTTTTAATTTCAATATGGTAAGATTTTTATGCTTGAATATCTCAAAAAGGGAAGTAGATTTCCCAGAATAATCATCAAATATCCAGCTATATTTTAATCTTTGAAATGGTTGTACTTCAATCACTTTCCATCTATGAAAGAAATTTCTCCCATTGCTTTGTACGTTAAATTGAGTTTCAAATCCTAATTCTGGTTTAAATGCTGGTATATTTTCAAAATACCATTTGCGCATTTGACCAATTTCTGTAATTGAATCCCAAACCGATTCTATAGAAGAATTAAATACATGTTCGATTATAATTGGAGCTTCATTTGTTTTCATAATACATCATTATTGATAATAATTTGCTAAAAATTAAAAAAACGAAAACTGTGTTGCAAATTAGCCGACTTCCTTGACAAGTAAGCCGAGTAAAACATAACTGATAAATACTTAACCGAAGGTTTGTAAAATGTTCGGTACAAACCAAAGGCGAATTAATTAATAAGAACGAACACTTAGAACAAAATGCCGAACAAAAATAAAACGCAAAAAATTATAAATCCGCCTAACAAAAATGGAAGTCAGGTTTGAGTTGCTGGATATTTCCAAAAAGGATTTAGATTATTTTCAACATTCTTTTTGGAGGCACCATGTATTACTCCGGTATCGACCAACACAAACTGTTTTCCTACATCACCACTGTTAATGATGATGGTATTATCATCAAACAAGCTGAACTAAAAAACAATTCTTACGATATTCTTAACTACTTCGCTCCTCTTGGTCCCGAGCAAACTGCAACTGTTGAGACGACAGGCGGCTGGTATTGGATGAATGATCTTCTCTCATCTCATGGTATCAATCTTAAACTTGCTCATGCCAAGTATGTTAAAGCTATTGCTTATGCTAAAGTTAAAACCGATAAAGTTGATTCACATATTCTTGCTCAACTTCTCCGTATGAACTTTATTCCCGAAGCCTACAAAATATCTGACGATGTTCGTCCATTGCGAGATACTCTTCGAGCTCGTCTTCGTTTATCGCAGAAGAGAACTAGTTGTTTGAACTTTATGAACCGTATGCTTGAGAAGTTTAATATCTCAGATTCTTCTCTTCTTTCAGACTTTTATAAGCTTCATTATGAACAGTTCGATTTGCAAGAGCAATTACTAAAAAAACAAATGCTGACTTTAGAAAAATCTCTCTATCCAACTCTCATTCCTAACGATGATATTCAACGCATTCACTGGATTCCCGGTATCGGTAAAATGAATGCTTTTACTATTCTTCTCGAAGTTGGCGACATTAATCGTTTTGCCTCTGAGAAGAACTTCTTTTCTTACTGCCGACTTGTGCCCGCTGCTCGTAACTCTGCCGGTAAACTAAGACAAAAATCTTCTCCTAAAGATGGCAACAAATATCTTAAGCTTGTTTTCTCCGATGCTGCCGTTCATGCTTTGCAATACTATCCCACTATCAAGAAATATCACGACTCCAAACTTCGTAAGAAAAAGAAACAAGTTGCTCATGCTATCTTAGCTAAACAAATCGCTCGTATTGTTTTCTATGTACTTAAAGATAAATCTGATTTCAATAATCATTTTAAGGGTTTAAAACTGGATCATAAAAAATCCGGTCAGTGGCCGCGCATTACAAGCCCCGTCG
>CAZVYT010000066.1:0-16092 GCA_964631495.1 uncultured Melioribacter sp. | reverse complement strand
AAGGCATGATGCAAAGGTTGGACCTATTTTGTTTGCCAAAGATAAAAAAAAATCTTTATTTCATTTCAACAGATTGTTAATATTTTACCCTTATTCTTCAACTTTTATTTGGTCTGCTTCTGGGATTTTTATCAAATAAGTTTTCTTTGCCCGGTTTGTAAGAAAATTTTCCCGCAGCCATGGATTAAAAATTTTAAGCATTTTATAGTTTATTCCATTTCCTTCTGCAAATTTTACTAAATCCTTTATTGGATAATTCACTTTTAGCTCTTTTGTTTCTATTTGCGGATACAATTCTTCTTCAACAAAATAAAAACCATATTTTTTCGGTTCTTTGAAAATTTCTTTAAGTGCTATAATTCTGGCTACAAACCGGTATGTTTCATCATTTAGAAAAAGGTTATAATAACTTCTGCTATTCTGCCGTTGCATTTGTTTAGAAATGCCGGTAACGCCATAATTATATGAAGCTCCGGCTAAAGTCCAATTACCTAGTTTTGCCTTAGCTTCATTTAGATAATCGCAAGCAGCTTGCGTTGATTTTTCAAGATTGTAGCGTTCATCAACTTCACCGGAAACTTCAAGTCCATATTGCTTTGCGGCGCTTTCCATAAACTGCCAGAATCCCGAAGCGCCATCTGGCGAAACTGAGTTTATCAATCCGCTTTCCGCTACTGCCATATACTTAAAATCATCCGGTATTCCATTCGCCTTCAAAATCGGTTCAATAACTGGGAACCAACGGTTAGCACGTTTCAAATAAAGTAATGTTGCCGAGTGCCAGTAAGTATTAACAAGAAATTCTCTTTCTATTCTTTCGCGAACATCAAAATCTTCCATAGGAACTTTTTCACCACAAAAATCAAGCTCATCGGGAACAGGCGGCGTGTAGATTCTTCTTTCATTTTCTGTAATAATAATCGGTTGGTGGTGGATTGCCGCTTTAATCTTTGCGCTTAAATAAAAGTATGTAAACCCAATTGCACCGAATAAAACAATAATAATAGCAATTAGCGTGAAAGTAATTTTTCTTTCTAACAAAATTTTCTCCATAGATTGATGCAAAGATAAACCCAAATTTTTCATTAGAAAAATTTGTCCTTCGGGCAAAAAAAACCCTCTTGAGAAAGAGGGTTAATTTTCAGGAAGTAGAGATGTAGCGCGCTACGTCTCTAAGTGAAAAAATTATTTATTTCCGAAAGCTACATCTTCCAACATTTTTGTTGTAAGAGATTTTGGTCTTTCGAGTGGATAACCTAGTGCTCTTGACCAAATAATATTTGATGTTACACCAAGCGCGCGTCCAATTCCAAATAGAACTGTATAGAACTCATATTCTTGCACACCGTAATACCATTGAATAACGCCCGATTGTGCATCAACATTTGGCCATGGATTTTTTGCTTTTCCTTTTTCAAGTAAAATATCCGGTACTACTTTGTAGAGCAAATCAACGTACTTAAACAATGGATCTTCCGGTAAATGCTTTAAGCAAAATTCACGCTGAGCTGAGTAGCGAGGATCTGTCTTGCGGAGAACTGCGTGTCCAAATCCCGGAATAACTTTTCCGCTATCCAATGTATCGTAAACAAATTTCTTCATTTCTTCTTCAGTAGGAACTTTACCGCCCATGCCGTTATAAACGCCGTGCAGCCATCGTAGAACTTCTTCGTTGGCTAAACCATGCAACGGACCAGCCAAGCCGTTTAGCATTGCGCTAATTGCATAATACATATCCGAAAGAGCACTTGCTACGAGGTGTCCGGTGTGTGCGCTTACGTTTCCACTTTCATGATCGCTGTGAAGTAAGAAGTATAATCGAGAAATATCATCATAAGGTTTTGCTATACCCATCATATGAGCGAAGTTACCACCAAAATCTAATGATGAGTCAGCTGGAATTATTTCGCCGTTCCTGTATTTCAAACGATAGATAAATGCTGCAATTTCTGGCAGCTTTGCAAGAAGATTCATTGCATCTTCGTAATAAGCATCCCAGTAATCGTTCTTTTTTAAGTTTTCATGGTATTTCTTAGCAAAGACTGATTCTTTTTGCATAGACATAATGCCGGTTGCAAACATTGTCATCGGATGTGAATCAATGGGCATGGCACGGATTATTCTAAACACATAATCCGGAACAGTTTTTCTCTTATCAAACTCAGCACGAACATCGGCAATTTCTGCTTCAGTCGGCAAATCGCCTGTTAGTAAAAAATAAAAGAAAGCTTCAACGGTAGGCATTTCAGCGCCGGGATATTTTGGTAATTTTTCCAGCACTTCTGGAATTGTAAGTCCTCTAAATCTAATTCCTTCGTGAGGATCTAGATAAGAGATATCAGTTACGAGGCTTTTAATATCGCGCATACCGCCGATAATTTGCCCGATTGTAACTTCATCAACTTTTACGTTGCCATATTCTTTGTTTAGTTTTTCAATACGGGGACGTTCGACAAGAATTTTTTCTTGTAGCTTTTGTTTTAGCAAGGACATTTATTACCTCCGAGACATTTATTCAATCAGTGAGTTACTTGCTAAATCGGAACTTCTAAAAAAGTTTTCAACAGTTTAGAAAAGAACACGATTTTTGAGCCGCCAGCTTTCCGCTTAGCACTGCTCCTTCAATAGTTGCCGGTATATTGGTATCTGTCCAGTCTCCGGCAAAAAACATATTAGTAAATGGTGATTCTATACTTTTTCTTAATGCATTTGATGCACAATTGGGTGTAAACGTTGCACGTTTTTCTTTGATGATCTTCCAATCAGTCACCAATTCTCTTTTGAAAATAGGAAAATAAATCTTTAACTCCGAATAAAAATCTTCTAGTATCTTATCATTTTCCATATCGCACAGTGCATCAGCAGAACTTGTAGTTAAACTAATATGCTTACCATGATTAAAAAGCCAGTGAATTTCTGATTCAATAAATCCGTAGAATTTTTCTTTGAAAGGATTTTCTTTTAGCCATAGGTGAATGTTTATAATTGAGGAGTATTTGAACTCACTAAGTGCAAGTTGAAACCTATGAAAAGTTTTTAGCCCTTGTGAATCTAAAAATGAAATTTTATCGAACGAATGTGGAGGGATTGCAAATACAATTGCATCGAAGTTATCGTACTCATTCTTATTTGTTTTTATCTTTCTTATTATCTGTTTATCGAGAATAACACTTTCAACTTTTTCACTAATAAATATTTGTCCACCTCGGGAATTAATAAATTTTTCCGCCGGTGATGAAAATAATTCACTTAATCCAACTTTAGGGATTACAATTTTGCTTGCATTTTTCCCTCCTAAAAATACTTCTCGTAGAACTTCAGCAAATATTTGTGCCGAAGCTTTCTCAGCAGTTGTATTCATAGTTCCTACTATTAATATTTTCCACAGTTTATTGATCGTTTCGTCATTTTGGTTTTTCTGAAGAAGCCATTCTATCACAGTTAAGTTATTTAGGTCTTCATCAGCACAGCAGCTTAAATCCAAAATAAAATTTACTATTCGTAATCTTGCCCGTAAAGAAAGAGATTTATACTTTAGTATTGCCATCAATAAATTAAGCGGATAAAGAATTCTAGGCGCAAATAATTTACTCTCAATCCTTCCCTCTTCAACAAAGTTAACTTCCATTTGCTTTTGAATATCAACCAAATTGTAGGAACCTATTTTTTTAAGAAAAGAAAGAGTTTCTTTGTAGCAGCCCATCATTAAATGCTGTCCGTTATCATAAATATCGTTCTGAGTTTCGTTAAACAACGAATAAGTTCTGCCGCCAAGTTTAGGAGATGCTTCAAGAAGAGAGACTTTAATTCCTTTTTCAGAAAGGTAAACTGCAGTGGTCTGTCCGGCTAATCCCCCGCCGATAACAATTACATGTTTCATCCGTATACTAAACGATATTTAGCCCAAACACCAAGTGAAATAGCTACTTTTTCAAACTTACTAACCTTAATCTTTTTATTTAACACATCATAGTTTTCAGATTCCAGACGTTTTAGCAATCGGAAATAAATATGTTGCATTGCTCTTGCTGCAAACATGGAATGCTTATCCTCATAATTCAAAGCGTCATTTGCATTTTGAAAATATTGTTTTGCACGTGCAGCCTGGTAGCTCATTAATTTTACAAAATGTTCGTTGCATACTTTACCTTTTAGTTCAGCTTCAGAATAATTAAAAGCCTTCATATCATCTACAGGCAAATAAATTCTTCCATTTTCGTAATCTTTTCCTACATCGCGTAAGATGTTTGTAAGCTGCATTGCTAAACCAAGATTTATAGCATAATCTTTAGCTGAACTATGCTTGTATCCAAAAATTTCAATACACATTAAGCCAACTGTGGATGCAACTAAATAACAGTATTGAGAAAGATCATCAAAAGTAGGGAAACGTTTCCTTTGCAAATCCATTTCGACTCCAGCAATTAATTCGAAAAATGGATCGAGTGGAATGTTGAACTGTTTAATATAAGTAACAAGCTTATTAAGTAGTTGAATATCAGCGCCATTTCCATATACTGCTTTTTCAAGTTCAATTCTCCATCGGCGCAAGTTTTCATATTTTAGTTCGTCAGATTCACTTCCAACATCAACTATATCATCTGTCTTGCGGCAGAAAGCATAAATAGTATTCATTGCTTCGCGTTTTGGTTTTTCAAGCAAAGTAAAGGCGTAATAAAAACTACTCTTGCTTTCTTTAGCTATTATTTTGGCTTCATCTTGCATTGGTTAATAACCCTTTAAAAAACACTTTCAAATAATCTATTTTGCTCAGTTTGGGTCTAGATATTAAAACGTCGTAGTCCATTTCTTCAATTTTTTCAAGAATTCTTTCTCCGCCAAGAATAGTCATTTTTATTTGAACAAGAAGAGAATTTGGAAGCATTGGAATTAGCGCTCTACCTTCCTTAAACAAGTCTCTAGTTCTTTCAATCTGGAATTTCATTAACTCTTTAAAGTTAGTATTATTTTGTTTTTCATCAAATATTTTTTCAGAAATATCAAATTTTTCCAGTTCCGATCTAGGTATGTAAATTCTTCCTTTATCCCAATCTAATGAAACATCTTGATAAAAATTAGTTAATTGTAAAGCTGTGCATATAGAATCAGAATAACGAAAGGCTTTTTCATTTCTAACTCCACATATTTCTAGAACTAACCTTCCTACGGGATTAGCAGATCTACGGCAATAATCTTGCAAAGATTCGTAATCATTATATCTTTTAGTATCAACATCTTGTTTAAAAGCACTAAGTAAATCAAAAAAATATTTAGAGCTTAGTTTGCACTTGCAAATGGAATTGCTGAGTGCTAACCAAAAATTACTTTCATACTTTCCTTCTAAACAGTTGCTTAGGTTTTCTTCAAATAATTCTAATTTTTTTATTCTCACTTCGGAGTTTATATTTCCTTCATCTGCTATGTCATCTGCTAATCTTGCAAATTGATAAACTATAGCAATATGAGTCCTTGCTTCTTTAGGAAGTGTATATGAAATGACAGGAAAATTTTCGTAATGAGATTTAGCGAATTCTTCAGCGTTTTTATAAGCTTCTTTTAGCATCTTTCAACAAATTCTTTTAATAACTTAAGTTAACAATTTATTGAAAAAGAATGCATTTAAATCTCATCCGTACCAATTTTCAGAAGTTCTTTGTGTTTTTTTCTTCTTCTCAATATCACTTTTCTGTGATGCTGACTTATTCGTTTCTTCCATCGACGATTCAGTAGTAAATTTTAAATGATTTGGAGTTTTTTTAGGATTGACAGGAGAATCGAACAATCTTGGAATTTTAAGTGAAGGAAGATTATTGATCGAATTAATACTCATAGCTTTCTCCTTTTTAACTTATTTACAAAGTCAGTAGTAGCCGTATGTATTATCGAAAGTAATCTATTTTTTTTTAGCCTATTCTAAATTAATAAGAAAATTTATTTTTTAATAGCTTTTTTAAGAAACGACTAAATAGGTTTTATATACTTTGAATTCAAAAATCAAATATCTGAATTTTACTGTAAAACGTGTTTATTCCATTCGATATTTTGAGAAAATATACAGATTCAATTTTGGTTTCCCAGCTAAACTCAAAATCATGTTTACCCGAATCAATAATTTCTTTTTTAAGCATAATCGTTTTTCTACTCATCGGATTGACCAGCGAAATCGAAAAGCTATCTTTTTTATAAATTCTTAAACTGGTTAATATTTTTTTTTCTTTTAGATCATACGCTAATTTATTGACAACAAGATAATTTGTGTAATTCAAAAACCTATTTTGAGTATTTTGAAAATACATTGGTTGATTAACTAAATTACTATCGTAGTTATAATCATTAGAAATTAATTGAATCTCTTTTTCATTGTAAACAGCTAATCCTTTTTCTGTGCCTATCCATAAGTTATCAGAACTATCTTTTAATAAAGAGTATACTAAATCATTTGGAAGTGGAGAGTTTTTTGTTTGCCAAACATTCCAAATAGACCCGCTTAAAATTCCAATGCCCTCAAGCGTACCAACAACTAATTTATTGTTACTATCTACATGAATTGAAGAAACATAATTATCTGGTAGCTTAGAATTTGCAGAATTGAAAACATTCCAAATATTTCTATTAACTATAGCCAGTCCACCGCCCCAAGTGCCTACGTATACCTTATTAGATTTGTCAATATGAAGTGAATAAATATCATTAAATGGCAAAGGTGAATTATAATCTTTGTAAACTTTCCAATTTACTCCATCAAATCTTGCTAAACCTTCAAAAGTACCAATCCATAATAAGTTATTACTATCAACTGCCAGAGCGGTAATATGGTTATGTGGTATTCTCGAATTAAGTGTATTATAATTTTTCCAATTTGTTCCTGTTAGTTTAACCAATCCTTTTGTAGTTCCAATCCACTTGTTATCATTTTTATCAACAGCAATGGAATAAACCATATTAGAAGGAAGATTGGAATTTGTTTTGTTATAAATCTTCCACCTTTTCCCATCAAATCTTGCAAGTCCGTCTACAGTGCCAATCCACACAATATTATTTTTATCAACCACAAGTGAGTAAACAACATCACTTGGCAATTTAGAATTGAAGGAATTAAAAACTTCCCAATTAGTTCCATCATACTTTGCAACTCCGCCGCCAAAAGTTCCAAACCAAATATTTCCTTTTTTATCTTGAATCATACAAACTATAAAACTTGCAGGAATTGTATTAGGCTCAGTCAAAAATTCCTTTCTTAATATATTACTAGAATGTTGAATAAAAACATCATTCATATTTTGTGTTCGTTTTGTTTTGATAAACAAAGGATTCTGAATTTCTATTGATCTGGATGGGATTTTTGGCGCATTAAAAGTTAACCAGTTATTTTGGGCAATTACTGACAGGGATATTGTAAAATAAATAACTATAGTAGAATATTTAATCATTTCTATATGTTAAATGTTAGGCTGGATTAAAAGTATTCATTTGTTACTCGTGATGCAAAAATTCTATTTGTATAAAATTATTGTGAGTGTGATTTTTTCGGTTTTTTTAGAAATTGTGCTTTAAGCTTTATTCCACAAAAAAAATACTATAAAATATACAGCATGATAAAAAGTCAACCACAATAACTTTCTCTACTAATGTTTCTGGAATAGCTTTTAAATTCTTCATGCATATGATTTGAAATTTCTTTCTGCAGCATTCGAAACTCCCCGAACTAGAAGGAATTTAGAACCAAATGATAATGGATCAAATCCATACCAAAAGAATAATCCATCTTAATCAAATTTGGCTGGTTTTTATCGCCTCTTTTTATGAGTAATAATTTTTTTTGTTTCACCTTGTCCGTTCAAAATTCTTCTTAATGATGTGTTAATGAACGAACAGTATTACAACTTGTGCCCGGAACAGGACTCGAACCTGCACTGACTTGCGCCAATTAGCTCCTGAAACTAACGCGTCTACCAATTCCGCCATCCAGGCAAACTTAAATAAAATTATACAACTAACTTACAGAAGATGTTTTTGTATTTCAAAATGTTACATAGATTAATATTTCTTCCTAATACCACTGGTATCGTTGTATGGGAAAGAATCAAACCTTGTCTCAAATTCATTATCCGGATCAAAAACTGGTGGTAAATCTTTTACATTAATTATGTCTGTAACGGATCCGGTTCTGCACGCAGGAGAAACAAGTCTTGGTCTTCCTGTTTCGTAAATTGATTCCTTGCAAAATGAAGCATGAATAATTTTTCCGCTGGCGGGAATTTGAAAATTTTCAACTGGCATATTTATTTGATCATAAACATCATGCATAAAAATTGCCCAAATTGGTAAAGCAGCAGAAGCACCTTGTCCATAACTTCCGGTAAATGTAATTCTTTGATCGTCGAAACCAACCCAAACTCCGGCTGTAAGTTGCGGTGTAAACCCAACAAACCATGCATCAGCATAATCTGTATTTGTTCCGGTTTTACCTGCTGATGGTCTTTGGAAATTATAAACAGATCTGGCAGTAGCACCTGTGCCAGCTTGCATTACTGTAGTCATCATATCAGTCATAAGATAAGCCGTTTCTTCGGATATAGCTTCTCTTGCTTCACTATTAAATCTTGCAATTACAACACCATCTTTATCTTCAATCCTCAAAATAGAAATTGGTTCATTATAAACACCCTTATTTCCAATTGTTGCAAAACCAGAAACCAATTCTAACGGTGTTACAACAGAAGTGCCTAAACTAATAGCAGGTGTTAATTGCAATTTTGTTTTAATGCCCATTCTTGAAGCAAATCTTCCAATCTCCGGCAATGGTACGTAATCATTTTCAATTACAAGTCTGGCAGCAACTAAATTGTACGATTCAGCTAATGCCCAGCGTAAAGTTGTAAAACCACCTGTGCTATGATCAAAATTTGCCGGGCTCCAAGGTTTTGCTGATCCATCGTTAAATGAAAATGGTTTGTTTTCTATTGGATACGCAGGATATAATCCTCTGTCTATTGCAACAGTATAAATAAATGGTTTAAATGCCGAGCCAGGCTGTCTTCTTATTTGAGTAGTATGATTTAGCCCATATTTAAATTTTGAATCACGACCTCCGACCATTGCTCGAATCTCTCCGGTCTTTGTGTCTAAAGCAACAAAACCTACTTCAATTTTCTTTTCTTCATTCTTAACGGAATCAACAAATTCTTGATCTTTCATGATTTTACTATAGAACGCCCTTCTTTCTTCGGGTGAACTTGCTGATTTATATTCTGGTCGGTTTTTAATTGCCCGATCTAAAACTTCACCAAGTATGGCAGAGTACTTATTCCAATTCCATCTTGCATCAAATTGTTTTTGATATCTATCAAGATGTAATTGAGTTGCTCTGTTTGCAATTTTTTGCATTCTGCTATCTAAAGTTGTGTAAATCCTTAACCCTCCTTGGTAAATATCGAATCCGTATTTCTCGGAAAGTTTTTCTAATTGTTGACGAATATATTCTACAAAGTGCGGTGCAAGTGAACCATACATTTTCTCTCTTACTTTTTTATAGGATACTTTGATTTTTTCCAACTTTAGTTTTTCATATGTTTCTTCAGACAGAAAACCTTCATCAACCATATTTTGCATTACTAAATTTCTTCTTCTGAAGGCATTTTCATACTTATTGAAAGGATCATAACCGCCAGGAGATTTTAGTAATGACACTAAAATTCCGGCATCTTGAACAGATAAATCTTTAACATCCTTATCAAAATATATTCTAGAAGCCATAGCAATTCCGTAGGCGCTTTTTCCAAAGTAAGAGATGTTGAAATACATTTCCAGAATTTCTTGTTTTGTATATGTTTTTTCAATCTGAACAGCGGTTATCCACTCTCTTATTTTTCTAATCACTGTGCCGACTTTATTTTCGTTCTTTTCCTTAAATCCATAAAGATTTTTTGCTAATTGCATAGTGATAGTACTTGCGCCTTCTCTTCTAAATAAAACTACATTCTTAATCATGGCTTTAATAAATCTTTGTAAATCTACTCCCCAATGATCATAGAAGTTTTTGTCTTCTGTTGCGATAAGAGCGTTTATTACATGCGCTGGAATGCTTTTTATGCTAACTTCAACACGGTTTTCGTTATAGAATTGATCTATTAATTCACCATCTATACTATAAACATTACTGGCTAATTGCGCTTTTGGATTTTCAAGTTCTTCGAGCGAAACCAATCCTTCAAAAACATATAAGAAAAATAAAAACGCAGAAACAAGTAGTATAAATAGTGAACCAAGAATGATGTAACGTAAACTTTTCTTTTTTGGCTGTTGTGTTTTTTTTAGAATCTGATTAGACCTTTTTATTTCCATACTATTCCCAATCTAGTAACTCAAATTTGTTCGTAAATTTTCCATAGCAAGGTTTTTTCAACCATGTGCCAAGGTTAACATATGTTCCATTATCAAATGTTTCTATTGTTCTTCTATGTGAATGTCCGAAAACTATAAAATCATAATTTCTGTCAATTAGCTGTTTAGCCGTTACAATTAATCCGTTAAACTCGCCATAATCCTTTGTTGAAGTATAATCTCTACTTGCTTTGCTTGAATGGCTCGCAATTTTAATTCCTAAATCCGGATGAATTAAGGAATACAATTTTTGAACTACATTGTTTCGAAGAACTTTCTTAAGCATTTTGTATCCAGTATCTCCAGCCATTAAACCATCGCCATGAGCGATAAAAAAATTTTTTTTATTTAATTCAATGCTTAGTTCTTCTTTGTAGACTAAGGCGCCAATTTCTTTTTCAAAGAAATCTCTGTGAAGAAAATCGTGATTGCCGATTATGTAATGGATCTCTTTCCCGGCGTCTTTAAATGAAGCTAACGCACCAAGAGTTCTAATAAAGCCTTTTTGGATTACTCTTTTATACTCAAACCAATAATCAAACAAATCACCTACAACAAATAACTCGTCACAATTTGCTTCTGAATACTTAAGAAAATCGATTAGTGTTTTCTCTTTCACTTTTTCAAGCTGCTCATTTTGCAACCCTAAGTGTATATCCGATATAAAGAAATATGTTTTCAAATATTAATCATTCCTTGATTCATAAACAGCTAAGAGCCATTTATGTGGATCAAAAATTATTTCAGTTGGTTTTTGTTTTAATGTAAAAGTAAATCTCTGCTGTTTTTTATCAATTCTTAAAGTTCTTGTTTCACTTTCTAATTCACTATAGAATATTTTTAATTCGACTGGAAATTTATAAATATCATAGCCATTTTGTAACTGTTCGGTGTTCAAAATAAAAGAATATTCTGAATTAGTTTTATCGGCACTCCAATCATAAGCAAGCTCGATTATTCCTTCACCATTATAAATCCATTGTTTAAAAAACTGTGTTAAATTAATTCCACTTACCTTTTCACAAACCATTTTAAAATCATTTGTTGAAGCATTTGAATATTTATAAATGCTCAAATATTCTTTAAGTATTTTGAAAAAATGCTGATCTCCAACTTCTTTTCTAAGCATATGCAAAACCCACGCGCCTTTATTATAAACAAGATTTCCAAACAATGCATTACCCGGATTATAAAGTGTTCCATTTTTAAACGTGCCAAATCTAGAATTAATTGTAGTTTGTAATGCTTTTGGTCCAGCAATTTTTTCCCAGTAAAGCGCTTCGGAATAAGTTGCAAAACCTTCATTTAACCATATATCTTTCCAAGTTTTTGGTCCAACAGCGTTACCCCACCAATGATGGGCTAGTTCATGAACCAATATATCTGTAAATAATTTATTTCCTCCTACAAAGTTAGTTCCAATTCCTGTAATAGTTTGATGTTCCATAGCTCCACTATTCCAAAGGAATTCTGCAACACTATACTTTTCTTTTATAAAAGGATATGGTCCAAATATTTCTTCAAATACTTTTAAGTATTGCGGATGATCTGAAAAATCCTTTTTCGCATTTTCTAAATTGTTTTCAAACGCATAGTGTGTAAGGTTAAGAGAATCCTTTGTAACCGAAACATATTTTTGTGAAAATGACTTATACTTACCCGAATAGATTGCTATCAAATAAGTTGAAATTGGATAATATGTTTTCCAATGATAAGTTTTTTTACTTCCATTTGTTCTAACACTAATTAAATTTCCATTTGAAAGTGAAACTAAAGATGAATCATTTGTGATAAACAATTCTGCTTGAGCCTTATCATCTGGTAAGTCAATGCAAGGCAGCCAAGTAGATGCAAATACTGGCTCGTTTAGTGTGTAAACAAAAGGATGATTTTGATGTGTTTCGAAATTGAATGAACCAAAACCCAAACTTTTTGGTGTGCCGCTGTAAACTACTCTTACTTTTATCGAATCATTCCAATCTTTATTTTTTTTGATCACGAGAGTTTTTTCATCGTGCCCATAAATTGCTTCAGACCCATTAACTTCTACAGAAATAACTTTCATGTTATCATAAAAATTAAGAGGAATTTCCTTTACAGCTGGGTTACTAATTTTCATGTTAATTGTAACATCACCATATATTCTTTTGTTTTGATTATCCAAATCTATTTTGATGGAATAATGTATTACATCTAAATTGCGCTGGGTAAGAGGGTTATATTCAGCAAGTTTTTCATTGCTAAATTCTCTCAACTGTAATACAGTGGAAATTCCATTACCGACACCTTGTGGAAAACTTTTCTGAAAGAAATAGATTAAGGAGTAAGTACCTACAATAAAAGAAGCAATTAATAACGAAAAAACTAAGAAAATTGTATTATTCTTTTTCATTAATCTCGGATATATAATTTGATTTCTATTCAAAGTTAATAATTTCATAGTTTGCCAATCAATTCTTAATTAAATATATTTTAGGTAACACTCCAAAGAGACAATTATGGCATTCACAGGATCAACAACATTAAGAAAAACTCTTACAATGATTTTGGCAGGCGGACAGGGCGAACGTCTTTTCCCGCTGACAAAAGTAAGAACAAAACCTTCTGTACCATTTGGCGGAAAATACAGAATTATTGACTTCACTCTTTCTAATTGTTTGAATTCCGGACTCCGTAAAATTTTTGTTATCACACAATACAAATCTGATTCATTAAGCCGGCATCTTTACGAAGCGTGGAATATTTTCAATCCGGATTTGGGAGAGTTTATTTATTCCATACCTCCGCAATTAAAAACAAGTAACAATTGGTATTTAGGTACAGCCAATGCTGTTCATCAAAATTTGAATTTGGTTGAAGATGAGAATTTTGAACAACTGTTATTACTTTCCGGTGATCATATCTATAAGATGGATTATTTAAAGATGATTCAATATCACACAGATATAGATGCCGCACTAACAATTGCAAGTATGGAAGTTCCAAAGACTACTGCGGATAGATTTGGTGTGATTGATATTAATGAAAATTACAAAGTAAAATCATTCATTGAAAAACCAAAAAACCCGCCATCAATTCCAGGCAAACCGGCATTCTCTTTTGTTAATATGGGCATTTATGTTTTCAATGTTCATGCTATTAAAGAAGTTCTTAACAAAATGGATAAAGAAAAGGTACCTAACCATGACTTTGGTAAAGATGTAATTCCTTACATGATTAAAAACGGTTATCATGTTCAATCTTATCGTTTTGTTGATGAGAATAAAAAAGATCAGCCTTATTGGGTTGATGTTGGAACAATTGATAGTTACTATGCCGCAAGTATGGATTTAATTAATATTAATCCGCATTTCAATTTATATGATTTTGATTGGCCATTAAGAACAAGACAGTTACAGTTCCCGCCAGCCAAAACAATTTCTCACGAAGGAGAAAGAGTTGGGCGTGCGTTTAATTCTCTTATTTCCGATGGGACTATAATTTCTGGTGGTTTGGTAGAGCGATCCATTATTGGTTTTAATGTTAGGGTAAATAGCTACTCTTATGTAACTGACTCGATTATTTTTGATAATTGTAAAATTAACAGACATGCGCGTATTAGAAGAACAATTATTGATAAAAACGTTTCCATTCCGGAAGGAGAAGAGATAGGATTTGATATTGAAACTGACAAGAAAAGATTTACAGTATCTGATACTGGTATTGTAATTATACCGAAGAATTATAAATTTTAGCATAATTAAAACTGTTCGCAAAGCCGGGATCGCACCGGCTTTTTTTATATTCAAAAACAGTTTTTATTTTTTATAACACAATATTCATTTTTATGAACGAGCAAATAAAAGATAAATTAGAATATCTACCTTCATTGCCAGGAATTTATCAGTTTCTTAATGATAAAGGAAAAGTAATTTATGTTGGCAAAGCTAAAATTCTTAAAAATAGAGTTCGTTCATATTTCCATAAAAACATCGATTCACCAAAAACTGAGATTCTTGTTTCAAAGATCAATGACTTACAAATAATTGTAACCGATTCTGAAATAGAAGCATTAGTTTTGGAAAACAATCTTATAAAAGAATTTAAACCTCGTTATAATGTTTTGCTAAAAGATGATAAATCATTCCCTTACATCCGTATTACAAATGAATTATTTCCACAAATCTTTCCAACTAGAAATGTAGTTAAAGATGGTTCTCGATATTTTGGTCCGTACACTGATGTAAAAAATATGCGCAATTCTCTGAGGTTAATAACTAAAATTTTTAAAATCCGAAGCTGCAAATTTGATCTCACAAAAGAAGCTGTTGAAAAAAAGAAATACAAAATTTGTTTGGATTTTCATATTAAAAAATGTGAAGGTCCTTGTGAAGGGCTAGTAAATGCTGAGGAATACAATACACTTGTCAATCAAGCAGTAAAGGTGTTTCGTGGCAAAAGTGATGAACTGCTTGATGAGTTAAAAAAACAAATGAATGAAGCATCCGGCAATTTGGAATTTGAAAAAGCTGCTGAATTACGTGATAGATTAGATCAACTTCAAGTTTATACTTCAAAACAAAAAGTAGTATCGACCGATACCGAAGATAGAGATATTATCAGCGCAGCTTTTGAAGGTAAAGATGTATCAGCTACAGTTCTTAATATTCGTGCGGGTAAACTTGTTGGTAAAAGGCAACTAACTCTTATTGCTGAGGAAAATGAAACTACAGCAAATATCTATGGAGCAATTCTAAAATTTTATTACGATGAATTTATTGAAGTGCCTAAAGAAATTGTGATAGAATCTGAGCCAGAGGATTCAGAAACATTGTTGGTATGGCTAAACAGTAAAGCAATTAAGAAAACAAAGTTTACTATTCCTCAAAGACAAAGCGAGGCAAAATCTTTACTTGTGATGTGCAAGCAAAATGCGATACTTGCATTAAAAGATATCCAGCTGCAAAAAATGAAAAAAGAAGGTAACGTTCCATATGTTCTATCCGCTCTCCAAAGAGATTTGCGCTTGAAAAAACTACCAAGGTTAATTGAATGTTTCGATAATAGCAACATTCAAGGAAGCGATGCCGTTGCAAGTATGGTTGTATTTGAAGATGGCAAACCAAAGAAAAGCCTTTATAGAAAATTCATCATAAAAACTGTAGAAGGAGTAGACGATTTTGCTAGTATGCGGGAAATAATTCAGCGCCGTTACAGCCGTGTTATTGATGAGAAACTTCCTTTCCCCGATTTAATAATGGTTGACGGCGGCAAAGGACAATTAAGCAGTGCTATTTCAAGTTTAGAAGAGCTTGGTATAAAAAACTTTGAAATAATTGGTTTAGCAAAACGTTTGGAAGAAGTTTTTCTGCCCGGAGAATCTGAAGCGCAGTCAATACCTAAAACATCAAGCAGTTTAAAATTACTACAGCATATCCGCGATGAAGCGCATCGCTTTGCAATTACTTTTCACCGAGATAGAAGAAGCAAACGTACATTAACAACTGAGCTTATTGAGATAAAAGGAATTGGAGAAAAAATTGCGCAAAAACTGTTATCTGATTTTGGAAGTTTAGAAAAAATAAAAAGTGCGAGTACAGAAGAATTAGAAAAAGTTATAGGTAGTTCCAAGGCAAAACTGATAAGCGATTTTTACCATCCTTTAGAAGTAAAATAAAAATGCCAGACTACCAATCACCCAAGTTAGATACTGACCGTTGCTTCCTTCCG
>CAZVYT010000065.1:0-16432 GCA_964631495.1 uncultured Melioribacter sp. | reverse complement strand
GTTCAATTCCGTCTCTGCCCACAAAGAAGGGATGAGAAATCATCCCTTCTTCATTATAAAAATCAACATATCATTATGAACCAAGAATATCCTTACTATCTTAATTATTTAGAAGCAAAAGAATCCGAATTGCATGGCAAAGGACTATTTACAACAGTTGATTTAGCAGAAGGTGAAATAATTTGTGTTATTGAAGGTGAAGTGATTGATGGAAACGAATGTGAACGCAGAGAAGAAGAAGAGAATAATGTTTATATTTTTTGGAATGGTGATAATTATATAGATACCGCTAAGAACCCTCTATTGCGACATATTAATCATTTATGCGAACCAAATTGTTACGTTGATGACAGAAACGAAAATACCCTTTTTTTAATTGCTTACCAGGATATTAAAGCCGGTTCCGAACTATCTATAGATTATGACTATGAAGAAATTTATGTTCATTGTAAAGAATGTAAAATTTGTGATAATCAAGAAGATAACACAGTTAAGAAAACTTAATCTTTATCAATTGCTATTAGAAAGCCTTTGATAAAATGAAAACCTTTCTTATTGATGATGTTGAAATAAAGATTTATAAAAGGCATCTATCAAAAAAACTTACCATTTCAATTAAACCTACCGGGACAATTAGAATTTCAATTCCAAGATATGTTTCTTATTTAGAAGCAGAAAGATTTGCTCAACAAAAAAAGGATTGGATTTTTTCAAACCTCAAAAAGTTTGAAGAGAATTCCACTAAACAAGACTTTGTACCAATTTCCGGATTAGTTACAAAGAAGCACAAACTTATTTTGGGAATACAAGGAAAAACTGGTATTACTCTTAGAGTTTATAATGGAATAATATCAATTAAGCACAATGAATCCTTAAACGTAAATTCTAAAGAAGTAAAGAATGCAATAAAAAAAGGCATTCTTAAAGCATTAAAGAAAGAGAGTTTAGAATACCTACCAAATCGTCTTTCACAATTAGCTTCAAAGCATTCACTTACATATACTGCAATTTCAATTAAAAATATGAAAACACGATGGGGAAGCTGTACTGGTAAAAATAAAATAAATTTGAACACACATTTAATGACTTTACCGGATCATTTGATTGATTATGTGCTTTTGCATGAATTAGCTCACACAAAAATAAAAAATCATAGTCGTTTGTTTTGGGATTATCTCGAAAATATTTGTGCAAAGGCAAAAAATCTTGATAATGAATTAAAATCTTATAAGATATTAAATGTTTAATATGTTTTAATTTTGCAATCAATTCACTATTATCGCCTTAGAAAATCGATTCTATTAACCAGAGGAATAAATGGGTAAAGAAAAATTTATTGAAGAAATTTCGAAAAGCTACACATTCAGTGGTGAAAAGCTTCTGATAGGTGGGGCAATACTGGACGGAGAAACCGTAGAATCTATTCATGTGCATATACCACTAAAAACAATGAACCGACACGGTTTAATAGCTGGTGCAACCGGCACAGGAAAAACAAAAACTTTACAGACATTAATAGAAAGGCTTTCTGATAGTTCCGTTCCAGTTCTTTGCATGGATATTAAAGGAGATTTAAGCGGATTAGCTTTTACCGGAGTATCGAATGAAAAAATTGAAGAGCGGCAAAAAAAGATTGGTGAGACTTATTCTCCAAAAGCATTTCCGGTGGAATTACTAACACTATCAAATAATGATGGAGTATTTCTGCGTGCTACCGTATCAGAATTTGGTCCGGTTTTGTTTTCGAAAATTCTTGAACTGAACGAAACACAAAGCAGTATCATAAGTGTTGTCTACAAATATTGTGATGATAAAAAACTACCTTTGTTAGATTTAAAAGACCTAAAGAAAGTATTAAATTTTATTGTTAATGATGGGAAGAAAGAGTTTGAAGATTCGTATGGTAAAGTCTCAACTTCATCAACCGGCACAATTTTAAGAAAAATTATAGAGCTTGAACAACAAGGTGCAGATCGATTTTTTGGTGAGAAATCCTTCGAAGTAGAAGATCTTTGTAGGATTGATGAAAATGGTTGCGGTATGATCAACATACTAAGAGTTAATGATATTCAAGATAAACCTAAACTCTTTTCAACTTTTATGTTATGTCTATTAGCTGAAATATATTCTAGCTTTCCGGAAGAAGGTGATGTTGAAAAGCCTAAACTGGTAATATTCATTGATGAAGCTCATTTAATATTCAAAGAAGCATCTTCCGCCCTACTAGATCAAATAGAAACTATTATTAAGCTTATTCGTTCCAAAGGTATTGGAATATTTTTCTGCACTCAAAATCCAACGGATATTCCTCAAGCTGTTCTTAGTCAGCTAGGATTAAAAATCCAACACGCGCTAAGAGCTTTTACTGCTCAAGATAGGAAAATGATAAAATTGACATCTGAGAATTATCCCATTTCTGAATATTATAAAACTGATGAATTACTTACTTCGCTTGGAATTGGACAAGCGGTAGTAACAGTTTTAAATGAAAAAGGTGTTCCAACTCCATTAGTGGCAACATTATTATGCGCTCCAAAAAGCAGAATGGATATTTTACTTGAATCTGAAATTCAAAAAATTAATTCTAGTTCAAAACTTATTAAAAAGTACAACGAAGTAATTGATAGGGAAAGCGCTTATGAAATATTAAATAAAAAAATTGAAGAATTTAATAGCCCAGAGAAACAAGAAGAAATTGCGCAGCAGACTACTTCAACAAAAGGCAAAGAAGAAAAATCAACTTTTGAAAAAGTTATGGATAGCTCAATTACAAAACAAGTTGGAAGAACATTAGCAAGAGAAGTTACAAGAGGTTTATTAGGAGTATTAGGGATTGGTGGCACTACTCGAAGACGGAAAAGTATATTTTAGTTCATTTAACAAAATCACTTATATTTAGTTTAGCAAAATGGAATAAAATGGAATCAACTATAACAAATCTTACTCTTCCTGAACTAAAATTATTTAAACGTGGAAAAGTTAGAGACGTTTATGATTTAGGAGATTTCTACCTAATTGTATCAACTGACAGACTATCAGCTTTTGATGTTGTTATGAATGAAGGTATACCGCAAAAAGGTAAAATCTTAACACAACTTTCTGGTTTTTGGTTTGAATATATTAAGGATACAGTTGAGAATCATTTAATTACTATGAACATAAATGATTATCCAGAAATATGTTCTAAATACAAAGACTTACTAAGTGGGCGGTCGATGCTTGTAAAGAAAGCTGAATTAATTCCAATTGAATGTATAATAAGAGGTTATCTTTCTGGCACGGGATGGAATGATTATAAAAAATATGGAAAAGTTTGCGGAATTGACCTTCCTGAAGGATTAGTAGAATCTGAAAAACTTCCGGAGCCTATTTTCACACCTTCCACAAAAGCAGAAGTAGGAGTTCATGATGAAAATATTGATGAATTAAATGCTATTAATATTATTGGCATAGATGCATTTACATTTATAAAAAATACTTCTTTAAGCATTTACAAAAAAGCTTATGAGTATGCTTTTTCTAAAGGAATAATAATTGCCGATACTAAAATGGAATTTGGGTTTTATAATAATAATATTATTCTTATTGATGAATTACTTACCCCCGATTCATCAAGGTTTTGGCCTTTAGAAGAATACGAAAAAGGCAGATCGCAAAATAGCTACGATAAACAATATGTACGAGATTATTTATTATCAATTAATTTTGAAAAAAAGCCACCTGCACCTGAACTTCCGTTAGACGTAATTTTAAATACAGCCCAAAAATATGAAGAAGCGCTTTTTAAATTGACTGGAGAGAAACTTTGTTGATGCAGCCTTTAAGAATTCAAGTAAAGGATAATAAGTATCTTCAAATTAATTGGAGTGATAATTCTATTGGCATAGTTAAATTGAGTAATCTACGCAGAAATTGTCCATGTGCTTTTTGCTTTGCAGAAAGAGAGAAAGAAAGCAGTTCTTATATCCCAATTTATTCTAATGATCAACTTAAAGTAAAAAATATCCAAATTATTGGCACTTATGCATTAGGAATTTATTGGGGAGATGACCACAATACTGGCATTTATGATTTTATTTTTCTTAAAAAACTTTCAGAACAAGGTGCTCAAAGTTAAATGCTTCTTCCTAATCAGCTAACAATATTAAGGATTATTCTTACTCCTATATTTAGTTTTCTTTTTTTGAGTAATGATCCTTTGCTTATACAGATTTCTCTTGGAGTTTTTCTGCTTGCTGCATTAACTGATTGGTATGATGGCTGGCTCGCCCGAAAGTTCAATTATATTACTGAGTGGGGAAAATTTATGGATCCGCTTGCTGATAAAATATTAACCTCGACCGCATTTTTCGGATTTGTATTTATAGGTATGTTAAATTTTTGGTTTGTATTAGCCATAGTAATAAGAGATTTTCTCATTACACTTCTGCGTGCTTTTGCTGATTATAAAAAGGTTTCTTTCTCTACAAGTGTTTTAGCTAAATGGAAAACATTTACACAAATGTTTTTTCTCTATTACTTGCTAATACTTTATACTTTACAAACAATTCCTTCGCTCAACCTTAGCTATAATTCACTTTTTCAATTACTTCTTGATCCTCAAATAATTTATTGGACAATGTTTGCAATTACTTTATTTACTGTTGTCACTGGCGTGTTTTATATAATAAATAACAGAACATTAATTAAACATTTATTCTCACGTGCAAATTAATTTTATAGAGAAGCTCATTGGGTCTGGTTTTTATACTGGTTATGTAAAAACTGCCAGTGGAACTTTTGGAAGTTTAGCTGCTTTAGTAATATATCTAATACCAGGTTTCGAAAACCCTTCAATTATGATATTCTTTATCACTTTGCTTATTTTAATTGGTGTGCCAATCGCAAGAAAATTCGAATTGGTTTATGGTGAAGACCCTAAAGAATATACAAATGATGAAGTGATTGGAATGTGGATTACACTATTATTTGTTCCCAAAAAAATCTGGTGGATTATTCTAGCATTTTTTATTTGGCGCGCATTCGATATTCTAAAACCGTTTCCGATCCGAAAACTTGAATCTGTTAAAAATGGCTGGGGTGTAATACTAGATGATATATTAGCAGGAATATATTCGTTTATTGTAATTCAGCTAATAATTTTCTTTTTCAACAAGATTATATTTTAATAAGAAGGGAAAATGAAAGCTCACATTATTACAATTGGTGATGAAATATTAATTGGTCAAATTGTTAATTCAAATGCTGCATGGATTGCTGAAAGATTAACCAACATACAAGTTAATGTTGTTAGCACAAGCGTTGTTGGAGATGATCAGCGACAAATAATGCAAGAATTTAAGTGGGCAATAGATGCTAACGATATTGTTTTAGTAACTGGTGGTTTAGGTCCAACACACGATGATGTAACTCGTAAGTGTATAGTTGACTTCTTCAAAACACATCTGGTTCTTGATGAAGATGTTTTGAATGACATTAAAAATTTCTTTGAAATTAGAGGAAGGAAAATTACTAAGACAAACGAAGACCAAGCCTTAGTTCCACTTATATGTACACCAATCCGAAATTCAAGAGGAACTGCTCCTGGTATGTGGATTGAGAAAGATGATAAAATATTTGTCGCTATGCCCGGTGTTCCAATCGAAATGAAAGGAATGATGGAAAATTTTATACTTCCTAGGTTAGACTCTAAGACGGAGAAATTAAAAGTAGTTGTTCGTAAAAACCTTCTTACAACTGGAATCCCAGAATCAATTCTCTTTGATAAATTGGGCGATCTTGATGTATTATTAAATGGTAGTAAACTGGCTTTTCTCCCAAATCAATTTGGTGTTCGAATGAGATTAACTGTTGAAGGAGAAACAGAAGAAATAGCAAAAAATAAATTAGACGAAATTGAACAAAAAATACGTCCGCTTGTGGGCAGATATATTTTTGGTAAAGAATCCGAATTATTAGAAGAAGTTGTTGCAAGATTACTAACCGACCGTGGATTAAAAATAGCTGTTGCAGAATCTTGCACAGGCGGATTAATTTCAAATAGAATTACAAACCTGAGTGGAAGCAGTAAATACTTCGAAAGAGGAGTAATCACTTATTCAAATGCAGCAAAAGTCGAATTATTGCATGTTGATGAAGATACAATTTTAAAAAGTGGAGCAGTTAGTTTGGAAGTTGCAAGACAAATGGCAGAAGGAGTGAAAGCCGTTAGCGGATGTGATATTGGTCTTGGAGTAACAGGTGTTTTAGGTCCAACCGGCGCTACCGAAAATAAGCCGGTAGGTCTAGTTTACATCGGTTTATGTGATGATAAAATATGCACTGCAAAAGAATTTAGATTTGGTGATGATAGACTTTTAAATAAAGACAGAGCTTCACAAGCCGCCCTTGAATTACTTAGGCGACATTTGCTAGGCATTCCTTATGATGATTAGATTATTTATTGCTTTAGAAATACCAGAAGACATTATTGAAGCAATTCTTAAAGAAAAAGACAAGATTCTTGGAGAAGTAAAAGATATTAAATGGGAAACAAAAGAAAAGTTACACATAACGTTAAAATATCTTGGGGATACCGATGAAACTCTCATTGAAAATATTAAATCAGAAATTGAATCTATAGTAATTAAGAACAAGCCATTTAGAATGGAAGTAAATAAGTTTGGTGTTTTTAGGCATTTCGGTGAACCAAAAATATTTTGGCTGGGGATGAAAGAGAATTATCACTTAGTGAATTTTGTTGATGAGATTGAAAAATCATTTCGTAAATTTGGTTATCCCAAAGAGGAAAGAAAATTTAAACCTCACGTAACATTGTTAAGAATTCGCGGTAAAGAAGATGTTTCAAAATTATTAACTTTATTAGAAGTTAAACTTCCTGAACTATCTTTTTATACACATAAAATATCTTTAATAAAAAGTGAATTAAAACAAACAGGTTCCGTTTACACTAAATTAAAAAGTTTTACGCTAAAAAATTAAAAGGAGCTCTTATGGCTGTAGATAAAGATCAAAGACTAAAAATCCTTGAGGATACTATAATTAATATTGAAAAGCAGTTTGGAAAAGGAACAATAATGAAATTGGGTGATGGCGTTATTGCACCAGTAGAATCAATTCCAACTGGGTCGTTAACATTAGATCATGCACTTGGAATTGGTGGTGTGCCGCGCGGTAGAGTAGTTGAAATATATGGACCTGAATCATCCGGCAAAACAACATTATGCTTGCATATTATTGCTGAAGCACAAAAAAAAGGTGGGTTAGCCGCGTTTGTAGATGCTGAACATGCGCTTGATGTAAACTATGCTAAACGACTTAAAGTAGATACTGCAAATCTTTTGTTATCTCAGCCAGATTTTGGTGAACAAGCTTTAGAAATTGTTGATACGCTTATTAGAAGTAATGCGCTTGATATTATTGTTGTTGATTCTGTGGCAGCTTTAGTTCCCCGGTCCGAAATTGAAGGCGATATGGGCGACCCGCAAATGGCAATGCAAGCAAGATTAATGAGCCAAGCTTTACGTAAAATAACTGGCGCTATTAGCAAATCCAAAACTTGTGTAATATTTATCAACCAACTAAGAAGTAAAATTGGCGTTATGTTTGGTAATCCGGAAACTACAACTGGCGGAAATGCACTTAAATTTTATGCTTCCTTGCGGTTGGATATAAGAAGAATAGCAGCAATCAAAGATGGCACTAATGTTATTGGGAATAGAACAAAAGTTAAGATTGCAAAAAGTAAAGTTGCTCCTCCTTTTAAAGAAGTTGAATTCGACATTCTTTATAACGAAGGTATAAGCAAAGCAGGCGATATAATTGACTTGGCTACTAATAATGATATTTTAAAAAAGAGCGGCGCTTGGTTTACTTATAAAGAAGATCGTTTCCAAGGAAGAGATCAATTGAAACAGAAAATGCTTGAAGATGAAAATCTTTTTAATTCACTCGAGCGAGAAGTAAAAGTTGCATTGGGAATGATTAAAGAAGAAGCTAAGCCAATAAAAGAAGAAACCGATACAAAGACAAAAAAAAGTAAATGATAATTGTTGGTCTTAAGAAGAAAGGAAATGATGTTACTATAGTGTTTGATGATGGGACTTACCATTTAATTGATTATCGTTTAGTAATTAATAAAGGTTTATGGAAAGGTCAGAAGATTGATGAAAATAAAATTGAACTGCTCTCGTATGAGAGCAGTATTTTAAAAGCCAAAGATTCTTCTTTTAGATATTTAGGAATGCGAACTCACTCTTCTTTTGAATTAAAAATAAAACTTCAAAAGAAAAAATTTTCACCAGAGATAATAAAACATACTTTAGAATACTTACAACAAAACAAGTATTTAAATGATGAAGATTTTGTGAAGCAATTTGTTTTGGAAAAAATTAATAAAAAGAAAATTGGCTCAGCTTTACTTACCGCTGAGTTAATGAAGAAGGGGATAAATAGAGAATTAATTAAAGTTGCATTATCTGGTCTTGATAAAGAGCTTTACTTAGAAAATGCATTAACATTAGCAAAAAGAAAACTATTTCAAATAACAAGAAAAGTTAGCGATAAAAGTAAGATCACACAAAAACTATATTCCTTTTTATCTTCAAAAGGATACGAAAACGAAATTATTCTTAATGTAGTGGAAAAACTTAAAATAGACAAAGAAGAATAATTTTTTTCTCACACCACACTTAATTATTTTTAAGTAACAAAAAATGGTGATAAAATGTCTCTAGTAAACAAAATTGATTATTACAACATCGAGAGTTTGTTAAATGAAGATGAAATTATGGTGCGAGATTCAGTAAGAGAATATGTTGATGAAGAAGTACTTCCTATAATTGAAAAAAATTACCGCGATGGAATTCATCCTGCACATTTAGTTCCAAAACTTGGCGAAATGGGTTTATTCGGTATCACTCTTCCTCAAAAATATGGATGCCCCGAAATGAATAATGTTGCATATGGTTTAGCTATGCAAGAATTGGAAAGAGGAGATAGCGGGTTGCGCAGTTTTGTTTCTGTTCAGAGTGCTTTGGTAATGTACCCAATTTATACTTTTGGCAGTGAAGTACAAAAAGATTTTTGGTTACCTAAATTAGCTACTGGCGAAAAAATTGGTTGTTTTGGATTAACTGAACCGGATTATGGATCTAATCCAGGAGGATTAATAACACGCGCTGAAAAAGTTGATGGCGGTTACATTATCAATGGTGCAAAAATGTGGATTACTAATGGAACCATTGCTGATGTTGCAGTTGTCTGGGCTAAAATGGATGGTATTGTGCATGGTTTCTTGGTTGAAAAAGGAATGAAAGGTTATGAAGCTCCAGAAATGCATGGCAAACATTCTTTAAGAGCATCTGTAACTTCTGAACTTATTTTTCAAGATGTATTTGTACCAGAAGGAAATATCTTCCCAAATACAAGTGGATTAAAATCCGCTTTAATGTGTCTCACACAGGCTCGATATGGAATTGCTTGGGGTGTTGTAGGTTCTATGATGGCTTGTTATGATTCTGCTCTTGAATATGCTAAATCTCGTATTCAATTTAGTAAACCAATTGCAGCTTATCAGTTGACACAAGAAAAACTGGTTTATATGATAACTGAAATTACAAAATCGCAATTATTAAATTTACAGATGGGACGATTAAAAGATAAAGGTCAATGCAAGCATACTCATGTCTCTATGGCTAAACGCAACAATTGTGAAAAAGCATTAGATATTGCAAGAGTAGCAAGAGAGATTTTGGGTGCTAATGGCATACTTGATGAATATCCGGTAATGAGACATGCTAATAATTTAGAGTCTGTAAAAACATATGAAGGCACTCATGAAATGCATACTCTAATTCTTGGAGAAGACATTACGGGCTTTGCTGCGTTCGAATAAGAAAAATTGAGACCACCTTGTGTGGTCTTTTTTATAACTATTTGGAGTTTTTAAGATGAATAAAAAGATCAGCTTCGAAGGATTAACTTTTGATGATATTTTACTTGTGCCAGCACGTTCTACTGTGCTTCCTAAAGATGTAAGTATTTCATCATTTCTGACAAGAGAAATAAAATTAAATATTCCTTTTTTAAGTGCAGCGATGGATACAGTAACAGAATCTCAAATGGCAATTGCAATGGCTGCTCAAGGCGGTATTGGTATTATTCATAAAAATATGAGTATAACTAAACAAGCTGATGAAATAGATAAGGTTAAACGTTCTGAAAGTGGAATGATAGTTAATCCTATCACTCTTGATCCAAATAGAACAATAAGAGAAGCAGAAGAATTTATGTCAAAATATCATATCTCCGGCATTCCTATTGTAGAGCCAAATGGAAAGTTAGTTGGTATTTTAACTAACAGAGATTTAAGATTCGAGACAAACCGGGATCTTCCAGTTTACGAATTAATGACTAAAGAAAACCTAATAACTGCACCTCTTGGAACAACTTTAGAAGATGCACAAAAGATTTTACATCGCTACAGAATTGAAAAACTACCAGTGGTTGATAAAAAAGGTGTTATCAAAGGATTAATAACATATAAAGACATAATTAAAAAGAAAAAATTCCCAAACGCGTGCAAAGATGAACTTGGCAGACTAAGAGTTGGGGCGGCAATTGGAGTTACAAAAGACACAATAGAACGAGTTGAAGCGCTAGTTGCATCAAACGTAGATATTTTGGCTTTGGACACAGCTCATGGTCATTCTGAAGGTGTAATAAAAACAGTAAGAGAAATTAGACGTAAATTCAAGAATGTACAAATTATTGCAGGTAATATTGTAACCAAAGAAGCTGCTCTAGAACTAGAGCGCATAGGAGTTGATGCAGTAAAAGTTGGAATTGGAGCCGGTTCTATTTGTACTACAAGAATAATAGCCGGAGTCGGTGTTCCACAAATAAGTGCTGTAATGGAAGTTGCTCATGCATTAAAGGGTAAAATACCTATAATCTCAGATGGTGGTGTTAAACAAACCGGCGATGTTGCTAAAGCAATTGCCGCCGGCGCTGATACAGTTATGATGGGTGGAATGTTTGCCGGTTGTGATGAAACCCCAGGCGAAAAAGTATTATTTGAAGGAAGAAGTTTTAAAGTTTATCGCGGAATGGGCTCTCTTGGTGCAATGAAGCAAGGAAGTAGTGATAGATATTTTCAAGATGTTGAAGTGGATTTCAAGAAATTAGTACCGGAAGGAATTGAAGGAAGAGTTCCATATAAAGGCACTTTAGCCGAAACTGTTTATCAATTTATAGGTGGTTTAAGAGCCTCAATGGGATATTGCGGTGCAAAAAATATATCCGATTTTAAAACTAAATCTAAATTTGTAAAAATATCAAACGCGGGTCTTCGGGAAAGTCATCCTCATGATGTTATGATAACTGAAGAGGCACCTAATTACCAAACTTCTCATAAACATTGATCAAATTACAATATGTATAAAGTTTTAGTTTTGTCTTATTATTATCCTCCAATGGGTTTAAGCGGAGTTCAAAGAACTCTCAAATTTACAAAGTTTATGCCTCAATTTAACTGGCAGCCTACCGTAATTACAGCTGGAAATACTGCTTATTATGCACACGATCTATCTCTTTTAAATGAAGCAGAAGACGCAGGTGTTGAAATAATTCGAACAGAGGCTTTTGATATAAATTCATTATTGGGAGCAAAGTACAAAACTGTAAGTATGCCAAAAGAATTTATACGTAAAATTTTTTCTCGATTAAGTAAAACATTCTTTATACCGGATAACAAGAATTCTTGGGCAAAGAAGGCGTATAAAACTGGCAAAGAATTATTATCCAAAGAAAAATTTGATATAATTTATGTTTCGGTACCTCCATACTCACAATTTATTACTGCTGCTAGACTAAAGAACGAGTTTGGCATTCCTTTATTTGTGGATTACCGTGATCTTTGGTATGAAAATCATTTTGCATTTTATGTAACTCCTTATCATAGATATAAACATAAGAAGTTAGAATATGAGGCGTTACGTAAAGCAAATAAAGTTATTTCGATAAACAGAAAAATAAAAGAGAAAATTCTTTTGACCTATCCATTTTTAGGTTATGAAGATGTAATTATTTTACCACATGGCTTTGATCCAGACGATTTTAAGCAAAAAGAAGTTATTAAGAGAACATCCAGTAAAATGAAAATTACTTATTCTGGAATTTTCTACGAAAATATTACACCAGAATTTATTTTGCGAGCATTTAAGGAACTAACATTTGAAAATCCTCAAATAGCGTCCCAAATTGAGCTTGAGTTTATCGGGCATCTTAGAGAAGAAAATAAAAGATTAGTACTTGATCTAAATTTAGCAGAATACGTAAAGGAGCATGGCTATCTTGAGCATTCTGAAGTAGTTAAGTATTTAGTTTCTACAGATATTCTATGGATGATGATTGGTAATATTTCTAACGTAGACACAATCTCAACAAGTAAACTATTTGAATATTTTGGTACCAGGAAACCTATTTTAGGTTGCGTTCCTGATGGTGCAGCAAGAAACGCACTTATAGAATATGGAGCTTCTTTTTTAACTTATCCTGACTATATAAAAGATATTAAAGAAACAATAGTTGAAATTTACAATCTCTTTAAGAATAAGAAATTACCTGTTCCAAATGAAGAGTTTGTACTAAGGCATGATAGACGCCAATTAACTGAACAATTAACTAAAGAATTTCAATTTCACTTGAGGGATGAATAATGAATGTTGCTATAATTGGATCTGGTGGTAGAGAACATTCTTTAGCTTTAAAAATTAAACAAAGTAAAAGCTTATCAAAGCTTTTTGTTATTCCTGGTAATCCAGGTACAAAAGAAATAGCAGTGAATGTAGAATTAAATATATCAAACCATGACAGTATCATTCAGTTTTGCTCCCATAATCAAATCGATCTAGTCGTTATTGGACCAGAAAAACCTCTAACAGATGGTTTATCAGATTCACTTAGGTCTAATGGTTTTTCAGTGTTTGGACCTTCGAAAAAGGCGGCAAGAATTGAAGGAGAAAAGTCTTTTGCTAAAAAACTAATGGTAGAAAATAAAATACCAACGGCTTCATTTAATGTTTACTTAAAAGAGGACTATGAAGAAGTTGTAACTTATTTACAAACAACAAAATATCCAGTTGTAATTAAAGCAGATGGTATTGCAGCTGGCAAGGGTGTAATTATTGCTGATACATTTGAAGATGCAAAAAATGCAATCAAGGAATGTTTCATTAATTCGTCTTTTGGTGGTGCCGGAGATAAAGTAGTTATTGAAGAATATATGACTGGGCAAGAAGCTTCAATCTTCGCTATTACTGATGGATCAGAATTTATTCTTTTACCTGCGGCTCAAGATCATAAAAGAATTTATGATGGCGATAAGGGTAAAAATACCGGCGGAATGGGTGCTTATGCTCCAACTCCGTTTGTAGACAAAAATGTGCTTCAATTTGTTTCTGAAAAAATTATTAAACCTACATTACAAGCAATGAAAATTAACAACTGTGAATTTGTCGGATGTTTATATTGTGGTATAATGCTTACACCCGAAGGTCCAAAAGTTGTCGAATTCAATTGCAGATTTGGTGATCCTGAAACTCAAGTAGTTTTACCGCTCATTAAAGGAGATTTCCTTCAACTACTTTATTCTGCTTCAATTGGTAAGTTAGACAAGGATTCCATTCAAATTTCTACTGGGGCTTCTATTTGCGTTGTTATTGCTTCAAGAAATTATCCAGATAGTTCTGAAAAGGGAGTTGAAATACTTGGCTTGGATAATTATCCTTTTTGCAACTCGTATATTATTCATGCTGGCACAAAAGAAAAAGATGGAAAAATATTTACAAATGGCGGGAGAGTATTAGGACTTGTTACTTCGATTGAAGAAACCGATTTAAAAAGATGTAAAGAAATGGCTTATGAAGCTATTTCAAAAGTATACTTTGATGGTATGCAGTACCGAAAGGATATTTCAGATAAAGGAATTTTGGTCAATAAATAAATCAGCCCGGAGGCCAATTCATTTTTCTTCCGCCTAATAGATGCATATGAATGTGAGACACTTCTTGACCCGAATCTGAACCTGAATTTAAAACTAATCTAAATCCACTTTCAAATATTCCTAATTGTTTGGCTATAGAATTTGCTGCATCGTACATCTCTCCTAAAAGTATTGAATGATGTAAAGAAGAAATATCTCTTGCCGATTCAATATTATTAGCTTTTGGAATTATTAAAACATGTACAGGCGCTTGTGGATTTATATCCTTGAAAGCCAAAACTGTTTCTGACTCAAAAACGATTTGAGCCGGAATTTCTTTTCGGATTATTTTAGAAAATATTGTTTCGCCCATTTTTAATCCTTTTCTATTTCGTATTTCTTTAATTTATTATATAAGTGGCTTCTTTGTATTCCAAGAATTTCTGCTGTCTTACTCATATTCCAACTATTTGCATTTAACTGCTTAATTATAAATGCTTTCTCTGCCTTTTCTTTAAATTCTTGAAAACTATTTGAAATGCTTAATAGATCTTCTGTTGGGGAAGCGCTCGCTTGAATATAACTGCTTACTTCTTTATCTGTTATTTCTTGTTTTGAAACCATAATTACAATTCGTTCTACAACATTTCTAAGTTCTCGTACATTTCCTTTCCATGGATAGTTTTGGAAAGCTTTAATTGCACTAGAAGAATATACTTTTTGCGGGAATTTATTTTTTTCACAAATAATTTTAGAAAAATGCTCTATTAAAAAAGGAATATCATCTTTACGTTCTCTAAGTGGTGGAATATGAATAGGTATAACATTTAATCGGTGAAATAAATCCTCCCGAAAATTTCCATTACCAATGGCTAGTTGTAAATCTTTATTTGTTGCAGAAATGATCCTAACATCAACAGATATTTTATTTGTGCCGCCAACTCTTTCAATTTTACCTTCTTCTATAGCGCGTAAAACTTTTGCCTGAGCTTGTGGGCTCATATCACCAATTTCATCCAAAAATAAATTTCCGCCATGAGCTAATTCAAACCTACCTATTCTTTGCTTAATTGCACCAGTGAATGATCCTTTTTCATGACCGAATAATTCAGATTCAATTAATTCTTGTGGAATTGCAGCACAATTAACTTCTATTAGTTCTCGATTAGTCCTTGGGCTTTGCCTGTGGATTTCTTGAGCGATTAATTCTTTACCAGTTCCGTTTTCACCAGTAATTAAAATTCTCGCATCGGTTTTTGCAACACGCGAAATAGTTTCGAGAATGGTTTGTATTGCAGAGCTGGTTCCTATTATTTTATCATTATTTAATAATTCTTTTTTAAGCTTTTTGTTCTCTTTAAAGAGTGTAGCACTGTTAATTGCATTTCTAACACAGATTAATAGTTTATCTCTATCTATTGGTTTTTCAATAAAATCGAATGCTCCTAGTTTTGTTGCTTTAACGGCATTTTCGATACTGCTATGTGCGGAAATTACGATGGACTTTAAGTCTAATTCTTTTTCTTGCATCCATTTGAGAACTTCAAAACCATTTTTCTCTGGCATATTAATATCAAGTAAAAGAACGTTATAATCCCCATATTCAAGCTTTGCTATTCCTTCAATCGAATCTGTAGTATAATCGACTTGATAATCTTCATATTCCAAAATCATTTTAATGCTTTCGCAAATAGCTTTTTCATCATCAATAATTAAAACTGATTTCATAATCCTACTCTTAAATAAAGTAATTGATAAACAAGTAATGCTTTTGACGGCTTAGCATTTGGATCGAGTTTCAACATTTCAGCAAATAATTCACCAAAATGATTTGCGATAATATCTCTTCTATCAAATGCGCCATTTGCAAAAAAATTTTGTTCCGTTTTCTCAACAAAGATACCCATAAATTTCGAAAAGTTGAAAACACTTATGTTGTAACGTAAAAAAGCATTCCCAAAGAAATGAGAGAGTTTATCTTTATCCCCAAAATCACTTTCGGGCGATGTTACAAAAATGTTTTTAGGAAGATTGATGAGTCTTTTTTGAAATATTTTTATAGAAGGCGAGGGAAGCGGGATATTTAAAATTCCAAAAGGTGTTTTAAAATCGATTTTGTTAAATGGAAGACAAGTAAATGTTAAACACAATAATGCTTCAGAAATATTTCCTCTGAAATAAGACATAGCTTTCAAAAATAACAAGTCAAGTTGCGCTAAATCAGTGTTAGCTTCTTTTACTTTTTTAAATTCATCTGAAGCTATATAATTAGATAGGTGTAACAATCCACCATAGAATGATCCTTCGCTTTGTGAGTAGCAAAGTGTAGTGCTAAACAATAAAATAAATAAAATATAATTAGAAAGATTTAGTTTCAATTCGTCTTAATCATTTCTGTAATAACTCTTTAAAAATGTCAGTACTTAAAACTCCATAGAAATGTCAGTA
>CAZVYT010000064.1:0-16776 GCA_964631495.1 uncultured Melioribacter sp. | reverse complement strand
ACTGACATTTCTATGGAGTTTTAAGTACTGACATTTTTAAAGAGTTATTACATTTAAATTTATTTAAAAACTTAAAAACAGTGTTTTTTAATCAAATATTCATATAGAAAATGCTGGTTTATTTTGAAAAAGTGGAAAAAATTACATTCTTATTAAATCTAAATTCAGTTTTTATTACAGTAAAACTTTATTTTCAACTGAGACTAGTAAATATAGCTTATGTTTTTTGATCTACTTTTTCTTTTAGCGAACTTTTATAAAGCTTATAATTTAAACCATCGCATAGAGCTTGCCAACTTGCTTCAATTATATTTGTTGAAACTCCAACAGTTGACCATGTAGTTTCTCCGTCGCTAGTTTCAATTAAGACTCTTACTTTTGCTGCAGTTGCTTCTTTTTCATCCAGGACACGTACTTTATAGTCAACTAATTTAACATTTGAAAGATCAGGATAAAAACGAAGCAAAGCTTTTCGCAAGGCATTATCCAGTGCGTTTACCGGACCATCTCCTTCTGCGGCTGTATGTTCTATTTCTCCATTTACTTCTATTTTTAGAACAGCTTCTGCATTATTATGTCTGTCTTTATCAAAAAACGTGTAAATGCGTGAATCTATTGTTTTGAAAAAAGGTATGAACTCATTTGTTTCATTTCTTAGAATTAATTCAAAAGAAGCTTCAGCTCCATCAAATTGATAACCTTCATATTCCTTTTCTTTTATGTGTTTAACCAATTTTTTGTTGAATTCACTTGTTTCATCAACTTCGACGCCAAATTCTTTCGCTTTATATTTTATATTACTTTGTCCGGATAAATCTGAAATAAGTACTCTTTGTGAATTGCCGACTAAAGAAGGATTAATGTGTTCATACATTTTACTATCTTTTAGTACAGCACTAACGTGTATTCCTCCTTTATGAGCAAATGCAGATTTACCAACAAAAGCAGCTCTGGTGTTTGGGTTTAAATTCATGATTTCATAAACTGAATTTGAGAGTGATGTTAATTGTTCAAGGCTTAATTCTTTTTTTGTTTTACAATTCATCTTAATTAACAGATTAGGAATAATGCTGACTAAGTTAGCATTTCCGCAACGTTCGCCTAATCCATTAATCGTTCCTTGAATATGTGTGGCTCCACTTTCAACGGCTATTATTGTGTTAGCAACGGCAACTTCACTATCATTATGTGCATGAATACCAATTGGTTTTGAAATAGATTTTTTAACTTCATCAATTGCTGCTTTCAATTCGTGCGGTAAAGTCCCTCCATTAGTATCACATAAAACAATAACATCTGCGCCACCATTTTGAGCTGACTCTAACATACGAATTGCGAATTGCGAATTATCTTTAAAACCATCAAAGAAATGCTCGGCATCATAAATTACTTTTCTGCCACTGTCTTTCAAATATTTTACTGATTTATAAATCAATTCAGCATTTTGATCTTCTGTTAGACCTAAGCTTTTTTCAGAATGAAACTTCCAAGTCTTTCCAAAAATGGAAACAATTGGTGTATCCGCATCTAATAAAGCTATAAGATTGGCATCAGTTTCTATTTTATCCAGAGAGCGTGCAGTTGAACCAAAAGCACACATTTGAGCGTGTTTTAATTTTATTTTTCTAATTTCTTGGAAAAACTCTACATCGCGAGGATTACTGCCAGGCCAACCGCCTTCGATAATATCAATTCCAAAATCATCAAGTTTCTGAGCGATGATTATCTTATCGCGCACGGTTAAGCTTACCGCTTCACCTTGGGTACCATCGCGAAGTGTAGTATCAAATATTTCTATTAATTTCTTTACCATCGTACCATCCTTTAAAAAAGAATCAAGAGTTAGATCATTTTGTTTTCGCGGGCATAATTAAACAGTCCGCCACTTTTAACAATATCTAAGACACTACCAAGTGGATGAAGATTATATACTTTTCCATCTGTTAAATTTTTTATCGAATTATTTTCCAAGTCAATTTCTACTTCATCGCCGGTTTTAATTTTATCATTTAGCTTTTCTTTTACTTCTAATGGAACTAAAAATCCACCATCAACGGAATTTCGATAAAAAATTCTAGCATATGATTCTGCAACGATTGCTTTAACACCTGCTACTTGCAATGCAAGCGGTGCATGCTCTCGCGAAGAACCACAACCAAAATTTGATCCGCCAATAACAATCGTATAATCAGAGAAATGACTATCACCTGTAATAAATGATTTTCCACCATCGGGCAACCCTGCTTTTTCGAATGGAACACTAGAAAGAGCAAAATGACCATACTTTTTTAGTTCTTCAGGATCGCTAGTACTGTAGACCAAATGTTCTGCTGGAATAATTTGATCAGTATCTATGTTATCACCAAGAACGTACACTTTACCAACAATTATTTTTTCCATTTTCACCTTTTACAAAAATTTTCTAGGATCGGTTAATTCACCAGTAATTGCACTTGCAGCAACCGTTAGAGGAGAAGCTAAATATACTTGTGATGATTTACTTCCCATTCTTCCAGGAAAGTTTCTATTTGTTGTTGAAACTACAACATCACCATCCGTACTTCTTCCAATAGTGTCAGAAGGTCCGCCTAAACAAGCGGCGCATGATGACTCTGCAATTATACAACCAGCATTAATAAAAATATCTTTAAGAGAAATTCCACTTAATGTTTCTTCTTCTAATTGTTTTGCAACTTGCGTGCTAGCGGGAACAATAAATGTTTTCACTTTTACTTTTTGCCCTAAGAGTAATTTAGCTGCGTATTGAAAATCTGTAATCTTACCTCCTGTACAAGAACCTATATATGCTTTAGTAATTTTTGTCCCTTCTACATTCCTAACAGTATCTCGATTATCCGGACTATGAGGTTTAGCAACAGTTGGCTCTAATTTAGTAACGTCATAAGTATACTTTGAAAAATAGACAGCATCCGTATCACTGGTAAATTCTTCATATTGAGTAACGCCAATTTCTTTCAAGTATAACCGAGTTACATCGTCTACAGCAACTATTCCATTCATTCCACCGCCTTCAATTGCCATATTAGTAAGAGTCATTCTTTCAAGCATATTCATACTAGATATTGCGTCACCATCAAACTCCATTGCACGGTAGGTTGCACCATCAGTTGTAATATCGCCAAGTATCTGAAGTATCAAATCCTTTGCGGTTAAATACTCGGGCATAACTCCATTAAAAGTGAACTTGATAGACTCCGGAATTTTTTCCCAAATTTTTCCAGTTCCAAGAATAAAAGCAGCATCTGTATTTCCAACGCCGGTTGAAAACATTCCAAATGCGCCGCTTGTACATGTGTGAGAATCTGTACCAAACAATACTGTACCTGGCACATTATAACCTTCTTCAGCTAATGCGATGTGACAAACTCCTTTGTATCGTTCTGTACCAACATCGTAGTAATTTGGGAGATCATACTCAGCAGCAAACTGGCGAAGAATATCTACATTTCGATTAGCGTGAGCATTTTTTGTAAAGATGTAATGATCCGGAAAAATTACTAGCTTCTGCTTATCCCAAACTTTTGCTTGCTGACCAAATTCTTTTTTCCAAATAGCAATTGTTGGAGGTCCGCAAACGTCATGTGTCATCAGTACATCAACATCAAGCCAAACGCTTTCACCAGGTGTAACTTTTGCACGTTTAGCTGCTTTAGCTAAAATTTTCTCTGTTATAGTCATTCCCATACTTTTTCCTTTTCTATTTTTCTGCTAAGGCAGTTTCAAATACTTCCAGTTTTATTCCATTAACAATCAAATAATTATTTATAGCTTGCAGATATGCTTTAGCACTGGCTTCAATTATATCTGTGGATGAACCTCTTCCATTAAAAGATTTTTCTCCATCGCGAATTCTAACAATCGCTTCACCAAGTGCTTGTCTTCCTGATGTTACTGAACGAACATTGTAAGACTCAACAGTAAGTTTAATTCCTAGTGCGCGTTCAATGGCATTAAAAACCGCATCAACTGGACCATCGCCAGGAGATGATTCTTGTATAACAATATTATCAGAAGATACTTGAACTGTTGCAGTTGGTATAGTTCCAGTTCCGGCATTAACATGCATATATTTTAATACGTACTTTTCTTCATTTTTGTATACTTCATCACCCATTAATACACGCAAATCATCATCGAATACTTCTTTTTTCTTATCAGCAATTTCTAAAAATGCATCGTAAGCTTTGCTTAATTCTAATTCACTAGGATGGTAACCAATTTCATTCAATCTTGATTTTAAGCCATGTCTGCCGCTGTGCCTACCTAAAATAATTTTTGTTTTGTTGACTCCAACAGATTCAGGAGTCATAATTTCATAAGTCTCACGGTTTTTTAACATTCCATCTTGATGAATTCCGCTTTCGTGAGCAAATGCGTTTTCGCCTACAATTGCTTTATTAGGCTGAACAATAACTCCGGTAAAACCGGATACCATTCTACTAGTGCTAATAATTTCCGAATGATTTATATCTGTATAAAAATCATTTAGATCTTTTCTTACTTTAAGCGCCATAACAATTTCTTCTAAAGAAGCATTACCGGCTCTTTCTCCAATTCCATTTATTGTACATTCTACTTGGCGAGCGCCTGACTGAAGCGCTGAAATAGAATTTGCAACAGCCAATCCTAAATCATTATGGCAATGAACAGAGATAATTGCTTTATCAATATTCTTAACTCTGCGTTTTAATTCAGAAATCTTAGCAGCATATTCAGAAGGAAAAGTGTAACCAACAGTATCCGGAATATTTACAGTTGTAGCACCCGCTTCAATAGCAATCTCAATAACATCTGCTAAGTAACCAATATCTGTTCTTCCGGCATCCTCGGCAGAAAATTCTACATCATTACAAAAAGTTTTTGCATAAGCTACTGCATCGTAAGACATCTGCAATACAGTTTTTCTTTTTTCTTCGAGTGTTGCTCCATATTTAGCATCGCCAAATTTTCCCAAAATGTGATAATCCGATGTACTGCTAAAAGTATGGATGCGCGGACGCTTTGCGTTTCTTAATGCATCGAACGCTGTTTTAATATCAATTTCTTTTGCTCTGCAAAGTCCAGCAATTATAACTTCTGATTCATCAGAAATTCTTTTTACCGCTTCAAATTGAGCTGGTGATGATACTGGGAAGCCGGCTTCAATTACATCTACCTTTAGTTTTGCAAGCTGACGAGCGATTTCTAATTTTTCAAAAACATTTAAAGATGCACCTGGTGATTGCTCTCCATCTCTCAAAGTAGTATCGAAGATGATAATTTTTTCGCTCATTGCTTTCTCGCTTAATTGTTTACGTATTATTCGCTCTCTATAAAGTCTTCATCGTTTAGGCTAATGTTTAAGAGCGAGCTTAACTATTTAAAAATTTCTTTATAATTTGAAATAACTTTCTCAGTCATTTCAGTTGTTGAAACAAGTTTGCATCCTTCACTCATTATATCAATTGTTCTAAAACCTTGATCAAGAGTTTGGTTTATTGCTTCTTCAATTGCATCGCCTTCTTTTTTCATATTGAATGAATAGGTAAACATCATTGCAACTGACGATATTGAGGCAAGCGGATTTGCTTTGTTTTGACCGGCAATATCTGGTGCGCTACCATGAACTGGTTCATACAATGCGTAATTGTTTCCTAAACTTGCAGATGGAAGCATTCCTAAACTTCCGGTTATCATTCCGGCAATATCACTAAGAATATCGCCAAACAAATTAGAAGTAAGAACTACGTCAAATTGTTTTGGATTGCGAACAATCTGCATCGCACAATTATCCACATACATATCAACTAATTCAACGTCTTTAAATTCTTTATGAACTTCGTGAACTACATTACGCCAAAATTGAGAAACCTCGAGCACATTTGCTTTATCAACAGAAGTAACTTTGTTTTTTCTTTCGCGAGCAACTTTGAAAGCCATTCTTGCAATACGTTCTACTTCTTCTTTTGTATAAACCATAGTGTTGAATCCACGAGTATCATCATAGCCACGAGGTTCACCAAAATATATTCCGCCTGTTAATTCTCTTAGCACTACAAAATCAACACCATCAAGAACTTCTTTCTTTAAAGAAGAAGAATCAACAAGCGGATTATAAATCTTTGCAGGACGAATGTTTGTGTAAAGTCCAAGTGTTTTTCTGAGTTTTAATAAGGCTGCCTCAGGTTTCAAATTGTGCGGGAGCGATTCCCATTTGTAACCACCTACTGCTCCAAGAAAAACTGCATCGGAATCTTTGCATATTTGAATTGTTTCATCTGTTAATGGAGTACCATGTTCATCGTAAGAACAGCCGCCTATTAAACATTCCTTAAATTCAACATCAACTTTGTTTTGATCTGCAACTGCTTTAATTACTTGAGCAGCCGAATTTGCAACTTCAAAGCCAATTCCATCTCCGGGAAGTAATGCTATTTTAAACATTATAAATTATTCTCCATCAGAATTATCAATTACTTTTTTACCAACCAGCTCATCATGCTTCTTAATTTTGAGCCAACTACTTCAATTCCATGTTCTTTGTTTTCTTTTCTTAATTCATTAAAGTTAGCAGCACCGGAATTGTATTCATCAATAAATTCTTTAGCAAACTTTCCGCTCTGAACTTCTTCCAGAATTTTTTTCATTTCTTTTTTAGTTTCTTCTGTAATAACTCTTGGGCCGCGTGTCATACCGCCATATTCAGCAGTATCACTCACAGAATAATTCATTCTTGATAAACCGCCTTCGTAATAAAGATCAACAATCAATTTCATTTCGTGCATACACTCGAAGTAAGCAAGTTCTTCAGGATAGCCGGCTTCAACTAAAGTTTCAAAACCAGCTTTAATAAGTTGTGCAGAACCGCCGCAGAGAACCGCTTGTTCGCCAAACAAATCAGTTTCAGTTTCATTCTTAAAATTTGTTTCAATAACACCTGCACGCGCACCGCCAATTCCTTTTGCCCATGCAAGAGCTAAATCTTTTGTCATTCCACTTGGATCCTGATGTATAGCTATTAAGCATGGAACTCCGCTGCCTTGTTCATATGTTCTGCGAACTAAATGCCCGGGACCTTTAGGCGCAATCATCATTACGTTTACATCTGCCGGAGGAATTATTTGTTTGTAATGAATATTAAAACCATGACCGAAAGCCAATGTATCACCAGCTTTTAAATTAGGCGCTATTTCATAATCATAAACTGATTTCTGAGTTTGATCAGGTAACAAAAGCATAATAACATCAGAAGATTTTACCGCAACTGAAACAGATTTAACTTCTAAACCACCAGCATTTGCTTTATCAATTGATTTTGAATCGGCTTTCAGGCCAACGCAAACATTCATGCCGCTCTCTTTTAAATTAAGCGCGTGGGCATGCCCTTGGCTTCCAAAACCAAGTACTGCAATCTTTTTATTTTTAAGCAGATCAAGGTTAGCATCAACTTCATAATAAACTTTCATATCATTTACCTCTTTTATGTTGATATATTTTTTTCTTTAATAATTTTTATTTGCTCGCCGCGTTTTAGAGCAACAATTCCACTTCTCGCAATTTCTTTAATACCAAAAGCAGAAAGAAGGTTAATTGCAGCGTCAATTTTATCAGGCGGTCCAGTTACTTCAACAGTAATAGATTTATAAGTGATATCAACTATATTTCCCCTGAAGATATCATTAATATTTTTTATTTCTTCCATAGCTCCTTTGGGCACCGATACTTTTATTAGTGCAAGTTCACGCTCAACTCTTGGTGATCCGGATAAATCAACAACCTTTATTGTATCAATCAGCCTGTTCAACTGTTTAACAACTTGATCAATTATTTGATCATCCCCTTCTGTAACAATTGTCATGCGCGAAATTTCTTCGATTTCAGTTTCACCAACAGAAATACTTTTAATGTTGAATCCCTTTCCGCTAAACATTGTTGCAATGCGGTCGAACGCACCAAAATGATTTTCGACTAAAACAGAAATTGTATGTTTCATTTATGTCATCCTCTTTGGATTTAATCTCTTAACCATCATATCACTTATTGAAGCGCCGGATGGTATCATTGGGAAGACCATGTCGGCCTTTACAACTTTAAATTCTATTAGAACCGGACGATCTTTAATTGCAAGAGCTTTCTCTAAAAGTCCATCAACTTCTTTCGGGTCATTTGTAGAGTATGATTCAATACCAAAAGCCTCACCTACTTTTACAAAATCCGGATTGCTTGCACCTAAATCTGTAAAACTAAATTTCTCTTGATGAAACAACTCTTGCCATTGTCTTACCATTCCCAAAAAAGAATTATTGATTATAAAAATTTTAATTGGCAACTTATTTGCAACAGCGGTAGTTAATTCTTGAATATTCATTTGGAATCCGCCATCACCACTTATTGAAATAACAGTTCTATCCGGAACAGCAAAAGCGGCACCAATTGAAGCGGGAAGTGAAAAGCCCATTGTTCCCAAACCGCCGCTTGTTAAGTTGGAACGAGGATTATTGTATTTATAATATTGCGAAGTCCACATTTGATGCTGACCTACATCTGTAACAATAACTGCATCACCATTTGTTTTTTCACAAATTCTTTCAATAACATATTCTGTTCTTAATTTTCCATCTTTATCTTCATAGCTGAGCGGACACTCTTCCTGCCATTTTTTTATTTGAGCCAGCCATTCAGTTGTATCCGGTTTTACAGTCATTTCCGCTGCCAATTCTGCTAGCACATGTTTTACATCCCCAACAATCGGCAGATCAACTACAACATTTTTATCAATTGCGGTTGGGTCTATATCCACATGAATTTTGTATGCTTGAGTGCAGAATGTATCAACTTTTCCAGTAACACGGTCATCAAAACGTGCCCCGAGCGATACTAAAACATCACAAGAATCAACCGCTCTGTTTGCCCAGTAAGTACCATGCATTCCCAACATTCCAAGAGATAATTCATCTGTTCCTGGATAAGCACCTAAGCCTTGTAAAGTCATTGTAACCGGTAAATTATTTTCACGGGCAAAGATTTTTAGTTCTTCAGAACTACCGGACATTATTACTCCGCCACCGACATAAAGCAAAGGTCTTTTTGCCTTTGCAATTACTTCTACAGCTTTTTTAATTTGATTTGTATGACCTTTATATGTTGGTTTGTAACCACGCAAGTCAACTTCCTCTGGATATTCAAAATGACACTTTGCAGCAATTACATCTTTTGGTAAATCAACAACTACCGGTCCAGGTCTTCCACTTGCGGCTATATAAAATGCTTTTCTAATTGTTGGCGCTAATTCTTTAATTTCTCTAACAAGAAAATTATGTTTAGTTATAGGTCGAGTTATTCCAACAATATCAGCTTCTTGAAAAGCATCATTGCCAATTAAATGAGATGGAACTTGACCAGTAAACACAACTATTGGAACCGAATCCATATAAGCATCGGCAATACCTGTAACTGTGTTAGTTGCACCGGGTCCGGAAGTTACCAGCACAACGCCAACTTTACCAGAAGCTTTTGCGTAGCCTTCGGCAGCATGTACAGCACCTTGCTCATGTCTAACAAGAATATGTTTTAGAAAATCAACATCGTAAAGATGTTCGTAAATTTTTAATACTGCTCCGCCAGGATAGCCGAAGATGTATTCAACTTTTTCATGTCTCAGACATTCAAAAAATATATCTGCGCCACTTAATAACTGTCCTCTATTTTTCATAAGCCCTTTCAGAAATTAGTTTTTAAAACTGCACCTTTGTTAGCACTAGTTACCATTCTTGCGTAACGAGCTAAATATCCTTTTTTAATTTTGGGTTCGAATTGGGGGAGTAAAGAAATACGATTTGTAATTTCTTCTTCACTTAATTCTACATTTATTGTTCTATTTGGAATATCGATTGATACTATATCGCCATTATTAATTGCGGCAATTGGACCTCTCTCTGCCGCTTCTGGAGAAACGTGACCAATGCAAGCTCCGCGAGTACCGCCGCTAAATCTGCCATCGGTTATCAAGGCAACTTTTTCACCTAAACCCATTCCCATAATTGCACTTGTTGGAGTTAACATCTCAGGCATTCCGGGTCCGCCTTTTGGTCCTTCGTAACGAATGATTACACAATCACCAGCTTTAACATCACCTTTAAGAATTTTTTCTACTGCTTCTTCTTGCGATTCATAAATTTTAGCCGGTCCGGAAAAGACCATCATCTTTTCATCAACAGCCCCGGTTTTAACAATTGCACCATTTGGAGCTATGTTGCCAAACAATACTGCTAGCCCGCCAGTTTTAGAAAAAGGATTTTCAATAGAACGAATTATTTGATCATCTTTAACTTCAGCTGAAGAAATATTTTCTCCTAATGTTTTTCCTGTTACAGTAAGTGCGCTTTCATCTAAAAGATTCTTCTTTGCCAATTCTTTAAGTATTGCAGAGATGCCACCAGCTCTATCAACATCTTCTATGTGTACATTTTTTGTAGCAGGACTAACTTTGCAGATATAAGGCGTTCTGGCAGAAAGTTCATTTAGCATATTTAAATCGAGTTCGATTCCGGCTTCTATAGCAATTGCAAGTGTATGTAATATTGTGTTAGTGCTGCCGCCCATTGCTAAATCCAGTGCAAAAGCGTTCTTGAAAGAATTGAGCGAAAGAATTTTGCTTGGTTTCAAATCATCTTTTACTAATTGTAAAATTTGTTTGGCAGCAGAAGTTGCAAGTTCTTTTCTTTTCGGATCTATAGCTAAAATAGTTCCGTTACCGGGAAGTGCTAATCCTAATGCTTCGCACAAACAATTCATTGAGTTTGCGGTAAACATTCCGGAACAAGATCCGCAAGAGGGACAGCTGAAATCTTCCAACTGCTTCAATCTTTCTTCGTTGATTGTACCAGAACTATATTGTCCAACACCTTCAAACACAGAAATCAGATCAACTTTTTCGCCGCTCGGCAAGCGTCCGGCTTTCATCGGACCGCCGGAAATAAAAATAGTAGGAATATCAACACGAACCGCACCCATCATCATACCAGGAACAATTTTATCGCAGTTAGGAATGCAGATCATACCATCTAAGCGGTGAGCTTCAATTACAGTTTCAACACTATCAGCAATAAGCTCGCGGCTAGGTAATGAATAACGCATTCCTAAATGACCCATTGCAATTCCATCATCAACACCAATTGTATTGAACTCAAACGGAACACCGCCTGCTTCACGCACAGCATCTTTTATTAGCTTGCCAAATTCTTGTAGATGAACATGTCCTGGGATTAAATCGATGTAAGAGTTGCAAATTCCAATAAATGGTTTTTTGAAATCTTCATCACTCTTTATAACTCCGGTAGCTTTTAACAAACTTCTATGCGGAGCTTTATCAAAACCTTTTTTTATTAAATCTGATCTCATATTTCTCCAATATTAAACTTCAGATATAACTCTTGGGCTTCGGCCAACCCCTTGATCCGACTTTAATATTTAGTTTAGATTTTAGGATTGACCAGTTTTCTAGTTAAGAATAATAATTCCTAGTAGTGCTAGAATGCTGAGAATCCCTATTAGAATGATTTCTGAAGAATGGTTATTGAAAGACACGTGGCTGCGGGTTGCGTCCAGTGGAATAGCTGTTGGTTGTGCCATATTTCTATTTGTGTCTTTCATAGGTATAATTTTGTTGCGAATATAGCCGAAGATAATTTAGTTGTCAAGATATTTTTACATCTTATTTATGTTTTTCCATTTTTGTGAATAATTATACAAATGCTAATTAACTACCAATAACTTGCGAGTAAGTGCATTCAATCCTTTATAATGAATGAAATAAACACCGGACGACAATCCTCTTGTGCTGAACCTTATAGAGTATTCGCCAGCCTTTTGCTTTCTGCTTTCAATTACTTTTACAACTTCACCAAGAATATTGTAAAGAATGATTTCAACATTATGTTCTTGCTGAATTGTGTATCTAATAAATCCAATAGAACGAACTGGATTTGTCACATCTAAAACTACTTCTGATACACTTCTGGTTTGATTAAAATTTTTGATTGATGTAAAGTCAAATTCATCTAAGGCAAATAAATCTTGGTAAACTTCAAATCCTTTATCCGGTTCTTTTACTGAATCATAACATAGTTTCAGCCTGTTATTAAACAAATCAATTCCAAAGTTGCTGCTATTGTAACCATATTTTAATCCTAAATCACTCTCAGAAAAATTATGCAAAGAATAAGCTGAAAGTGTAGAGTCATTATCATCAATGTAAAAGCCCTTAACTTCATACTTGTGGTAAGAAGTAAAGAACAATTTCTTATTAGAAAATTTATGAATAGTTGATGATTGAAAATTATAGGGCAAGGGATATGAATTGAACTTCGTTCCGAATTTGGGATAGCTGCGCCATACATGAATGTAAAAGTTACCCGTGCTGTTGTTATACTCCATCTGATTCCAAGTAATGGCCATGTTATAATCCTTATCAAAACTATTACTAATTTTTGCATAGTAAGAGTTTCGATCTAGATTTGAAACAACAAAAGTATCTTTAACAATTTTTCCATTTTCGCTAAGGATGATGCCTTTTAAAACAGCGTTTTTCATTCTCAAGTTTTCGATCCAAGTAAATAGTATATCATTATTACTGTTAATTGAGTAACTCAAAGCATCAAAACTAGATTTAACGTTCTCCTTAAAGAATCCATCAATTTTAGTTATTGTATTAAAGTTTGAGTTTAGCTTGGTAACTTGAATTTCCCGAAGTGGAAATGATTGCGGCATAGTTATGAAAAAATATTCTCCATTTTCTAAAGTATGAATTGAATAACGTGCAAACACCATTGATGAAGTTGCAAAATGGTTTCTAGTTCCAATTTTCACTCCTTTGCCAGAAATCTTTTGCACATAATAGTAATAGTTTACACCCACAATATAATATGCAAAGACAAAATTATCTTCTGTATCAACAACAACATTGGAAAGATTATTATAAGTTGCAGATGGATCATTCAACATTGTGTTCTCACCGACTGGATTATTATTTACATCATACACTTGATAATAAATATCACTTCTTCCATTTCGTGTATCAGTCCAGAGAACAATTGATTCTCCTTTCCTATTATATTTAACAATTGGTGAAATCTGCCAAGCACTGCATTTGTCATCGGAAATCTTTGTCGGCTCATCAAAAAAATCGAATTCGGTGCTAAACTTTTGTCTCACTATACTGTGATCGCTTCCATTTTTAATTGTATATACAGAACTAAACAAATTTTGGTATATGGAAAGACCAGCATAGTTAATCCCATATCCTTCAAAAACAAAGCTAAGTCGAGATCCAATTAATTTACTTAAAATATCGGGACCACTGATTTGATCTCCTTCTTTTGAGAAAGTAATCGCACTAGTTACATTATTTATATTACTAAATAAATAAAACTTATTTCTCTTGTCAGTAGTTAAATACCAGTCATAAGTAGTCGTCGCCAATATTTTTGTTTCCGAAAACCCTATACCTACTCGATAGTATTTTCTCCAGAAAAATTTTTGATCTGTCCATGTAATCAAAAAAGTTCCATCATAGGTTGAAGCGATTTGTGGATAATAATTATATGTTGAAGTAGAGTGAGCGTCCTGTACTGTAATAGGCTCTCCATTAAGATTTCCTTCTTGGCTTATTACTTGGAGATATACATTAGCTGGACTTGGTGGATAATACGATGTCCAAACCACTACTGCATTTCCCAGTGTATCTGTAGCTAAAGTATTTCTCATAGTTGGTCTTGCTGAGTAAACATTAATACTTTTATTAATTAAGGCTGGTTCTTTGATTATTTTGCATGATGTGTTCAATACACAGAAATAGAGATCGTATGGTTTATAATCCCAACCATTCATGTACCATGTTATAATCAGATTTCCGTTTTTAAATACTTCAAGATTCGATTTGTAGATTCCGCTTTTTTCAAAAATGCTTAAGTTGCTACCAATTTTTGTTCCGTCACTTTTCAATCGTTGGATTATAACTCTTTGTTCATTTTCAATCCAGGAGATTAAATATTCATCAGTTTTCTTGTTGTAAACTAATGTTGGTAAGCCCTTGTAATAAGCTGGTTTATCTTCCAAAAGAATTGGTGTACCTACTTTTTCATCTTTGTCGTTATACAACTGCGCATAAATCTGATTTTTCCCCGCTCTGTTATCAACCCAAGTGATTAAGTAATTACCTTTGCTATCGTGAGCAATGTTTGGTTGATATTGATTAGTTCCAAAATCACCGCATCCAGTATTAACTGTTTTACCTTGTTCAATTATTCTTAGCTGTTTGAATTTGAGCGAATCTTGATTGACCGGCTGTTGTGCAACTTGCTTATTAATTGCAAGCAAGAGACAGATTGAAGTTAGAATGAATAAGCTTTTCGTTTTCATTTATTTTTAATGCACTATAAATCTAAGCTACAAAAAGCAATAAAGTGAATAAATAATTTCTTGTTGATTTTTCCCTAATTCCCATACAATGGATTTTGTTGAATGTATTTTCTAATTCGAAACAATTCGCTTTCACTGCGGATTATTCTATCGTAAAAACGAGCTTGCCATGAGAACTCCGTATTACCAGTTAAGTGTATTTGTTTTGATACCGCTGATTTGAAAGAACGGATTATTGCCGAAAGAGAATTTGTTTTTGGTAAAATATTAGAATGAATATTTTTCTTCTCTGTAGAGCCGTTGCGCGCAACGGCTCTACAATTATCATTAATAATTAAAATTCCTTGAATATGATTTGGCATAACGACGTATGAATTTAACTCAATATTTTTCCTTATTTCTTTCGTCTTTAACCATTCCTCTAAAACAATTTTTCCTAATTTATTCAAAACCATTTTCTCATTTTTAACTTCTCCAAAATACTCAACATGATTTTTAGTATTGATAGTAATATAGTACCACCATGGAGTTGAATAATCCCACTCTTTCAGTCTTGCAGATTCAATACGAAATGTCTTATTGAATTTTGTCATTTACTCATCTCACAAGAATCAATGTCCCCACAATTCTCTATCTAAACTTCGGTACTGTATTGCTTCTGAAATGTGGTTAGTCATAATTCTTTCTGAGTTTTCGAGATCTGCAATTGTTCTTCCTACTTTGAGAATGCGATCGTAAGCTCTTGCAGATAGACCAAGCCGGTTCATAGCCATCTTTAGTAAATCTTCACTAGCACGATCGAGCTGACAAAACAATTTAATTTCTTTCGAAGTCATATCTGCATTCTTAAATACATGTTTAATCTCTTGAAAACGATTCTGTTGGATCTCTCTTGCCGCAACTACTCTTTTTCTAACTTCAAGAGATTTTTCTCCAACTGTTTTCGATGCCAAATCAGAAAACTTAACAGCCGGTACTTCAATGTGAATATCAATTCTATCTAAAAGCGGTCCGCTTATTCTCGACATATACTTTTGAATCAATGGTGTGTTGCAAGTGCATTCGTGATTAGGATCGGTAAAATATCCGCACGGACAAGGATTCATCGCGGCAGCTAACATAAAATTTGCCGGAAACTCGATTGACATTTTTGAACGGCTGATTGTTACTTTGTAATCCTCTAATGGTTGGCGCATAACTTCTAAAACATTTTTCTTGAACTCGGGTAGCTCATCCAAAAACAAAACTCCGTGATGAGCAAAAGAAACTTCGCCGGGACGAGGAAATGAACCGCCACCAATAAGCGCCGCATCACTTACCGTATGGTGCGGACTTCTAAAAGGACGCTCTGTAATAATTGCTTTTTCTTTAGCAAGAATTCCAGCAACAGAATGAATCTTAGTAGTTTCAAGTGCTTCTTCAAAAGTTAATGGCGGAAGAATTGTGGGAAATCTTTTTGCAAGCATTGTCTTACCACTTCCGGGCGGTCCAATCATAATTATATTATGCCCGCCGGCAGCAGCAATTTCTAATGCACGCTTTACATTTTCTTGTCCTTTTACATCAGCAAAATCTAAAATATATTCATTCACATGAGAGAACAATTCATCCTTGTTAGATATGTATGGCTTAAATTCATAAGCATTGGCTAAGAATTTTATTACATCGTTCAAGGAATCAAGACCGTAAACATCAATACCTTCTACAATAGAAGCTTCTCTTACAGATTCAGTAGGAAGTATTATTCTCTTTATTCCTTTTCTTTTTGCTTCAACTGCAATTGGTAAACCGCCTTTAACTTTTCTTAAAGTACCATCAAGAGAAAGTTCACCAAGAAAAATAGTATCTGCAAGAAGTTCTGAAGAAACTATTCCAGTAGCTTCAAGAATTCCAATTGCAATAGGAAGATCAAACGAACTTCCCTCTTTCTTTATATCTGCTGGAGCTAAATTTACCGTTATCTTTTTATGAGGAACAGTTACACCGGAGTTTTTAATTGCTGCCGAAACACGTTCTTTGCTTTCTTTTACCGCATTATCTGGTAAGCCAACAATTGTTACCGAGGGCAGATTGTTTTCGCTATGTGTTTCTACTTCAACAAGATAAGCATCAATACCAATAGTTGCGCCGGAGAGAACTTTTGAAAACATATTTCACCCAAAAGTTTGATTTTCAATTTTGTAGCAGTAATACTTTTTAAAACTAATTTTGAAATGCTTGAATAAACCGCATAATTATTTACCGAAATAAATATAATCCATAAATAATGCATTATCAAAAAGGTATTTAATAACATTTCTAAGAATGTAATAACTCTTTAAAAATGTCAGTACTTAAAACTCCATAGAAATGTCAGTA
>CAZVYT010000063.1:0-18008 GCA_964631495.1 uncultured Melioribacter sp. | reverse complement strand
AAACCAAGCGCTCTAGCCGGGCTGAGCTACTCCCCGATTAGGGAATAGAAAACATATTCTTAAATTGGGCTTCAAAGATATATTTTCTGTTTTGAAATGTCAACAAATGCTATAGGTTTTCGCTTCATTTAGATTATTCCTATTTTAATCCCAACAAATACTTTATTTAATGAATCTCCTTTTACTTCTTATAAAACGATTCTTAAGTTCAAACAGAAATTCTAGTTTAGTTTCTACTATTTCAAAAATCACAATAATTGGTATTGCCCTTGGCATTACTGTAGTTGTTTTAGCTCTTACCATACTCGACGGATTTGAACAGGTTGTTTCCAACAAAATAACTGAGTTTAATGCACAGATTAAAGTTATAGGATTTGGGAACAGAAGCTTACCTGAAGCTGAATTTGTTCAACAAAAGATTAAAGAAAAATTTTCAAATGAAATTAAAACTGTTGCTCCTTTTGCAAGCAAACTCGCAATACTAAAAACAAAAAATAATACAGATGGTATAAATTTAACCGGCTTAAAAAACGATTTTGCCGCTAAATCATTTGAGAAATTTATAGTTGATGGAGAAATATTCAATAGTAATTCTTTAGTAAAAGAAATATTAGTTGGTAAAAACCTAGCTCTTAAAATGGAAATTAAATTAAAAGATAAGATTACTATCTTTTGCTTAAAAGGTAATTCACCTCCTTCACTTGATAATCCACCTGCAATAGAACAATACATTGTTTGCGGCATTTATGAAACCGGTATATCAGAATATGATGATGGGAATGCATTTATAAATCTATCTGAAGCACAAAACCTATTTGGAATGTTTAATGAAGTATCAGGTTATAACATTGAACTGAAAAACAACACTGACCTAAATTTAGTTAAAGAAAAACTACAAGAATATTTAGGTTATCCTTTTTATGTAAGAACAATTTATCAAGTTCATCAAAATATTTTTACTTGGATTGAATTGCAGAAAAAGCCAATTCCAATTGTTTTAGGGTTAATAATAATTGTAGCACTTTTTAATATTGTAGGCACTATGCTAATGATTGTTTTAGAGAAAACAAATTCTATTGGTGTATTAAGATCACTTGGGATGACAAGAGGATTTGTTTTAAGAATTTTTCTTGGCAATTCATTGTATCTAATTGCTTGGGGATTGAGTATTGGCATTTTACTTTCATTAATACTAAGTATTCTGCAAAAAGAATTCAATCTTATTTCTCTTCCTGGTGGTGTTTATTTTGTTACAAGTGTTCCAATTGAAATTAACTTCTGGAATTATTTTTTGGTCGTGGTAATTACTATTGTTGTGGCATTATTTTCATCTATCATTCCAGCTTATATAGCATCTAAAATTTCACCTACAAAAGCACTTAGGTTTGATTAATAATGGTTGAATTATATATTGCAAAAAAATACGCAAGAGCAAAACACAAGTTAAGTTTTATTGGAATTCTATCTATCATTTCTACATTAGGCATTACAATTGGAGTCGCGGCATTAGTGATTGTGCTTTCTGTATTTAATGGTTTTGGTTCAATTGTTACAAAAATTCTTGTAAGCTTCGACCCGCATATTAAAATTTTACTTTCTAATAATATTACTGACAATGAATTATCTCATTTACACAAAAGCCTACTGTCAAAAAAAGAAATAGAATCTTTCATACCTATTATTGAAGGGAAAACTCTTTTTATCAACAATAAAACTTATGAGGTAGTTAATTTTAAAGGAGTTGGAATTACCTCTTCAGAAAAGTGGAGTGTTTCGGATAAAATTATTAGCGGAGAAACAGATTTAAGTGATAATAAAATAATTATTGGATTATCATTAGCTCTTAAACTAGGACTACGAGTTGGTGATACAATAACAGTAACTTCTGCAAATGATATTGAAAAAACTATTGTTTCTCTTTCGTTGCCACAAACAAGAAAATTAATTGTTAGCGCATTATTCGAATCCAATAATAAGGACTACGATGGAACTTATGCATTCAGCTCGATAGAAACTGCTCAAAAACTATTTCGGGCAAAGAAAAAAGTGTCAGGTTTTGAAATTCGTTTATATGATTTTCAAAATGCAGAAAAAGTAAAAAGTAATTTAGAAAAAGAGATCACTATGAAGTCAGTAACTTTTCAAACTTGGTATGATCTTCATAAACAATTATATAATGTAATGCTAATAGAACGATGGGCTGCATACATAATTCTTTGTTTAATAATAGCAGTTGCCAGTTTTAATATTTTTGCTTCTCTAACCATGACAGTAATTGAAAAGAAGCGCGATATTGGAATTCTTCGCTCGTTGGGCGTTAGACAAGAATCAATTCAGAAAATATTTATGTTAAGTGGACTTATGATTGGATTGGCGGGAACCATTGCAGGGCTAATAATTGGGCTACTAGTTTGTTACTTGCAAATACATTTTAATTTTTATCCGCTTGATCCAATGAAATATATTATTGATGCATTACCGATACAAGTTAATCTTTCTGATATAGTTGTAATAAGCTTGATGGCTTTGTTTCTTTCTTACATTGCTGCATATTTTCCAGCTAAGCAAGCTGCTAAAACCGTAATAATTGATTCAATAAAATATGAGTAAAGATGAGTAACATTATTTTATCTGCAAAGAATATTTCAAAATATTTTGTTAAAGCCAATAACGAAAAACTTGAAGTTCTTAAAAATGTTTCGCTTGAAATTGAAAAGCAGAAGATTAGTATGATAGTTGGCGCTTCGGGCGCCGGAAAAAGTACTTTACTGCATATTATAAGTGGTTTAGATAAAGCAGACTCAGGAAGCGTTGAGATTTCTTCAACTAATATTTTTTCATTAAATGATGATAAACTCTCACTTTTTAGAAACAAGCATATCGGTTTCGTATTTCAGTTTAATCATCTTTTGCCAGAGTTTGACGCTCAGGAGAATGTAGCAATACCAATTTTGATTGCAGGTGAATCAATTTCCAAATCAAAAAAGAAAGCTGCCGAATTGCTTGATTTAGTTGGACTAAGTGAAAGATTAACTCATCGCCCTTCAGAACTTTCTGGCGGTGAAGCACAGCGTGTTGCTGTTGCAAGAGCTTTAGCCAACAATCCAGATATTATTTTTGCTGATGAACCAACCGGAAATTTGGATTCTGCAAATAGTGAAATGCTTCATAAATTATTTTTTGAAATAAGAGATAAACTTTCAGCAACTTTTTTAATTGTAACTCATAATCCTGAATTAATAAAACTTGGTGACGTAGTTTTTGAGATGAAGGATGGAAATATTTTCAAGCATAAAGGAGAATAAAATGAGTAGTTCCCGAAGAGATTTTCTTAAAACTTCATTAATGACCGGCGCTGCTATTGGTCTTTCAAATATTCCAACTTTAGGAAGTGATTTTAGTTCTTTTGCAGTGCAAAAAGCAAAAAACAAAAATGTTGTAGGTTTAACTTGCGAACCAATTGAAAAAGTACGGATAGGTTTTATTGGTTTGGGAATGCGTGGTCCTGGTGCAGTAGAACGTATGTTGCATATTGAAGGTGTTGAAATTAAAGCTTTGTGCGATTTAATTCCTGAGCGTGTTAAAGCTGTAAATGAATTTATAAAAAAAGCTGGAAAACCTGAGGCAATTGAATATTCCGGAAGTGAAAATGCTTGGATGAAAATGTGTGAGCGAGATGATATTGATTTAATTTATTCTTGTACTCCTTGGCACTTGCACACTCCTAATGCAGTATACGCTATGAAACATGGTAAACATGCTGCAATTGAAGTACCTATTGCAACTACAATAAAAGAATGTTGGGAACTAGTTGAAACCGCTGAAAAAACAAGAAGACATTGTATGATGCTTGAAAATTGCTGCTACGATTTCTTCGAAATGGCTACATTCAACATGGCTCGTAATGGAGTTTTTGGTGAGATTATTCACTCTGAGTGCGCGTATATACATGATTTACGCTGGCTTAAATTCGATAAAGAAAAGGGTTACCAAAATATGTGGCGTTTGAATTTTAGTGAAAAACATACAGGTAATCCCTATCCAACACATGGACTTGGTCCGGTTGCGCAAGTAATGGATATTAACCGCGGCGACAAAATGGATTATTTAACATCTATGTCAACCAATCAATTTGGTATGAGTCCTTACGCAATAGAAAAATTTGGAAAAGATTCACCAGAAGCAAAGCAGACTTATAAGCTTGGTGATATGAATACTACTTTAGTCCAAACTGCAAAGGGTCATACAATTATGATTCAACATGATACAACAAGTCCAAGACCATATAGTAGAATTCATTTGCTAAGTGGAACAAAAGGGATTGCACAAAAATGGCCCGCACAAAAAATTGCGTTAGAACCAAATCCACATCAATGGTTAAAAGAAGATGAATTCAAAAAATTATTAACACAATACGAACACCCACTTGCAAAAAAAATTGGAGAAAAAGCTCGTGAAGTTGGAGGACATGGCGGAATGGATTTTATTATGGATTATAGACTTATTCATTGCTTAAGAAATGGTTTACCGCTTGACCAAGATGTTTATGATGCCGTAAGTTGGTCTTGTATTGTTGAATTATCTGAGATTTCTGTAAAGAATAAAAGTAAAGCCATAGATATTCCGGATTTTACAAGAGGCGCTTGGAAAACAACAAAACCAATTGAAGTTATTTCATAATATTTATTTTGCAGAGACTTGCATAACTAAGTCTCTGCTTTTGATTCTAAATACTTTCTAAATAATCAATCATCAATCGAACGCCAAATCCTGTATCCCATTTTTTAGTGTAATTATTAAATTCATGTTTAGTAGCCGGACCGGCAATATCGAGATGCGCCCAAGAAATTTTTTCATCTACAAAGTGTTCTAAAAACTTTGCTGCAGTAATTGCTCCGCCCCATCTAGAGCCTAAATTTGATACATCTGCAATATCGCTTTTTATCATTTTTTTGTAATCATCACTAAATGGCATTCTCCAAATGCGTTCAAAAGTCTTGCTTCCAGATTCATATAATTGTTTTGCTATGTCATCATTTTTAGTAAACAATCCGGCAATCATTTCTCCAAGTGCAACAACCATAGCACCAGTTAAAGTTGCAAAGTCTATAATTTCATCTGGTTTTTGTTTTGAAGCATAATAGAGTGCATCTGCAAGAATAATTCTTCCTTCTGCATCTGTATCTTTTACTTCTATTGTTTTGCCAGAAGCAGAAACAATTACATCTCCAGGTTTATAAGAAACACCGCTAACCATATTTTCAACACAAGGTATAATTCCAACTATTTCAATGGGAAGTTTTAACATAGCAGCAGCTTTTATTACTCCAACTACAGTACCGCCACCAGCCATATCAGCTTTCATGTCAATCATGTTAGGTGTTGATTTAATAGATAAACCACCACTATCGTAAGTTACACCTTTACCAACAAGTGCAATTTTCTTTTTAGATACTTTCGGTTTATACTCAAGGATCATCATCAATGGTTCATGTACACTTGCATTACCAACAGCTAGAATTGCTTTCATTTTTCTTTTCTGCAATTCCTTTTTATTCATTATAGTAACTTTTACACCAAGCTTGCTTAATTCTATTTTTGTTCTTTTCGAAAACTCTTGTGGTGTTAGAGATATTGCTGGTTCATTTACTAAATCTCTTGTAAAATGTACAGCAGACATTATGCAGTGTGTCTTCTCAATAATTCTTTGAACTAATTCTCTTTCAGAATAATTAAGAACGAATTCTAAATTTTCAACTATTTTCTTTTCCGATTTATACTTATCAAAAGAATAATTTCCTAAGTGAATACCCTCAACCATGGTTTGTATCATGTACTCATCGCTTTTGAAATGACCAGGAAAATGACTAAACGCCGGGATAACTATATGTATCTTTTTTACATTTTTATCTTTTAAATTTTGTACCAAGCCAGCCATAAAATCACGAAAGAAATCAGAAGTAAAATCTTTATCTATTTTAATTTTCTTCAGAATTATTAAAGAAGGTTCACCAAAAGAAGAATAATAAGTCAGTTCACTACCTTTTGTATTAAGAAAATTTTTCTTTTGGATTAAGCTTTGAGGGTAACTAAACGATGCAAAGAAATCATCAACTAATTTTTCTAAATTTTCTCCATCAATAAAAAATTTAACTAACGCAGTTTCTTGATTAAACTTAAGAACATCATTTTTTGAATTAACCTTTATATTAAAAATCATGTAAGCTCCATATTTTTCAAATAGTCATTTGCTTTTGTAATTACTTTTTCCTTAATACTTTCAATAGAAATGTTAAATAATCTCGATCCGGCAGCATTTCTGTGGCCACCTCCATTAAACTCGGCGGCTAAACTACTAACCGGGACTTCGCCTTTTGATCTAAAGCTGATTTTTATTCCATCTTTTAATTCGTAAAAAAGTATTCCAATTTGTACACTGCTAATTGTTAAACAATAGTTAACAAAGCCATCTACATCTGCTTCTGTTGTATTATTTCTTTCTAACATTTCGTTAGTAATAACCATAAAAGCAATTTGTTTGGTTGAATCCAATTCAATTTTACTTAAAGCTTCGCCAAGTAATCTTACTCTTCCAAAATTAAATTGATTATAAACCTTATCGTAAATTAAAGTTGGACTAACTCCAATTTGAATTAGTTCGGATACAATTTTATGAACTTCAGGAGTTGTTCTTTCAAAACGAAAAGAACCTGTATCTGTCATAATTGCTACATAAAGTTGATTAGCTATGAATTGATCAATCTCAACAAGTTTACTTTCTTTAATAAACTTAAATAGAATTTCTCCAGTAGCAGAATAATCATTGCCTCCAACAATTAGATTAAAAATATCTTCCGGGTCTTGATGATGATCTATACAAATTTTAATACCATTGAATTCACGAATTGCTTTTTCCATCTTAACAGTTCTTGAAGCGTTATTCAAATCAAGGACAACACAAACGTCAATCTCATTAAACAACTCGATGTGTAATTCATCATCGTATTTCTCAATAAGTTTATCTTCATCCATAAATTGAAGATTATATGGAGTTGCATTATGGTTTACTATTCTTACTTTCTTGCCAAGTTTCTTTAAGAAAGAGAATAAAGCTAATTCAGAACCAATTGCGTCCGCATCGGGATTTACATGTGTTGTTAGCAAAAAAGAATTTTTTTCATTAATTATTTTTAGTAATTCTTTAAAACTATTCATCCTATTATTGCCAATTGTTTAATAAAAAAGTGAGGCGAAGAAAACTTCGCCTCTAAAAGTATTGCAATTATTGTAAAATCAAAATAGTTGATTAATTAACTTCCCAAGTTCCATTACCAAACATTAATTTCTCGTAAGTTCCTTCACCTTTTTTCGCTTTTACATTTTCTATTTGCTTTACATAGTCAATATCGTAAGTCTCTTTATTGTATTGACGGAAAACACCAACCGGAGTTGGGAAACCTGGAATATCTGTAAAACGTGCAAGCAAGAATACTCGTGTAGGATTATTATCAAATTCATCATGAACCCAACAATCGTTAATTGAATGAACACCATCATTCAAATCAATTATTACAGGATTTAATCCATCAAGCTTTATCCCTTTATCCTTGTTAGGACCAAACACTAGCGGTTTATTGTGCTCTAAGAAAATGACATTATCAGCCTTTGTTTCTTTTTCTGTTAACGGGAAAAAAGCACCATCATTAAAGATTGGGCAGTTCTGATATACCTCTATAAAGGCTAATCCTTTATGTTTAGCAGCTCGCGAAATCACCTCTTGCATGTGTTTGGTATCTCTGTCTAAAGAACGAGCTACAAAAGATGCACCACTGCCAGTAGCAACTTTTATTGGATTGAAAGGCCAATCAACCGTTCCATAAGGTGAAGATTTTGTTTGTTTCCCTCTTTCGGATGTTGGAGAGTATTGACCTTTTGTTAAACCATATATTTGATTATTGAACATGACAATTTTCAAATTGATGTTTTTTCTGCATGCGTGGATGAAATGATTACCGCCAATGCTCATCATATCTCCATCACCTGTTGCAACCCAAACTTGCAATTTTGGATTTGCAAGTTTTACACCTGTAGCTATAGCTGCAGCTCTACCGTGAATTCCATGAAAACCGTAAGTATTCATATAATATGGGAAACGGCTCGAACATCCAATTCCGGAAACCCAAACAATGTTTTCTCTTTTTTCACCAAAATCTGGAGAAGTTTTTTGAACTTGAGCTAAGATAGAATAATCACCGCAGCCAGGGCACCATTTAACTTCTAAGCCAGATGAAAAATCTTTAGCGGTATATTTTACTTCTTGTACTTGATCTATTTTGTTTTCCATTTTACGCTCCTAACACTTCATTAATTTTCTCTTCAATTTCCGCAATCTTAAATGACTGACCTTGCATTTTATTTAGCTGAATCAATTCTTTCAAATAAGTGTTGCGGAGCAATAACGAAAGTTGTCCTAAATTCATTTCTGGTACCAATATCTTTTTGAATTTAGAAAGGATTGAACCAAGATTTTTTGGTAAAGGATTAATATACTGAAGGTGAACATGAGAGACCTCTTTTCCTTCTTTACGAACAACTTTAAGAGTTTCTTTTATTACACCGTATGTACTTCCCCAGCTAACAATTAAAAGTTCACCTTCTTCAGCACCATCTACAACAACTTCCGGGATAATATTTCCAACTTTCTCAACTTTATTCTTTCTGTGTTCTGTCATTATCTGATGATTTTCTGGTTCATAACTAATGTTACCGTAAACATCTTTTTTCTCCAAACCGCCAATACGATGTTCTAAGCCGGGAGTTCCTGGAATAGCCCATGGACGAACTAAGTTTTCGTCACGTAGATAAGGATAAAATCCTTCTGGGTCGGTTCTAAACTTAACATTAAAATCGGGTATATCCTCAAACTTAGGAATTAGAAGAGGTTCGCTTCCAAATGCTAAATAACCATCTGTTAATAATATTACTGGTACCATAAATTTAAGAGCAATTCTTGCTGCTTCAATCGCCATAAAGAAACAATCAGCAGGACTTTGAGCCGCAAGTACAACTAGAGGAGCCTCTCCATGCCTTCCATACATAGCTTGAAGTAAATCAGCTTGTTCTGTTTTTGTTGGTAAGCCAGTACTTGGTCCGCCGCGCTGAACATCTACAATAACCAAAGGAAGTTCTGTGATAACACTCAAGCCAATAGCTTCAGCTTTTAAAGAAAGCCCAGGTCCCGATGTTGTTGTTAATGCAAGGTTGCCAGCAAATGCAGCACCAATTGCAGATGCTATGCCTGCAATTTCATCTTCTGCTTGAAATGTAACTACACCATAATCTTTATACTTACTTAATTCTTGTAATATTTCTGATGCAGGTGTAATTGGGTAAGAGCCTAAGAAAAGTTTTAATCCACTTTTTAATGATGCTGTTACCATACCAAGAGCAACTGCTTCATTACCTGAAATATTTCTGTAAGTTCCTTTTGGAAGTTTTGCTGGCTTAACGTCGTATCGTGTTGTAAATACTTCAGTTATTTCTCCGTAATTGTAGCCAGCTTTCAAAACACGTTTGTTGGCTTCAAGAACTTCTGGTTTATTAGCAAATTTAGATTCAAGCCATTTCTCAGTAATTTCAAGCGGTCTGTTGTACATCCAGTACAATAAACCTAACGCAAAAAAGTTTTTGCATTTCTCTTTCTCTTTAATAGAAAGTGAAAGATCTTCGAGTGCAGACATTGTAAGTTTTGTTAAGTCAACCGGTATCAAATTATAACCAGCCAAGGAACCATCCTCAAGAGGATTAGTTGCATAATTAGCTAACTTAAGATTTTTTGTATCAAAAGCATTTGTATTAGCAATAATTGTAGAATTCTTTTTTAAATCTTTTACATTCACTCTTAAAGCAGCTGGATTCATAGCTACAAGAACATCAAGTGAATCGCCAAGTGTTTGAATATCGCTGCTGGAGAAGTGAAGAGAAAATCCGGAAACACCGGCAAGTGAACCGGCAGGTGCGCGGATTTCAGCCGGAAAATCTGGAACTGTGCTTAAATCATTTCCTACTATTGCTGTTGTTTCGGTAAACTGTGTTCCGGTCAACTGCATTCCGTCTCCAGAGTCTCCCGCGAAACGGATAGTTACATCTTCTACTACCTGAATTGTTTTTGCCATAATTATTTCTCTTTGTTAACCCTTTAATAATCTATTAGTGCCGATTAAAATAGTGAATTGTGAGATATTTAGGAATTTTATTCAACATTTTTTAATTGATTTTTCGTTTTTTATTTCCAAAATGTTGTTCTATTTTCTCCAACCTTGAACAATTGGAAATCTTCTGCCATTTCCAAAAGCTTTTGTTGAAACTCTTAATACAGGTGCGGCTTGTTTACGTTTGAACTCATTTAAATCCACTAATCGTAAAACCTTTTTCACCAAGGTTTCGTTCCCAATTTTTTGAACTATTTCTTTAATCTCTTTTTGTTCTTCCAAATACATTTTCAAAATCGTATCCAATAAATCATATGGCGGAAGTGAATCTTGATCCGTTTGATTAGGTCTCAATTCAGCAGAAGGAGCTTTTTCAATAATCTCTTTTGGAATTATTTCTTTCTCTTTGTTGATGTATCGGGCTAATTCATAAATTTGTGTTTTGTAAACATCTCCAATAACTGCTAAAGCACCGCACATATCGCCATAAAGTGTTGCATAACCAGTGGCAATTTCGGATTTGTTGCCTGTTGTGCAAAGTAAATAACCATGTTTATTACTTAACGCCATTAGAAAAAGTCCGCGTACTCTTGATTGAAGATTTTCTTCAGTTACATCTTCATCTTTTCCTCTAAAAGCATAACTAAGTATCTCAATAGTTTTATCAACAACATCTTGTATTGAAATTTCGTCAAATGAAATACCAAGATTATTAATTAACTTATGAGAATCAGAAATACTTCCTCCGCTTGAATATTTTGATGGCATCAAAACAACATGAACATTTTCACTGCCAAATGCTTTTACTGCAATATAGGCAACTATGGCAGAATCAATTCCGCCGCTAAGACCAACAAGCGCTTTTTTGAATCCGGTTTTTTGTGCATAATCTTTTAACCCTAAGATTAATGCATTTGATATTTCTTCTCCAAAATTTCCTTCAATATCTTTTACTTGCTCATATTCTATTTCAGTATCAAATAGAAAAAAATCTTCTTCATACTTTTTACCAAGTTTGCAAAGCTTTCCATTTTTATCAAAGCACATACTTGCGCCATCAAATATTAATTCTGTTTGAGCGCCTACACAACAAGAATACACTAAAGGTAACTTATCGTCGCTGGTTAGCTTGGAAAGCATTTTAACTCTTTCTATTCGTTTGCCAAACGCGTATGGACTAGCAGAAATATTTATTAAAATTGTAGCACCATATTCATATAGTTTTTTTATTGGATCAACAGAATAACGAAGATGCCTCCAATAATCAGCATCATTCCAAATGTCTTCACAAATAGAAATTCCTAATTTTTCGTTTTTAAATTCAAAAACTGAAACTTCCTTAGCCGGTTCAAAATATCTAACTTCATCAAAAACATCGTAGTTAGGAATAAGTGTTTTGTTTTGGACAAATTGAATCCTGCCTTCAAAGCATAACAAAGCAGAATTATAAACATTAGTTCCAACGTTGTCTTCAAATGTATCTGTTATAGATCCAAAGATTAGTCCAGTTTCTTTTGTTGTTGCAGCAATTTCCTCGGCTACTAATTTTACGGAATCTCGAAATTCTTTCTTCTCAACTAAATCTAAAGGTGGATAGCCGCACAAAAACAGTTCCGGAAAAACAACTAGATCAACTTTTTCCTTAACAGCTAAATTATATCCGTTAAGAATTTTTTCTTTGTTCCCCTTTATATCCCCTATAATTGAATTATACTGACATACTGCAATTTTCATTAAACATTTTCTATTAGTTTATTTTAACGAAAGTTAGTAAGAAGCTTATTATTTTCAAATGTGCAATTTTAATTTAATAAAACCTTTTCAAAACAACTGCGTCTTAATATCAGAACATCTAAAAGGTGAGTATATGAAAGAAAAATTATTTCGCTCTAGAAGATCAAGGGTTATTGGTGGAGTAGCCGGTGGTTTGGCTCAATATTTTAATATTGACCCAATTATAATCAGAATAATATTTGTTGTTCTTACAATAATGCATGGCATCGGTCCGGTTATTTATATTATTCTTTGGATTGCTGTACCGGAAGAACCATTTGCTCAAGCATACGGTATAAATCCGGAAGGAACAGTTGATTCACAAAATACAGAACAGAATTCTGAAAATATTAACATCAATAGCGTAACGCCGCCACCTAAGAAAAATGGAAGTGGAAGAATTATTGCTGGATCGATACTAATTTTAATTGGCGCTGTATTTTTCTTTGATAGATTTATTCCATCTTTCGATTTTGGAGATGTTTTTCCATTTATTTTTATAATCGCCGGTATTGCATTGATTTTGAATTCTGTTAAAAAGTGAGGTTTGAAATGAAAAGTGGGCAATTATTTTGGGGATTTTTTCTTTTAACATTTGGTAGTTTGTTTTTACTAGTTAAATATGATGTTATTGTTAGCTCTTTCGATTTCATTTGGGATCTATGGCCTTTAATTTTTGTCTTTTGGGGCGCGCTTGTAATCTTCAAGCAAACTATGGGAAGACCAATTATTAATGGTGTGTTCGGTGTATTTCTTGCAATACTAGTATTTGGTTTATTTAATAATCTTTTCGGTGGCTTTAATATTGAATTTGATGAAAATGATGGTTTCTCAGAAAGTTATAATCAAAAGTATGACCCGGCTATAAAAGTTGCTAATTTACAAATTGATGCCGGCGCAGGCTTTTTTACAATCAAAGACACTACATCTAATCTTGTAGATGCTAAGGCAAAAGGAATTCTTGGTGAATATGATTTTAGCTCCGAACAAACTGATTCTATTGCTAATATAGATTTTCATATGCACACAAGAAATTTTAATTTTTTCAGAAATAAAATCCGTAATCATTTGAATATTAGATTAAACCCAAATGTTGCTTGGGATTTTGATATTAACCTTGGGGCTTCCAAATCAAAATTCGATTTATCTCAATTTGATGTTCGCTATTTAAGTCTTGAAACTGGAGCTACAAGCACAAAGATAAAATTTGGTGATAAAAGCGAGGAAACGAAGGTTGATATAAAAATGGGTGCAGCAAGTTTAACTTTGGAAATTCCTAAGAATGTGGGTGCTGAGATTAATTCAGATATGGCTTTGATTGCAAAAGATTTTGACGGATTCAGCAAGAAAAGTGACGGATACTATGCAACAGATAATTTTGAATCAGCGAAAAAGAAAATAAGAATTAATGTTGAGGGTGGCGTTTCCACTTTTAATATTTACCGCTACTAAGATTTTTTCTTAGAAACTTTTTTCTTTGAAAGCACTTTTGTAGGAACCCAAAGGTGCTTTTTCATTTCAACGCATCCTTCGTCATCAAACAAAACACCTTCAGATTTCAGTAGGTTTTCCATAAGAGTTGGGTCGCCAAAATGAACTCTTCCGGTTAAAGCTCCAAACCTATTTACAACTCTGTGACATGGAAGATTTGCAGCACTTGCACCATTTAATGCCCAACCAACAGTTCTTGCTGCTGATTTTATTCCACAAGCTTCAGCAAGCATTCCGTAAGTTGTTACTTTCCCCTTCGGAATTTTTGCAACAAGAATATAAACTCTATCAAAAAAATCTTGTTTCTTTTTCAACCTTTAACTCTTATCTCAAAATTCAAAATTTTCTTTTACTCACCCATTACTTTTATCAAAAGCCTTTTTCTTCTTTGCCCGTCAAACTCAGCATAATAAACTTGCTGCCATGGACCGAGATCCAATTTTCCATTTGTTACGGGAACAATTACTTGGTGATGAACTAACAAACTTTTTAAGTGTGCATCACCGTTATCCTCTCCCGTTCTATGATGTCTATAATCAGCATTGAATGGAGCTAATTTTTCAAGCCATTCATCAATATCTTGAATTAATCCGTTTTCTGCATCATTAACATATACTCCAGCAGTAATATGCATAGCAGATACTAAAATCATTCCTTCCTTAATACCACTTTTATGCAAAGCTTTTTCAACTTCGTGAGTAATATTAACATATTCTCTTTTCTTTATAGTATTAAACCATAAATATTCGGTCAAAGTTTTCATTAATGTCTCCAAGTGTCTTCAATGGAATTAGATAACCGTTCTGCAAGTGTTTTTATTAATTTCTTTGAAATATCCGGATACATTCTGATTATTTCATCAAGTTCACCGGAAACGACCAGTAAACTTGAATCTTCTAATGCTTTAATTTCAGCTGTCCTAGGTTTATTAAGAATCAAACTAACCTCACCAACTATTTCTCCTGGTTTTTCAAATTGTGCAATCATTTTTTCGTTTTTGAATACACCAACTTTACCTTCAACAAGAACAAAAAATGCAGTTGGTTTTTCCCCTTCTTTGGCAATAACTTCTCCGGGAATAAAATTCTTCATTGAAGACATTTTTTACCTCATTAATTTTCAGAAAACTTTAAGAGAAATTCTCTGATGAAATTATTTAGTTCTCCATCCATCACACCTTGAACATCTGAAGTTTCGCAGTCTGTTCTATGATCTTTAACCAAATTATATGGATGAAAAACATACGACCGTATTTGACTTCCCCACTCAATTTTCATTTTACCTTTTTCAATTTCATTGGCTTCAGCTTTCTGTTTTTCCAATTCAATTTGGTAGAGCTTGGATTTTAGCATTTTGAATGCATTTGTTTTATTCTGTATTTGAGATCGTTCAGATTGACATGCTGCAACTGTATTTGTTGGAATGTGAGTAATACGAACAGCTGTTTCAACCTTGTTAACGTTCTGTCCACCTTTTCCGCCAGAACGATAAGTATCAATTCTTAAATCTGCCGGGTTTATATCAATTTCTATTGAGTCATCAACTTCTGGTATTACGAACACAGAAGCAAAAGAAGTATGCCGGCGTTTGTTTGCATCGAAAGGAGAAATTCTAACTAACCGATGAACGCCATTTTCAGCTTTCATGTAACCATATGCAAATTCTCCACCAGTAACTTCAATAGTTGCACTTTTAATTCCAGCGCCATCGCCATCAAGCCAATCAACAACATTCATCTTGTAACCGTTTTGTTCTCCCCATCGAAGATACATGCGCATCAACATTTGAGCCCAATCTTGAGACTCAGTTCCGCCGGCTCCTGAGTGAATTGTTAAAATGCAACTCTTATCATCATCTTTACCGGAAAGCATACTTTTAAGTTCTACATCACCGTAAGCTTTTTCTAATTTCGATAATTCTGAATCTATTTCTGAAGATAATCTCTCATCTTTATCAGCTTCGGCAAGTTCAATAAACTCAAGAAGGTTGGTTAACATTCCATTAAGGTTGGTCCACGAGTCAACCCAAATTTTTAAAGCATTAGCTTTTTGAAGTAATGCTTGTGCAGCTCTTTGATCGTTCCAAAAGTTTGGAGCTTCTGATTGAACATGTACAGATTCTATTTCTCTTTCTTTGTCATCTAATTTAAAGATAACCTCGTAGATTTGTAATCTTTATACCGTATTCTTTAGCTCGTTTTAGTTGCTCTTCAAACATCTTTTCTCCTTTAATAAAAATTTACGTGGCAAATTTACACTTATCTTTTCATAGTATGAAACAATTAGCAATTGTACTAGCAACTTGCTCATAATCACTTTTTTATTTCATTTCAAACCTATTAATCCGGGTATCGGCTTTAAACCAAGTCATTTGCTTTTTAGCATATCTGCGAGTATTTCTTTTTATTAATTCAACCGCCCAATCTAATTCAAACTCACCATTTAAGTACGAAATTATTTCTTTATAGCCAACAGTATTTAATGCAATTAGTTTTTCCGAATATCCTTTTGATAAAATTTCTTTTACTTCATTAACCAATCCGTTTTCAATCATTACATCAACACGTTTGTTAATGTTTTGATACAATATTTCTCTATCCCAATTCAAGCCAAATTGTAAAAAGCCAAAATCATTTTTTCTTTCAAAATTTGCTTGATGTTTCCAGATCGGAATACCTGTCAAATGAAAAACTTCTAGTAAACGGATAACGCGTTTCCAGTTCTGAGGCAGCATTTCTGAAGCACTTTTAGAATCAACTTTTTTAAGTTGTTCATATAAATATTCATTGCCAAATTTTTCTCTAAGCTCGTTCAATTCTTTACGGTAATCCAAATCGGTTTCTACAGTATTCATAATACCAATAACCAAAGCTCGGATATAGAGACCAGAACCACCAACAACTATGGGCGTTTTTCCCTCTTCAAAAATTTTTTTGATTTTTCGAATTGCTTCCAATTCAAACTTGCTTGCATTAAATTCAATAGTAGGATCTAGCTCATCAACAAAATGATGCTTCACTTGTGATATTTGTTCTTTGCTGGGTTTTGCTGTACCGATTGTCAAATGCTTATAAATTTGTCTGCTGTCGGCAGAAATTATTTCCCCGTTTATTTGCTGAGCAAGTAATATTCCGGTTTCGGTTTTACCGGAACAAGTTGGTCCGGTAATAACACAAACTACTCTTTCCAACCTTCTTTGCCAATGAGTGGAACAAAAGCAAAATAAGGTGCATCAATAACATCAAACTCATCTTCATTTAATTTTGTAATAATTTTCATTGTTTGTGTTATTTTATCCCCAACAGGAATTATCATCTTTCCATTAATTGCCAGTTGCTTCTTAAGGTTTTCTGGAACTGTAGGACCACCAGCAGTTACAATAATTCCATCGTAAGGCGCAAACTCGCTCCATCCAATTGTGCCATCGCTGCATCTTGAAGCAATTTTGTAACCAAGTTTATCAAACAACTTTAGAGTTTGGTTATAAAGTTCAAACTGCCTTTCTATTGTAAAAACACGAGCTCCTAGTTCACTCAAAACAGCGGCTTGAAACCCCGAACCAGTACCAATCTCTAAAATTCTCTGTCCAGGTTTTGGATTTAGTGCTTCGGTCATGTAAGCAACTGTATATGGCTGAGAGATTGTTTGTCCTTGCCCAATTGGTAAAGCAACATCTTTGTATGCGTTAAATCTCATAATTTCAGGAACAAACAAATGCCTCTCAACTTTTCTAAATGCTGAAAGAACACTTTCGTTTTTTATGCCGCGGGTTTTTAAAACTTGAATTAATTCTTCTCTTTCGTTCTCAAACATTCTTTTTTCTTTTTATTTTGCGTTACAATAATAATGATTGTTCAAGAATTATTTCTGATAAGGATAAAAAAATGATTGAGACTTTAGGAGGCGCGTTTTTAATTGCTATAATGCGTATAACTGATGTAACCATTGGTACATTCAGAACATTTATGATTGTTCAGGGCAGAAAATATCAAGCAGCTATTGCCGGATTCTTTGAAGTGTTAATCTGGATTTTTGCAATGCGTTACATTGTTCAGAATATGGATAACACATATAACTTGCTAGGATATGCAACCGGTTTTGCACTCGGTAATATCCTTGGAATTACATTTGAACAAAAAGTGGCACTTGGTTACGTTCAAGTAAATATAGTTTCTCGGCTAAAAACTTCAGAAATTGCTGCAACTTTAAGAGAAAAATGTTTCGGAGTTACAATTCTTCCCGGTGAGGGAAAATCCGGTGATATTTCCATCCTAATTGCAATCATTAAAAGAAAATTTCTTAAAGACTTGATGACAACAGTTGAATCAATTGATAAACGAGCTTTTATCACCGTTCAAACCTCACGTCCTTATCGTGGATTTATGCATGGTTCAAGAGTTTAATTTTTTTGAAACGAATTTGCGTGGAAAGTTCAACAGTATTATATTTCGCCCGTAAAAAAATTGTTCTAAAAGTATTGATGCGGGAATAGCTCAGTTGGTAGAGCGCAACCTTGCCAAGGTTGATGTCGCGG
>CAZVYT010000062.1:0-18771 GCA_964631495.1 uncultured Melioribacter sp. | reverse complement strand
TTTACTGACATTTCTATTGTGTCCTATCTATGACATTTCTATTGTGCTATTACATCGTCTTAATCATTTCCAATTTGGTTTTGAAAATCTAAAAATATTTGTTCTGCAACTTCAAAAGGAGATTCACTTCTGCTTAAGACAACAGATAGTTTTTCTTCTAATATCTTAGCTCTTTGGTTTTTCCATAATTGTGCTTTGATAAATGTTTCAACAATTTCTTTAATGCGTTTTCTAAATTGCTCTTCTCTTTTTACTATTAATAAGTCGTTAGTTTCAAGATAATTTCGATGTCGTTCAATTTCATCAGCTATTTCTAAAATACCAGAGTTTTCAGAAGCAACAGTTTTAATAATATTTGGCAGCCAATCTTTTTCTGTATGGTCGCGTAACATTAAAATTGTTCTTAGTGCAGTAATTGCATTTTCAGATCCAGGTCTATCACTTTTGTTAAGTACAAAAAAATCTGCTATCTCCATTAAGCCAGCTTTCATCGCTTGAATTGAATCACCAGATTCGGGTACAAGAACAACTATTGTAGTATCCGCAGCATTTGCAATATCTAATTCAGATTGGCCAACGCCAACAGTCTCGAAAATAATATAATCATACCCAGCTGCATCAAGAACATCGGCAGCATCAATTGTTTTTTTACTTAATCCGCCTAAACTTCCTCGTGTCGCCATACTTCTTATAAAAACTCCAGAATCAGTACCAATTTCACTCATTCTAACTCTATCGCCAAGTAAAGCTCCTCCTGTAAATGGGCTTGTTGGATCGACTGCAATAATTCCAACAGTTTTATTCAATTTTCGAAAATATTTTGTCAATTGATTTGTTATAGTAGATTTTCCTGCTCCAGGAGGTCCTGTAATGCCAATTCTATAAGCATTACCGGTTTTTTTATGTAATTCTTTTAATAATCTTGTTGATTCTTCGGTTCCATATTCAACTTGGGTAATTGCACGAGACACAGATTTTTTTTCTTGTTGAAATATTTTTTCAATAATTGTTTTTGAGATCATAAGGAGTTCTTATAAATATAACCTGTTTTTAGAAATATATTCTTTTACGTTCGTTGGTACAAGGTAATCGATTGTTAAATTATTTTTTATTCTATTGCGAATATCTGTTGATGATATATCTATGCGTGGAGTATCAACAAAAACAACTTTATTAAAGAATTCGTTTTTATTTAATGGCATTATTTCATTCATTCTATTCATTACAACAACGGTAGCTAAATCAAAAATTTCATTTGGCATATACCATTTATCAAACACCAATAAGTTATCTAATCCAATGATTAATTCAATTTCATCATTAGTCTTTTTAAGTTCTCGTAATGTGTTATAAGTATAAGAAACAGCACCTTGTATTATTTCGTAATCACTAACTAAATAATTTGGATTACTTTTTGTAGCCAGTTTTAGCATTTCGATTCTATGAATATTACTTGTAGGAATAGAATCTTTTTTAAGTGGAGAAATATGACATGGCATAAAAATTATTTTCTTAAGATATCTTTTTTCAAATAAAAATTGAGATGTAATTAAATGCCCGAAATGAATTGGGTCAAAAGAACCACCATATAAACCAATTGCCATTTTTAATCTCTTATTTCTTTATTCTGATTATTAATGATATCCTTCAATGCAATGCGATTCTGTGCTATTTCATTATAGTAGAAATCTTTTCTGGATCCTTTTACTTTTTTGAATTTCATTTTACTAAATGCTAAATGAATAGCAGTTCTAAAATAAATTATTCTTGTTCTCTCATCCATCCATCCTTTTTTTAATCTTAATCTAGATGAGATGATTAGCAAGTAATTTTGTGGAATAATCCCGAGAACTACTTCTTCAAGTAATTCTTTTTCAATTATTATTTTTTCATTATTAATGGAAATTTTAATTACAGTTAGAAAAATTATTACAAGAAATATCATAAAAACAAAACCTAAAAAATATGTTCCTTCAAAAGTTACAGAAGCATTCCAAAAAAAGTGAATAAACATCGAGATTAGCAATGCAAAAGGAGGTAAAATAAATCTAATTAATGAATTAGAATATTTTGCTATTCCTAATGCAGCACCAAATATTCCGGTTGCAATTGCGTGCATAACCGCAGAAAAAAGCGATCTAACTATAACAAGATAAAACCATGAAGCAACGGTATCTCCATAAGTAATGAAATAAAGAAAATTTTCTGTCATACCAAACCCAAGACCTATTGCCGTCCCATAAACTATTCCGTCTGTAATATTATCAAACTTTCTTGAGTTGACTGTCCACAGTAACAAAATCCCTTTGGCAATTTCCTCTACAAAAGGAGCAAAAAAGATAGACTGAATTTTTTCATTAGTTTCAGTTTGTCCAATAAATCCCCCTAATACAATTGTACCCATTAAACTAAGAATAATTGCACCAAATGCACCCCAAAAAAAGTGAAATAACACATATTTTATTGGTTCTGGATCATATTTATCCATTCGCCAAATAAGAAATAAATAAAGCAACATAGGTAAAATTGCAGCAAAAATTGATGCTGGAATTGGCATTTTCGATTTTTCCGGTCAAAGTTAGTTTTTCATTTCAAAAACGCTTATTCTTGATTATAAAGGATTGGGTGTATATATTTTGACCCGATTTTTCGCGCTCTTGATATGATTATTAAATATACTAATTTTTCGGACGGTCTTCACGAATTCAAACTTTTTGAATCATCAAAGAAGCTGGGTTTAGAAGATTTCTTTTTTGGTGACGTTGAAGTTGATTTCAAGATGGATAAAAGTCCACATCAAATTATTTTGAACTGTAACTTAAAAGCTCAGACAAAATATGATTGCGATCGATGTGCGGCTGAAACAATAAAAGAGGTTAATAATCATTTTTTGCTTAGTTTTATGTTTACAAAAGATAAGCAAGAGTCGGATGACTTCAATTTTAAGATGCTTTCTCCTGAAGAAGATAAAATTGATATAAGTAGTGATATTTATGAATATGCAGAATTAGCTTTACCCATGAAAAAGTTATGTGATGAAGAATGTAAAGGACTATGTCCTAAATGTGGAGTCAATTTAAACGAAAAACCTTGTGATTGCGATTTAACACTTAAGAACGATATTTGGGCTCCATTACAGAGCTTAAAAAATAAATTTAACAACTAATAATATAGGTTAAACAATGCCAAATCCGAAACGTAAGATGTCTAAGAGTAGAAGAGATAAGCGAAGAACTCACTACAAAGCAACTGCTCCTTCTCTTAGCCGCTGCTCAAATTGTGCTGAAATAAAACTTGCTCATAGAGCATGTCCAAACTGCGGGTATTATGCCGGCAGATCAATGTTCGTTCCAGAACAATAAATTATCTAGATGACGGAAACAAATACTCAAAAATGCAGAATTGCAATTGATGCTATGGGGGGCGATTTCGCCCCTAAGCACGAGATTCTTGGTGCTTTGGCAGCTATGCAAGAAAACCATTCGCTTGAATTGATTTTGGTTGGCGACAAGTCAAAAATTCTTGAAGTTGCAAAACAAGAGAATGTTACTATTGATGAAAAAATGATTTACAATGCAACGCAAATCATTGATATGAATGATAAGCCAACAGATGCTATTAAAAACAAACCAGATTCATCTTTAGTTGTAGGCGCCAAGTTAGTTCGTGAAAAAAAAGCTGATGCGTTTGTTTCTGCCGGAAATACCGGCGCTATGATGGCAGCATCAACTTTAATAATGGGTAGAATCCCTGGAGTTGGCAGACCTACAATTGGAGCTATGTTTCCTACAATCCAAAATAAGTTTTGCTTAGTATTCGATGTTGGAGCTAGTGTTGATAGCAAACCTCAACATTTACTTGAATATGCTGTAATGGGTTCTATCTTCGCCAAAGAAATTTTTGGAAATCAAAACCCCACAATTGGCTTGTTGAGTGTGGGAGAAGAAAAATCAAAGGGGAATGAGCTTACTTTTGCTGTTCATAAACTTCTTATGGAATCAAATTTAAATTTTCAAGGTAATGTTGAAGGAAGAGATGTATTAAAAGGGACAACTGATGTAATAGTTTGTGATGGCTTCGTTGGAAACATTATTTTAAAGTTTGGTGAAAGTGTTTTAACATTTATGAAATCTAGAATTAAAAATTATGCTAAGAAAGGAATTGTTAATTCATTAAAAGCGCTTATTGTAAAAGGTGTTTTAAAGGCCACACTAAGTGATATGGATTATGAAACTCATGGAGGCGTTCCGCTGCTTGGAGTAAATGGAATTAGCATAATTGGACATGGATCAAGTTCTCCTTTAGCTATAAAAAATATGATTCTTAGAGCAAAAGAAATGTCTGATAAAAATCTACTAACAAAATTTGAGGAAGCATTAAAGCCTTATGCAGTTAAAAAATAAATTAAGAAATGCTAAAATTACAGCTGTTGGAATGTATGTACCACCAAAAGTTTTAGATAATAAATATTTTGAAAAATTAGTTGAAACGAACGACGAATGGATTTTAACTCGTACAGGAATTAGCGAAAGAAGAATGTTAGAAGAAGGCGCTACAAGCGATTTAGCTTCCGAAGCTTGTCTTGATCTATTCAAAACAACTTCTGTAAAACCAGAAGAAATTGATTGTATTATTGTGGCCACTGTAACACCAGATATGTTTTTCCCGGCTACTGCTTGCTTAGTACAAAACAAAATTGGAGCTAAAAATGCATGGGCATTCGATCTCTCTGCGGCTTGTTCTGGATTCTTATTCGCTTTAAAAACCGGCGCAAGTTTGATTGAAAGCGGCTCCTATCAAAGAGTTTTAGTTGTTGGTGCAGATAAGATGAGTTCCATTGTAGATTATACAGACAGAAATACTTGTATTCTTTTTGGTGATGCTGCTTCTGCTGTTTTGCTTGAACCAACTGATAATTTGGAAGAAGGTATTGTAGATCAAATGCTTTTTGTTGATGGTACTGGTAAAGATGCTTTGAATATGAAAGCTGGCGGCAGTTTAAATCCATCAACTCATGAAACAATTGATAAAAAATGGCATTACATTTATCAAGATGGTAAAGCTGTTTTCAAAGTTGCTGTAAAAGGTATGGCCGATGTTTCTTATGAAATTATGCAAAGAAACGGATTAACAAGTGAAGATGTTGCTTATTTGGTTCCTCACCAAGCGAATATGAGGATTATTGACGCTACCGCAGAACGTATGGGTGTTTCAAAAGATAAGGTGATGATTAACATTAATAAATATGGAAATACTACAGCAGCTACAATTCCAATGTGTTTAACCGAATATTACCGTGATGGAAAAGTAAAAAAAGGAGATAACCTTATTTTAGCTGCATTTGGAGCCGGTTATACTTGGGGAGCAATTTATTTGAAATGGAGTATTGATTAATGGGTAAACGTGCTTTTTTATTTCCCGGACAAGGTTCTCAATATGTAGGGATGGCAAAAGATCTTTTTGAAAGTTCTGTTGAAGCCAAAGAAATGATTAAAACTGCTGAAGAAGCAATAGGTGTACAACTTTCTCACATTATGTTTGAAGGACCGGAAGATGATTTAAAGCAAACAGACATTACTCAACCTTCAATTTTCTTACATAGTGTTGTTTTATCAAGTTTAATTAGAACTTTAGAACCAGATATGGTAGCTGGGCACTCATTAGGAGAGTACTCTGCACTTGTAGCCGCTAAATCTATTCAGTTTTACGATGCAATAAAATTAGTTCGAGTTAGAGGTGAAGCCATGCTTCAAGCTGGAATTGACTGGAAAGGTACTATGGCCGCAGTTGTTGGTTTAGATGGCAAATTAGTTGAAGAAGCGTGTGCAGAAGCCTCTGAAAAAGGTGTTGTACAATGCGCAAACTTCAATTCACCTGGTCAGATAGTTATCTCCGGTTCAGTAGAAGGCGTTAAAGCTGCAATGGAACTTTCTAAAGCAAAAGGCGCTAAGCTTGTTAAAGAATTGGTAGTTAGTGGTGCTTTTCATTCTCCTTTAATGGAAAGTGCAAGAGAAAGATTGAAAGCAAAACTAGATGAAACTCCATTTTATGATGCTAAGATTCCAGTCTATGCAAATGTTAGTGCAAAACCAGTTCAATCAAAAGAAGAAATTAAAGAATTATTGAATCAACAATTAACAAAGCCAGTAAGATGGGAAGAAACGATTTTAAATATGATAAACGATGGTGCTGATGAATTTTATGAAATTGGACCGGGCAAAGTATTACAAGGTCTTGTAAAGAGAATCAATTCAAATGTTAAAGTTTTTGGCATTGATAAGTTTTCTGAAGTTGAGAAATATTTGTGACAAAGCCAAAATTTGAAAAAACAATTAATGGAATGTTTATTGATCCATTAATCTTTACACAAAAGTTTGTAAAAGCTTGCGATGTTTGTTTTTGTTCGGGTGAATGCTGTTATTATGGTGTTTATACTGATAAATCCGAACACGAACTAATTATGAATATGAAAGAAAGAATCATCAAATCAATGGATGATTCTCAAACAAAAAAAGTTGAAGATTGGTTTGAGGCACCAGAACCAGACGATGATTTTCCATCTGGAATTGCTGTTGGCACTGAATTACACAATGGGAAATGTGTTTTTTTAGACAGGCAAGGCTTTTGTACTTTACAAAAAATTGCTATGGAGGATGGTGAATCTAGGTGGAAATATAAGCCTTTATATTGTATTTTATTCCCGTTAGTAATTTTTGAAGGAGTTCTTACTGTTGATGATGACCATTTAGGAAGAATGCATTTTTGTAGCAAAGAAATTAATCAAGTTTCGAATGTTTTTGATTGTTGTAAAAACGAATTAAAACATGTACTTGGCGAGGAAGGTTTTAAGGAATTAGAAATTTACAGAGAAGAGTATTTTAGTAAAAATAATTGAGGAAAGTTTGAAATTAATAAACAAAAAAGCAGTTGTTACAGGTGGAACAAGAGGAATTGGCAAAGGAATTGTTAAGGAATTGGTTGATAATGGTTGCAGCGTAGTTTTTACATATCACAGCTCTGATGAAACTGCAAGAAAAATTGAAAAAGAATTATCAACAGAAACAACAAAAGTATTTGGTTATAAAGCTGATGCATCTTCATTTGCGGCGGCAAATGAAACAATTAAATTTGCTTTGGATAAACTAGGCGGAGTTGATATTTTGGTAAACAATGCCGGTATTACAAAAGATGGCTTGTTATTAAGAATGAACGAAAATGATTTTGATCTTGTTATAGATGCAAACTTAAAAAGTGTATTTAATTATACGAAAGCTATTCTAAAAACATTTTTAGGGCAAAAATGTGGAAAAATTGTTAATATTTCTTCAGTAGTTGGAATTATTGGAAATCCAGGTCAAGCTAATTATGTTGCTTCAAAAGCCGGAGTAATTGGAATGACCAAATCAAACGCCAAAGAACTTGCTTCGAGAAATATTAATGTAAATTGCGTTGCACCCGGTTTCATCGATACAGATATGACAGACAAACTTAATGAACAACAAAAAGAAGCTATACTTCAAAATGTTCCTATAAAAAGATTAGGTAAACCTGAAGATATTGCCAAAGCAGTTTTATTTTTAGCCAGCAGTGATGCTGATTATATCACCGGACAGGTACTTACTGTTGACGGTGGTATGGTTATGTAGCAGTAATTTTTTAATAAACTTATTTGTACAACCATAAAAGGAGTAACAATGGACGTTGCAGCAAAAGTAAAAGAAATAATAATGGATAAGTTAGGTGTAGAAGAATCTCAAATTACACCTGAAGCTTCCTTCACAAACGATCTTGGCGCTGACTCTCTCGATATAGTTGAATTAGTAATGGGCTTCGAGTCTGCTTTCAATATCTCTATTCCCGATGAAGACGCAGAAAAGATCGGCACAGTTGGCGATGCTACAAAATATCTCACAGAGAAATTAGGATAAATATGTTAAGACCACGTTTTGTACGTGGTCTTTCTTTTCACCAATCTTATATAAAATTTATAGGAATAATAATGCGTAATAGAAGAGTAGTAGTAACTGGAATTGGTGCATTAACGCCAATAGGAAATTCTAAAGATGAGTTTTGGAATGGTCTTATCACCGGAAAAAACGGTGCTGGTTTAATTACAAAATTTGACACTACGAATCACGCTACTAAGTTTGCATGCGAATTAAAAAACTTTGATCCTACAACCTATATTGACAAGAAAGAAGTTAAACGCATGGATCCTTATACTCATTACGCACTGGCTTCTGCTACAATGGCTTTAGAGGATTCTAAATTGGATTTATCAAAAGTAAATCTTGATCTAGCTGGAGTTGTTTTTGGTAGCGGTATTGGCGGAATTCAAACTTTTGAAGATCAGCATACTGCTTTTATGCAAGGTGGACCGAAAAGAATAAGCCCATTCTTTGTTCCTATGATGATTCCGGATATTGCTGCCGGACAAATATCTATTAAATATGGTTTAAAAGGACCTAATTACGCAACAGTTTCTGCTTGTGCAACTTCATCTCATTCTATTGCAGATGCTTTTATTCTTGTTCAAAGAGGTTCTGCAAATATAATTTTTACGGGCGGTTCAGAATTTCCTATTACACAAATGGCATTAGGTGGTTTTAACTCTGCTCGCGCTATGTCAACTTGGAATGACCGTTATATGGAAGCTTCTCGTCCATTTGATAAAGACCGTAATGGATTTGTAATGGGTGAAGGTGGTGGAGTTTTAATTCTTGAAGAATTAGAACATGCACTTAACCGTGGAGCGGATATATACGCTGAAATTGTTGGTGTTGGCATGACTGGAGATGCATTCCATATTACTGCACCACCTCCTGGCGGCGAAGGTGCCGTGCGCTCTATGAAAGAAGCTTTAAGAGATGCTGGTGTTGACCCATCAGTTGTCGATTACATTAATGCTCATGGTACATCAACAGAATTAAATGACTTAAATGAAACTCAAGCTATTAAAACAGTTTTCGGGGATCATGCCTATAAATTGGCAGTAAGTTCTACAAAATCTATGACCGGGCATTTACTTGGTGCCGCCGGTGCGGTAGAATCTATTGCAACTGTTTTAGCTATTAAGAATGGAATTATTCCTCCTACAATAAATCATGATGAACCTGGCGAAGGCTTAGATCTTAACTATACTCCAAAAGTAGCTGTTGTGCGTGATATTAATTATGCTATAAGTAATACTTTTGGTTTCGGTGGTCATAACGCTTCACTATTGTTTAAAAAATTTGTAGGATAATTTTGCTTGGATATTTTTTAGTTAGAATTTCTGCTTTCTTACAGAATAAAAAGCTGAAGCATATTTTAGACAAAAGGTTCCATGATAATCTTGGAAAACTTGAATCATTAATTGGGTATAAAATATATAACCAATCTCTTTACGTAAAAGCATTAACACACCGTTCATATTTAGAAATAAATACAGATCTAAAAAAATCTAATGAAAGATTAGAATTTTATGGAGATTCTGTTTTAAATATGGTTGTTGCAAAATATCTTTTCGAACGATTTTCCAGCAAAGATGAGGGATTTTTAACCAAAGTTAGGGCAACTATGGTTAATAGAAATAGATTGTATTACGCAGCCGAAGAAATTGGACTTAAAGAAATGTTACTTTATAATGATAAATATTTACGAGGTTCTAAAGATGGATTTCAAACAATAATGGCTGATGCAATTGAATCAATAATTGGAGCCATTGATTTAGATAAAGGGCATGAAGCTTCATCTAAATTTGTTCACCGTTATATTATTGAACCATTTGTTGATGATAATGCATACTTTGAAGACACAAACTATAAGGGACAATTACTTGAACTGACTCATTCACTAAAATTACCTTTGCCAATTTATAGAGTCGTAAAGGAAGATGGACCTCATCACAATAAGGTTTTTGTTGTAAATGCATATTTAGGAGACCAAGTTTTTGGCACTGGACAAGGGAAAAATAAAAAGCTGGCAGAACAAGAAGCTTCTAAAGACGCATTGATAAAATTAACACCAATTCAATAACAAAGAATAATAACATTTCGAGAATATAATTTTCAAATAATTTCTCTCCAGTTTCATCCAAATATTTATATTTCGTTACAAAAAAAATCACTAATAATTCAAAATGTGGAAGAATTATGAGCTTAGAATATTTCGAAAAATTTGTAAACCGTCATGTTGGTGTAAACGAAAAAGATATTGAAAAAATGTGCTCAGAAATTGGTGTTGATTCAATTGATGATTTAATTAACAAAACTGTACCTGAGAGAATTCGATTAACAGAAAAGATTAAGCTGGATAAAGCACAGACAGAAACTGAGTACTTGAAATTAATACGAGAATTATCTCAAAAAAATCAGTTATATAAAAATTACATAGGCTTAGGTTATTATCCTTCAGTTTTGCCTTCTGTAATTCAAAGAAATATTTTAGAAAATCCAGGCTGGTACACACAATACACTCCCTATCAAGCAGAAATATCTCAAGGCAGATTAGAAGCACTTCTTAATTTTCAAACAATGATTTGTGATTTAACTGGAATGCCCATCGCAAATGCATCTTTACTTGATGAAGCTACAGCAGCAGCTGAGGCAATGACTTTACTATATTCTTCTAGAAAAACTGCAAAGAAATCTGCCAAAGTATTTTTTGTTTCAAAAGAATGCTTCCCACAGACAATTGATGTTTTGAAAACTCGTAGCGAGCCCCTTGGTATTGAAGTTAGAATTGGTGATCATAATAGTTTGGAATTGACTGATGACATTTATGGTATACTAGTACAGTACCCGGCATGTAATGGTTCAATTTATGATTACTCCGAATTATTTAAAAAGGCAGAAGAAAAAGGAATATCTAAAGTTGTTGCTGCAGATATACTCTCTTTAGTTTTACTAAAAGCTCCTAGTGAATTTGGTGCAGATGTTGTTGTTGGTTCTACACAAAGGTTTGGAATTCCGATGGGTTATGGCGGTCCACATGCTGCATTTTTTGCTACTAAAGATGAATATAAAAGACTAATCCCCGGAAGAATAATTGGCGTTTCAATTGATGCAAATGGAAACCGCGCTCTTAGAATGGCATTACAAACACGTGAGCAACATATTAAACGAGAGCACGCAACCAGCAATATATGTACTGCTCAAGTTTTATTAGCAATTATGGCTGGTATGTATACTGTTTATCATGGGAAAGATGGATTGGTTAAAATTGCCAGTCGAGTAAATGGACTTGCCAAATATCTTAATATTAGTTTAAAAGCAATTGGCATAAATCAAATAAATGAATATTTTTTTGATACACTAAGAATAGAAATTAAAGATGATCACACTGAAAAATTAAAAAGATTATCTGAAGAGAGAAGAATAAACCTTAGATATGCTAAAAATTTTGTGGGTATTTCTATTTCAGAACAAACTACATTGCAAGATGTAGATGAATTAATTGAAATATTTGAACAAACTCTTGGCTCTAAGTCCGCCAAAATAAATACTAATGATTTAGGCAGTTCAATTCAAAATCAGAATATCAGAACAAGTGATTTCTTAACTCATCCGGTTTTTAACTCATATTATTCCGAGACAGAAATGCTTCGTTACATCAAGTCGTTGGAAAAGAAAGATCTTTCATTAACAGCCTCAATGATACCACTTGGTTCATGTACAATGAAGCTTAATGCAAGTTCAGAAATGTTTCCATTAAGTTGGGTAGAAATTGGAAACATTCATCCATTCGCTCCAATTGAACAAGCAGCTGGTTATCAACAAATGATTAAAGAGCTTGAAATTCAACTTGCTTCAATTACAGGGTTTGATTCTGTTTCACTTCAACCAAATTCAGGCGCACAAGGCGAATATGCAGGTTTAATGGTTATACGAGCTTATCATTTAAGCAGAGGAGATAATCAACGTAATATTGTTTTAATTCCTTCTTCAGCTCACGGTACAAATCCGGCAAGTGCTGTAATGGCTGGTGGTAAAGTTGTTGTGGTTAAATGTGATGAGCATGGAAATATTGATATAGCAGATCTTAGATCAAAAGCAGAACAATATAAAGATTCACTTTCTTCTTTAATGGTAACATATCCTTCAACGCACGGCGTTTTTGAAGAAAGCATAATAGATGTTTGCAAAATCATTCATGATAATGGCGGACAAGTTTATATGGATGGCGCAAACTTAAATGCACAACTTGGTCTAACAAGCCCGGGTTTTATTGGTGCTGATGTTTGCCATCTTAATCTTCATAAAACTTTTGCCATACCACATGGCGGCGGTGGACCGGGTGTTGGACCAATTGCAGTTGCAAAGCACTTAACACCATTTCTTCCAGGAAATCCAATTGTTAAAGTTGGCGGTGAAAATGCAATCACGTCTATTTCTGCCGCACCTTGGGGTAGTGCAAGTGTATTAACTATTTCTTACGCTTACATAAAAATGATGGGAGAAGAAGGTTTAACATACGCAACAAAGACTGCAATTCTTAATGCTAATTATTTAAAAACTAAGTTAGAAAAGTATTATCCAGTTCTTTATACCGGCATTAATGGTTTCTGTGCTCACGAGATGATTTTGGATTGCAGACATTTCAAATTAACATCCGGTGTTGAAGTTGAAGATATAGCAAAACGTTTAATGGACTACTGCTTCCATGCTCCAACAGTTTCTTTTCCTGTTCCAGGTACTTTAATGGTCGAGCCAACTGAAAGTGAATCCTTATATGAACTTGACAGATTTATTGAAGCAATGATTCAGATTAGAAATGAAATTACTGAAATTGAAAACGGATTGTCTCCGAAAGATGATAATGTACTTAAAAACTCTCCACATACAGCCGAAGCTGTTATTGTTAGTAATTGGAAACATTCTTATTCAAGAGAGAAAGCGGCGTTTCCAGTAAAAATTGTTAAAGAAAATAAATTTTGGCCGAGTGTTGCAAGAGTGAACAATGCTTATGGTGATAGAAACTTAGTTTGCAGTTGCTTACCAATTTCTGAGTATGACGAGGTAAAAATATGAATGATCTCGACGAAATGAAGCAGATTTGCAATCTGCTTCATTCTTCTAAAAGTATTGCAGTTGTTGGGCTATCAGATAACCCAAGTAGAACAAGCTATCAAATAGCAGAATTTCTTGCATCAAAAGATTATAAAGTAGTTGGAGTAAATCCATTAATAAAAAAAGCCGGCATGTTTGATGTGTATTCTAATCTTAAGGATATTCCGTTTGCAATTGATATTGTAGATGTGTTCCGTAGATCAGAAACCATTCCAGAAATTATTGAAGATGTACTTTGTGTTAATCCGAAAGCTTTTTGGCTACAGCAAGGCATAAGAAACGACGAAGCTGTTAAACATTTAATTAGTAAAGGTATTTATACATTACAAGATAAATGTATTGCGGTATATTATAATCTTTGCAAAGCAATTTAGCTTATGTTCTAATGAAAAATAGATTCGTTTTATTCTTTTTATTTTTTGTTAATATCAGCATCTATTCACAAAACCTTCCTTTTAGTAATAAGATAATTAATTCAAATAAAGTTAAGATTGATTCCATAATTATTAGGGGAAATGAAACTACAAAAGAATTTATAATACTTAGAGAACTAAATTTCAAACCCGGTGATTTTGTAGACAGCACAATGCTTCATTTTAATCGAGAAAGAGTTTTCAGTTTGGCTTTATTTAATAGAGTTGAATTGTTTTTAGAGAATTCAATTGACAAAATCTATTTGGTTATCGAAGTAGTTGAATCATGGTATTTGTATCCTTTGCCATTTTGGTATACAAAAAACAATTCAATGGAAACTTTAACGTATGGAATGAATTTTCTTCTAAGAAATTTTAGAGGAAGAAACGAAACACTTAAAGCAAATTTTGGGGTTGGATACGATAAATTCTTCTCACTACAATATGATAATCCGGCATTATCTTATGATAATGACATTGGGTTTATGGCTTATGCAAGTTATAATAAATTTAATAACATAAACGAAACGGCTAAAGTTTTAATTGGTGGTAATTTTACTTATAAAGTTATCCGAGCTTTAGTAGGATTTAGAAAACAAATAAATCAATTTTATTTAGTAGGTACAAATGCATTTTATGACCATTGGGAAATAAACACACAACCAAAAGGATCTATTACTGCTTCTGGAAATAATATAGACAAATTACCAAGCATAAGTTTTTATCAATTATATGATACAAGAGATTTGAAATTATTTTCTCAAGATGGTTTTTATTCATTTTTTAGCATTGCTCATAAAGGATTTGGAAATGATAATATAAGTTATAATTCATTCGAAATGGATTTGAGGGCCTATAAAGCTGTGTATGGCGAATTAATAAGTAAATTAAGATTTTTCCATCGTAGAACTTTTGGTAAAGTAGTTCCACTTTATGACTACTCTTTCTTAGGTTATTCTGAAAAAATAAGAGGTCATAACAATAATTTTTCTGAAGGAAATAATTCAATATTAACATCAATAGAATTAAGTTACCCGATGTTAACAGAATGGAATTTAAGTGTCAAACTGCCATTTATTCCATTAAGCCTCACATCTGCAAGAATCGGAATTCAAGTGAATGTATTTGCCGATGCTGGTACTGCATTTAATAATGGACAACCAATTGTACCAAGCAAGTTTTATTCAGGATATGGAATTGGTATTATTGTGTTGCTCTTACCTTATAATGCTTTTAGATTAGAATACGCAATTAATGAATTAGGTAAAGGAGAAATTGTATTTGCAACAGGTTTTTCTTTCTGATGTTGAATTATACTATTCTCATCAAGTTTATGAAGACAAAATCATAATTTCTGATGAAGAATTCCATCATATAAAAGATGTAATGCGCCATAAAGTTGATGATGAAATTAACATTACTGATGGGAAAGGTAAGATTTATAAATGCAAAATAAATGAAATAAAAAAAAGGGAATTATCCTGCGTTGTTTTTGATACATATTCTTACAATAACAAACTATCCAATCTTAAGTTTTGCATTCCACGCTTAAAAAACGCCGACCGCTTAGAATTTGCACTTGAAAAATGTGTTGAGCTTGGAGTTAATAATTTCATTGTATTTGATTCGGAAAGAACAGTAGCCAAAGGCGATAAAACTGAACGATGGCAGAAAATTGTTACATCGGCAATGAAGCAAACTCTAAGAGCATGGCTCCCAAAAGTTTCTTACTGCAAATCCATTTCAGACCTTATTAAACTAGATGGAAAGAAAATATTCTTCGAGCAGAATGCAGATACACTTTTTTCAAGCATAGTTAACGCAGAATTCTATGCTCAACCTTCTACGTTCTTAGTTTTTGGACCGGAAGGAGGTTTTACTAGTGAAGAACTACGAGTCAATAATGAAGAAATATCAGTTAAGTTAGTTGAGAACCGTTTACGAAGCGAAACAGCAGTTGTTGTTGCCGCTTCAATAATATCTGCTAACTTAATTCAATAATTTTCTTCAATAATCTTTCAAAATCATTCTTTACCATTTCTGCTGTTTCCATAACTTCGGTATGAGAAAGTTTTTGAAATGATAATCCAGCTGCCATATTTGTTATGCAAGAAATTGCAGAAACTTCCATCCCCAAATAAGCGGCATAAACCGCTTCGTGAACAGTTGACATACCAACTGCATCTCCGCCCAGTTTTCTTGTCATTTGAATTTCTGCCGGCGTTTCATACGTTGGTCCTTTATTATACCAGTAAACACCTTCTTTTAAGGAAATTCTTTCTTCAAGAGAAGCTCTTTTAATTAAATTATTAAAAGTTGTAGATGGAAAATCTATAAACTCATTTTTCTTTTCTAATGAAGTAACACCGATTAAATCCGCTAATTCTTTTTTAATATTAATTCCATTGAAGGAAGTGTTTAGCATTAAATCACCGGGTTTAAAGTGTTGATTCACTCCACCCGCGGCATTTGTTAAAAGAATCTTTTTACAATTTAATTTAGAAGCAACAAATACTGGAACCATACATTGAGAAATTCTGTAACCTTCGTAAAGGTGAATTCTTCCTTGTACAATCAAAAGTTTTTTTTCTGCATATTTTGAAAAATGTAAGTAACCTTCATGCCCTTGAACAGTAGATATAGGATAATTAGGTAGGGAAGATGTCGGGATCGATTTTATTGTATCAACTTTTTCAGCAAAATCACCTAAACCACTGCCAAGTACAACACAAAATTCTGGTTCAAAAGGAATTTGATTTGCAACATATTCAATTGTAGATCGATATTGATCATTCAAGTTAATCATTGTACAAGAATCCCGGCTAAAGTTGCGGTCATTAAAGTTGCTAAAACTCCACCTAATACTGCTCTTAACCCAAGCTTAGCAATATCTTTCTTACGGTTCGGAGCTAGTGGTCCAATTCCGCCAATTTGTATTGCGATAGATGAAAAATTAGCGAATCCGCATAGAGCGTAGGTAGCCATCATAATACCTTTCTCACTCATAACTTGAGTTTTAATTAAAGTAGTTAAATCTGCATAAGCAACAAATTCATTAAGTACAACTTTTGTCCCAATTAAACTGCCAAAGTGAAATGAATCTGCCCATGGCACACCAATACCATAAGCTAAATATTGCAATACCATTCCAAATATTAATTGCAGTGAAAGTGGTTGACCATATGTTTTGATGAGAAAAGCATTAATGCCTACAATATCACCAATGCCAGTAAATATTGAGTTGAATAATGCAATCAAAGCGATGAAAGCGATTAACATTCCTGCAACATTAAGAGCCAACTGCAAACCTTCGCTTGCGCCTGTTGCAGCAGCCTCAATAACATTAGAAGCATTTTTTTCAATTTTTAATTTTATTGTTCCTTTAGTAACCGGTTCTTCTAATTCTGGATAAATAATTTTTGAAACAGCCAAAGAAGCTGGAGCAGCCATTACACTAGCTGCGAGAAGTTGAACAGCAAATTTTAACTGAGCTTGCTGTAAAGGTAAATTATTTGCATCAGCAAAAGATTGACCGAGCATTTGAATATAACTTGCCATTACACCACCGGCAATTGTAGCCATGCCACCAACCATTATTGTAAGTAGTTCTGAGTTAGTCATCTTTTCAATAAATGGACGTATTAACAATGGCGCTTCTGATTGACCAACAAAAATATTTGCAGTGTTTGAAAGTGATTCTGCACCGCTTGTTCCAAGCAGCCGAGACATGACCCATGCCATTCCTTTAACTATTAGTTGTAAAACACCCAAGTAATAGAGTATTGAAGTTAATGCTGAAATAAAAATTATAGTTGGTAAAACTTGAAAAGCAAAGAAGAAACCTAAGCTTTCAGTACCTGTATTGTATACTAATTTTCCAAAAACAAACTCAGCACCTTTTTGTGTAAAGCCAAGTAAAGCTACAATTCCGGCACCAAAAGAATTGATTACATCTTTAGGCCAACCAAGAATAAAAAAGAATGAACGTAAGAATTCACTGTGAATTATAAAAACAGCAAATATTATTTGTATTGCAATTGCGGTAAGAACAAGTCGCCAATTTACTTTACGTTTGTTATTCGAAAACGCGAATGCTATTGAAAGTAAGATTACTATTCCAATTGATCCACGTAAAAGATTTATCCAAAATTCCATTTAGCACCTTTATTATTCGGGAATGTAATGACACTTTCTACAACGCGCTTCATAGCTGTCTGTTGCACCTACAAGAACGCGTTCGGCAGAAACAACTTTACGCTGAGTTCTATCAGCAGGGTTTCCGCAATTAACACATATAGCTAAAGTCTTAGTTATATATTCTGCCACAGCGAGTAGTTGTGGAATTGGTTCAAAAGGAACACCTTTATAATCTTGATCTAAACCGGCAACAATTACTCGTTTACCTTGATCAGCAAGTTTATTAACTACATCAACAATTTCATTTGAGAAAAACTGAGCTTCGTCAATTCCAATTACGTGGGCATCTTGTGAGTAATCCAAAATTTCAAATGGATTTTCAACAATAATAGATGGTAAGGATTGCTCATTATGAGAGGCAATTTCACTTGCAGAATATCTGTTATCAATTTTAGGTTTGAAAATCTTTACATTAAGCTTTGCAATTTTTGCTCTGCGTAGTCTGCGTATTAATTCTTCAGTTTTACCACTAAACATGCATCCGGCAACTACTTCAATCCATCCGGTACCGGTTGGGGTTGAATGGGGTATAAACTCGTGCATTATTTTAAAAACTCCTTGTTAAATGAATAGGGAAGAAGGTCTTTCATTTTTATTGTTTTTGTTTCACCTTTTTTGTTTACCATAATAACATCCAATTCATCGCCGCAGAATTCCATTAAAATTTGTCTGCAAGCACCGCAAGGAGGCAGATAATCAACTGAATCACCAGCAATAGCAATTGATGCAAAATCTCGCTCACCATCTAATAATGCTTTAAATACAGCAGTACGTTCTGCACAAATTGTTAATCCATAAGTAGCATTTTCAATGTTTGCCCCAATAATAATTTTACCATTTAATGTTTGTAAAGCCGCCCCAACATGAAAATTAGAATATGTAGCAATTGATTTTAATTTTGCAGCAACAGCTAAATTGGCTAGATCTTTTTCTGTTATCATAGAATTTGTTCAATAAGTAAATGATGGTTGAAATAAAAAATATTATCAAAAAATCCGGTTTCAAATTCGTAATTCTTAGTTCTATTTCCAAACATTTTTAATAATAAGAAATCTCTGTGTAATAACTCTTTAAAAATGTCAGTACTTAAAACTCCATAGAAATGTCAGTAA
>CAZVYT010000061.1:0-18942 GCA_964631495.1 uncultured Melioribacter sp. | reverse complement strand
TTACTGACATTTCTATTGTGTCCTATCTATGACATTTCTATTGTGCTATTACAAAGAATTTTTGATTTTATTTCACCTATTAAGTACATACTGCCTAAGACAACCAAGCAAGAATTTTCTTCATTTTTGCAATAATCTCTAATATATACATCCGGATTCTCAAGGTTTTCTATTTTTATTTCACTTTCATCAATAATTTTAAGTATTTCATCATATTTTGCGGCTCGATCATCAGATATTGATGTTATATAAATATTATGAAAATAAGGATTAAGTTCAGTCAACATATGTTTAATGTTTTTGTCACGCATTGCCCCGAATATCAAAGTTCTTTTTTTGTACCTTAAATATTCTTTATCAAACTCATTTTTGAAAACTTCTATCCCTTCCAAATTATGCGCTGAATCAAAAATAACGAGAGGATTTTTAGAATGAATCTCATAACGACCTTCAATTTTAGTATTTCTCAAAACATTAAATAATCCCTTTGAGATTTTTAGATTATTGCGATTAGGAATTGTTTCAGAAAATGCCTTAACTGCTAATGCTGCATTCTTTAATTGATGACTTCCCTTTAAAGGTGTTTCATATATTTTGAAATTGCCGTTTGATGTATCGACAACTATCGAATCAGAAGAATTAACTGAACAATCCTTAAGACAATGAATAAAGCTTTCAGTTTCAAGAGCCTTTTTTTGAATCACTTGCATAGCAGAATCTGAAATAAAACCAACAAATAGAGGCTTTCCTTTTTTTATTATGCCGGCTTTTTCAAAAGCTATTTTTTCAACTGTATTACCTAGTTGTGAAGTATGTTCTAAACTGATTGTTGTTATTATACTAGCAATAGGGTCTACAACATTTGTAGCATCTAATCTTCCACCTAAACCAGTTTCAATTACTGAAAAATCCACATTTTGTTCTTCAAAATATTTAAACGCTAATGCAGTTGTAAGTTCAAAAAAAGTTGGTTTATGTTTATCAATATATTTTTCTAGGGTTGAAACAAAATCAATAATAACTTCATCACAAATCTCTTCCCCATTAATTTTTATTCGTTCATTAAACCTTACAAAATGTGGAGATGTATAAAGACCAGTTTTATATCCGTGTTCTGTTAAAATTGAGGCAAGAAATGATGCTGTACTTCCCTTTCCATTTGAACCAGCTACATGAAAACATTTTAGCTTTTTATGAGGGTTATTAATTTCATTAAGAAGATCATGAATATTATCTAATCCTAATTTAATTCCAAATTGATGAAGCGAAAATAATTTTTCTAAGGCTGGTTTGATTTCCATCTTAAATTTGATAAGAGCCAATCATCTCGGATAGTTTTTCAATTTTTTGTTTTGAACAAAATTCATATAATCCTTCAACTATTTCATTACCAAGATTAGGATTAATAAAATTGCCAGTTCCTACTTGAACTGCAGACGCACCAACTATCATAAACTCAGCCGTATCCTTCCAATTCATAATACCGCCAATTCCTATAATCGGTATATCTACGTTACGTTTTATTTCTAATACTTTTGCAATGGCAACTGGTTTTATAGCCGGACCAGATAAGCCGCCAGTTATGTTTTTAATTTTGGGTTTGCGTGTGTAAATATCAAAAGCAGAACCTACTAAAGTATTAATTGCAGATACAGCATCACCGCCTTCTTTTTTCACAATTTCAGCAAACTCAGAAATCTTAGGTACATTTGGCGAAAGCTTAATTATTATCGGTTTTTTAGTAACTGCTCTTACTTTTTCTGTAATTCTACCAACTGAAGAAAGGTCATTACCAAAAATTAATCCACCTTCTTTAACATTTGGGCATGATACATTAATCTCAAAAGCTTGAATTGTTTCTTCATGAGTAAGAATTTGTACACATTCTACATACTCTTCAATTGAACTAGCTGCAATATTACAAATGAGCGTTGTATTCAATTCTTTAAGAAAAGGAATTTTTTCTTTGATAAATACATCTACCCCAACATTTGCTAATCCAATCGCATTCAACAGTCCAGATGGTGTTTCAACTATTCTTTGAGGCGGATTGCCTTTTCTAGGTTTTAGTGAAAGAGATTTTGTAACAATTCCACCAAGTTTACTTAAGTCCGTTAATTGTGCAATTTCATTGCCATAACCAACTGTTCCAGATGCGAGAAGAATTGGATTTTTAAGTTTAAGATTACCTATAGATACTGATAAATCGATATTTCTCATAATGTAACTTCCATTGCATTAAACACAGGTCCATCTTTACAAACAAGTTTATATCCTTCACCATTACTTGTTTCAATTGGACAGCCTTGACATATTCCAAACCCACATGCCATTGCACATTCAACGGATATTTGACATTCGTAATTCCCGTCTTTAGAAAGTTCTTGAAGTGCCTTCAACATTGGATTAGGACCACATGAAAAAATTCTAAATTCTTTTAGATCATTTTGAATAATGTAATTTGAAAGCAGCTCAACTACATTTCCCTTGTAGCCGAGTGAACCATCATCAGTAGCAATTTGTGGATTAGGCAAGTCTTCTTGAATAATAAAGTTTTTATTTCTTGCGCCAATAAAACTTACAATTGCTTTATCATTTAAATGTTTTACTAATAACGGGAAAGGCGCTGCACCTAATCCACCAGCAACAAATATTGCAGTTTTATAATCACCCAAAAAGTTGAAACCATTTCCCAAGGGTCCAAGAATATTCAGAACATTTCCGTTTTCTTTTTCAGATAGTATTTTCGTTCCTTCGCCGTGAATATCAAACAAAATAGATATGTAGTCGCCATCAACATTTGAGACACTAAATGGTCTGCGTAATAAAGGAAAATCACTATCAGATACTTTAATGTTACAAAACTGTCCTGGCTTTACAAGTTTTGCAATTTTAGGTGAATGCAATTTAATTTGATAAATTCTTTCACCGAGTTGTTTCTTCGATTCTAATACAGAGTTTTCGATAAGCAAGTTAATTCTCTTGAAGTGTTTTAATCTAATTAATATTTATGATTTCAAATACTTGTCTTCAATTATTTTTATCTTATCTATTCTACGTTGATGCCTGTCTCCAAGAAAATTTGAATTTAGCCAAACATCAACAATGGACTTAATAGTTTCATCCCCAAGAGCTTTTGCACCAAGAACAATTATGTTGGCATTATTATGTTCACGGGAGCTTTTTGCACTAAACTCATTATAGCAAGTTGCCGCTCTAATACCGGGTATTTTATTAGCAGTAATACAAGAAGGAATTCCGGTTGCGTCTAAAATAATACCAAAACCAACTTCTCCAATTTTTACTCTATTTGCAACATTATATGCAACATCGGGATAATCGACAGCATCTTCTGTAAATGTACCAATATCAATTATTTCAAACCCATTGTGTTTGAGATGATCAAATAAAACTTTTTTTGCTTTCACTCCAGTGTGATCTGAACCAATTGCGATTTTTTTACTTTTAGAATTTTCGATATCAGCAAATGTAGAACTTTGATTAACAATTCTAACTTTATTTTGCTTAATTCTATCTAAAGCAAGAGGAGAAATCACCGCATTTTTTGGAACAACTAATTCAGTTAATCCGGATTTAATCAGATTTAGAATATCAGATTCAGTAATTAACTTTTTCATCAAATAAGCTCAGATCTATTATTCATTTTAAGATATTCTACAATTTGTCTAACTTCTTGTGCATGATCGCGCTTGCAAACAAGTAAAGCTTCTTGAGTATCAATAATAATTAAATCTTCAACACCAATAGTAGCAACGAATTTTTTTGGAGAAAATATATATGAGCCAAATGTTTTCTCTGTATACACTTCTCCAACTACGGCGTTACCATCGTTATCCTTGTCAGACACTTCATAAACAGCTTCCCAGCTTCCTACATCATTCCAATAAAAATCTGCTTTTGTAAGAAATACGTTCTTGGCCTTTTCCATTACACCATAATCAATAGAAATACTTTTTAGTTGACCGTAAACATTTACTAATTGTTTATCAAACTCAGGAGTTCCTATTGTACTTTCAATTTCACAAAGACCTTCATGCAAATCTGGAAGAAAATTTTGGATCGCATCCATAATAGCATCTACTCGCCAAATAAATATTCCGGCATTCCAAAGAAAATCACCCGACTCAATAAAATTTTGCGCAGTTTCAAGATTTGGTTTTTCGGCAAAAGTAAGCACCTTATGTATATTATTAGAAATATCTTCTTCATCAAATTGAATGTACCCATACCCGGTTTCAGGTCGGTTTGGCTTTATTCCGATAGTGACTAATCCCTTTGATTCATACGCAAATTCAGATGCATTCTTTAAACATTTTCTAAACTCATCTTCATCTTTAATTAGGTGATCTGATGGAAGAGAAACAATAACAGCTTCATTATTTTTTGCCTTTATAAATATTGATGCTAATCCAATACAAGCGGCTGTGTTCTTACCAAATGGTTCATCAATTATGTTTTCCAAAGGTAATTCCGGTAATTGCATAATTACTCTTGGTTTTTGAGCTTTACTTGTAATAACAAATATGTTTTCCGGGTCAACTAAACCATTTAAACGTTTTACGGAATCTTGAATCATAGTATTTTCGCCAAAAATACGAATCAATTGTTTTGGTTTACGTTCTTTACTTCTTGGCCAAAAACGAGAACCAACTCCACCAGCCATAATTACTGCATAAATTTCCATTACAATTTCCTTACTTTTTTGGTGAAATGGATTTACCAAATCCTTCTGCTTTTGTTAAGTAGTTTGTAATATCAACTTCTTTACCACGAACAACAGCTACAATTACAATCAAACAAGCTCTTAACGATTCAATAACGTTAATACTTGGCGCAATTTTTTTCAGATGAATAAAGTCTAATCCTCTTGCTAATATTAAATGCATGTTTGATAAAACTTCAAACCCAATTTTCTTAGCAAGCTCAGAATTTTCCTTCATTATTTTTATGTAAGAATGAATTTCGCCGTCGGTGTAATCAAATTTTAAAACTCTGTTTAAGAAAGCATCCAATTCTTTTACTGGTTTAAGCACATTTGCTTCAAAATTTTCAAAGTTGAAAGGCTGTTCTTTCTCAAGTTCTTGTAAAATTAAGGTTTCTTTAATTTCATCAGAAGAAGATCTCTTTGGGAGACCCATAGAATAATCAAAAGTTGTGAAAGTACCTTTAATAGGAATTTGAGTAAGATCAACTTTAATTGTAGTTTCTTCCTTGTTCTCGAATAATGCTTTAGCTGATTGAGGTGTAAGTATGTCTAATACATTACTTAGATCTTTCACTAAACTAAAACTTTGCTCTTTGAATTTCTCACTCAATTTTAGAAAATCAACTTTACCGGTTTCAATATAAGTTAATATTTCACTCAACCTTATACCAAGTTTTGAAAGCTCAGTTATCTTCTTAAATTTTTTTAATTCTTCAGATAGATTTTCTGAAATAGCTAAACGTTCTTTAATTATAGCAACTGTTTCTATTTTTTCGGAACTGAGTCGTAAGTTGTTTGCTGCAGAGACCAGACTCTGAATTATGTACTGTTTGGTTAGATCCAAAGGTGGTAAAGTTCTAATTAGTAAATGATTTAATAGACAGCTGAAATGTAATGAATTTTACTCATTATTTGTAAAAGTTTAGGATTAAACAAGTGGAGTATTTTACGAATTTATGTGTAATTAATTTATTTTGATACAACCTGCTTTCAAATCTATTTTACTAATTTTATACTAATACAGAATGTTTAGATTATATTGACTTCCGGCAATAAATAAATACCAAATTTTTTCATAACGGCCGTTTGAATCAATTCTGAGTACTCTAAAATCTCTCGTCCGCTGGCATTACCATGATTTACAATTACTAGAGCTTGCTTTTCAAAGCAGCTAACATTGCCTATACGCTTTCCTTTGAAGCCACAATCTTCTATCAACCATCCGGCAGCAATTTTATATAACCCATTTGCAGTTGCAAATGAAATAATTCCTTTAAATTGTTTTTGGAGAAATTCTAGTTTTTCGGCATCAACTTCTGGGTTTTTGAAAAAACTACCTGCATTACCAAGGATAGTATGATCCGGTAATTTCTCCAGTCTAATTTTTTTTACATAAGATGATACTTCTTTAATATCAATTTCCTCAACTGATAACTTTCCAAACTTTTCACTTAGAGAGCGGTAATTTAGTTGGAATTTCTTCAGCTTTGATAATTTTATTCGAACTTTTGTTATGAGGAAATTACCTTTCAACTTATTTTTAAAAATGCTTGATCGGTAATCGAATTGGCACTCTTGATTACTATATGTCTTGAACTCTTTTGAAACTAAGTCATAACCATCAACACTTTTTAAAACATCTTTAATTTCTACTCCGTATGCTCCTATATTTTGAATAGGAGAAGCACCAATAGTACCTGGAATCAAAGTAAGGTTTTCAATACCGTAATAATTATTTTCGACACAATATGAAACAACATCCTCCCACACTTCACCTGAAGAACACTCTAAAATAATCTCCGTTTTCGTTTCTTCAACTATATTCATTCCTTTAGTAGCAACATGTATAACTAATCCTTTGAAGTCATTTAATAATAATATGTTACTTCCGCCACCTATAATTAATGTAGGTTCGTTTTCAACATAATTTTTAACAAAACTTGTAACTTCCTCTTGCGAGGTTAGCTTGATAAATTGGTCTGCCTTACAATCAATACCAAATGTATTATAATTTTTCAACGAATAATTATCAATTATTTTTAAGCCATGAGTCATTTACTAATTTCTCCAATTAATTATTTCAATATTTCTACCATCAGAGCTTAATATGCTTGCTCCTGATAAATCTGTTCTTAATATGGTTGTGCGAAACTTACGCAAACTTGCAATAACATCATTAGATGGATGACGAAATTTATTCATAACTCCGGAGCTAATAAGTGCAAACTTCGGTTTTACTTTATCTAAGAAATCTATTGAAGTACTAGACTTGCTTCCATGATGTGCTACTTTAAGAATATCAGAGTTCAGAAATTCGCCATACTTATTAACAAGTTTTTTTTCTACATCAGCTCCAACATCTCCCGTAAATAGTATTGAATTCTTACCATAAACTAATTTGAAAACTCCGCTTTTATCGTTTACGGAAGAAAGAGAATTATTGTTCTGTCTTAAAAAATAAAGTTTTGTATTGCCAATATTCATTTTATGCTCTGAGTAATATTTAATAGGAATCATATTCCTTTTCAAAATATTTTCAAAATCAACATCATTCTGTTTTTGATAGTCACAATTAGGTTTATACAATTCAACCACTTTTTTATTTTTAATAAGCTCAAGGATACCCATATAATGATCAGAATCAACATGCGAAATAAAAGCATAATCTATTTTGTCAATACCAAGTTTTTCAAGTAACGGTAAAATAACACGTTTTCCATTATCAAAATTTTTTGTCGCTTCGCCCGCATCGACTAAAGCGGTTTTTCCATTTGGGAACTTAATAAGAAACGAATCGCCTTGACCAACATCAATGCTAACAATAGTTAATTTATTTTTTTCTAAAAGCTCTTTATCATCATAACTTATTGATATAAAGAAAACCGCAACAAGAATAATTGAAAATATGATTTTGGTTTTGTAACTCTGAAAATATTTCCACAAAGTAAATAATATTCCAAAAGCTGAGTAAAATAAAATACTATCATATAATGTAAATTGCCTAATGCTAACTATTGAATAATCTGGGTTTCCGAAGAATTTAACTGAATGAAAAAGTAAATATGTTAGAAACTCTGTACATGATGAATAGATAGATGCAGCCCAGAATGAAACTGTAGATAGAACTATAGATACAATTCCCAGCCCAACAATTATCCCCGAAAGCGGAATTACAATAAAATTTGCCACTATGGAAGTAATTGATATTCTGCCGAAATATACTAGAGTAAATGGTAGAGTACCTATTTGTGCAATCAAAGTAGAGCCTAAGAACATCATAAAATATTTCAAGAATTGGCTCGAAATCTTTAGACTATCAATATAATTCTTTACTCTTGGAAAAAGTATAATAAGTGCTAAGATTGCAGAAAAAGATAATTGAAAGCTTGGATTAAACAACTCTAACGGATTTAACAACAAAATAACTAATGCAGCAATTGATAGAGTATTATAACCATTAGTATCTCTACCTAAAAATGGTGTTGCCAGCAATATACTTGCCATTAAAGTTGATCTAAATATCGGGGCTTCTGAGCCAGTTATAATCATATAACAAAACAGACATAGTATGGTTAACCCGGCTCTCCAATACAAATTAAATCTGTTGAAAAGGAATAGGAATATTAAAACAATATACCCGACATGCAGACCGGACACAGATAAAACATGTACAACTCCAGCATTCATAAAGTCAACATTTGTATAATAATCTATTCCACTTCTATCAGCTAAAAGTAATCCTCTTAACAATCCCTTTGTTGTTTTGTTGTGAAGTAAAGTGATTTTTGAATCTAATTCCTTTCGTAGCTCGAAAATCGAATGTTTAAAAATAGAATAAGAGTTATCCAAGATTAGGATGCTGTTTTTATTATAAGCAGTTGCCAATATCGAGATTCCACGATCAGATAAATACTTTTCGTAGTCAAACTCGAATGGGTTTCTTTCATTTTTGGGACGGTTAACAGTAGCAGTATATTTTATATAGTTACCAATTTGTAAATTATCATAAAGAGAATCTACTTCGGATTGTGATGCATAAACATTACAAATTATTTTCGATTGAAGTTTGATTGTTTTGTTCTTTACATGTAAAGAATCAACTTGTAAATAAAATGTCAGTCGTTTCTCCTTAATCAATTCAATTTTACTAATTGTACCAAATAGTACGGTATTCTTTAGTTTTGGTGTTTTAAATGGATAATGCGTTTTTGTATAAGTTGCAGAAATATACATTAATGCACCAAACAGAATTATTGGAACGATTACAAGATAGCTTATAATCTTATGTTGAAGAAACAATTTGAATATATAAATAGAAGCAAGAAGTAAAAGAGTGAAAATGAAAGCGCCAAACAAAAACACTTGACCAAGGGGAAAGTAATGTTGTAAAATAATGCCAGCTATAAAGAATAAAGTAAACTTTATAATTGGATAATCTTTCACTAGTAAAGCTCCAATATGGTTTTTTTTATGTCTACCAAAGATGTAATATTTTCTGCTAGTTTTCTTGCATTTTTACCAGCAGTTAATCCAATTGCGGGATTTTTCGTATGCATTTTAACAGATAAATCTTCATAATTTCCATGATCTGAACATACTAAAAGAGTAACAGTTTTTGGGATGCTTGTTATTACTGAATAAAGAAATTCATCCAATACTTTTGAAAAATATGGCAGCATATCAATATTTCGTCCATGCCCTAAATGATCTGTATGAAAAATTTCAAATAATGTAAAATGATTCTTTTCAGCTAATTTGAGTAATCGTTGCGCTGCAGTTATAGGTTTAATAATTGGCAACTTATAACCAAGGCGATTTCTTAATCGTTCATTATTAATTTCAGCGCTAAGTGCTTTACCTCTATGTAAATCTGCGATTCGATTAAGTCTTACTCCACTTAATAAACAACTTAACGATGTTACACTTAACCTTTTTTTTCCGGAATTTATATAATCAAAAAACACTTTTGGATATGCATTTGCAAAAGCAACTTTCTTTTTTCTACTTATAAACTCCTTAAATATATTTTTTTGTTCAATCTCCGGAACAAGTGTTGAATAAGGATAAGGTCCAAAATGCTTTCCAATTAGTTTTGGAGCATTTATACCGCAAAATATTGCTGTCTGCCCCGTTCCGCTAAGTGGAATTCCTTCAACTCCAAGTAAAGGATCAACTGGGAAAACAAATTTGTTTTTATTCTCTAAGTATTGTTGTTCTAAATGTGGTATAGTACCAAAAACATTCTTAAATGTTTTAAAATCATAACGAAAAAATGGATTGTTTATAAGATCTGGCTTTCCAATTCCAATTCCATCAATAAATATCATTAATGTTGAATTCAAGCTTAATTCATACCTGTTTTGATTCAACAATTAGTGTAACCGGACCTTCATTAATTAACGATACTTGCATCATTTCGCCAAATAAACCGTTTTTAACTTTGGTTTCTCCAATATGTGTCTTCATTTGTTTAATAAAACTCTCATATAACGGTATTGCTGTTTCTCGCCGAGAAGCTTCAACAAAACTTGGTCTGTTGCCTTTTTGCGAATCTCCATATAATGTAAACTGCGAAACAATTAATACTTCTCCATTTACATCTTTCAATGATAAATTCATTTTATCATTTTCATCTTCAAAGATTCTTAAATTGGAGCATTTTTCCGCAAGATATAATGCATCTTCGAGACTATCATCTACTTTGATTCCCAACAATATTACTAATCCTTTTTCAATTGAAGCACAATAATTTTTAGATGGAATATTAACAGTGCCTGATGATACTCTTTGAACTACTGCTCTCATATCTTTTGACCTATTACAACTCTTTCAATATTTAACAAATCCTTGCTGCAAATTACATTTACAAAATCATTTATTAACAAAAAATTCATAACCTTCTGGTATTGATCTTTACCAACTTCAAAATATATTTGTCCTTTTGGCTTTAACCAGTGTTTTGCTTTCGATGCAATATATTCATAGTACTTAAATCCATCATCAAAATCTGTTACTGCTTGCTTTGGCTCATAATCTGTAATTTCTTTTTGGAGATTATCGTACTCAGATAACGAAACATATGGCGGATTTGAAACAATTATATCATAACAATTCTTAGAATATTCTATATTAAATATATCGTTATTTATAAAGTTGATCCGATCTGCAAGATTATGTAAATCTGCATTATTCTTAGCTACCTTAATCGCATCCTCAGAAAGATCAATTGAGGTTATCGTAGCTTCATTCAAATGCATTGCTAACACAATTGGAATATTTCCTGTACCAGTACCTATATCAAGTATGTTAAGACCGGCTTTAGATTTATTTTGATTAATAATTAGCTCAACTAAAGTTTCAGTTTCCTGTCGAGGGATTAATACAGCACTGTTAACACAAAAAGTTAATCCATAAAAATCTGCTTTACCTAATATGTATTGAAGCGGTTCGTTTTTCCCACGTCTTGCTATCCACTCTCTAAGTTTATTAGTTTCAAAGTCTTTGAGAGGGCGTTCAAACGAGAGATATAAGTCAAGTCTTTTACAATTTAGCAGATCAGCAAGCATTAATTCTACATTTAAACGAGCAGATTCAACTCCTTTTTTTTCCAAATATTCTGTAGAAAGTTTTATTGCATCAAGAATTGTTAGCATAGGTAAGAATTGTTATAAATTTAGAAGGGATGCTTTAACATCCCTTCTAAAAACTACTTTTTATATGAAGTTAATATGTAATCAGCAATTGCTTCTGCCTCTTTTGGTTTTAAACCTTGATTAGGCATAGCTGGATAAGCCGGATTAACTTTTATTGGGTTTAAAATATACTTTACTAATTCTTCCTTTTTCCCTTCATATTTAGGAAGGGTTTCATTATACGGAGGACCAACTAATTTTTGGTCGAAATTATGGCATGCAATACATCTACCATTGTATATATCCAAACCACTTATAGTAGTGCCGCCAACTCCAAACTCAGCTTTTAAATTTGTTTCAAATTCAATAAAATTAGCTGAAAGAACTTCAAATTGTTTTTTAGTTGAAGTATCGAAAGCATATTGATCTTTGATTATAATGATAGAAAAAACTATTAAATACAAGAATAAAACTGGGATATTGAACTTTAAGTGGTTTTCTTTAATCATAACATAAATCAAACTACTTACAAGTAACAACAATAAAATTGCCGCCGCTGAATATGCAAATACCATGAAAGAAAGTGCTAGTTTTGTTTTAACAACTGTACCAATGGCAATCATGAGAGGAAAAGCTATTGTCAAAACCAAAGAATTACTTAATGAAAATTTCTTTATGTATTCAAAGTATTCATTATCTCCCTTAATCTCTGAATTTGGTCTAAAATATCTGTAAAGAACAATGATAGAAGTAAGAGCTAAAGAACCAACAAAGAATTGCAAGAAATTTACTAAGGTTGAAAGAGAAAATATTATAGAAATTATATTCGTGTTAGGCGACCAACGCTCAGAATCAATTGCTAATTGCACTGCGCCTATATAAAAATAAACTGAAAATATTGTTAAATACAAAGCGATTGTACCAGCTTTTTTATTCATATCTGAAGTATTATAGGAGTATTTGCTTATCTCTTCCTTTTCAAAATCATTTGCGCCAACTCCTTTTTCATCAGCGGCTTTAAAAATATCTTTAAAGTGAAAAGAATACTTAAAAGTAAAAATCATAACTATAGCGGCTAATAAAAATAATGCTGAAAGAAAAAGAAAGTAAGTAACATTTGAGTTAGATTGGTGTAATAGTTGAGCATAACCAAAACCAGAGCTGATAAGTGGGATTATACCTAATGCAAAAACAATACTTTTATTGAAGGTAACTAAATCCACTAACTCCTTTGCAAAACGGTATGCTAAAGAATTATTAGTTTTTTCAGCTCTATTTTTAAAATACAAAGAAAAAATCAAAGAGCCGGTAAGTACACTCAAGTAAGGTACTAACAGCATATTAGAAAGAACTAATAAATATTTAATCAGCACCATATGATGTGCGGATTGCGGTAAAACGAGTTTGTCTAATAAATCCATAATGATACCAATTAAAATTCTATGATAAATAATTTATCTATTGAAATAACTAATACAACTAATAATACAAACATATTTATTCTAAGAAATGTTTTTTGAAGCATTACTTTTTCGATGTAGGTTGTTAATATTCCTTTTGATTCAAAAATAAGCCATATGGCAAGCAGAAATAATAAAACTGGAGTAAATGGTTGCGATGAAATGTTTGTAAGTGGAATTAGTATGCAGCTGAAAGCTAAAGCTACAATCCACACAAAAGTAATCCTACTTACTTGTAATGCTGAAAATATTCTATTTAGAGTAGGAAAACCAGCTTGTTCATAATCTTTTGAGTGTAACAAAAGCAAAAGCCAAAAGTGAGGAACTTGCCAGATAAAAAAGAATAACGCAACCACTAGGATTTTTGTGTCAAATGGATCTCCGCCAGAAGACGTCCAACCAATTATCGGTGGAATCGATCCTATCAAAGCTCCTGGAACAACCGCTAACGCAAACTTACGTTTAAGAGGTGTATAAAAAGCGTTATACCAAAAAACTGCTATCCAACCCAAAATTAAAGATTCCAGATTAGAACTGAAATAAAGAATGGTTGACCCGGCTAAAACAACATTGATACCTAACAATAATGTAGATAGAGAATCTATTCTTCCTGATGGTAATGGCCTATTTTTAGTCCTTTCCATCGAAGCATCAAATTTTTGTTCTTGTAAATGATTAATACATGAAGAGCCAGAAGCTAACAAAAACACACCTAAAGTAGGTAGAATTATTCCTAAATCTATCTTTCCGCTAAACAAAATGTAACCTAAAGCTGTAGTAAGAGATACAAAGAAAGTTATTCTAACTTTTCCAAGTTCTAGAAGAATTGTCCAATATTTTCTTGTAAATTCTATCATTAATTTATTTGGTTGTTTTAAACGCCAAGCTATCTGTTTTTTGAGTATACCATTCGTAAAATTCTTGCTTAGGTAAAACTTTTACAGCTGTGTACATCATAGAATGTTTTAATCCACAATATTCTGCACAAGCAACATCATATTTGCCAAGTTCTTCCGGTTTAAAATAAAGGTTTGTGACTTTGTTGTTTATTACATCTTCTTTAATTCTGAATGCTGGAATAAAAAAAGCATGATTGACATCTACAGAAGTCATTTCTAAATGGATTGGAGTACTTATTGGAACATAGAGAGTATCAGTTTGCTTTCCATTATCATATTTAAAAGTGAATTTCCACATCATAGCTTCAACTTTTACCTTGAAAGCGTTATCCGGAATTTCTCTTAAATCTCTAAAACCAGTGTATCCAAAATAGAACATAGATAGAACAAGAACAGTAGGAACCACAATCCAAATTAATTCAAGTAAAAAATTACCATGAATATCAACTGGTTGATGTCCTTTTTTTCTATGATATTTGAAAACGAAGTAAATCATTGTAGCTGTAATTCCAAGTAAAAGAATTACAGAAATTCCAACAATATAAAGCATCACGAAATCTACAGTTTCTACATGCGTAGTTGGAGTAGGTGACATTTTCTAACCTCAACGATAAATAATATCAAAAGATGTTAAGATGAAGATTATAGCAAGTGTAAATAAACTTAATAATAAAAACACTTTGAAAATCTTCTCTTCAGATTTGATGTGCATAAAAATATTAATTACTAAAACGGATTTAATGGCTGCAATTCCTAATGCAACCAGCATAGTATAACCGCCAAGATTTATTCCGGCAACTGTTACTGTTATAGATGTAAAAGCAAGTAAAGAAAGCCAAACAAAAATGTATGTTGAATAACCGGGATGTTTTTTATGATTTTCCATGTATTATCCTTTACTGAATTAAATAGAAAAGCGGGAATAAAAATATCCAGATCAAATCAACCAAGTGCCAATACAATCCGGCATTTTCCAACTTAACATAGCTGTCTTGCGTAATTTTCCTTTTCATTACTTGTAACAAAATAATGCTCAAAACAACCACGCCGATTATTACGTGCAAAGCATGAAGACCAGTCATCACATAATACAACCCAAAGAATAGAATTTGTCCATTCGGAAGATCTAACATTTCTTTAGACCCTGGGTAAATGCCATGTGAAATTTTTGCACTCCATTCGAAATATTTATTAACCATAAACATAACGGCAAAAACTAATGTAAGATTAAGCATCAAAACTGAAAGGAACCTATTCCCTTTTTGAATGGCAGCAATTGATAAAGCAACGGTTAAAGAACTAGTAAGCAGAATAATTGTATTAAGAGTACCTATGTTTGTAGATAACTCCATTGCTGCAACACGAAAATGATCGGGGTTTTGTATTCTGTAAAATGCATAAACTAAGAACATACCACCAAAAAGAAGTATTTCAGTGAATAGGAAAAGCCACATACCCATTTTAGCGCCTACATCATCTCGATGAACATGAACCGCAGTTCCTTCGCTATGACTATTCATTCTTCATCTCCTTAAGTTGACTGAAATCATAAGGTTCATGCGTAACTGTAGGAATTTCTTTGAAATTTTCGAGCGGCGGAGGAGAAGGAATATGCCATTCTAAAGTAACACCACCCCAAGGATTTGATGTGGCTTTCTTTCCTTTTAATAGCGCATGAATCAAATATCCAATTATGAAAAAGATAGTTCCGGCTAAAATCCAAGAACCGATTGTAGAAATAAATTGTAAATGTTCAAACTGAGGAAGATAATCATAGTATCTTCTTGGCATTCCCATATAACCTAGAATAAATTTTGGAAAGTAAAGCATATTAAAACCTATAAAGAAAAAAGCTACAGCAATACTTGCTAATTTTTCATTATACATTTTACCAAACATTTTTGGGAACCAATAATGAAGTCCGGCAAAAAAGATGGTTCCAGTACCACCAAACATTACATAGTGAAAATGTGCAACAACAAAATAAGTGTCGTGTAAATGTATATCAGTAGCCAGCGAGCCTAAAACTAAACCTGTTAAACCACCAATTGAAAACAAGAAAATAAAATTCATCACCCAAAGAAAAGGTGATTTAGGATCAATCGAACCTTTGTACATGGTAGCAACCCAATTAAAAATCTTTACACCACTGGGTAACGCAACTATGAAAGTTAGCAATGAGAATATCCATCTTGCCGTATCGCTCATGCCGCTTGTAAACATATGATGAGCCCAAACTAAATAACCAACAAAAGCAATAGCCAAACTTGAAATTGCAATCGCTTTATAACCGAAAATTGTTCTTCTTACAAATGTTGGAATAATTTCTGATACAACTCCCATCGCAGGAAGAATCATTATATAAACTGCAGGATGAGAATAAATCCAAAACATATGTTGAAATAGAATTGGATCACCGCCTAATGCCGGATCAAAAATTCCAACTCCAAAAGCTCTTTCAATCATTACTAAAAGAATTGTTATACCAACAACTGGTGTTGCTATAATCTGAATCCATGCGGTAGCATAGGTTGCCCAAACAAACAATGGCATTTTAAAGAATGTCATTCCTGGAGCGCGTAAACGATGAACAGTTGTAACGAAGTTTATTCCGGTAAGAATAGAAGAAAAACCTAATATAAATGCTGCGAAAATAGCTAAAGAAACATTGGTTGTGCTGCGAACACTGTAAGGAATATAAAATGTCCAGCCTGTATCAATTGGTCCGCCAGGTAAAAATAAACTTAGCACAGCGAGAAAAGCCCCAGCTAAATACACATAGAAAGAAAGTAAATTCAATCTTGGGAATGCCACATCCCTAGCTCCAATTTGGATTGGTAAAAAGAAATTTCCAAATATTGCTGGCAAGCCAGGTACAATAAATAAGAAAATCATTATTACGCCGTGAAGCGTAAATAAAGCGTTATACGTTTGTGCGTCCATTATTTGTCTGCCAGGAGCAATTAACTCTAAACGCATCAATAAACCAATAATAATACCGACTACAAAAAAAGATAAAATCGCATATAGATACATTAATCCAATGCGCTTATGATCTACTGTAAGCAGCCATGAAAGAATTCCTGTATGCTTATTAGTACTTTGATTGTAAAAATTTTCGGCTACAGTGTTGCTTCCGTTAGCCATCTATTTTAACTCCTTCATTCTTATTGTATTTCTTTTTTCTGAAAATCAAAACACCAAGAAAACTGCCAACACCCAGAAGCATAACACTTCCTATAATTCTTGTAATATTTAGTTTGTACTCTCTTCCTTTGGGGTCATAACTAAAACAAAACTCAAGTACTTTAGCAATAGTTGGATTCGATTTGCCAGCCTTAGCTTCAAGCAAAGCCATTTTCACATCAAAAGGATTGTAATCTTTACCAAAAAGATAACGAGAAATTTTTCCATCCGGAGCTATTGTTATAACAGTTCCGCCATGTACAAATTCTTTTTCTGATGGGACAAAATAAAAACCAACTGCTTCTGTAAATTTTTTAATAGTAAGAGAATCTCCGGTAAGAAATTGCCAATTTTCAGCAGCAAATTTTCTTTTAATTGTTTTTAAATAGCTTGCCTTCCATTTAGATGCAATTGCAGGTGTCTCATGATGATCGAAGCTTAAACTTATTACTTGAAAATCTGCGCCCGGTTCAAGCTGAAGTCTATCAATTGTCCACGCCAGTTCATTTTGTAAAGGAGCACAAATACCTGGGCATTCAAAATAAACTAATGCTAAAAGTGTAGGTTTAGTAATTAGTTCTTTTAGCTGCACTACTTTACCTACACTTGTAGTAAATTCAAGCTCCATAGGAAAGTAAGAACCAACTTTTTCATCAACTCCGGCTTCTATTTTATTCTGAGCATAAAATTGAGAAGCAAGTAAGACAAAAAACAAAACTAATAATTTGTTTGATTTCATTATTTATTTACATTGTTACTGTTTTCAAATAATTGTAAATCTGGTAAAGCTCTTCTTTAGAATATCTGCTTATAACAGGTTTAAAGCCATAATTAATTGGGTTTGCTACAACAAGCAATGCGAAGCCATCCGCAGATGCATTCTGCATATTAATGAAAGAACTAAAAATTTTATTAACATTTATAGCAGATTTCTTAATTAACTCTGCACCAACATTTTCATTAGATGCTGTTAAAAATTGTTTTGCTTCATTTATCTTTTTCGCAAATATTTGATTCTCTTCAGCAAGTTTTCTTTCGGCTAATGTAACAGGAATGGTTGATGGGACAACAGTTCCTTTAGTTAATTGATATGTTTGATCTAAAGCTGTAAGCTCTTCATCTTTTATTTGAGGGAAGTTTGTAAATGTTCTTGTATATAAAATAATAGCCATTCTATCTTCAGGAGATAAATATTCGTATGCAGCCATACCGTTTTTAATAATTCCCTCTTGTAAAGTCTTATACAACATATCAATTGTTCTTCCGTTTGTCCATCCATCAACTGCTTGAAAATTTCTTGGTTTTGGATTTAGCATTGCTCCAGCAGATCCATCACCCAATCCGCTATCGCCATGGCATGATTTGCAATTACTGTCGTATAATCCTTTACCTTTATCAATAAATTCTTTTGTTGGATTCTTAACCATAGCTAAATCTAATGCTGGAGAAATACCACCAAGTTTAGCCGGTATATCTTTTTTAATATTAGATGTATCCGGAGCGCTTACTGGTTGTTCGTTAAAGGAAATTAAAGAGAGATTTTTAACGTAATACACTCCTAACCCTATTAAAACAATAACTATTAATGGGAAAACCCATCCAAATAATCTTAATGGATTCTTTAGTAAGTCTTTAAAATCAATTTCGTCTTCTAGTTTCTTTTTAGTATTCATAAACTTTTTTCTTTTATAGTCTGAAATCAATACCGCGTTTTAGTTTTGGATCGCCGATTGCAACAAGGTTTTCTTTTTTAGATTTATTAATAAATAATAAAATCATCAATCCTATTAATAATAAAGGAAATCCAAGTTCATACCAGTTAAGTGCAACACCGCTTTTACTGTGATTAGGCATCACAAGAAAATATAAATCATAATAGTGAGCTGCTAAAATCCACAAAGAGAAAAACTTAAGTTTTTTTGCATCCATTTTTGAAGGTTGGCTAAGTAACCCAAAGTATGGAACAAGGAAATGAACAATCATTAAACCAATTGTCCAAAACATCCAGCTTCCTTCCCATCTTTGTAAGAACCAAAAAG